>CALUUP010000068.1 GCA_944323985.1 Candidatus Gastranaerophilales bacterium | reverse complement strand
AGATTAACCGAAGAAGAAGCTATTCAACAGGGTTATACAGTTATTAAGACTGCTCAACAACTCCAAGATATGCAGAACAATATGTCAGGTAAATACATTTTAATGAACGATATTGATCTCGAAGGGTTTGATTGGACAGCTATTGGAACCCGTACTTCTACAGAATATGCACCTTTTATAGGGGAATTTAATGGTAATGGATATGTTATTAAAAATTTAACAATTAATAAACCTAATGAGATTCAACAAGGTTTATTTGGATATACAGAAAGAGCTAGTATACTAAATATTGGTTTAGAAAATGTAAATATAACAGGTCAAGATGCAGTAGGTGGTCTAGTAGGAAGTTTATGTGAATCTTCTATTGAAAATTCATATGTATCTGGAACCATAACGATAACAGGAGACTATGGGGATATTGGAGGACTTGTTGGCATTACTGATAGTTGCATAATATCAAATTCTGCATCATATGTTAACGTTAATACTTATGCTTATTGTAGTGCAGGAGGATTAGTTGGTCAATTATCTGGAAGTTGGGCAACTATTGATAGTTGTTTTTCTAATAGCAATATTGACTGTGATTTAGATGTTTATGCAGGAGGTTTAGTTGGTCGTACTGATGAATACGCAACTATTTCTAATTCATTTTCTACCGGGAAACTATTTTCATCAAGTACTGATGGCTGGTTCTGGGATGATACTCGTTTAGGAGGGCTAATTGCCAGCAATTCAGCTACTGTATCTAATTGTTATAGTTCAACAAATATAGATTTTAAAAATCAATCAATTGGAAGCGGTACTGATATTGGAGCTTTTATAGGTTCTAATAGTTCAAGTATTGCAGTAAGTTCTTCATATTATGATATAAATTCCTCTAGCAATTATGCAGCTGTAGGAATAGGTAGTTCTACTGGGATTAATTCAATCACAACAAATGATTTAAATTCAAAAATAAATTCTGGAGAAATAGTAACTCCTGATAATTATATAATGGTTAAAAATGAAGCAAACGTAGTTGGCGGATTTTTTGTAGATTCTTCTATGACAATAGGAGATTTGTTTGATAAATTGGGTGAATATGGAATAACAGGAACAATACAAAATGGAGTTATTTCATTAAGTTCTAGTAGTGGTAATTATATAGTAGGTGATGTTGCAAATCAATTAGGAATAGAAACCGTAGAAGGTACTATAACAATAACAACTGGAGCAACTTCAACCTCAACGATTCAAGTAAATTGTACCCAAACAATGGTAGCAACTGGAAGCAGTACAATGGGAGAACTTGGAATTTCTCTTGTTGACGAAAGCAAACGTGTTGTAAACCAAACTTCATTTAGCGCTGGTGAAACATATTATATTACAACAAGTGATGATTTAGTAAAACTCCAAGACCTTGTAAATGCTGGAATTGACACCACAAATGTAAATTTCGAACTCATGAACGATATAGACATGAGTGGGGTTGAGTTTAGAGGTATCGGTAAAGATAAAGACAATAGTTTTAAAGGAAGTTTTGATGGTAATAACCATACGATTTCTAATTTAACAATAAAAGGTACAGAAGGCTCAGTAGGCTTGTTTGGTTATGTAAATTCAAATTTAGAAATTAAAAATATTAATTTAGAAAATGTAGATATATCAGGTGGCTATTATGTAGGAGGGTTAATTGGTCTAGCTGAAAATGGAATAAAAATTACGAATTGTAATGTTTCCGGAACAATTATCGGCTCTAATGCTGTTGGAGGTGTTGTAGGTTTATTATATGGTATTATAACAAACTGTTCTTCCAATTCTACAGTTCAAGTAACAAATAAAACAGGTGGGGGCTTAGTTGGACAATGTCAGAACTCAGCAACTGTTAATATGTGTTATTCTACCGGAACTGTTATAGGTTCTAATAGCAATAATGATCTCGGAGGGTTAGTTGGATACTCTGAAGGCGAGATAAAAAATAGTTATTCTTCTGTTTCTGTTTCCGGGGGACATGCTATCGGAGGTCTTGTAGGAGGTCTTTATGGAGGTACAATTTCTAATAGTTATTCTACAGGTACTGTCGTTGGTAATTCAAGTGTAGGAGGTTTTGTTGGTTATAGTAATGGACCAGCGACATATAATAATGTATACTTTGACAATAATACATCTGGACAGTCTGATGCTTTAGGTAGTATTAATAGTGCATATACTGGAACCATAACCGGGGTTACGACTTCTGAACTTAATAACTTAATTTCAAATGGTACATTACCTAATTTTTCTAATGGTATTATAGAAGCAATGCGAGTTGTTAACCAAACAACATTCGAAGCAGGACAAACATACTATATTACAACAAGTGATGATTTAGTAAAACTCCAAGATCTTGTAAATAGTGGTGTTGATACAACTAACGTAACCTTAGAACTCATGAACGATATTGATATGGAAGGGGTAGATTTTATAGGAATAGGAACTGTTGGTGGCAAGTGGGAAAATCCAGATCTTTCTAAAGGATTTAACGGTATTTTTAATGGTAATAATCATGTTATTTCTAATTTAACAATTGACACAACAGAAGATTATGTTGGGTTATTTGGTTATGTAAGTGAAAATGCAACTGTAGATTCTGTTGGTTTAGAAGATTCTAGTATAAATGGTAATACCTATGTTGGAGGACTTGTCGGTTATTTATCAGGAAAAGTTAACAATTCTTATACTTTAAATAGTAATATTTCTTCTATCTCAAAAGTTGGAGGTTTAGTTGGTGTTTTATGTGGAGAAATCAATAATTCATATAGTATAGGATCTGTTGAAGGTAGTAATGAAATTGGTGGACTAGTAGGAGTCAGTTATTCAGGTATAATAAATGATTCATATGCAATGAGTTTTGTTAATGGAGATCATGATGTAGGCGGACTTGTGGGATGGATCGAAAGAGGCTCTATTAATAATTCTTATTCTTCAAGTAATGTAGTAGGATCTTCGAATGTCGGATTATTAGTTGGTTTAGCAAGTTATAATCCAACAATAAATGGATATTTTGATTCTGAAACAACAGGGCAAAGTGTTGGTGTTGGTTCAGGAGATTATACAGGCACTGTAACTGGTGTTACCACAGAAGAATTAAATAGTTTAATTGCGGATGGAACTTTACCAGATTTTACTCCTAGTGATGCTATAGTAATTAAAAATGGTGATAACACTTTAGGATATATTCATTTAGATAATGATACGACAATAGACGAGATATTTGCAGAGTTGGATAAATATGGAATAACAGGTTCTATAAGCGATGGAGTTATTTCATTAACATCAACTAATGGAAACTATGTAACAGGTAATGTTGCAGAGCAGTTAGGTATAGATGCTATTCTTAATTCTGTTACGACAACCGCAGGAACAACATCAACTTCTACAATCCAAATAACATATACTCAAACTTCTTTTGCAACAGAAAGTACAACAATCGGAGATTTAGGAATTTCTTTTGTTGATGAAAGTAAACGTGTAGTTAATCAAACAACATTCCAAGCTGGTGAAACTTATTATTTAACCTCAAGCGAAGACCTTGTTAAATTGCAAGATCTTGTAAATAGTGGTATCGACACCACAAATGTAAATTTCGAACTCATGAACGATATCAACATGAGCGGGGTAAGTTTCAGAGGTATTGGTACTAGAGGGGGAAATTATTCTTCTCCTGATGATACAAAAGTTTTTAAAGGTACATTTGATGGAAATAATCATATCATTTCAAATTTAACAATAGACTCAACAGAAGATTATGTCGGGTTATTTGGAAACATAAAAAATTCTACAATTAAAAACATAAATTTAGATAGTGTTAATATAACAGGAAAAAATTATGTCGGAGGCTTAGTGGGTGGCAGTAGCGATGCTACTATAAAAAATTCATATGTAACAGGTAGTGTAACGGGAAATATTAGTGTCGGTGGACTTGTGGGGCATGCTTCTAGTGGTAGTATTATAAATTCCTACGCCACTGGCAGTGTAACTGCTACAGGCAATTATGCCAATGTCGGTGGACTTGTGGGGCATGTTTCTAGTGGTAGTATTATAAATTCCTACGCCACTGGCAGTGTAACTGCTACAGGCAATCATACCGATGTCGGAGGATTGGCGGGGTATATTGAGAGTGGTAGTCGTATCACAAATTCCTACGCTACAGGTAGTGTAACTGCTACAGGCAATACTACCTTTGTCGGCGGGTTTGTGGGGTTTGCTAACAGTAGTAGTATCACAAATTCCTACGCCACTGGTAGTGTAATAGGAAAAAATAGTGTCGGCGGGTTTGTGGGGCATGCTTCTAGTGGTAGTATTATAAATTCCTACGCCACTGGCAGTGTAACTGCTACAGGCAATACTGCCTATGTCGGCGGGCTTGTGGGGTATGCTTCTAGTAGTGTTACAATTAACGGATATTTTGATACAGAAAAAACAGGACAGACTGCAGGAGTTGGTTCAGGAAGTTATACCGGTACTGTAACAGGTGTAACGACTTCGGAATTGAATAGTTTGATAGCAAACGGTACTCTTCCTGATTATTCAAATGGTATTGTTGAAGCAATGCGAGTTGTTAATCAAACAACATTCGAAGCAGGACAAACTTATTATCTAACAACTTACGAAGACCTTGTTAAATTACAAGACCTTGTAAATGCTGGCGTTGATACAACCGATGTAACCTTCGAACTCATGAACGATATTGATATGGAAGGGGTAGATTTTAGAGGTATTGGAAAAGACAATACCAACTCTTTCAAAGGTACTTTTAATGGTAATAATCACGTTATTTCTAATCTAACAATAGATACAACAGAAGATTATGTTGGTTTGTTTGGATATAATTGCGGAGATATAAATTCTGTAGGTCTTTTAAATGTTAATATAAAAGGTAGTTCCTATGTTGGAGGTTTAGTTGGCTGGAATGATACAAAAATAAATAATTCATATGTATATGGATCTGTGAGTGGTGATTCTTGTATAGGAGGAATTGTTGGACAATTAGAAGCTAATATTAGTAATTGTTATTCTTCCGTTATTGTAAATGGAAATTCTACTACTGGATGTTTTGTCGGAGCAGCTCTTGGAGATATAAGTAATTGTTACTATAACATCAATGCAACAAATGGATTAAATGGTTCTGGTAGTTCTGGATATTATGGTACAATAACTGGAGTAACAACCGATGAACTTAACAGTTTAATTGCGGATGGAACTTTACCAGATTTTACTCCTAGCGATGCTATAGTAATTAAAAATGGAGAAAATACTCTTGGATATGTTCATTTAGATAATGATACAACAATCGGAGAGTTGTTTACTACTTTAGAAGAATACGGAATAACAGGAACAATACAGGACGGAGTTATTTCATTAACTTCCTCAAACGGTAACTATATAACAGGTGAAATTGCAACAAATTTAGGCATAGAAACTGTTTTTGCAACAGTAACAACAACAGTTGCATCTACTTCAACTTCCACTGCTCAAATAACATATACTCAATCTTCCGTTGCAACCGGTAGTAGTTCTTTAGGTGATTTAGGCATTTCTCTTGTTGATGAAAGCAAACGTGTTGTAAACCAAACTTCATTTAGCGCTGGTGAAACATATTATATCTCAACAAGTGATGATTTAGTAAAACTCCAAGATCTTGTAAATAGTGGTATCGACACCACAAATGTAAATTTCGAACTCATGAACGATATAGACATGAGTGGAGTTGAATTTGAAGGAATAGGAACTGTAAACAATAGATTTAAAGGTATTTTTAATGGCAACAACTATATAATTTCAAATTTAAATATTAATCTTTCAAAAGATTATGTAGGTTTTTTTGGCTTTGCCGATGGTGCAATTTTAGATTCAATTAATATAAAAAATTCGATTGTCAATGGGAATAGTTATGTAGGAGGTTTAGTAGGAGAAATTGATAATGGTGTTATTAAAAATAGTTCGTTTGTAGGTACAATAAATGCAAATGGAAATTACAGCGGAGGGATAACAGGGGTATTTGCTGGAGGAAGTTTAACCAATAGTTTTGTACAAGGAGAGGTTTCTGGTCAAGAAAATACGGGCGGTCTTATTGGTTTATTGTCTCCAAATACAACAATTAGTACCGCTTTTTCAGAAGCAAATGTTACTGGTAATAATAGATTTACCGGAGGATTAGTTGGTTATATAAATAGTGGAACAATTCTTAATAGTTTTGCTTCTGGAAATGTAACTGGAAATAGTCGTGTTGGAGGACTTATAGGCGAAGCTTATGAAAATACAATTATTAAAAATTCTTATGCAATAGGACAAGTTTCAGCTGATGATATTTTTGTAGGAGGTTTTATAGGCTGGTCATATGGTACAGTTTCATTTATTAATTCTTATTTTGATACACAGAAAACAGGACAAAATACTGGAATTGGAGATGGCGGATATACCGGCACAATAACAGGTGTAACAACAGAAGAACTTAATAGTTTAATAGCAGATGGAACTCTTCCTGATTTTTCTGGCGGTATTATGGAAGCTATGCGAGTTGTTAATCAAACAACTTTTGAAGCAGGACAAACTTATTATCTAACAACTTACGAAGACCTTGTTAAATTACAAGACCTTGTAAATGCTGGCGTTGATACAACCGATGTAACCTTCGAACTCATGAACGATATTGATATGAAAGGCGTTGAGTTTAGAGGTATTGGAAAAGACAATGCGAACTCTTTCAAAGGGACTTTTAATGGGAATAATCATGTCATTTCTAATTTGACAATAGATACTGCAGAGGATTATGTTGGTTTATTTGGTAATATAGGTAATAAAGGCAAGATTCAGTCTTTAGGAATATTAAACTGTAATATATCAGGTAAAGATTTGGTTGGTGCTATAGCAGGGTATAATACTGGTCAAATTATAGATTCATATTCTACAGGTAATGTTGTGGGAAATAATATGGTAGGAGGTTTAGCTGGATGTAGTTATACTATTAAGAATTCTTATTCTAGTTGCAATGTCACAGGTAATGATTATATAGGTGGTATTGCTGGAAGTTGTGGTAGCAGTGTATTAAATTGCTATTTTAATGGTAAAATAACGGCTCAGGCTTCTTGGTCAGGAGCTCTTGTAGGAGAGACACAGAATGGAACTATCACAGGATATTTTGATAAAGATAAAGCTGGAATATCACGTGGTATCGGTTATGTTGATTCAGAAGATGCAGTAATCTCTATAACTGGTGCAACAACAGAAGAATTAAACAGTTTAATCGCGGATGGAACTTTACCAGATTTTACTCCTAGCGATGCTATAGTAATTAAAAATGGTGATAATACTTTAGGATATATTCATTTAAATAATGATACAACAATAGATGAGATATTTGCAGAATTAGATAAATATGGAATAACAGGAACAATCCAAGATGGAGTTATTTCATTAAATTCTAGTAGTGGTAATTATATAGTAGGTGATGTTGTAAATCAATTAGGAATAGATGCTGTATTAAGTACCGTAACAACAACAGTTGGAGGAACTTCAACTTCTTCAATACAAATAACTTATACTCAAACTTCAGTCGCAACAGAAAGTACAACTTTGGGAGATATGGGTATCGGAGCTACTAATTCCGGTTTTATTGACCCCGTAACAAGATTAACCGAAGAAGAAGCAATAGCACAAGGCTATACCGTTATTAAGACAGCTCAACAACTCCAAGATATGCAGAACAATTTAAGCGGTAAATATATCTTGATGAACGATATTGACCTTCAAGGTTTTAATTGGACAGCAGTCGGAACAGAAAGTAATAATTTTACCGGAGAGTTAAACGGTAACGGGTATGTAGTTAGAAATTTAACTATTAATAAATCTGCAGAAAATTATCAAGGCTTATTTGGTGTCGCAAATGGAATAAAAGTATCTAATCTTGGTCTGGAAAATGCTAATATTACAGGGAAAGATTATGTCGGAGGTATAATTGGTAAATCAAATAACTTAGATACATTATCAAATGTTTATGTAAAAGGCTCTATAACTGGTAATGACAATGTTGGAGGTATTGCTGGATATAATATAGGTTCTAATGTTGAAAAAGTATTTTCTATTGTTGATATAGTAGCAAATAAATATGCAGGAGGACTTATAGGGCAAACTTTCTATCAAGATGGGCTAATTAATTCTTATTCAATTTTAAATTTAACAATAAATAATGGTAGCGGAGGTGGTTTAGTTGGTTATGCTGAATGTCTCGCTGTATCTAATTCACATGCTCAAGTTAATATTACCAATAATACTACAGGAGCTATTGGAGGACTTATAGGAAGTGCAAACTGCGGAAATATTAATAATTCATATGTTTTAGGAGATATTACAAATGGGACTTATATTGGAGGAATAGTAGGTGTTACAAGCACATATACAAATGTTAGTAATTCTTTTTCTATAGTTGATATTCAATCTAATACAAATAATGCATATATCGGAGGTATAGTGGGTAGCAACGCTGATTCTTATGTAAGCGATTGTTATTCATTAGGTAAAATCACTGCAACTAATGAAAACTCAACTATTGGAGGCTTAGTTGGAGAAAATTACTTTTATGCAAATCTTTCAGATTCATATTCTGCAGTAAGTTTAGATGGAGCGGGTACTGTAGGAGGGCTTGTTGGCTATAATCAATTTGAAGATCCTACTGATAATGGTGAAATTGGAACTATCTCTTCTGGATGGTTTGATCCTGTTGCCGCAGGAACATCCGTTGGAGTAGGTAACGGAACTTCCTCTGCAGTTAGTACAATTTCTTCATCAGAAATCTTTACAAAGATCCAAAACGGAGATTTTGCATTACCTGATAATTATATATTAGTAAGAAATGGAGCAAATACTCTAGGCGGATTTGTTGTTAATTCTTCTATGACATTTGATGATTTATTTGACAAATTAGGCGAATATGGAATAACAGGTTCTATTAATGATGGAGTGATTTCTTTAACTTCAGCAAATGGAAGCTATATTATGGGAGATGTTGCAAATCAATTAGGCATAGAAGCAACAGCTTCCGGAACAGTTACAACAACTGTAGGAGCTACATCTTCTTCTACCTCTGCGGTTACTTATACAAAAACCGTATACGCTACAGAAAGCTCTACGTTAGCAGAAATGGGTGTTGTTGAAGAGAATGAAGTTAGTGGTTTCATAGATCCTATAACCAGATTGACTGAACAACAAGCAATAGCTCAAGGATATACGGTTATAAAAACTGCTCAACAACTCCAAGATATGCAGAACAATTTAAGCGGTAAATATATCTTGATGAACGATATTGATTTAGAAGGATTTGATTGGACTGCAGTGGGATCTTCTGTTAAGAGTTTTACCGGTGAATTAAATGGAAATGGTTTTAAAATCAAAAATTTAGAAAAAAATGGTAATTCGCTAGAAGATGGACTTTTTGGAAGAGCAGACAATGCTCTTATTAAAAATATTGGTCTGGAAAATGTCAATATTATAGGTTTCTCTGGTGGTTATTCAAATATTGGTGGACTTGTTGGATATACTTATGATAATACTATAATTGATAATTGTTATGTTAAAGGTCGCATAGTATCCTCTTCTTATTATGATTTTGTTGGTGGGTTAGTTGGTTCTAATAATAATAATTCAACGATAACAAATTCATATTTTATAGGATCAATTTCTACAACTGGAAAATCAGATGGAGCTAGTTTAGGAGGGTTAGTTGGTGGTAATTATTCCTTTATAAATAATTGTTTTAGTTTTGCGGATATTAGTAATAATGGTGAACAGAGTGTAATGATTGGTGGAGGAGTCGGCATGAATAATAATGGAACAATAACTAATTGTTACACTTCAAGTTCTATAGAATGTTATGGTTATCAATCTCAGGGAGGAGTTTTTGTTGGTTCTAACTCATATGCAACAATAACTGGTTGTTATTATAATAAAGATATTAACAATTCTCTTTCAGCAATTGGAAGTGAGGGTAGTTCTTCAGTAGCGAAAATTCAAGAAATTACAACCTCTCAACTAAAAAACAATATTATTAATAATTCTTTTATAAATCCTCAGAATTGCTTAATTTTAATGGATAGCAACAATAAAATAATAACAAGTCTTTCTTTGAATAGTAATATGACTTTGACAGATTTATTTAATACACTTGGCGGATATGGTATAACAGGTTCTATAAATAATGGTGTTATCTCTTTAAGTTCTACAAATGGTAGTTATGTCTTAGGAGATGGAGCAAACGCTTTAGGTATAGGATTAAATGGAACAACAAATACATCTTCTTCTACATTCTCAACAAGTCAAACGGAAACATTATCAACAACGACTAAAATAAGTGATATGGGACTATCAACATCCCTTGTCACAGTAATGAGTGATGGAACTCAACAAGTTATAACATTAACTTCATCATCCACTATGCAAGATTTGATAGATGGACTTGATAGCTATGGAATTACAGCTTCTATTAGTGATGGAAAAATTACAATTGAAGGAAATAATAACAATTACATTCTAGGTATGGATTCAAACTTGAAATCAAAATTGAATCTATCAGACTCATTTACTACAACAAACGTTGAAAATTCATACTCAAATACAAATTCTGATAGATTAATTAATGAAACAGTTTCAACAATCCAAAATTCAACAACATTAAACAATTTGGGAGTAAGCGGTAATTCATATATAACCGTAGTTCAAGATGGCACAGAAAGTGTAATAACATTATCAAGTGATAAAACTATCGATGATTTAATTTCTGAATTAGCTAGTAAAGGTATAACCGCAAATGTTCAAGATGGTAAATTAACAATCGAAGGTTCAGAAACAAGTTTTGTAAAAGATATTTCACAAAGCCTAAAAGACGCTTTGAAACTTCAAGCCGGAGAAAATTATACTTATACAACAACAGAAAAAGAACAATATACTAATACAAATTCTAATACATTATCAGAAGAAACAGTATTTACCATCCAAAATTCAACTACATTGAATAATTTGGGTATTAGTAATGATTCCTATATAACTGTGGTTCAAAATGGAACAGAAAGTGTAATAACATTATCAAGTGATAAAACTATTGATGATTTAATTTCTGAATTAGCTAATAAAGGTATAACAGCAAAACTAGAAAATGATAAATTAACAATCGAAGGTTCAGAAACAAGTTTTGTAAAAGATATTTCACAAAGCTTAAAAGACGCTTTGAAACTTCAAGCCGGAGAAAATTATACTTATACAACGACCGAAAAAGAACAATATACTAATACAAATTCAGATAGATTTGCAGAAGATACAATATTTACCATCCAAAATTCAACAACATTGAATTATTTGGGTATTAGTGGTGATTCCTATATAACTGTGGTTCAAAATGGAACAGAAAGTGTAATCACTTTATCAAGTGATAAAACTATTGATGATTTAATTTCAGAATTAGCTAATAAAGGTATAACAGCAAGACTTGAAAATGATAAATTAACAATAGAAGGTTCAGAAACAAGTTTTGTAAAAGATATTTCACAAAGCTTAAAAGACGCTTTGAAACTTCAAGCCGGAGAAAATTATACTTATACAACAACAGAAGATAACCAATATACAAATACAGATTCTGATAGATTCGCTGATGAAGTAGTTTCAACCATACAAAATTCAACAACATTGAATAATTTAGGCATTAGTGGCAATTCATATATAACTGTAGTTCAAAACGGGACAGAAAGTGTAATAACATTATCAAGTGATAAAACTCTTGATGATTTAATTTCTGAGTTAGCTAAAAAAGGAATTACAGCAAGTGTTGCAGATGGTAAATTGACTATTCAAGGAACAAATAGCGCGTATGTAAAAGACATTTCACAAAGTTTGAAAGAAGCATTAAAACTTGAAACAGGTGCAAATCATACTTGGAATTCAAGTGTTCAGGATGGTTTTGTAAATACTGATTCAGATAATTTAAACGGCGAAGGCAGCGGAAGTAAACTTAATAATGATACTGTTATTGGTAATATAGAAGGTTTAAATAATGGTAATGGAAATTTAGTTGTAAATAAAGCTGATGGTAGCAAAGTTACAATAAGTGTAGATACAACAAAAACGGTTGGCGAATTCTTTGAACAATTAAAAGAATATGGTTTAACAGGTTCAGTTGATTCAGAAGGTAAAGTAACGATAAGTGGCGTAGGTAATGTTTATCTAGAACAAACTTCCGGAGGAAGTAATATTCTTGAAGCATTAAAATTAAGTAATTTAGTAACAAATGTACAAACAATAACAGCTAATAGTACATCTGATGAATTAAAATACACACAAAAAGTGGCCGCAACAAATGATACTACATTAGAGAATTTGTCAGATATTAATGGAAATAGTTTGAATTTTGATAGCAATGGTAATGTAGAATTAGTTTTAGATACAAGTTCTTCAATAGGAGATAGACATGTAACATTAACATTCTCCAAAACACAATCTTTAAATGATGTAATAAACAAATTAGGTCAATATGGAATAAACGCAATATTAGAAAGTAATGGTAAATTTAGTGTTAATACTTCTACATTAGAAAACTTTAGTCTGTCCGGTGAACTTGGAGAGTTTTTAGTAGGCGTAGCTAATACAAAATTAGAAAGTGACAATTTAAATATTGTAAATACAACAACGTTAAATTCTTCAGCAACAAGAGATACATTATTATCAGATTTAGGTGTTACTACCGGTGAATACTTTATTTACAATAACGGTGTTAAATATACTGCATTTATATCTTCCGATGAAACATTGGGTGATTTTATGGAAAAATTGAAAAAGTTTGGAGTAGAAACAAGTTTGACTCAAACAGAGAATGGCACGATACTAACAGTAGTAGGTCAAGGGAATTCATATATAAGTCAATCATATGGAGCAAATGCTTCTAATATAGTTGAAAAACTCTTTAATAACAGAATAGAAGAATCTAATAATTATAAAGGTTTGCAACAAACTTCTGAAGTTGTAACTAATTATTTTGACGTAACAAAAGATACGTTACTAAGTGAATTTAATACTCCTTGGGGAGATACAACATTGTCAGCTGAAGGCGATTTAGCAATTGTTGTAAATGGAGAAGAAAGTATAATAAAAATATCTGCAGATGAAACATTTGGTTCTTTAATGGAAAAACTTGAAAAAATAGGTGTAAAAGCAGATTTATTAGATGGAAAATTAATCTTACAAGGTGGATACAATGATTTTACAATAAATACTGCTAATACAACTTCAAGTATTTTAACAACACTAGGATTAACATATAATTCTGATTTAGGCGGATATATTACAAGCACTGATACCGTTCAGGCTACAACTACAAGTATTGAAGAAAAAACTTTGTCAGTAGCAAATTATGCAGATTTAAATACCGAAATGAGTCTTTTAAATATTTCAGATGGTTCATTAACAATATATAGAGATGGTCAAAAAGCAACAATACAAATTTTATCAAATGAAACATTTGGAGATTTAAGATCTCGTTTGTCTTCCGCATTTTCAGATTTAGAATTAGAATTAAAAGACGGTTATTTACATATATTTTCTAAAACAGATGGTGTTCAAGTAGAAGTAGGTTCAACAACCGACACAAGCAATTTCTCTGCAATAACCGGAATATCTAAAGATGAATCTGGTCAAGTAAAAAGTTCAAGAGAACTTTATAGAGTAAATAATACCTCTGTAATAACTCAAAGCGGGTTATTTAGACGTGGCGATGTAACAGAAGGTAGCTTTATTGTTGGTAATGCAACATTTAGTATAACTGATAAAACAACCATTGCTGATATAGTTTCTCAAATAAATTCAAGTGAAGAAGCTAACGCAACAGCATATTGGGATAGTATAGATGGAAAACTTGTAATAAAATCAAGAAGTACCGGTGCCGCTTATATAAACATAGAAGCAGGAACAAGTAATTTTACCGATATTATGGGTTATACAACATCTACTTGGAAAAGTGATGGTAGTGTTGATGTTACAAAAATGAATATTAATTCACAAGAAGTTGGTGATAACGCAAGATTTACCATAAATGGAACAACTTATATTTCAACTTCTAATACTATAACCAGTGATGTTTCAAGAATAAAAGGTCTAACTTTAAATCTGAAAGGCTTAACAGATGGTTCTGCAGTAACAGTTACTGTGGAACGTGATAAAGAAACTTTAGCAAATGCTTTATCAGATGTTGTAGATTCCTATAACGAATTAATGAAAAATGTAGATGAAGCTATTGCTATAGACGGTGAACTTCATGGTGAAACAACATTAAAATTAATAAGAAATCAATTGAGAAGCTTGATGACAAGTTCTGATGCAGGAACTTCAGTATTCAGAAACCTTGATTCAATAGGAATAAGTGTCGATTCAGCTAGTGCAAATAATATTTCTACTTCTAATGAAAGTATTATAAATTTAACTTTTGATAAAGATAAATTTATAGAAGCATATGAAGCAGATCATCAAGCTGTAAAAGATTTATTGATAGGCAGTGAAAATAATACCGGAATATTTACAAAAGTAGAAGAATTAGTAGAATCTACTTTGAAAGCTGTTACAGGCTATTTCGAAATTACTGATGATTCTTATTCAAGAGAAATTCAAAGTATAGAAAAGAAAGTCGTAAATGCTACAAAAGACATGGAAAGATATAAAGAAAGATTAGAAGCAAAATTCTCTTCTATGGATATGCTTATCGCTAATATGCAACAACAATATAGCTCGTTCTTAGGGTTTTAATTTGT
>CALUUP010000067.1 GCA_944323985.1 Candidatus Gastranaerophilales bacterium | reverse complement strand
AGATTAACCGAAGAAGAAGCTATTCAACAGGGTTATACAGTTATTAAGACTGCTCAACAACTCCAAGATATGCAGAATGATCTTGATGGTAAATATATCTTGATGAACGATATTGATCTCGAAGGCTTTGATTGGACTGCAATATGGAATAATTCTGATTGGTTTATGGGTGAATTTAATGGTAATGGATACGTTGTTAAAAATTTAACCATCAATAAACCGGATGAAGATTATCAAGGGTTATTTGGAGTAATAAACTGTGCAACAATAACAAATCTTGGCTTAGAGAATGTAAATATAAGTGGCTATTATTATGTAGGAGGTTTAGCTGGTGAAGCTTATGAATCAGAAATATCAAATGTATATATAACGGGTAATATTACAGGGGAAAACTATGTCGGAGGTTTAATAGGTAATATTACCGGTGTAGTAACAGTGGAATCTTCGTATACTTATGCTTATATAAGTGGGAATGATAAAATTGGTGGTTTTTTTGGATATGGGTCGGATTATAGTATTAACAATTCCAATACTTGTGGGACTATTACTGTAAATAGTACTGGAAGCTCGAGAATTGGAGGATTTGTAGGAGATTCTTTGGGGGGGAATATATCAAATTCTTTTTCTGGAATGAACATTAATGCTAATATAGGACAAGGATATATTGGTGGATTATGCGGCATAGTAGATTGTAGTAACATAGAAAATTCGTACTATAGAGGAAATATATTAGCAAATGGAGATGATTTAAGTATCGGAGGTGCTATAGGTTGTCATAATAGTTCAACTATTTTAAATTCAAGTTCTTGTGGAAATATTAATATTAACGGAACTAATTCTAATATAGGTGGTCTTGTAGGAGAAGTTGCTTCTTCAACTATAGTAAATTCTTATTCATTGGGTTCTATTATTGGAAACATAGATGATTCAAAGATTGGTGGACTAGTTGGAGAAAATTCAGGTTTATCTAATGTAATAAGTTCTTATTCAGCAGTAAAAGTTAATGGAACTGGTAATGTTGGTGGATTAGTTGGGTATAATAAATTTGAAGATTTGACTACAATCACCTCTTCTTATTTTGACCCAACTGCAGCAGGGACAACTGTTGGGGTAGGTAATGGAACTTCTGATGGAGTTAGTACAATAACTACAGAAGAAATGAACTTAAAGCTTCAAAATGGCGATTTACCTTTACCTGAAAATTATGTTTTAGTTCGCGGTGCTTCAGGAGCTGTTGGCGGATTTTTTGTAGATTCTTCTATGACAATAGGAGATTTGTTTGATAAATTGGGCGAATATGGAATAACAGGAACAATACAAGACGGAGTTATTTCATTAAGTTCTAGTAGTGGTAATTATATAGTAGGTGATGTTGCAAATCAATTAGGAATAGAAACCGTAGAAGGTACTATAACAATAACAACTGGAGCAACTTCAACCTCAACGATTCAAGTAAATTGTACCCAAACAATGGTAGCAACTGGAAGCAGTACAATGGGAGAACTTGGAATTTCTCTTGTTGACGAAAGCAAACGTGTTGTAAACCAAACTTCATTTAGCGCTGGTGAAACATATTATATTACAACAAGTGATGATTTAGTAAAACTCCAAGATCTTGTAAATGCTGGAGTTGACACAACAAATGTAAATTTCGAACTCATGAACGATATAGACATGAGTGGGGTTGAGTTTAGAGGTATTGGTAACACAACAAATTCTTTTAAAGGTACGTTTAATGGTAATAATTATATTATCTCTAATTTAACAATAAATACTAGTGATGCTTGTGTCGGTTTGTTTGGAAATTCAACAGGTATTTTAAAATCTATAAAACTTGAAAACTCAAATATAAGTGGTGGGGTTTATACAGGTGCATTAGTTGGTAAAATGCAATCAAGCTCTGCAGCCGTTATTAATTGTTCTTCACAAGGGACAGTTTTAGGTACTGATAATGTCGGAGGGCTAATAGGCAGTTCTTCTTATGAAGCTATAATTAACAATTGTTTTACAAATATAAATGTTAATGGAACTAATTATGTTGGGGGGCTTGTTGGTTATCTAGAAGGTAGTACTATAGAAAATAGTTATTCAGTGGGTAAAGTTACAGGTGAAGCCAGAGTTGGCGGACTTATCGGAGAAGCAAGTTCAAATGCTTATGTTACGAAAAGCTATACTGCTACACAAGTTGTTGGGGATTTATATACCGGTGCTTTTATTGGATGGGCTTATTACACCATAAACACTAACAATGTATATTATGATAAAGAAAAAGCAAATCAAACAATTAGTAATGATGGAAATTATACAGGCACAATAACTGGTGTCAACACTTCTGAACTTAATAGCTTAATCTCGAATCTTACATTACCTAATTTTTCTAATGGTATAAATGAAGCTATGCGAGTTGTTAACCAAACAACTTTTGAAGCAGGACAAACATACTATATTACAACAAGTGATGATTTAGTAAAACTCCAAGATCTTGTAAATAGTGGTGTCGATACAACTAACGTAACTTTCGAACTCATGAACGATATTGATATGGAAGGGGTAGATTTTAGAGGTATTGGAGTTGAGGACCCAAATTATGGGAATTATGGTGTATTTTGTGGTATTTTCAATGGGAATGATTATACGATATCTAATTTAACTATTAATACTACAGAAAGTCAAGTTGGTTTATTTGGTTCAGTTTCTGGTGCAAAAATTGATTCTGTTGGTTTAGAAAATGCTAATATAACAGGTAAGAACCATATCGGCGGGCTTGTTGGGATGGCTTATGATAGTAGTATCACAAATTCCTACGCCACCGGTAGCGTGAGCGGATATGACACTGTCGGCGGGCTTGTGGGAAACGGTGATGGTTATATAGATATAAACAATTCATATTCGTGTGGTAATGTAAGTGGAAATTCCTCAGTGGGAGGACTTGCCGGACGCTATAATAATTGTGTTACTATTTTTAATTCATATTCAGAAGCTGATGTAACTGGAAATAGCTATGTTGGTGGGCTTGTTGGGATGTTTGATATTGGTTTGATTACAAATTCCTATGCTAATGGTAGTGTTAATGGTAATCTTGAAACAGGAGGATTAATAGGTCGGAATGATTATGAGGGAACCATAAATGGTTATTATAATATTGATTCTTCTGGGCAAATTGTTGGAGTTGGTTATGTCGGCTCTTATGCAAGTGTTACTGTTACAGGGGTAACAACTGATGAACTTAACAGTTTAATTGCGGATGGAACTTTACCAGATTTTACTCCTAGTGATGCGATAGTAATTAAAAATGGTGATAACACTTTAGGATATATTCGTTTAGATAATGATACGACAATAGACGAGATATTTGCAGAGTTGGATAAATATGGAATAACAGGTTCTATAAGTGATGGAGTTATTTCATTAACATCAACTAATGGAAACTATGTAACAGGTAATGTTGCAGAGCAGTTAGGTATAGATGCTATTCTTAATTCTGTTACGACAACCGCAGGAACAACATCAACTTCTACAATCCAAATAACATATACTCAAACTTCTTTTGCAACAGAAAGTACAACAATCGGAGATTTAGGAATTTCTTTTGTTGATGAAAGTAAACGTGTAGTTAATCAAACAACATTCCAAGCTGGTGAAACTTATTATTTAACCTCAAGCGAAGACCTTGTTAAATTGCAAGATCTTGTAAATAGTGGTATCGACACCACAAATGTAAATTTCGAACTCATGAACGATATCAACATGAGCGGGGTAAGTTTCAGAGGTATTGGTACTAGAGGGGGAAATTATTCTTCTCCTGATGATACAAAAGTTTTTAAAGGTACATTTGATGGAAATAATCATATCATTTCAAATTTAACAATAGACTCAACAGAAGATTATGTCGGGTTATTTGGAAACATAAAAAATTCTACAATTAAAAACATAAATTTAGATAGTGTTAATATAAAAGGTAAAGATTATGTAGGCGGGCTAATTGGATGGGAAAGTGGTTCTTCTAGTGTTATTAATTCCTATGTCAGTGGCGATATTTCAGGTATAAATGGTGTAGGAGGACTTGTTGGGCAAGCTGATTCAAGTATTTTAAATTCGTACACTACAGTAAACGTAATTGGAACAGGTAACAATATTGGAGGGCTTGTCGGACAAGCTTACTCTTCTTCTATTTCTAATTCCTATACTTCAGGGACAATAACAGGAAGTAGTAATATTGGAGGACTTGTTGGATGGGCAAGGGCTTCGTCTTATATTGATAATTCATATGCAAAAGGTTCTGTAATTGGAAATAGTAGTATTGGAGGGCTTGTTGGAGCTGTAACTTCCTCTAATATTATTAACTCCTATGCATCATCTTCTGTGTCTGGAAGTAGTATTATTGGAGGATTAGTTGGATATGCAGTAGAAACCCCTTCTATAAATGGATACTTTGATACACAAGTTTCAGGACAAAGTACTGGAGTTGGCTCTGGAACTTATACTGGAACCGTAACTGGGGTTACGACAGAAGAGTTAAATAATTTAATCTCAAATGGTACATTACCTAATTTTTCTAATGGTATTATGGAAGCTATGCGAGTTGTTAATCAAACAACATTCGAAGCAGGACAAACTTATTATTTAACAACTTACGAAGATCTTGTGAAATTACAAGATTTAGTAAATGCGGGTGTCGATACAACTAACGTAACCTTCGAACTCATGAACGATATCGATATGGAAGGGGTAGATTTCAGAGGTATTGGAACAAGTTCAACAAACGCATTTAAAGGAACTTTTAATGGAAATAATCATGTTATTTCTAATTTAACAATAGATACAACTGAAAACTCTGTTGGTTTATTTGGGAATAATAGGGGTACAATAGATTCTATAGGATTAAGTAATGTAAATATTAAAGGTGGAGATGAAGTTGGAGCTCTTGTTGGTACAAATAGTGGAAACATAAATAATTCATATTCTATTGGTAATGTTTCTGGAAATGAGTCTATTGGAGGTCTTGTTGGCATAAATATTGGTAATATATCGAATTCATATTCAGCTGGAAGTGTTAATGGGAAATATTGTCTTGGAGGTCTTGTTGGATATAATGATTACGGTAACGTGTATGATTCATTTGCCAATAATAATATTGAAGGCATACAATCCGTTGGAGGACTGCTTGGGTATAGCATTGGTGCTACTATCTCAAATTCATATTCAACAGGAAATGTTAATGGAAGTGATTGTGTCGGAGGATTAATTGGTTATAGTCTTGGAAATTCAATTACAAATTCGTATGCTATTGGCAGTATAATAGGAGAGTCTGATAGTGGTGAATTTATCGGACACGTAGAAAAGACTTCTATTATAAATAGTTATTTTGTTACTCAAGGTTCAGGGCAAATAGGAGGTGTTGGCATTGGCGATTATACAGGCACTGTAACTGGAGTTACAACAGAAGAATTAGAAAGTTTAATTGCGGATGGAACTTTACCAGATTTTACTCCTAGTGATGCTATAGTAATTAAAAATGGAGATAACACTTTAGGATACATTCATTTAGATAATGATACAACAATCGGAGAGTTGTTTACTGCTTTAGAAGAATACGGAATAACAGGAACAATACAGGACGGAGTTATTTCATTAACTTCCTCAAACGGTAATTATATAACAGGTGAAATTGCAACAAATTTAGGCATAGAAACTGTTTTTGCAACAGTAACAACAACAGTTGCATCTACTTCAACTTCCACTGCTCAAATAACATATACTCAATCTTCCGTTGCAACCGGTAGTAGTTCTTTAGGAGAACTTGGGGTGTTTGAAAGTAAACGTGTTGTAAACCAAACTTCATTTGTTGCAGGAGAAACTTATTATTTAACAACATCCGAAGATCTTGTTAAATTACAAGATTTAGTAAACAGTGGAGTCGATACAACGAACGTAACCTTCAAACTCATGAACGATATCGACATGAATGGAGTTGAATTTAGAGGAATCGGCAAAGATTCGACAAATTGTTTTAAAGGAGATTTTGATGGCAATAATCATATTATTTCTAATTTAACGATAAATACAACAGAAGATTATGTTGGGTTATTTGGATATATAAAAGGAAGTCAAATCAAATCATTAGGACTTGATAATAGTAACATAACCGGTAAAGATTATGTCGGAGGGCTTGTCGGATATGCATATCTTTATGGTGAAATTTCAAATTCTTTTGTTACAGGAAATATAACAGGAGAAAATTTTGTAGGAGGAATTGCAGGTCAACTTAATATTACGGATTTATCTAATTCGTTTGCTAATAGTAATATAATTGGCACAAGTTATGTGGGTGGAATTGTCGGAGCAGCATCCACAGCTTTGGTATCTAATGTATATTCAACAGGTAGTATTCGAGGTGAAACTTATGTCGGTGGACTGGCTGGTGAAACTGGCAGTGCTGCAACGATTTATGGATATTTTGATAAAGAAACAACAGGACAAATTGACGGACTTGGCGTAGGTTCTAATAATGGTAGTATATTAGGTGTTAGTTCGTCCGAATTAAATGATTTAATATCCGCAGGAACTTTACCTGGTTTCTCAAACTGGGCTAGTTGGGTAGATCCAACGAAACGAGTTGTTAATCAAACGAATTTTACAGAATGGGAAACTTATTATATAGCTTCAACAGAAGACCTTGTTAAGTTGCAAGACCTTGTAAATGCTGGCGTTGACACAACTAACGTAACCTTCGAACTCATGAACGATATTGATATGAAAGGCGTTGAGTTTAGTGGCATTGGTATAGATTCAACAAATGCTTTCAAAGGAATATTCAACGGCAATGATCATGTTATTTCTAATTTAACAATATATAGTGCAAAAGACTATTTAGGGTTATTTGGATATGTAGATGGTGGAATATTAGACTCTGTAGGAATAGAAAATGTTAACATAATAACAGGTGGTAACTATATAGGCGGCCTTGTTGGCGAATGTATAAATTCTACTATTAAAAATTCTTATGTTACAGGTAATATAAATGGTCGTAGTATTGTTGGTGGACTTATTGGTTTAAGCGAAAATAATAGTATTGAGAATTCTTATGCTATTAGTAATGTATATGGTTCTAACATAGTTGCAGGACTTGTTGGTGGCACTCGTGGTACTAATAGTATAACAAATTGTTATTCTACAGGTAGTGTAAATGGAAATAACATTACTGGTGGGTTAGTTGGTCTAAGTGAAGATACTAATAATATAACAACTTCTTATTCTAAATCTAGTGTAAATGGCTCCGCAAATATTGGTGGTCTTATAGGAGTTATATCTGGTAATACAACAATCAATGGATATTTTGACACACAATTAACTGGACAGACTTCTGCAGTTGGATCAGGAACATATACCGGAACTATTACAAGTGCAACCACAGAAGAATTAAATAGCTTAATCGCGGATGGAACTTTACCAGATTTTACTCCTAGCGATGCTATAGTAATTAAAAATGGTGATAATACTTTAGGATATATTCATTTAAATAATGATACAACAATAGATGAGATATTTGCAGAATTAGATAAATATGGAATAACAGGAACAATCCAAGATGGAGTTATTTCATTAAATTCTAGTAGTGGTAATTATATAGTAGGTGATGTTGTAAATCAATTAGGAATAGATGCTGTATTAAGTACCGTAACAACAACAGTTGGAGGAACTTCAACTTCTTCAATACAAATAACTTATACTCAAACTTCAGTCGCAACAGGTAGCAGTTCTTTAGGAGATTTAGGTTTATTCTCTATTGATGAAAGCAAACGTGTAGTTAATCAAACAACATTCCAAGCTGGTGAAACTTACTATTTAACAACATCTGAAGATCTTGTTAAATTACAAGATCTAGTAAACAGTGGAGTTAACACAACAAATGTAAACTTTGAACTCATGAACGATATTGACATGAGCGGGGTTCAATTTAGAGGTATCGGTAATGGCGGTGGAATAACTTCTATGGAAGAGTCTCCTGATGATAATAAAATTTTCAAGGGTACATTTAATGGTAATAATCATACGATTTCTAATTTAACTATAAATACTAATGAAGTTGGCGCTGGATTGTTTGGTATTACTGCGGGGGCTGATATTAATGATATTAACCTTGAAAATTGTGATATTACTGGTAGTGATGGAGTTGGAGGTCTGGTTGGGTATGGAGCGGAATTAAGAATCAATAACTCCTCAGTTACAGGTAACATAAATGGTAATACTTATGTTGGTGGTGTTATTGGAGTTGGTATGTACTTTAGCTTTATAAATAACACATACTCTTCAGCAGTAGTTTCAGGAACAGAAGGTGTCGGCGGATTTCTAGGTATGGGCGTATACACTCATATCTCTGGTGCTTATGCTAATGGTAGTGTAAATGGACAAAATAGCGTTGGTGGACTAATTGGAGGCGGTGAATACATAACGATTTCCTCCTCATATACTACTGCTAATGTTGTTGGTGAAAATGCAGTTGGAGGTATAATAAGCGCAGCAAATGATTTAACTGTTAATAATGTCTACTTTGATACTCAAAAAACAGGGCAAACCGCTGGAGCTGGTTCTGGTAGTTATAACGGGACTATAACAGGTGTAGCAACAGAACAACTTAATAGTTTAATAGCAGAAGGAACTCTTCCTGATTTTTCTGGTGAATTTGATTGGTTTGACCCAACTATGCGAGTTGTTAACCAAACAACATTTGAAGTAGGACAAACTTATTATCTAACAACTTCAGAAGACCTTGTGAAGTTACAAGATTTAGTCAATGCCGGCGTTGATACTACAAATGTAACCTTCGAACTTATGAACGATATCGATATGGAAGGCGTTGAGTTTAGTGGCATTGGGGCTGGTGAAATTACAAATGACAGCACAGATTTTTCAAAATATTTTAAAGGAACATTTAATGGTAATAATCATACAATATCTAATTTAACTATTAATAACTATGTAGCTGGGGTAGGTTTATTTAATTTTGTCTCCGGTACTGTTGATTCTGTACACCTTAAAAATGCAAATATAACAGGCATGTCTTCTGTTGGAGCTATTGTTGGATATCTTCGTTCCGGAACAGTCTCTAATAGTTCTTCAGAAAGTACTATTTATGCAGACGGATGGTTTGTTGGAGGAATTGTTGGAGTAGCTACTGGTACGATATCAAATTGCAATAGTTCCGGAAATATAAATGCAAGTTCTGGAGCTTGGGTTGGCGGTATTTCAGGGGCTATTGGAGGCTCTTTAGAGAATTGCTATTCAGAAATGAATGTTAATGGAGGTGCTTATGTAGGCGGTATAGCAGGGCAAGTAACGCAAGCAATTATAAAAAATAGTTATTTTACTGGAACAGTTACAGGTGAAAGTGATACTGGAGCTTTGGTTGGTACAATTGAAGGATCAGAAATTATAAATAGCTACTATAATTCTGAAACTACTGGACAGACTTCTGCAGTAGGTTCAGGAACATATACCGGAACTATTACAGATGCAACAACAGAAGAACTACAGGATTTAATTCTAGATGGAACTTTAGATTTTACGGCTGATGATGTAATAACCATTAGAAACGGATATGATGTTGTAGCTTCTATTACGGTAAATAGTAATACAACCATAGACGATATATTTGCAGCTCTTGATGATTATGGAATAACTGGTTCTATAAGCGATGGAGTGATATCATTAACTTCTTCAAACGGAAATTACATTACAGGTAATATTGTTACAGAACTTGGAATAGATGCAATCGTTTCTGGAACAGTTACAACAACTGTTGGAGCTACATCTTCTTCTACCTCTGCGGTTACTTATACAAAAAAAACCATATACGCTACAGAAAGCTCTACGTTAGCAGATTTAGGAATTTCATTCGTTGATGAAAGCAAACGAGTAGTTAATCAAACAACCTTTAAAGCTGGTGAAACTTATTATCTAACAACCTCAGAAGACCTTGTGAAATTACAGGATTTGGTAAATGCTGGTGTAGATACTACAAACGTAACCTTCGAACTAATGAGCGATATCGACATGAGCGGTATTGAGTTTAGAGGGATTGGTAAAGATTCAACAACATCGTTTAAAGGAATTTTTGATGGAAATAACCATGTAATATCTAATTTAACAATTAATAAAAATGAAGATTACATTGGATTATTTGGATATCTTTCTGGAGGAGTTATTGATTCTATTCGATTAGAAAATATTGATATTGCAGGAGATTACTTTGTTGGCGCGCTTGTGGGATGTGCATATGGTAGTAGCCGTATAAGTAATTCCTATGCTAGTGGTAGTGTGAATGGAACTCAATTTATCGGCGGGCTTATTGGGCAAGCATACAGTAGTAGTATAAGCAATTCCTACGCTATAGCTAGTGTGAATGGGGAATATAGTGTAGGAGGACTTGTTGGATATCAGTCTGATAGCAGTATAAGTAATTCCTACGCCACTGGTAGTGTTACAGGTAATTCTTATGTCGGTGCTCTTGTAGGAGAGACTTACGGTAACCCAACTATTAATGGATATTTTGATAAAGAAACTACAGGGCTAAGTTCTGCTGTCGGAAAAGGAACTTACACTGGTAATGTAACTGGTGTAACAACAGAAGAACTTAACAATTTGATATCAGAAGGTACTCTTCCTGACTTTTCGGCGGGATTTAATTGGGTTGAACCATCAATACGAGTTGTTAATCAAACAACATTCGAAGCAGGACAAACTTATTACCTAACAACTTATGAAGACCTTGTGAAATTACAAGACCTCGTCAATAGTGGTGTTAGCACAACAAATGTAATATTTGAGCTTATGAACGACATCGATATGGAAGGCGTAGATTTTAGAGGTATTGGTAAAGACAAGCCTAACTCTTTTAGAGGAATTTTTAATGGTAATAATCATGTTATTTCTAATTTAACAATTAATACAACTGAAAACAATGTTGGATTGTTTGGATATCTTTCAGGAGGGGTAATTGATTCTATAGGTTTAGAAAACGTTAATATAACTGGAAATAATAATATTGGAGGACTTGTTGGATGCGTTAGCAATTGGTCTACAGGATTTTCTACTATCAAGAATTCTTATACAAAAGGAATTGTAAATGGAGTGGATTATGTTGGAGGGCTTATAGGTGTTGCTACTCCAGGTGCTCAAATTAAATGCTCTTATACAAGTTCTACAGTTTCTGGTAAAGATTATATAGGAGGTCTTGTTGGAACTATTTCTCAAGGTGGGGCGAGTATTGTAGATTCTTATGCATTAGCTAATGTAAATGGAACTGGAAACTATATCGGTGGACTTGTCGGACTACAGACTTATGGTGCTACAATACAAAATTCTTATGCAAATGGTTCTGTCACTGGAAATACTAATGTCGGTGGACTTACTGGTGCAACAGAAGAAAGTGCTTCAATTATTAATTCGTATGCGAAAGGAAATGTGACTGGAAATAATAATATTGGAGGACTTGTTGGAACTGCCGGACTATCAGTTAAAATCAGTAATTCATATTCAATGGAAAAAGTAACTGGAAATGGCATTATTGGGGGGTTAATTGGATATGCAAAAGATACACCAACAATAAACGGATATTTTGATAAACAAATAACAAGTCAAAGTAACGGTGTAGGTTCTGGTTCTTATACAGGTACCATATCCGGAATTGCAACAGAAGAATTAAAAAGTTTAATCGCTGATGGAACTTTACCAGATTTTACTCCTAGTGATGCTATAGTAATTAAAAATGGTGATAATACTTTAGGATATATTCATTTAAATAATGATACAACAATAGATGAAATATTCGCTGAATTGGATAAATATGGAATCACTGGTTCTATAAGTAATGGAGTAATTTCATTAACTTCTTCAAATGGAAATTACATTTCAGGTGATGTTGCAGAACAGTTAGGTATAAGTGGAACAGCTAATGCTTCATCTTCTAAAACATTTATTCTTGATCAGACAACAGAAACATTATCAACAACTACTAAAATAAGTGATATGGGACTATCAACATCACTTGTCACAGTAATGAGTGATGGAACTCAACATACAATAACATTAACTTCATCATCCACTATGCAAGATTTGATAGATGGACTTGATAGCTATGGAATTACAGCTTCTATTAG
>CALUUP010000066.1 GCA_944323985.1 Candidatus Gastranaerophilales bacterium | reverse complement strand
AAAAGGACTCGATTGTGAACTGCGATGAGACCTGGTGCAAGGTGCGCAAATATGACCACTACAAAAAGTGTTACATCTGGGTATTGGTCAACAAGGCTCAGAAAACGGCTATTTTCTTCTATGAGGATGGCTCCCGCGGTCGTGAGGTACTTACAGACTTCCTGGGTGATGCGGAATTGAAGAGTATCATGTCCGACGGATACAATGCTTATGTATTTATCGGCAATGAGTTGAAATCGGCTCAGTTTAAGGATACTATCCATCAGGTTTGTATGTCTCATATGAACAATAAGTTCGTTAAAGCCGGTAATCAAGGAGGCGAACCGCTAGCCGAACGTTTTTCAAAGCTTTTAAAGTGGTTCTTTTCTAAAGAACATATTTATGATGAAGCCGGTCTTACTCCGGAAGAGAGACTGCGGGAAAGGCAAAGCCTGGAAACGAAGGAACACCTGATAGAATTGCGCAGCCTGTTGGAGAGTGAACTGTCGAAGAATTCAGAATTTAGAAGCCAGTATTATACAGAAGCTCTTAATTACTTGAAGAAGTTTTGGAAGGAACTATTTGCTTTTCTGGACGATGGGGATCTTCCGATAGACAACAATCTGGCAGAACGGACCATCCGGAAGCTGACTACCCAACGCAACAATTCACTTCATTATGGCAGTGATGCGGGTGTTGAGATGGCCGCCACTTATCATAGTGTAATAGGCACGGTAAAGCTTCATGGCAGTTCTGTCTGGAACTTCATCGGAACTTTTTTCAAAAATATCTTTAACGGTTGCAGGGATTATGTTAACATGGTTCCTGGCAAAATCACATTGGCTACCGGCCAATGTTAAATTCAAAGCTAATTTATTAACAAAACTCGATTTAGGGCACTGAAAAGTGCCCTTTCAAAGGGGGATGCCCTAAATTGAGTGCTTACCTAATTTAATTGATATAAAATTCTTTTTACATATGAATACTGTTAAAATTGCCGTAATCGGTCTCGGTTACGTGGGGCTTCCATTGGCCCGTCTTTTTTCAACTAAGTTTCCAACGATCGGCTTTGATTTAAATCAGCATCGGGTTGATAGTTTGAATAATGGGCATGATGCTACGTTGGAGGTTGATGATTGTTTGCTTCAGGATGCTATTAACAATAATGGCTTTCGGTGTACAACTTGTTTGGATGATATTCGTGATTGTAACTTTTATGTGGTTGCTGTTCCTACCCCTGTAGATGAAAATAATAGACCTGATCTTCGTCCACTTTGGGGAGCAAGTGAGACAGTTGGAAAAGTTATATCTAAAGGTGATATTGTCGTTTATGAGTCCACGGTATATCCTGGTGTTACTGAAGAAGAATGTTTACCTGTAGTGGAAAAGATCTCAGGTCTTAAGTTCAATAAGGATTTTTTTGCGGGTTATTCACCTGAACGGATTAATCCTGGAGACAAGGAACATACTGTGGAAAAGATCAAAAAGGTTACTTCTGGATCCACACCGGAAGTAGCGGATATTGTTGACCAAGTTTATAATACCGTCTTAATTAATGGTACACATAAAGCTCCAAGTATCAAGGTTGCTGAAGCTTCCAAAATTATAGAAAACTCCCAGCGTGACGTCAATATTGCCTTTATGAATGAGTTGGCAAAAATATTCAACGCTATGGGAATCGATACGAACGATGTGATTGAAGCGGCTTCCTCAAAATGGAACTTTATCAAATTGAAACCAGGTTTGGTTGGGGGGCATTGTATCTCTGTAGATCCATATTACTTGATTCAGAAGGCTCAAGTATATGGCGTATTGCCTCGGGTGATGTTTTCTGCTCGTCGTTTGAATGATGGTATGGGAGACTATGTGGCTAATCAGGCGATCAAGTGTATGAATAAGAAAGGTCTATTGGTTAAGAACGCTAAGATTCTAATTCTTGGTATAACATTTAAGGAGAATTGTCCTGATATTCGAAACACTAAGATTGTTGATATCTATCATACGCTTAAAGAATATACGGACAATATAACTATTTATGACCCTTGGGCTAATCCGGAAGCTGTAATTCATGAGTATGGCATAAAACTTTCAGACTCCCCTTTGCAAGACTTACATGGACAATTTGATACGGTGATTTTAGGTGTCGCACACCGTCAATTTTTGGATATAAATGTTCGGACGTTATTGTCCAATTCAGAAAGTGGAGTTATTTATGACGTGAAAGGTATATTGGATCGGTCTGTTATAGATGGAAGATTATAAAAGGTATTATTCCTAAATATTGCTTATGAATGTATTACATATATGTAATGATTTTTGTGGCAGTAAGGTGCATCAAAGTTTATATTCAGCTTTAGATAAAAAAGGTATTGAGCAGACGATATACACCTATTATCGTCACCGGAATCTTTATAAAAAAAATATTTTTGATGCAAATAATACTCGGTTTATATATTCTAATATACTGAGGTTTTATCATCGTATATTTTATCTATTAAAGATTAAAATAGTATATCAAAACCTTTATGATAATATAGATTTAACCTCGTTTGATATTATTCATGCTACAACATTATTTAGTGATGGTGCTATAGCTTATAGAATATATAAATATTTTAATATTCCTTATATTGTTACGATTAGAAATACCGATATAAATGTGTTTTTGAAGTATGCCTTTTATACATGGCCTGAAGGAAGAAGAATACTACTGAGTGCATCTAAAATTATTTTTATATCAGATATTTTAAAACAACGTTTTTTGAATCATGCCGCCATTAAAGATATAGTGCCTCAAATCTCTGATCGAATTTTAGTTCAACCTAATGGTATAGATGATTATTGGATTAATCATATTAGAAATGAGAAAAAAAATAATAATAATGTACTTTATGTCGGAAAATTTGATCAAAATAAAAATGTGATACGTTTGATAAAAGCAATCTTAAAAGTTAAGAAATTTATACCAGATATACATTTGGATTTAGTAGGAGGAAATGGTTGCCAAGAAAAGAAAATTAAAAAATTGGTTCAAAAATATTCTGATGTTTTATTTTATTACGGGGAGATATTTGATAGAGGAAAATTGCAAGACATTTATTCAAAAAATTCCGTGTTTGCTATGCCTTCAATTCATGAAACTTTTGGCTTAGTTTATTTGGAAGCTCTTTCTCAAAATCTATCTATTTTATATACACGGAATGAAGGAGTAGATGGATTGTTTGATGTCAAGGTCGGAGAAGCTGTTGATCCTACCTCTATAGATGAAATCGCAAAAGCGTTGTTGATGATTCTAAATAATAGAGAAGCATATGTTGATAATACTAAAATTAACTTTGACTCTTATCGTTGGTCTACAATCGCAGATTTATATATGAGTTTGTATTCTGATTTGATTAAGAAGTAGAAGTTATATTATTATTCTGTCACTACTGTCCACTAAAAAAGGACGCGGTTAAAAATTAAACAAATTCGGTTCACATGAATCATATAGGTCTTTGACA
>CALUUP010000065.1 GCA_944323985.1 Candidatus Gastranaerophilales bacterium | reverse complement strand
AACCCAGTAGCTATCGAAGAAGGTATGAGATTCGCTATCCGTGAAGGTGGTAGAACAGTTGGTGCTGGTGTTGTTGATAAAATTATTGAATAATTTTATTGATAATTAAACCAATATTTAATAGAGTAACAAGGAAACTTGTTACTCTATTTTTATGTTCTTTTAAGCTTTTGTTATAAATACTTTACTCATTATTTGGCTTGTAATATAATGAAGTTATATAATATGAAAGAGTGGGATGGTATGAAAGAACAAAAAATAGCGGTAATCGGGTTTGGAATCTGGGGTAAAAATATTGTTCGTAATTTCTATAATTTGAATGTTTTAGAAATGGTTTGTGATTTAGATGATGAATCTTTAAAAACAGTTCAAGAACAATTTCCTGGTGTAAAAGTAACAAAAGATTTTAATGATATTATTAGAGATGCTTCTATCACTGGTGTTGCTGTTGTAACACCAAGTCATACACACTTTAAGATAGTTAAATCAATGTTGGAAGCAGGTAAAAATGTTTATGTTGAAAAACCTATTTCAACAGTTGCAGAAGAAGCAAGAGTATTAACTGAACTTGCTGAGTCAAAAGGGCTTGTATTAATGGTTGACCATTTATTACTATATCATCCTGCTGTTAACAGATTAAAAATGTTAATTGAAGAAGGTGTATTGGGAGAACCTGTATATGCTCAAAGTGATAGATTAAATGTTAACTATCATAAAAACGATAGAAGTGTTATGTGGGACTTAGCTCCTCATGATTTATCTATGATAGCTTATGTTACAGGTAAAAATCCTGTTAAAGTAATATCTGCAATTGGTTGCTCATCTGATAAAAATAATATTATGGATATAACTCATATCGGAATTGAATTTGAAGGCGGTATGATTGCACATATTTCTGATAGTTGGATTACACCTCAAAAGCATGTAACTTTGCTTGTTAGAGGTACAAAAGCTACAGCAATTTTTGACGATACCGCTCCTACTGATAAATTAAAAGTTTATGATAACTTCAAGCCTGCTAATACTCAAAATTATGCACTTGATTATTTAGAAATTGAACCTTTAAAATTGGCTTGTCAACATTTTGTAAATTGTTGTGCTTCTGGACAAAAGGCTCGTTCAGATGGTGCTAATGGTTATGCTGTAGTGAGTGTTCTTGAAGAAGCTGAAAAAATTATGATGGGCTCAAAACTTGAAGAACTTAATAAAAAAGACTTTGCTCTTTCAAGAATGAAAGTTTAATTTTAAATATATTAATATATAATGGTGGAGAAAAATGGCAAATTTTATTTCAATATTTAGAATCTTTGTAATGTTTTTTGCAGTATATTTAATTTATACTCATCAAGGAAATACTCCTGCTTATATTTGGGCTTTAGCTCTTACTATTTTGGCTTTTGCTTTAGATGGAGTTGATGGGTATGTTGCAAGAAAACTTCATGAAGAATCAAAATTCGGTGCTCTTCTTGATATTATGGGCGATAGAATAGTAGAAAATACATATTGGATTTTGTTTGCCGTTATGGGATGGATTAGTATTTTATTTCCTTTGATTGCAATTACAAGAGGTTTTATTACAGATACGATTAGAAGTGCAGCTATGGAACATGGGCTTACTCCTTTCGGAATGCAAGTAAATCCTATTTGTAAATTCATTACAGGCTCTAAATTTATGAGAATAAGCTATGCTGTAGCTAAAGTATTAGCGTTTGTTCTTATCATTACTGCTAAAATTCCTGTATGTCCTAATCGTGAAATTATTTGGGCAATTGGCTATTGGGCAGCTGTCTTTGCAATTATATTCTGTGTGGTAAGGGGTTTGCCTGTAGTAATTGAAGCAAAATATTTATTCGAAAAGAAAGCTGATTAATAAAAATGGGAAAATTTAATGTAGTATTATATGAACCTGAAATCCCACAAAATACGGGTAATATTGCAAGATTATGTGCTTGTACGGGTGCTTCTTTATATCTTGTTGGAAAACTTGGATTTGCACTTACTGATAAATACACAAAAAGAGCTGGAATGGATTATTGGGAAAATGTTGATCTACATAGAATTAACTCAATGGATGAATTGTTTAAAGAATTTCCTCAAGGTAAATTTTATTATCTAACGACAAAATCCAAGAAAAAATATACAGATATTGAATTCGAAGAAAATGATTTTATAGTATTCGGTCCTGAATCAAGGGGATTGCCACAAGAATATGTAACACAAGAGAGTGCAATTACGATTCCTATGCAAGAAGGTCAAAGAAGTTTAAATTTATCAAATTCTGTTGCGATTGTAGCTTATGAAATAATAAGACAGATTGGGCTATAAGGAAATATAATGTCAGAATATAAAATGCCAACTCGAGAACAAAATTCTAACAAAGGAACTTTTGGTAAAGTTTTAAATTTTTCAGGCTCAAAAAATTATATAGGAGCTGCTTATTTATCAACTGTTAGCGTGCTAAAAACTGGCGGAGGCTTTGTAGCACTTGCAACAGAAAAAGATATAATAAAAGCTGTATCAGCGATTCTGCCAGAAGCGGTGTACCTTTCAAGAGAAGAAGGATTAAGAAATATTAAGCAACACTCTGCAATTTTAATAGGATGCGGTTTAGGCCTAGAACGCAAAAGTTACAAGCTGTTTAAAGATGTTATAAAAAAGTTACAA
>CALUUP010000064.1 GCA_944323985.1 Candidatus Gastranaerophilales bacterium | reverse complement strand
ATTTTTTGTATTATTTCTTTAGCCTGAATATAAGTTAATCCATTACTTGATTTGGTATTAAGTATTTTTTCTATCTCAGCACGCTGTTGTCTTATTTTTTTAAGTTGTGCTTTTATATCTTTATTATTACTACTTATTGTAAAATTGTTTTCTTCTGAAGAATTTTGAAAATATTCGGTCAATTTTTTGGCAGCTTTTTCTGAATTATCTAATTGGGGAGTAGAATTTGTTGTTTTAATTGATTCATACTGATTAAATAAACTAACTTTTAATGTCATAATGTTTCTCCTTTTTATACTCTATGTAATACTGACATATATATAAAGTATTTTTATTTTTTAAAATTGCTCAAAATTAGACATTAAACATAGATTGTTTGTATAAATATAGATATTATGCGCCATTTCAGGTTTACAAAACTTCATATATTATGATATTTAATATCCGTTTTTTATTAAAAATTAGATATTGAGGATTTATGAAACTAAAAAAATTACTAGGCGAACAAATTAAGCGGCTACGCAAAAATAGAAATTTAACTCAGGAACAACTTGCAGAAAAGATTGATATTGCTCCCAGAAATCTTAGCCGTATTGAAGTTGGAGAAAGTTTTGTTACTGCTGAAACATTGGAAAAACTACTTCTTGCACTTAATGTTACTGCCCAAGAGTTATTTGCATATGAACATATTCGTGAAGAAAAAGAACTCCTTTCAGATATTTATACTTATTTAGATTCAATCAAAACAGACAAAACAAAACTTGAAAAAATATATAATGCAATAAAATTTGTAAAAGAAAACTTATAATTAAAGCAATAACATCTAATTCATAAGTTATTGTCAAATCTAAAAATTCCACCAAAATAAATTTTGCTATTATTTTTTTAATAAAGTCTCTTTTCCATTATTGATAATTTTCACCAAATTATTTTTTAAATCATATACAAATTCATTTACATAATTTTTATTTGGACTAGTTTTTGATTTAAAATCATCTACTACATGGCGAAAGTTATTTTCATATTTTGTATATGCTTTTCTTGTATATTCTTGAAAATCATTTTTAAAAGTTTCAATAAAACCTTTTTCAGATTCTTTTTCATAATATTCTTTATGCAAATGCTCTTTTATATTTCCTGAGATATTATATGTTTTTGAATCAATATCTCTGTTGTATTCATCGTATTCAATAGTCTTTGTCAAAAAATTATTATCATCATAAAATTTAACGATAGTATTTTGACCATCTTTAATCGTTTTCTGACTAGCTGTAAAATTTATTAAATTAAATTGTATTTTCATTTTCCTTATTCACTTATTTTTTACATAATCCCGATAAATATGTTACTTCCTTTTGAGAAAGTTTTTTCAAAAATGCTGAAGTTGTCTTGCAATATTTTTGAACATCCAGATCTTTTTCTTTATTTTGCAACTTCATTATATCATTTTGAACAGAATTAAATCTTGATTTTAAGTTTTCTACATATTCAGGTAAATTTGAATACAATCTATCATCATGCGCTAGATCAGGATCATTTCTAAACCAATATTCTGTTAATAATTCTTTAATCCTCATAGATTGTTTTTCTATCGATACAATTTCTGCAGATGGATTTTTAAATAATTTTGCTAATGTTTTTGAGTATTCAATTGCCTCTTTGGGGATTTTAAAATTATTATTTGTATTCTTTTGTGAATACAATTCAGCAGTGTTTTGGAAAAATATAGAAGCTTTTTTGAGATAGCGCTTTACAAAATTATTACTAAAATCTTCTGAATTAGGATATTTTTCTAATTCTCCTATAATTTTACCGACAGTTCTTATTTCAAAACCTGCTAAATTTGTAATAAATGGGAAATAAGTATTTCTAGACATATGACACAAATCTGATTCTGCATCTTTATTAAATTTATCAAAACTTTGTTTTTTTGCTATTTCAAAATCAAAAAATCTTGGTTCTGAATCTTCAAATACAATATTTGCCATACTATAATCATAAAAAGCAATTCCAGCTTGTTCTATTTTAAATAGTTCTTCTAAAATATTTTCTATAAGTTCATTAGACATTTTATATTTTAGTTTTGATAAACTCTCACCAGATTGAAAAGTTGTAACTAAATACTGTTTTCCTTTTTTTTCAAATAAATCTACAAACTTTTGCACTCTTTTACAATCTTTTGGTAGTTTTTGCAAATTTTCAGCTTCTTTTTGTGGATTTCTACCTTCATTTATGCTGCTATATTCTTTTACAGCTAAAGTTGGTCTTGAAGGTAATTCTATTTTATATACCTTACCTAAAGAGCCCTGTTTAAAATCTTTTGAACTCTCAATTTGTTTTAATATCTCTTTTTTCTCATTTTCACTTAATGGAATGATATTTTTATTCGCTTTAAAAGATACGCTATCGAAAGATTGCATTTTACCAATCGATAAAGTATTACTTTTTTGAATCTGCTTATTCTTTTTAGAATAAACTACCCCACTAGTTAAATTACTGACAGCTAAAATATTCATATTATACACACACCTCAAAATATGTTTCTATTTTACTATGAATATAATATATTTTAAACATCTTAATTATTAGATTTTGTGATAATCAATTTCTTTTCATCCATTAAAATTTCAAGAGAATCAAATTCGGGAGAAATATCTAATAATTCAAGCAAAGATTGAGAAAATACTAGCCCATAGCCAGA
>CALUUP010000063.1 GCA_944323985.1 Candidatus Gastranaerophilales bacterium | reverse complement strand
TTATAAATCAAAAGGGGATTCTTCTTTATAATAATTATTCTTACCTTTTTTTAGTTTTTCATTTTTCTTTTTTATATCTTTTGACATATGTTTATATGCATTATCTAATGAGATCTTTGTTAAAGGTTTATTTGTCGCTCTATCATTAACTATTAACCAATAAGAATCTTTAACATTATTTACTGCAAAAGAGATTTTTCCTGCATATCTATCGCCAGGTTTTAATTGTGAAAATAATAATTTGGTATCACCAAAAATTGAAGGATTAAATATTGAATTATAATCATTCATTAAAGCTAAATCCATTCCTGAAAAAGATTTTTTTGACATATTTGCTATTGAAAGTGATAAAGTTATAGTATTAACTTCTCCAAAAGGATCTTTTTCATACAATATATTAGCTATTCTTATTTCTAAACCAGGATATTTTAATTCTTTTTGTTTTAAAGCCTCCTCTTTATATACTGGTAATTCAACTTCAGATAAAATTTTTACTTTTATTTCATCTCCAGGAGCTATTAAAACATTTTTACCTTTACGATAAAGGGACATTCCTAAACCAATAGTTCCACCTAAAGCTGCCCCACCAGCTAGAGTATATCCCTGAGATGCGATTGCAGCTTCTATTCCTAATGCTTGTAATGCAAAAATCCCACCAGCGACACCACCTACTGCGGTATAACCTAAGTCTGTGGCAACTATTTTAGTAGCTGCTTTTAAAGGATGTAATTTTGTACTCATTTGTCCTTCGATAGGAATTTCTCTACCATCGGGTGTCACTAAATAATCAAAACTTAAACTTAAGTGACCATCTCTACCAAGTCTTTTTGCTTCACTTGTCTGAGTTATAGTCCCATGTGCGACTGTTCCTTTGGGGATTATAACACCCTTATCACCAATTACATCTTGCGTTACTTCTGCAAAGAATTCATCACCCTCAATAGAGTAGGTACCATCCAATACTTGTGAAACAGTCATTTGAATAACATCTCGTTTTTCCAGAACTTCTTTTTTTCCAGTAAACAGCTGTTCGTCTTGTTGATTATATACATCATCATATTCAGCATGACCTTGAAATTCTGTTTCTGCATAAACCGTATTTATTAAAAATAAATTTATTAAAAATATTGATAATAACCTTCTCATAATCTTATTATACAATTCTTTTACTCTAATGCCAAATCTTTACAATAAACTGTTATATATTTCTATAGTATCAATACATATTCTTAAATTTCTATCAATTAGACTTTTTATTGTATTTTTATAACATAACAACAACGCATCATCTAATCCATTATTTTTTAAAGCGAGTTTTATTGGTTGGTATAATTCATATGGTCTAGTTCTTTCTTCAATTTTATCTGCTATAAATATAATTTTTTCAAAACTGGTCATATTTAATTTTCCAAGAGTATGCCATCTTATAGCAGATAAAATTTCATTGTCTTTTACACCGAATTCTTTTTCTGCGATATAAGCACCTACGGGAGCATGATGAGTTTTAGGATTACATAATTCATTTTCTTTTATATCTAATTTTGTTAAAATTTCTTGAGTTTTTTCGATAGAAAAACATTTTGCACAATCATGAATTAAACCAGCAAAATAAGCTTTTTCTGAATCTAAACCAAAATCCTCAGCCAATTTTTTCGCACATTCAGCCGTACCTAATGAATGTTCATATCTTTCTTTATTTAAATTTTTTTTTAACCATTCTTGTATATTTTTTTCTTTAGATGTATAAATCATTATTTCTTATATATTCCTTTACCAAGCTTAAAGTTCCATTATTAATTTTTTTTTCTCTTATATTTGTTGAAGAAATATCTATAAAATTCATAGGAGCAATTTCATAATCAAAATCTTTTTTTTCATTTATTTCAATACCTCTTGGGAAAACTATAAAATGAACAAGCTTTTTTAATTCATCAATTTTATACCAACTTTCAATTTTATCAAAAGCATCCGTTCCAATTATAATATTTAACTTTTCTTTAAGTTTATATATTTCTATTAACTTTTTAACTGTGTTTATTGTATAAGATTTATTATTTAATCTATATTCAATATCAGAAATTTCAAATTTAGGATTTTTGTCAATAGCAATTTTTACCATGTTAAATCTATGTTCTGCTAAATTTTGTTCAATATTTTTATGAGGAGGAATATATGCAGGTATAAAAATTATTTTTTCAAATCCATAATGTTCAAGAGCGAATTCTGCAATTTTTAAATGTGCATTATGTATTGGATTAAAAGTACCAGGAAAAACACAAATACTCAAAATAAAACCTCCATTTATATTTTATACCAAATAATTCAAATAAAAAAAACCTGATTTAAATCAGGCACTAGAAGATTAATTTGGGGGAATTAATTAAGTTAAGTATTATAAATTTATTGTTTTACTCTTGAAATAAAAGTCACTCTAGATTTCATATCCATTGCAAACAAACGCATTTCATCCATGAGAATATATGATTTGTCATCAGCAGGTGTTTCATCTTTAAAAAAGTCTCTTGAAATTTGAGTAGCCATAGCATTAATGTTATATGTATTTAATAAAGCCATAAAACCTCTCTTAAGATAATATAATTAATTTATCTTACTTACATATTTTCTTATAACTTACTTACATATATATAAAGTATATAATATTAAGAGGATTTCATTATAGAACGAAACTGTAACAAAACTTAA
>CALUUP010000062.1 GCA_944323985.1 Candidatus Gastranaerophilales bacterium | reverse complement strand
CCAGAATTTATACATGATACAAAATAGTATATTTCATAATTTCTCTGCTATGTTTTTTGCTAATTTGTATAAAAGGGGTGCTTTTTGTTCAATTTGTTTACACGAAAAATCATTAGAAATTTTTATTTTAATTTCTTGTAAAATTCTATCTACTTTTTCTTTCTTCTCCTTTTTTGATAAATCTGTTTCATCTATTTTTTGTTGAAGATGTAATTTTATTTGTTCGCAGAATGGATTTTCATTTAATGATATACTTTCAATATTTTCTTTTAATAATACTTCATTTGTTTTCAATAAAACATAGTCAATAGGTAAAGTATCTTCTATTGTCCCATTTGCTTTAATATCTCCACACAAATCTCTTATTGTGAAAACATTATCCTGTGTATATTGTGTACCAATTTTTAAAATATCATTTTTTATTTTTTGCCCCTCAACATCATCGTCAACGATTACAATAGGAAAAATTTCGTAATACCCAGCTAGCGATGCTACGGCATGTAAATTATCTCCCTTTCCGTTGGTTATTTTGATACAGTTATTTTTGTCTATAGTATTTAATGCTTTTTGTATTAATACTTTATCTGAGGCACCTTCTACAAGCAACTTGTCATTTGAAATAAAATCCCTAACGACATTAAGACCAAATGCAGCTTGTAAAATTTCATCATCTATTAAATTTTCATCTGTAGATACTTGGTTTATATTTGTTATTCCATTCTTTTTTGATACTAAAAAATGTCTCTCTTTTGTATTTTTATCAATCATAAAATTAGAATGAGTGGCAATAAAAACATAGTTATTTTTACCAATTTCTAAAAGTTCCTGTAGCATATATCTAACTCCTGATGGATGTAAGTGGACTTCTGGTTCATCTATAAGAATTAAATTATTTTTTAAATTGCCAGTTTTGTTATTTATTGATAAACTTAACAAAAAAGATACAAAATGTTTAAAGCCTTGACTTCTTTCTTCCATATTATGATATGCATCAGGGGCATCTTTATCTTGAACTTTTACATGGATATTTAATTCATCTGAAATTTCAACATCTATGGAAATTTTATGTTCTGCCCATTTCTTATTCATATATTTTGTTGTCTCATTAGACAATTGTTTTTGAAGTTTTTTTCTGTAATTAGAACTTTTTTCAATTTCGTTTATCTTTTCAAGAATTTTTTCTGTAGTGTCAAAACCTGACAAAGAAAAAATATTTCTTAATGGTGGATATAGATATGGTTTTTTAGCAAAATCCTTTAAGGAGATGCTATCCTGTATCAAATAATTTGGGTCTGCTTTCCAAATAGATACAGGTATTTCATTAGCATCAAAATAGTTAATTAAAATGGGTTCTATTATTGACTCAAATTTTTCTCTAGTTAGTTCTATGTATTTACTTTTTTCTTCGTCAGTTATATCTTTTATTTCTGACGATGTAACAATTTCTATTTGCCTTTTTGTTTGTGCTGGTTGTTGCTCATTGTTGACAACTTTTGCTGGAATTGTAATAGTTTTTTCAGTATAGAATTTTCCATTCAATCCAATTGGTTTATAATTAAAGCTCCATTCACTGTTATACTTGTTTTCGTCCTTTTGTATATATATTTCCTTACAAGCTTGTAGTACTGTTATTCTTGATAACATATCGCTAGGCATTTTTATTTTTTTTGCTATAGCTTCTCTATAAGCATTACAATTTTCGGCTTCTACTGAATAAAATACTGAAACTATATCAGCTTCATTTTGTTGATTTCTTACAGAGAGAAAATCAATTTCTTGCTCTTCATTATAATACTCTAATGCTGACATTGCTTCTAAAATATTACTTTTTCCTGTTTCATTTTTTCCTAAAAGAACTGTTGTATAACTGTTATTTCGTTTAATAATAGGAAATTCTACTTCATTTATTGATTTATAGTCATTTATTTTGATATTTTTTAATTTCATACCATTCCCCAACTTAAAGTATTTTGTTATGGTCAATTATAACATTTAAATAAACTTAAATAACTTAAAATTAACAAAAAATTAAGAATTTTATATTTTGTATCTTAACCTTTCTTCATTACATTGTGCTAATGACATGTTTAGAATATAATAATTTCCATGGAGAAAGTGAACGATTTATCACCCATAATTAAATGGGCTGGTGGTAAGGAACAAGAATTAAAGTATATTCTTCCTAATGTGCCAAGGGGATTTACTCGTTTTATTGAGCCTTTTGTTGGTGGGGGTGCAGTTTACTTTTCCATGAAAAATAAAAACATGCTCATCAATGATAAATCTATTGAGCTAATAGCTTTATATAACAATATAAAATATAACAACAAAGATTTTATAAGCCACTTACAGTCTCTTCAAAATGCTTGGATTGGTTTAGAGGGTATCTTAGATAACAATATTGCATTTTTTAATAATGAATATACTCAATATAAATTAAATAAAATAAATAAAGATGAATTAATTGAAAACATTGCAGAATTCCTAACTGCTAATAAAACCAGTTTTGAACAAATTTTGAATTCCGAATTATTAAAGAGCTACAATATTTTTGAAAAAGAGCTATTACGTAATATTTGTGCCAAATTAGTTCGTATGAGAGATTTGGAAGAGAAAAAAGGCAATCTTCCCGAAAAAGACATTTACGATAACTTTGAGTGTGCACTAAAAGGTTCGTTTTATATGTTCATTCGAACCCTATATAATAAATATGATAATAGTGAGTATTTCTATTTTATTCGTGAATACTGTTATTCTTCAATGTTTAGATACAATTCCAATGGAGAGTTCAATGTCCCTTACGGAGGAATATCTTACAATAGAAAAAATTTCCAACGAAAAATTGATTATATAAAATCTAAAGAACTTCAAAATCATTTCATTAATACTGATATTTATAATTTAGATTTTGAGGATTTTTTGAATGAAATAAAACTCTCAGAAAACGATTTTATATTTTTAGACCCCCCTTACGATACAGATTTTAGCAGTTATGTTAATAATGCTTTTGATAAAAAAGATCAGGAAAGATTGGCAAAATATTTAATAAATAAATGTCCTGCAAAATTTATGTTAGTAATTAAAAATACAGAATTTATTATGAATTTGTATATTGATAAAGGTCTGCA
>CALUUP010000061.1 GCA_944323985.1 Candidatus Gastranaerophilales bacterium | reverse complement strand
AAGTAAAGATTGGAAACTATGATGAAGATTCATACAACGCAAAATCTAGACTCAATTGCCAAAACTAATTCAACCAACAATATGGCATTAAAAGAGTTTAGAAAGAACAATTATTCGGAACGCATGCACATGCGAAAGCAAGATTTACCGACTGATACGTATGAGAATAGTGTATCGTTTAAGGGTAAAAAGATTTTAACTTCAGCTGTAAAAGCAGGTAAAAAAACATTTTCAGAGAAAGTCGCGGATAGTATGAGAGGATTTACTAATAGCGGCTTTTTTAATTGGGCTGCAAATTCTTGTGAACAAGAGGTTATGGCTCAGGCCGGAGTAGCTCTAGCTATATGTTTAGGGTTGCGTCCAGGGACATTGATGTTGTTTCCAGGTAAAAAGAACAAAAATGATTGTATGTTTGCTGCAGCACATTCAATGTCATCAGGTGTTTGGGGTTTCGTTGTTCCATTTACTTTAATTAAACCAACAGTTGGTGGATATAATAAGGTTCTTAAGGAAGCTCATAAGTACATGTCTGAGAACATGATTCAAAGAAGAAGTCCTCATATAGATATAAATTCTATTAAAAATGCTGATGGTACTATTAAAGATATAAAACAGTGGCTTGATAGAGATGGTCGTAAATTTACTGCTGATGTAAAAGATGTAAGAAAAGTTGCAAAACCAAAACATATTTCTGAAATTTCAAATGAAACTCTTCAAAGAAAATTTAAAAATTTAGATATTGATTCTATCAAAAATGGTGCAAATAATTTTATGACTAAAGATGGTAAAAAAGCTCAAATAGAGATGAAGGATATATTTATTGCTGTACAGGATGAGGGTTCTGGCAAAGTTAAATATTATCCATTATTACATGTAGAAGATAATATTTTAAAAGAGGTATATCCAGATTTAGATATTAATTCCATTGGAGGTAAAGGGAGAGAGCGTCTTAATCTTGACAAATGGTTAAATAAAGATGGAAAAGCATTTGAATTTGATAATAATTCAATATTTATTTCAGATTACAATGATTCAGATAAAACAATAACTTTGATTACTGGTAAGATTAGAGAAGAAATAAGAGGTAAGAAAAAAGAAATAAAAGATGTTTGTTATCAAAATAACGCAATTGACGATTTGGATTTAGGTACCGCAATTGAAAAAGATATGGTAGAAGCTGATTGGGCAAATGCTATACAAGATAAAATAGCTGGGTGGTTACCTGATACAGTAGTTGCTTATCCAAGAGCTGTTGCAACAATAGCTGTTTTACCATTTATTTTAAAAAATATATTTCACTTAGAAAAATCTAAAGATAAAAAGAATTAATTTTAGAGGTTAAATTTATGAATATTCAAACTGTGCAAAATAATCAATATAATATTTCTAGTAGAGGAAAAATAACAGATTTTACAGCAAAGGCTTATGGAAAACATATTGCAAATTCTAATAAGCTAAGAAATTTTTGTGAAAAATTAGCAACTAAAGATATAGGGGACGTTTCTACACATTTACAAGTTTTAGGTTCAGCGATTACAAGTACAGCTTATATGCGTTCAACAATGAATAATAAAAATTTTGATAAAGATAATGCAAGAACTTTGGCAGTAAATCAAGCACTATGTTTTGCAGTTCCTACGATTGGTGCTTATGTTGTTGATAATGGTATAAAAGATATTAAGAAGAATATGGAGTATAATTATGCAGCAAAATTAGAGAAAATGTTAATTAATGCAACTAAGGAAGAGAAGGCTGAATTATTAGCTAAAAAAGGTGCAAAATTGAAAGGTGTTAGAACTTTAATTGGAATTTTAACAACAACAATGTTGTATAGATATATAACGCCCGTCGCAGTTACTCCATTGGCAAATAAGATTGGTAATAAGATGAATGAAAAGAAAAAAGTTCAACAAGCTCAATTAGAAGCTAAATCTAAACAAGATAAAGTTCAAAATGAATCTAAAGATATCGCATTAGAACTTAAAAAAGAGCTAAGAGTTTCAGCTTAATAAAATAAATTTAACCTAATGTGTACATAAAGCGATTGTATTTTACAGTCGCTTATTTTTATTTATTTTTATAGTAAAATTATTTTATGAATTTAGTTTTTTTAGAGGAAGTAGAGTCGACCAATAAGTATGCTAAAGAGCATATAGATGAGTTAAATGACAAAGCTGTTATTTATACTGATAATCAAACAGCTGGGCGTGGACGTCTAAATAGGGTTTGGAACTATATGGGAAAAGATAATATTTATGCAAGTATTATTTTAAAACCTTCTGATACTATGAAAGAAATTTATTCAAATCTTACTCAATATTTATGTGTTATTTTAGCTGAAGTTTTTGAAGAATATGGAGTTGTTCCTCAGATAAAATGGCCGAATGATATAAAAATTAATTTAAAAAAAATATCTGGAATTTTAGCTGAAGGGGTTATTGAAAATGGAAAACTCAAAGGTTTAGTTTTAGGTTTTGGAATAAATTTGAATACAAAAAGAGAAATTTTAGATAAAATTAATCAGCCTGCAACATCTTTAAATATTGAAACTGGCATGGTTATAGATAAGCAAAATTTTTTAAAAAAAGTTTTAGAAAAATTTTGTTTGAGGTATGATAAATTTATTGAGGAAGGATTTGTTTTAATAAAAGATGAATATATAAGAAGAGCTTCTTTTCTCAATACAGATATTACCGTAAAGGTTTTTGATAAAGAAATTGAAGGAAAAGCTATAGAAATAACTGATAACGGAGCTTTGAAATTATTAGATAAAAATAATATGGAACATATACTTTTGATAGGAGATATTTTATGAATGAATTATTAACTCAAGGTTTAGCTATTATGTTTATAGGGATGGGAACTGTATTTGCATTCCTATGTATAATGATAGTTGCAATGCATGCTATGTCTGGCGTTGTTGCAAAATTAAACAAATTATTTCCGGAAGTTGTTCCACAAGCTGCCGGTGTAAAAAAAGTTGTTTCATCTGCTGATGATGAGGTTGCAGTTGCTATTGCTGCTGCTATTTTTAAAAGGGGTAAATAAGGGGTAAATAGGATATTTGATAAAGTAAAATTTATTGTGAAATCCTATAAGTTAGAAAATTTTTAAGTTTAGAATTTTGTTAATAAAGAGAGGAAAAAACAATGACAAAAAAACTTATTAAAGTTATGGACACATCATTTAGAGATGGTTTCCAATCTGTATACGGGGCAAGAGTTTTCGTGGATGACTTTATCCCTGCTTTAAAATCAGCTGTTGAAGCTGGTATTAAGCATTTTGAAGTTGCAGGTGGCGCAAGATTTCAGTCACCTATTTTCTACTGTAATGAAAATGCGTTTGAGACTATGGATAAAATTAGAGCTGCTGTTGGTCCTGATATCAACTTACAATCTTTAGCTCGTGGTGTTAACGTCGTAGGTTTGGATTCTCAACCAAGAGATATGATTAACTTACACGCAAAAATGTTTAAAAAACACGGTGTTACAACTGTTAGAAACTTTGACGCTTTAAACGATGTAAATAACTTAATCTACTCTGGTCAATGTATTAAAGATAATGGTTTAAAACATGAAGTAACAATTACAATGATGGAATTACCTATCGGATGTACAGGTGCTCATGATGTTGAATTCTATGAA
>CALUUP010000060.1 GCA_944323985.1 Candidatus Gastranaerophilales bacterium | reverse complement strand
CAGTCTTTTATTACACCATAAATTACATTTCTGTTATCTTCTGGAAGATTAATTTCTAAATCAAATTGTTTGCCTTTTTCTATAAAACCGTCAACTTTAACAACAGGACAAAAATCTTTTTCAAAATCCATTAATATCATTCCTTTTATATTATAATTAGCATTTAGCTTAATATATACTATGTAAAAAACAATAAAAAAGTGACAAAAATTGTAGATATAAAAAACTTGATATGATATAATTTAAAAGTAAAAATATTGTATTAAATAGGAGAGGTAACATATGAAAAAAACTCAAATTATAATTATAACATTAGTAGTTATGCTAGTGTTGTTATGTGGAATATTTGTAGCATTATATTTTGCAACAGATATTTTTAAATCTGAGCAAGAATTGTTTTACAAATACATATCACAAATTGATTTGAAGGAATTAATTGATTTAGAAGAATATAGTAATTATACAAAAAGATTATCAAGTAATCCTCATTCTACTAGCGGAGAAATTAATATAAATATATCAGAAGGAGAAAATAGCAATAGAGAAACAATAACATACAATGGAAATTCTGACCCTACAAATCAGAAAGAAGAATTACAAATTGCAATAAATAGAGATGATAACAATTTATTAACACTAAATTATTTACAAAATCAAGATTTAATTGGAATACAGTTTCAAGATATAATAAATCAATATATAGTAATCGAAAACAATAATCTAAAGGAATTTGTAGGTAAGTTAGGAGCAGAAAATTTAGATGCAATACCAGATAAAATAGATTTTAATAATGTAAATTCTAGTATAAATTATGAAGAAATAAAACCAATAATAAATAAATATTTAAATAACATTATTGAAGAAATTCCACAGGATAATTATTCAAAAATAGAAATGAACAGCATATTAGTTGGAAATGCTAAAATAAATGCAGATGGATATGCTGTAACAATAAAATTAAATGATTTTAGAAATATCTTATTAAATGTTTTAGAAACAGCAAAAAATGACCAAGAAACATATAATTTATTTAATAAAACAAATAATATATCTATTGAAGATTACCAATCTACAATAGATAGAATGATAACAGATTTATCTGGAGAAATAAGTAATGAAAAAAATATAGATTTTATAAAAATATCTGTATATAAAAAGGAAAAAAATACAGTAAAACTAGCAATATCAATTTTACCAGAAAATAATAAAACAATAGAATTATCATTAGATAAAATAAATTCTGGATTGACATTTTCAGCATATGTTATAGATAATACAGCTAATAGTCAAATAAGTATAGTAGCTACAAAAACAATAAACACTCCAGAACAAAAAACTATTAATGCAAATATTATCTTAAAAGAAAATAACCAAGAAACAGGAAATTATAACATTTCTTTAAGTAGAACAGGAGCACTTACATCATCAAATATTGCAAACAACATGTCTTTTACTACTAGCATAGAAGGAACGGATGTTGCACTTGAATTAAGTAACACAACTGATTTTTCTCAAAACCAAGAGATTCAAGATTTTACAGAAGGAAATTATTTAGTAATAAATAATTTACCACAAGAACAATTAAACAATTTATTTATAAATCTACAACCAATGGTATTAGAAAAATTGGAAAACGAAATTATTATTTCTACATATAGAGCATTTACGAACGGATTATTCGAAACAGCACAAGAGACAAGTGAAAGTACAACGCAAGCAATAGAAGAAGAAAGAAACCTTAGTAGCGGTACAGTAACTGTAGATGGACAAGAAGTGCCTATAGAAGAATTTTATACATAAAATATTTGTATTAGTTTAAAATTTTAAGGGCGAACTTAATTCGTCCTTAAAAAATGCAAAAAAATGTTGATAAAAACCTTTTTTTAATATATTATATATTATATTAGTTTTTAAGAAAAAGATGCTATAGGCATCTATTTTCTTTGAAGGAGAGAAAAATGTACTTAAAAAGATTAGAATTACAGGGATTTAAATCATTTGCAGATAAAACTGTATTAGAGTTTATGCCAGGAATTACAGCTGTTATTGGGCCTAATGGTTCAGGTAAAAGTAATATATCTGATAGCATAAGATGGGTACTTGGTGAACAAAGCATGAAATCGTTAAGGGGATCAAAATCAGAAGATATTATATTTGCAGGAACACAAAGTAGAAAATCCCTAGGGTTTGCAGAAAGTTCAATTGTAATAGACAATACAGATGGAAAACTTCCAATAGAATATTCAGAAGTTACAGTAACAAGAAGACTATATAGAAGTGGAGAATCAGGATATTTTATAAACAAAACACCATGTAGATTAAAAGACGTATTAGAACTTTTTATGGACACAGGTATAGGGAAAGATCGGTTATTCTATAATAGGGCAAGGCAAAATAGATGAAATACTAAGTAATAAATCAGAAGATAGACGTGCTATTTTTGAAGAGGCAGCAGGCATTGTAAAATATAGAGTAAGAAAAGCTGATTCTGAAAAAAAACTAGAGCAAACAAAATTAAATCTTCTTAGAATAAATGACATATTATCAGAAATAGAAGTAAATTTAGATCCATTAAAAAAACAATCAGAAAAAAACTAATGTTTAATGTTGAAACGGACACTCTAACATATAGAATTTTAAAAAACACTTGGGATAATGCTTTAATTGATTTAAAAGAAAAAGTTACGGATTATAATGAAAATTATTATGAAATTGAAACTCCGATTACAAACGAATTTTTTCTTATTCAAAGGCTGTTTGAATTTTGCCCTGATTTAATCTATATTTCAGAAGGAAAAATTAAAAATTCTATAATCGAAAGACTGGAAACTCTAAAAACTATATATGACAACAAAAACAACAGACACAAATTCTCTAAAAATTCTTTGTGAATTATTAAAAAAATATTCAAACAAAGAAGAAATAATTGAAAAATGCAACATTAAATCAGGTGCATTTTTTAAACACTTGACTGAGCTTAAACAAGCTGATTTTAAAATAATGAAAGATGGTTCAAACTATAAAATTAAAGCTTTCAGTAATTTAATTTAACTAAAAAATACAGACACAAGCACAATCGCTCATCTTTTAGTTTTAGCACATTTTATATTGAGCAAAAAAAAGGCAAAAAACTTAAAAACAGCCATAGAAAAAATACTTTTACTGTCTTCAAAAGAAAAATATGATGAAATACATAATAAATTTGAACTATTTAAAAAAGCAAAAATATATTCAGATTATAGCGACAAAATAAGCGAATTTGAAGAACTGATTAATAAAAATAAAATAACAAAAATAACCACTCAATCCAATCAAAGCTATATTTTAAAACCGATTAATATAATAATGGATGAAAAAAATATTTATTTTCATTTTTATGATGAAGAAAAAAACGAAAATAAAACAATATTATTTGAAGATATAACAAAAATTATCCCGATAGATGAAAGTGAAAACGATATTGAATTTAAAAATGAAACCATTTTTGAACTATACGGCAGATTAGCAAAAAATTACCGCCTAAAAGAAAATGAAAGATTAATAGAAAAATTCCCCAATAAAATTGTAATAGCAAATTCAAATTCAGATAAAAAAGTTTTATTTAAAAGATTATTGCGCTATGATGTATTATGTAAAATAATACATTCAAAAAATGATGTAAAAGAATTTCAAAACCTTGTCAATAATTCACTTAGAAAACTAAAAAGCGGAGTTTAATAAATGAAAAGACAAACAAAATATTATTTAATAGGTTCGGCT
>CALUUP010000059.1 GCA_944323985.1 Candidatus Gastranaerophilales bacterium | reverse complement strand
GGGATAGAAGAAAACTTGACAGCCGATGGATATTCTGTAGGTATTGGAAACAGACTCGATTTAACAGACGATGAATTAATCCAAAACATGCACAATGTGCAACTACATAATGGTTTGCCACAAACATCTGAACATGATAATAAATATCCTGAATTTGATATTAATATGGAAACCGGAACAGGTAAGACTTATGTTTATCTAAAAACAATTTTTGAACTAAAGAAAAAATACGGTTTTTCAAAATTTATTATAGTTGTGCCATCAGTCCCTATTAAGGAAGGTGTAAAAAAATCTCTTGATGTTACTTTTGAACAATTTAAGAAAGATTATCCGGAAATTCCATATAGTAATTCAAGTTATTTTGTATATGATAGCTCAAAACCAGAACTTGTTAGAGATTTTGCAGTAAATCAGAATTTATCTATTATGGTAATTACTATTGCAGCATTTAACAAAGATAAAAATATAATTAACCAAGAAGATAGAGAAACAGGAAGGCTAATTGATTTAATCAAAGCTACAAATCCAATTTTGGTTATTGATGAACCTCAACTTGTTGATAATACTGCAAATGCACAAAAATCAATAAAATCATTAAACCCATTAATAAGTTTTAGATATAGTGCAACTCACAATAGAAAAAGTAATTTGATTTATAGTTTTGATTCTATCGATGCTTATGAAGGAGAATATGTTAAACAGATTGAAGTGGCATCATTCTCAACTCAAGATTATGATAATGCAGCTTACATTAAAGTCAATTCAATAAAATCTACCAAAGACACAATAAAAGCAAAGATTGAAATTAGTGTTCTCAATGAACAAGGAAAAGTTCAAAAGAAAGTTGTAGAAGTTGATAAATACAAACGAAATAGCTTGTTTGCTTTATCCGGTGGGCGTGAAATATATAGTGATTACAGAATAAAAGATATATATTGTGGAACAGATAAATATATTGAATTTCTTAATGGAGTCGAGATATCAGAAGGGGATTGTGTTGGAGATATTGATGATATTGATTTAAAAAGACAACAGATAAGAAAAACGATTCAAGAGCATTTGGATAAAGAAAAAATGTTTGTGATGAAAAATCTCGGAGTTAAGGTTTTAAGTTTATTCTTTATTGATAGGGTAGATAAATACCGTTACTATGATGAAAATGGTAACCCACAAAAAGGGGAATATGCACAAATTTTTGAAGAAGAATATAAATCGATAATTTCTCAAAGAAAATATAATGATTTAATATATTCTGCTGATAAAACTCCGGTTGAACAAGTTCATAATGGTTATTTTTCTATTGATAAAAAAGTTGTAACTCCATATTCGGAATCTATGGAAAAAACCGGAACAAAGGCTGAAGAAAGCACATACAATTTAATTATGAAAGATAAAGAAAAACTGTTAAGTCTTGATAATAAGTTAAGATTTATCTTTTCCCACTCTGCACTTGGGGTTGGCTGGGATAATCCTAATGTTTTCCAAATCTGTACTCTAGCAGAAAATAGACAAGAAGTTGATAGAAGACAAAAAATAGGACGAGGTTTAAGACTTTGTGTAAATCAAGATGGAGAACGCGTCAAAGGTTTTGATGTTAATACTTTAACTGTTGTTGCAAATGAAAGTTATGAAGAATTTGCAAGTCAATTACAACATGAAATTGAAAGAGACAATAAAGATATTAAATTCGGGACCTTGGAATTTCATTCTTTTGCAAATATTCCTGTAAAACAACCAGATGGAACAACACAATATTTGGGAGAACAGAATTCAAAAGCAATTTATGATTATTTTGTCTCTCAAAATTATATTGATTCTAAAGGTAAGGTTTTAAATGAATTAAAACTTGCCTTGAAAAATGATGCACTTAACTTACCAGAAGAATTCAAGGAAATAAAAGAGCAAATTCAAACAATTGTGAAAAAACATGCAGGGAATCTGAATATTAAAGATAACTCTAAAAAGCGCACTATAGAGTTAAAAAATGAGGTTTATTTAGACCCTGAATTCATAGCTTTATGGGATAGTATAAAATATAAAACAAAATATTCTATTGAGTTTAATACCCCTGAATTAGTTGAAAAATGTATAAGAGCAATAAATACAAAAATGGAGTGTGATGCAGCGACTATTATTTCTAAAACTGCAAGACTAAAAATTACTGATGCTGGTATCGATTGTTCTAAAATTGTTGATTCTTCAATTAGTGGAACTATAGATGAAGTATCTTATTATCCAGATATTATTACATTCTTACAGAATAAAACAAATTTAACAAGAAAAACAATTGTTGATATTTTAATAAACAGTCATACATTACATATATTCAAAAAGAATCCTCAAAGTTATATGACAGAAGTCGCAAAAATTATTCAAAGAGTTCTTAGAGATTTAATTTTAGATGGGATTAAATATACAAAACTGGGTGATGATTATTATTATGCTCAGGAATTATTAAAAGAAAATCCTATTACTGGTTATTTAGAGCGTAATATGCTAGAAACAAACAGTAATAAATATCCTTTTACGCATGTTGTTTATGATTCTGATAATGAAGCAAGTTTTGCCGAACAGTTTGAAAACAATAGGCATATTCTAAAATATGTTAAATTACCTAGTCAATTTAAAGTTCCTACTCCTCTAGGCCCTTATAACCCTGACTGGGCGGTTTTGGTTGATAAAAATGGAGAGAAAAAACTTTATTTTGTATTAGAAACCAAACGTGAAAATCTTCAAATTGCTTTAGATGACGATTTAAGACAAAACGAAAAAGATAAAATATATTGTGGAAGAAAACATTTTGAAGCAATTAAAACAGATGCACAATTTGAAGTAGTAACAAATTTTGATAAGTTCATACAAGGAGTTACTAAGGAATAATATTTAGTTAAATAACAACTATAAAAGATAGAGCTAATCAAAAACAAGTAAAATTTTGTTCAGACAATATACTTTTTTCAAGTGATAAAGATATTGATATGATTAAAGATGAAGAAACATTGGTTGATAATTTACATCAATGCATTATTGAAAAAAAAAGAAGAATTTAAAATTAGGTAAGAATTAACTAAAAAAATGAATAAGAATACTATCTGCAAGTTCTGTGGTAAAGAAAAGAAATTAATAAAAGCACATATTATCCCAAGAAATTTTTATTTAGCAAGAAAAAATGACAAATACTTATGCATTAATTCTAAAACTGGGGAATATACCTACCAACAGCAAGGTGGGTATGATTCGAATATTTTATGTGGGGATTGTGATAACAATATCTTAGGAGAATTTGATAAAGAAGGTTATCGTGTATTATTTGGTGATTTTAACAAATATCAATATGTACAAATTCATCCTAAATATAAAATTTATCAGCTTGATAATAGCAATTTTGATTATGCAAAATTTCGGAAATTCTTTATTTCAACTCTATGGCGAGCTTCTATCTCTCAATTAGAAGAATGGTCAAATATAAATCTTGGAGGCTATGAAAAAAAGGCTCTTGAAATATTAAAAGGTAAAAGAGAATATCCTGAGTTATTCAAAACTTTAATCTATAAAAATAGTCTTATAGAAGACATAAATCAAGAAGTTCTTATTGCAAAGGGAAAAACTTCAACATATAAAAAATATGTTATTCAAATGGCTGGCTATCATATTGAGGTTATGGTTGATTCAACGAGAATTACCAATCAATATAAATTACAATATGAAACATACTTTTTAAATCCTACTTATGCCTACATTATTGAAACTCCTGAAGTTTCAAATCGATTAAAACAAGAATATAATATACGAATGAGAAAATTATACGCAAAAGGATTTGTTCCGCCAAAACCACCTGAAGTTAATTAGATAACTTGACTAGCGTTGATGTTTAAGTGATGAATACGACACCT
>CALUUP010000058.1 GCA_944323985.1 Candidatus Gastranaerophilales bacterium | reverse complement strand
TATTCTTATTCTGATATGGAAAAAATTATTGAAAAATCAGGACTAAAAATAAACTATATTTATGATAATCTTGGAGCCTTTGATTATACACTTTTGGAGTGTGTAAAAAATGCGTAAAAATTGGTTCCAACTCTCAGAAAGCGGAGCTGGTGAAAAAAGACTAATATTAAGCTTTTATCTATATAAAATCTTTGGGAAAAATATTCTAAGAATAATAGCTTTTTTTGTTGTTCTGATAACTTTTTTTAAAGCTAAAGATAGAAGAAAAGCTTCTGAAAATTTTTTTAGAATTTTAGGTCGCAAACATATTTTATTAGATTCTTGGATACAGTTTTTTAATTATGGTAACTCTTTAGTCGATAAAATAATATCATTTTTAGGAGATTTTAATAATAAAAATTTTGTATATGAAGATTCGGATTTTGAAACAGGTGTATTTTATTTGACAACTCATATTGGAAATGTGGAGATTTTAAGAAGCTTATTAGAAGATTATAAAAATACAAAAGTAAATGTTTTTTTACAGGCAAATGTTTGTGAAATATTCAGAAAATTTCTTAATACATTTGAAAAAAAAGTAGCCTTAGATACTTTTCCTATAGAAGAAATTGATTTAAATACATCGATTTTAATTTCAGAAAAACTTAAACAAGGTGAAAATGTTTTTATGGCAGGAGATAGAATATCTGCACAAAATACTAACAAAATATATCAAAAAAATTTTTTAGGTAAAAAAATATCTTTACCTCTTGGAGTAATAAGATTTGCCCTGATGCTGGAAGCTCCTATTCGTTTTATTTTATGCGTAAAAGAAAGTAAAAAATATAAAGTAATAATTGAAAAATTTATTCCTACTAAAACTAATAAATCTGAAATTATAGAAGAATTAGAAAATAAATATGTAGAATTTTTAGAAAAATATACATTAAAATATCCTCATCAATTTTATAACTTTTTTGATATTTTTGAAAATTAAAATGTTCAAAACATGTTCAAAACTAAAAAAAATGTGTAGAAAACTATGTTCAAAACTTTTAAGTTTTCTACAGATTTCTACATTTATTTTTATATTATTTATTTATTTATAAATTTTATGTTCAAAAATGTTCAAAACTTTTAAGTTTTCTACAAGTTTTCTACATATTTTTGAACATGAAAAACTCAATATTCATAAGCTTTTTAGACAGTTATGAACAAATAATTTGAACTTATTATTATGATTATTATTTTATATATATAATTAATTAATAAATAATAATTAATATAGAAAATAAACAAAAAAAATTTTTATGTTTTAAAATATATGTATGAAAATAAATTATATAAATCCAACTAAAAAATATATTTATTTTAAACAACAAAAAGATAATGATGATCAAATTTATATTGATAAAAAAAACTTTTTGAAAAATACTAATTTTATAAATTTTAATAGTAATTTATTAAATATAAAAAAAATAATACCAAAACCAAATTTTGCAGATATAAAAAATATTTCTATATTTACAACAGTAATAAGTAGTTTAACATCGTTAATAAATATCTTAGGAAGAGGTGCTATTTTGAATAAATATTTTGAAAAATTAAGAGATGATTTTTCTAAAAATTTAGAAATAAATGCAATAAATACAGAAAAAACTGCTTGGGATTTTTATATAAATTCTAATTCTGAAAATATGGAAAAATATGAAATCGCTCAAGAAAATTATTCTAAACTTTTTAAAAATAAAGAAATGTATGATAAATTTTTAGAAGTAGATAAAACAAAACTTTCTAAAAGAGAACAAAAACAATTAAAAGATTTGTTAAAAGAATTTGATGATGAATTAAATACCGGAGAAGATGTAAAAATATTAAGACAAAAAGAAAATGAAATCGCTCAAAAATTTAATTCATATATCCCAATGATTGATGATAAAGAAGTTTCAAAAACTGAAATTTTTAAAATAATGCAAACAGAAACAAATCCTGAAATAAGAAAAAAAGCTTATGAAGCAAAACTAAAAGGTGGTGATTTAATCGCTAACGATTTAGTTGAATTTGTTAAAATGAGAAATGAATATGCTAAGAAAAAAGGATTTGATAATTATTTTGATTATAAATTAAAAGAAGATTATGATGTAGATTTAGAATTTTTGAATAAATTGATAGATGATGTTTATTCAAAATCGAATGAAAAAATAAAAAATATTCAAGAAAAAAAAGAAGAAGAATTAAAAAAATTCTATAATATTGATAAATTAGAAGCATATCATTATGGATTATTATTAGAATCAGATCCAGAAAAAGAAATAAATAGTATATTAGAAGAAAATGATATTGTATCTATATCCAAAAATATATATAAAAAAATGGGTTATGACATAGAAAAAATGGAATCAGAAGGAAAACTAACCTTAGATTTATATCCAAGAAAAGGTAAAAATACGCACGGATTTTGTTTTGGAGTACAAGCAGGTAAGGATTCCAGAATATTAGCAAATTTAACAAATAATGTATCAAGTTTGGATACTTTAAATCATGAATTAGGACATTGTGTTTATGATTTGGGAATATCAGAAAAATTACCATTTTTAGATAAAGCTCCGGCTTCATCAGCTTTTACAGAAGCTATTGCTATGATGATGGGTGATATTATTAAAAAAGAAGATGTTTTATCTGATATTGTTTCTAAAGATTTATTAGAAAAATTTAAGTCTACTCATAAAGAAGATGAAGCATCCTTCGTTTCTAAAAGTTTATTAATAATAGAGTTTGAACGGGAAATGTATAAAAATCCTGATCAAGATTTGGCTTTGTTATGGAAAAATTTAACTAAAAAATATTTAAATAGAGATGTAGAAAAAAATAATGAATGGGCAACAATCCCACATTATCTTTCTCATCCTGCTTATTATCAAAATTATTTTAGAGCTAATATTATGAAAGCTCAGATTTATAATTATTTGACTTCCGAATTAGGTAATTTGACAGAAAATAAAAATTCTGCAAAATTTATGGATAAAAATATTTTTTCATATGGTGCAAAATATGATGAATATGAGCTTATTAAAAAACTTACGGGAAAAGATTTTTCTGTTGATGATTTTGTTAATAATTTAGATTAATTATTTTATCAAATTTTATTTTTATGATTTTTTAAAATATTATGAAAATCGATAAAATTATTAATATTAATTCTAAAGTAAATTTTAAAAGTGAACAAAAAAATCATAAATTTTGTAATAATGAAGAAAAATATATCTATGACAAATTTGAAAAAGATAATATATTATCTGCAAAATTTAGTAAAAATGGCTGTTTAGAAAAAATTGAATATAAGACATTCTTAACTCCAGCAAAAGCTATATTATCATTAGTTAATACAAATAATGATAATATAATTCAATCTTTGTTATATCATATGCATACATCCGATGAATTAGAAGAAATGGCATTGGATGTTGCATCTGATGATTTCTTAAAAAGTTTAAATATAAAAAAATTAATAGGATTAGGTGCTTTTTCTTTAGTATTTGAAATGGATAATGGCAAAATTTTAAAATTAACCAATGGAGAACATTATCCTAATAAAAGAAAACCTGATTTTTTTGATTTACCTGTTGAAAAAAGAGGGAAATCTTGTAGAACATGTTATTATATTGAAGAAAAAATTAGTCAGGATAATATTACTCAAGATGAATTAAAAGAATTTGTTAAAAAAATAGAAGAAAAAGGTTATTTTTTAAGGGACTATTTAAATTTTGAACCCAATTATGATGATAATCTTAATTTTAAAATACGAATAGATCAATTTGGAAAAACAAAAGATGGAAAGTTGTATTTAATAGATCCAGGTTGCGTTCTTCCTCCTAAAAAATCTTATAGATATTTTAAATTATTAAAGAAATTTTTTAAATAACTTTACATTTCTTAATATTTAAGATAAAAAAAGCAATTTTTAGATTTACATATACTTTATATATATGTAAGAGATATTTAAAAAGAGAGAGTAAGTAAAATGACAACAACATATGATGCAATCGAAAGAAATAAAAAACCAGCAGGAACAATAGAAATTCCAGAAAATTTTCATAAATATTATTTAAATAAACAAGATAGACAAATGAGATTTAATAATGGTGGCGATCCAATTTATGCAATATTTGATAAGATTGATAATCGTCCGTTATCAAAAATCGCAAGAGATTTTTTCAAAGAATTAGCAGATGATTCTATCAGATTTATTTCTACATTAACTAAATAGAACTAGTGAATAGTGAATAGTGAATAGAAATTTATTATTAACTTCTTCTAAACTCCTCAACTTCTAAACTTATCTACTCATACTACGTCACCCTGAATTTATTTCAGGGTCTTATAAATTAGAAAGTAAAACT
>CALUUP010000057.1 GCA_944323985.1 Candidatus Gastranaerophilales bacterium | reverse complement strand
GTTTTGTACGTTCAAATTTTTCACGTGCCATGAGATTAATCTCCTTCTTTGATTAAATATACTACGTCAACTTATAATATACTAAGTTATACAATTATTTTATACTCTAAAGAAATATTGTCAATAATTGCAAAAATCTTACTTTACATCATCTTTTATTACTATTAAATTTTTAACAATTTTCATTGCACAAGTTGGCAATACAACTTCTGAAAGTCCATCTGCAATGCTAATAATACTACCTGCTTTTAAAATTACATCTTCGCCTTTGTATTGGAATTTGTAATCGTCTTTTCTGTCAGATCTAATTGTAATTTGATTGTTCATTGTAATTTCCTTTTCTTTAGATGTAAACATAGGAATGGCAAATCTCTTCACCATTCCTATTAAAATTTTAATTAAATTTTTGCTAAATTAGTCGAATACATAACTGATAATAGCAGCTTCTCTAGCTCTTTTAATTGCAGTTGTAATCATTCTTTGGTGTTTTGCACAGTTTCCTGTTACTCTGCGAGGAATAATTTTACCTGCTTCAGTTAAATATCTTTTTAATTTTGCAGCATCTTTGTAATCGATAGATTCAACATGATCAGCACAAAAACTGCATGTTTTACGTTTTTTTCTATCTTGTTCTTGTTTTGCCATTGTTTTAATTGCCTTTCTAGCCTTATGTTATTTTACTTTTATTCTTAATGCAACCCGCCCTCTTAACTATATGTGTATTACCTAGAACGGAATTTCGTCCTCTCCGATTAATTCATCTGAGAATTCTTCTTGAGAAAATTTTACAATATCATCACTAGAAGATGATGAAACAGTTGCAGAAGATCCGCCGAACGCTTCTATAGTATTCGCATCAATTTCATAGATTCTTCTTTCTGCTCCACTGTCATTTTTTACAGATGTGATTTGAAGTCTACCCTCTACAAGCAACTTGTCTCCAACAGATACACCTGAAACAACTTCATCTAGTGCTGTTCTTTTTGAAATAACTCTAATAAGCATTTCTTCTCTATCACCAATATTTAGTACAAAAGATGATACCGGAACGTTATTTTGAGTAAATCTCTTTTCAGGAGCTCTGAATACTACACCTGTTACTACAGCTTTTGCTAATGACATTTTTTATTTCACTTTCTATATTAATACTGCTTGACGCTGAAGATTTTACTTCTCTTTTCAACTTATACAGTTTGAGCCTTTTTAGCTTCTTCCATAAACATAAATCTTAATACATTGTCATTAAGTTTTAAATTTCTTTTGAATTCTACAATTGATTCTGCTGGAATTGAAAGAATCATATTTGTAAAATAACCATCTCTGTAACCTTGAACATCATAAGCTAATTTCTTACGGCCCATTTTATCTACAGTAGATACTGATCCTTTGTAAGATTTGATTTCTTCTGAGATTTTATCAACAACTTTGTCTAATTCTTCTGAATCAAGACTTGGTTTTAAAATCGCTAATAATTCATAATTTTTCATAATAATATTTCTCCTTATATAATTATACTATCATGAACAGCATTGATGTAAAGCCTGATACTTAAAATTTAAGATTTATTAAGAGTTGTATACGAGCTAATTTTATTCTGATATAATATTTAACAAAGGCTTATATATCTTGGAGGGAAGTATGAAAGAACGTAAGAGTAATGTATTATCTTTACTTGAAGATAAGACAAATAGTTATGCTCGTAAAATTGCATTAGGTATGAAAACTCAATTTGGTTGGCAAGAAATTACTTATGATGGACTTGGTTTGATGTCTAGAAGACTTGCAGCTTATTTAATGAACGATTTGGGTTTGCAAAAAGGTGAACGTCTGGCAATTTTATCTGAATCTAAACCTGAATACGGTGCGTGTGTTTTTGCGTCTGTAATCTCAGGACTTATTACAGTTCCTCTAGATATTAAACTTACAAAATATGAATTACAATCTATATTATCCGATTGTAATCCTTCTGTTATGCTTGTCTCTCAAACTTATATTGATAAAGCTCTTGAATTACAAAAAGTGTTACCATCTTTAAAACATATAATCGTAATGGATGAGCATCCTGTAAATAAAGAATTAGAAAGTATTTACACTATTCCTAATAATTATACTTGCAAGTGGAGACATCGTTCCAAAAATTCTACAGTATTTATAATATATACTTCAGGGACAACAGGCTCTCCTAAAGGGGTTGAAACAACTTTTGGCAATATGCTTACTCAATTAAATGATTTGAAAATTGCTTTTGATAGTATATTACCGAGAGGAGATGTTAATATTTTATCAATTCTTCCAATGAATCATTTATTTGAAATGACTGTAGGATTTTCTACTTTCTTGAATTTAGGTTTTTCAGTTTACTACACTCATAATTTAAAACCAAAAGATATTTTAAACACAATGAGAGATAAAAAGATTAATTTCATGATTGTAGTTCCTGCATTTTTAAAACTTTTAAAAACAGGCTTGGAAGCAGAAATGAAAAACCGTTCTAAATTTAGTCAAAAAATGTTTCCAATATTATTCCATATAGCAAAATTTATCCCATTTATTTGGGCTAAAAAACTTTTATTTTGGAAAACTCACAGTTTCTTTGGCGGAAATTTTAAAGGATGTATGTCTGGTGGAGCTCCTTTGGATTTAGATGTTGCAAAATTTTTCCAAAGAATCGGCATTCAAGTCTATGAGGTATATGGTCTTACTGAAACAAGCCCTATTGCAACTATTAATATTGAAAAAAATCGTGATTTACGTTCTGTCGGCAAACCTCTTCCTAGCTACGAAGCAAAAATTGATCCTGAAAGCGGGGAATTATTATTAAAAGGACCTTCTATAATGAAAGGATACCACAATCGACCAGATTTAACGGCTGAAGCAATTGATGAAAACGGTTGGTTCCATACCGGAGATATTGCAAGAATTGATGATAAAGGACGTGTTTATATAACCGGTAGAATTAAAAATATGATTGTTCTATCAGGTGGTAAAAAAGTTTATCCTGAAGAAGTTGAAGCCGTTTTAGAAAAAAGTGATATGTTTGCAGAACTTTGTGTCTTTGGAGTTTCAAGAGAAGGCGGAGCAAAAGACGGTACTGAAGATATTGCAGCAGTCGTTGTTCCAACAGAAGATCTTAAAAACAAGTATGATGATGAAACATTAAATAAACTTATGAAAGATGAAGTAAAAAGACTTTCACAAAGACTCACACCTTATAAAAGACCTATCAATATAACGGTTCTTAAAGAAACTTTACCAAGAACAAAAAAATCAACAGTTCAAAGAAATAAAGTTAAAGAAATGGTATACTGCAATAAGGGAAATTAATGAAATTTGATACAAAACTTTTACATGCCGGGCATAATCCAAAAGAACATCAAATGTGTATAAATGTTCCGATTTATCCTACTACAGCATTTGATTTTGATGATGTAGAACGTGGGGCTGGACTTTTTGATTTAAAAGTAGAAGGTGATATTTATACTCGTTTATCAAATCCTACAAATAATATTTTAGAAAAACGTCTTGCTGAATTAGAAGGCGGGGTTGGAGCTTTAACTTTTGCATCAGGTCAAGCGGCTACTACAGCTGCGATTTTGAATATTACAAATTCGGGGGATGAAGTTGTTGCAGCATCAACTCTTTATGGTGGGACTTGCAACTTATTTTCTTCAACTTTTAAAAAATTAGGAATAAACGTTAAATTTGCAAAAGGTGAAGAGCCGGAAGATTTTGAAAGAGAAATTACAGAAAAAACAAGATGTATTTTTATTGAATTATTATCAAATCCAGCTTTGAATATCATTGATATTGAAAAATTGGCTGATGTAGCTCATAGACATAATGTTCCTTTAATTGTTGATAATACTATTCCAAGTCCTTATTTATGTCGTCCTATTGAGTGGGGTGCTGATATTGTAGTGCATTCAACTACAAAATATATTTCAGGTCATGGAAATGCTATGGGTGGTGCTATTATTGATTCAGGAAACTTTGACTGGGACGTAAAAGTAAATATTGGTGGTAAAATTTTGCCTAAGTACCCTGAACTTACAGAGCCTGATGAGTCTTATCACGGAATTGTTTATACAGAAGCTTTTGGGAAATCTGCATATATTGTGAAAGCAAGAGCTCAAATACTTAGAGATATGGGAGCGTGTCCTAGTCCTTTTAACTCTTATTTAACTCTTACGGGACTTGAAACTTTATCTTTAAGAATGAAAAGACATTGTGATTCAGCTTTAAAAATAGCTGAATGGCTAGAAAATCATCCTTCAATCAGCTGGGTAAATTATCCAGGATTAAAAAGCAGCAAATATTATGAATTAGCAAAGAAATATATGCCTAAAGGATGTTCTTCGATAATTGGATTTGGTCTAAGGGGTAAATCAAGCGTGGCAAATGTAAATCCAACTAGTTCGCCTGATGAAAAAAGGGGTAAATCAAGCTTGGTAGATATAAGTCCAACTAGTCCGCCTGATGAAAAAGGGGG
>CALUUP010000056.1 GCA_944323985.1 Candidatus Gastranaerophilales bacterium | reverse complement strand
ATTTTTACATTAAAACAGATAAAAGATGTAAAAACAAAAGAACAGAATGTATTAGCCCCATATTATATGGTTCATATATCATATAATGGTGAAATAAAATATAGTTTTATGCAGTCTAAAAAACTATTAGATTTCTATAAAAAATTATGCATTGGAAAACAAGATGTTATTGCGGATTTGGTAAAAGAATTTAACGCAGAAACCAAAGATGGTTGTGATATGGCAACATATTCAAAACTACTTAAATCAGCGATAGAAAATATTGTTGGTAAAAAAGAGGAAGCTGGAATAAACAGTTTATTCTCACAAGGTGGAACTAATTTTTACAAAACATCATCGTCTTCAGGCTCTGAAGATTTTGAATTAGTGTCTTTTTTAGTTATTAAATAGGTGATAATGAATAGATTTTATTTAAAACTAAATATTCCTAAAAGTTGTATTGTAGATAATACAATATTCAAAAAGGCGTTTATAGAAAACATTGATTTATCATCTTCTGATAAAAAGATAATAAATGAGCATATAAAAAAAGTTATTTGGAGATATTGTCTAAAGCCTGATACTATTAATATTTCAGTTTACAAAAGTGCTGAAAGAGATTACCTTGAGATTGAAATTATTGAGGTTCAATTAAATGAAAGCACTAAGATAAAACGTATTGCAGAAATTATTATGCGAGCAATTCCTTATCCGATACTATTGGTTTTCTCTATAAATGATAAATTCCAATTAGTAACAGGTGATATGAGAAAAAATTTAAGTGACAGTGCAAAAGTAACAGTTGAAGATTTCTCTTTTACAGATTGGATTGACATAAATGCAAATGATGAGTTTGTACAAAAACTCTTTGAAGAGTTAAATATAAATAAATTAAGCTTTTCAAATTTTTATGAAATGTATAAAGATATAACTTCAAAAATAAATTTCTATAACTTATCAAAATCAAAAGGTGAAGTTATCAATACAGAAGTTCTGTCCAAAGTTGACACACAAGAAGTTTATACTAAAATCAAGTCAATAGAAGACAAAATTTTACAACTGCAAAATAAAGTTAAAAAAACTATAGATGTTGCAGAACGGGTTGAAATAAGTGTTGAATTAAACAAGTTGCGTAAAGAAAAAGAAGATTTATACTCAAAAATTTAGGGATTAATAAATATGGACGAAAATCAAATTAATAAAGAAAAAGAATTAACACAGGAAGAAAAGCTAAAAAAAGCTAACGATGATGCTAATATTTTGCTTACAAATTTGCAAGCAAAAAAAGAAGAATATGAAAATCTTTTAAAGGATTTAAGTGCTAATAAAGAAGAAATTCAAAATACAATAAAAGAAATTAGTACTGCAAAAGAAACTTTTATTGATGATATAAATAACAAACTAGAGGAATATGAAACCAAATTCAAAGAAAAAGATAAAGAAATAAACAACCAGAAAACATCATCTATAGAAATGTTTCAAAATTTAGAAAATCAGTTTAACAAATTAGTAACTGACTATGAGTCAAAATCAGAACAGGGCCAACAAGAAATAGAGGACAAAATAACAGAATGCTCAGAATTATTAAATAAAGAACAAAATGAATTTGACAAGTTTATAGAAAATAACAAAAGAGTTTATGACCAAAAATATATTGAAATCTCAACTCTTGCAAATAAATATAATGCAACAACTACTGAATCGTTAACAAATATTGATAAAAGAGAAAAAAGCATTACAACAAGTCAGGCAAAAATTGAAAAAATAGAAGCAGATTGTCAAGTAATTAAGGATGCAATAGTAGAATATATTGACAATATGAATTTAAAGACAAAAGAAATTGATGAAAAAACAAAAAAATATAATGAAGATACTCAAAAAATTATAAAAACGAACAAAGAACAAACAGAAGAAATATCAAGGCAATTAGAATTAGCAACTGGAGTAGGTTTGTTTGCTGCCTTCAAAAAGAGAAAAGATGAACTCGAAATTGGGCAGTGGATTTGGCTTGGTATTTTGGTTGTTTCTATTTTTATATTTATTGGTTTTTCTTGTTGGTTAGTTGGAGAATTCCAAAAAATTGATTGGAGTAATGTTAACTGGTTTGTTGACATTTTCTTAAAAATTACTGCTTCAACTCCTGTTCTTTATCTTGTTGCCTTTGTTACCGATAGGTACACAAAAGAAAGAAGATTATTAGAAGAGTATGCTTTTAAATCAACAATTTCATTGGCATTAAAGCCATACTTTGATATGGTTTCAAGTAATCAAATTACAGATGAAGAAAGAGAATTTTTGATAAAATCTATTGAAAATATATTTGCAACTCCAACTGACAAAGTTTATAGAACAAAAGAATGCCAAAATAAAGTTGCTATTACTCACTTATCAGAGGGAGTTGACAATATAAAAAATTTAGGACAAAAAAATACCAATGAATAAATATGTAAGAAATAAAAAATAAAGGAGAAAAGTTTGGGCATAAAACAAAAAATATAACTTAAACAAGTTGCATAAAGTAAAAGAAGATTTACAGGATAAAATATGACAAAAATAGAAATTATTAATTATATATTAGAAGTTTTAAAAATAACTATACCAGCAGTAGCTTCAGTTAGTGTTGTTATGTTGGGGCGATATTTTGAGAAACAGAAAGAGATTGAACTTAGAATTAGAGAAAAAAAGATAACAATATATGAAAAATTTGTCATGGATACTTTAAATTTTTTATTAAAATCACAACAATATTCAAAATCCAAACAAGAAAAATTGCAAAATGATCTGGTAAAAACTTTTGAAGAATTTCATAAGAATATATTATTTTGGGGTAGTGATTCTATAATAAAATCATATAATAATTATCGGTTCAAATTAGGATCTACAGATGCTAAAATGGAAGATTTCGAAGATCTTATTTTTGCTTTCAGAAAAGATGTTGGTCATAAAAATAAGAATTTATGCAAATATGATGTTCTAAAAATGTTATTAAAAGTTGAAGAATTTGACGAAAAAGGGAAACCAAAACAATCTACATTAATAAATAATAATCCAGATTTAGAAATGATTAACAAAGAGGGTAAATAAACATGCAAGAGATAAAAATGAATGGTGAAAGTTTAAATATAGAACAAGAAAATATTGCGAAATTAAAAGAAATTTTTCCCGAAGTCTTTAATGAAGATAAAATTGACTTTGAAAAATTGCAAAATGTTTTAGGCAATTATATAGATACAGATGAAGAAAAATACCGTTTTACTTGGAATGGAAAAATGGATGCCCTAAGACTTTCTCAGACTCCATCTACAGGGACATTGAGACCTTGTAAAGAAGAAAGTAGAGATTGGGATACGACTCAAAACCTTTATATAGAAGGTGATAATTTAGAAGTATTGAAACTCTTGCAAAATTCATATTTGAATAAAATTAAAATGATTTATATAGACCCTCCATATAATACTGGGAATGATTTTGTTTATAAAGATGATTTTAAAGACAACATAACAAATTATAAAAAAATGACAGGTCAAATTGATTCTGATGGTAATTCAACATCAACTAATAAAGAAACTGATGGTAGATACCATACAAATTGGCTAAATATGATGTATCCAAGGTTAAGACTAGCAAGAAATTTATTAACTGATGATGGAGTTATATTTATTTCAATTGATGATAATGAAGTTCATAATCTCAGAAAACTTTGTGATGAAATATATGGAACTGAGAACTTTGTTGCGAATTTAATATGGCAAAAGAAGTTTTCTCGTTCTAATGACGCTACATATTTTTCTACTATGCATGATCATATATTGTGTTATTGTAAACAAAATATTTTAAATAATGAAAAAGGATATACATTAGGTCTATTACCAAGAGGAGATGAAGTTCCTGCTGGTTATAGCAATCCTGATAATGACCCTCGTGGTTTATGGACATCTGTTATTTTGTCTGCAAAATCAGGTTCTCCTTCTTTGTTGTACGAAATAACTACTCCAAGTGGAAGAAAAGTAATACCACCGAGTGGAAGATTCTGGAGTTGTAGTAAAGAAACATTTGAAATCTGGCATGCTGATAATCGCATTTGGTATGGAGCAGATGGCAATGGAACTCCAAGAAAAAAGACTTTTTTAGCTGAAGTTCAAAGTGGTTTAAGACCAAATTCAATATTATTGCATAATGAAGGAGGACATAATCAAGAAGCTAAACAAGAAACAAAAGAATTATTTAATGGTGTCGGGGTTTTTGACGGCCCCAAACCAGTAAGATTATTAAAAATATTACAAACTATTGCTAATTGCAACAACAATGATATTATTTTAGATTTTTTCTCTGGTTCTGCAACAACAGCTCATGCAGTAATGCAACTCAATATAGAAGATGCTAAAAACAGAAAATATATATGTATCCAATTACCCGAAAAAGTAGAACAAGCTTCGGAAGCATATAAATTCTTGACAGATATTGATAAACCTAAAAATATTTGTGAAATTGGTAAAGAGCGCATAAGACGTGCTGGAGATAAGATTAAAAAAGAAATAGAACAAGAAAACCAACAATTAAAACTTGGCGAAGAACAAAAAAAGCTTCCTGACATTGGTTTTAAAGTATTTAAATTGGATTCTTCAAATATTAGGAAATGGAATCCTGATACAAAAGATTTAGAAAGAACATTATTAGACCAAGTTGATAACTTTGTTGAAGGAAGAAAAGAGGAAGATGCTCTATATGAAATTATATTGAAGAACGGATTACCTTTAACAGTTCCTGTGGAAGAACTTAATGTAAAAGGTAAAAAGGTCTATTCAATAGGTATG
>CALUUP010000055.1 GCA_944323985.1 Candidatus Gastranaerophilales bacterium | reverse complement strand
CAAAAGCTTATGGATAAAATTGCAAACAGCAATAAAACTAACAGCCAGATAAGCCAAGCAGAATACTATTCCCTTGTGAATATTTTAAACTTTCTCCCTGAACTGAAAGAAAACAATACTCAAACAGAAACACCCCAAATAAAAACCGAACTTTCTCCTGCCTTCATCCGCCAAATCGAGCGTGAAATTTTAGGTATAGAATAACTCCTGCAAATTTTTGTGCTATCCTTGTAGAAAAAGGTAAAATATGGAAGATAAGTTTTTACAATATATTCAATCAAGACCAAAATCTGCAAAGTCTGGTTCTAATTATGTTAGTGGAATAAATAGTATTTCTAGAAAATTCTTAAATTAAAATCTTTTTTCTATTACATCTCCTGAAATTGTTGAAAAAATAATATTTAATTTAGAAAATAATGATAAATTCATGGCCAAAAATTCAAAAGGGCATAATATGTACCTTCGTGCGATTAAGCATTATAGAAAATTTTTATCTGAAAACCCAGATTTGAATAAAATTAAGTAAATGCATATTATAAAAGTCTATTTTTGATAATTACGTTAATTTCAGGTTCAAAATTGTACTAAATTTCAATTTTATGATAATATTTGTATGGGTTAATCTCAATGGATGCTATTAAGAAAATATATGCAAACGAGAATAATCAGAAAGTCCCATATACTGGGCTTCAGTTTGTTTCGCCTCAGGAATTTGGGAATTATTTGCGTGCGAGAGTGAAAGATAAACTTCATGATACAATTCATCGTGAAAAAATTCAGGTTGAAATTATAAATGCGTTAGAATCAACAGGATTTTCTAATGAAGAACTTCGAGCTGAAATTCAAAAAGATTTTTCGTCTACTATAGAAGTTAAGAATTGGTTGATTGGAGAATTTTTAACAGAGTGCATCCTTGAAGATAATTATGATGTAAAATTTCACTATAATCATTTTCGTGATGCTAAAAACCCTAATGCCAACCAAACAGGTACAGACATTGTAGGTTTTTGTCAAATAAATAATGAAACTTATTTTGTTTTCGGTGAAGTTAAAACATCACAAGATACGTCATCCCCACCAAGTGTTATTTATGGTCGTACAGGTATGCAGTCACAATTAAAAGACTTATTAAGTAATAGCAAAACAAAACAATGCCTGTTGCAATGGCTGGCAAACAAGATAGTGCCTTTACCTAAAGACAATGTCTTTCGTCAAGATTACGAAAAAGCATTAGTTACATATTATAAAAGCAAGAAAAAGAAATTCAAGTTATTTGGGGTTCTAGTAAGAGATACCGTTCCAAATGAACTTGATATTAAAGCAAAAGCTCATGAAATAAACAACTATATTCACTTGGATACAGAAGCAGAATTTATTGCAATATATTCTGGATTAAAAATGGAAAATGATGCTTGGATAAATATTGTAAAGGAGGCGGATTGTGATAAATAATACTCCTCAAAATGATTTTTTAGATACCTTAGGAAAAGATTCATATCAAAAAGCTATAAATATTGCCAATAAGAGACTTATCAATAAAACCTTGGAAAATAAATTTGAATTAAATGATGATGAAGTTTTTCTTGAAGAATCTGAATATCTTGAAGCATTTATTGAAGTCTTTGAATTGTTTTTGATTCAATTAAAAAATGATTTAAAATCTGATGAACATTTAATTGCTGATTTCTACCATTATTGCAAAGACCTATTTTTGTTATATCAAGCCCTTGGTATTCCAAGTAATGATATGCAAAAGATTAAATATATTTTTAAAATAATCTCATATTCTTATTTGGGACAATCTTGGGAATCTGGACGAAGATTTATCTTAAATTATTTTGATGCAATTCTTGTTGAAGATAATGATAATGATACTTGGGATGTAAAAATATTTAAAACATTATACAATGCTTTTTTGTATCTTGTAAAAAAAGATAATTGGAAGGATTTAGAAAAAGCAATTGAGAAAATTAACAATCTAAGAGAACTACAAAAAGACTTTGAAACCGTTTATCTAAATAATAATGCCTCATTAAATAAACCTATGGAACTTTTATCGCTCTATCATTTTGCGAAAATAATAGAACTATTAGCTTGTTACCTAATAAATGGTAATACAACTGATATTAAAGAACAAATTGATTATCATTTTGATAATGCTATCAAGTCTTCTGAAATAACTGCCAACTTTGAACTATCTTTACTGTTATCATTACTAAAAGATATGGCAGAACAAATGATTAAGAATTCAATTTGGTGGATTAGCAGAGGTGTTTGTTCGCAAATATCTAATTTTGTAAAATCAATAACAAAACTCGAGCATAATGCCGCTTATGAGTTATTGTATCCTCAAAGAGAAGCTATAATCAATAAAGGATTGTTAAATCCAGCGCATAAAGCAATTGTTGTAAATCTTCCTACATCAAGTGGAAAAACAATTATAGCCGAATTTAGAATATTGCAAGCTCTAAATCAATTCAAAGACGATGAAGGATGGGTAGCCTATATTGCCCCTACAAGAGCATTAGTAAATCAAATTGCCGCGAAATTAAAAAGAGATTTTGAACCATTGAATATAAAAGTGCAAAAATTAAGTGGCTCGATGGATATTGATTTATATGAAGATAATTTGCTAAAGAAAACAAAGACAAAAAAAATGTTTGATGTTCTAGTCATCACCCCTGAAAAGTTAAATTTTTTATTAAGAAAAAAGGCTTTTAGTGAATTATCAAAAAAACTTGTTTTGGCTGTTGTGGATGAAGCACACAATATTGAAGCTGATTCTAGAGGCTTAGCTTATGAAATATTATTGGCCAACATTAGTAATGATTGTCCAAAAGCTAATTTCTTGTTATTAACTCCTTTTATTCCAAACGCAGCTGAACTTTCAAAATGGCTAGATTCTGATAATCCACAAGAAGTTGAACTAGATATTGATTGGTGTCCTAATGATAGAATAATTGGAGCCTACTATGTAGAAGGAGAAAAAAGAAATTGGCAAAGTCGCTTTAAGACTTTGATAACAAGTAATGCGAGAATACAAATAGAAAAAGACATTGCTATTAAAAATGATTGTAATATATATAATTATACCTGTAGTAGAATTAAAAATAATAAAAAATTATTAACAACAATTGTTACTTCTCAGTTAGTCGGGGATGGTAATATTCTTTGTATTTGTATGAAACCAAAAGATTGTTGGGAAGTTGCAGAATTATTATATGATTTTATTCCAACAGATGTAAACATACAAAATGATAATGATATAATAACTGTGCAAAAATTTATTCGAGCTGAATTGGGTGAAGATTTTGTTTTAGCCAAATATTTAGAAAAAGGTATTGGAATTCATCATGGAGGTTTATCTGATGAAATTAGATATCTTATGGAATGGTTAATGGAAAACAATAAATTAAAAGTTTTAGTTGCTACAACAACTATAGCCCAAGGTATAAATTTCCCTGTTTCAAAAATACTCATGGCATCATATTCATATCCATATGGGAAAATGCCTACAAAAGATTTTTGGAATTTAGTTGGACGAGCTGGTAGAATGAATCATAGCTCATTAGGTGTTGTCGGAATAGCTTTGAATAATGACAATGAAGAAGATACAAAAAAATTAAAAAATTATATACGTGAAAACACCAAAGATTTGTATTCCGTTTTAAAAAAATTATTAGAAAATATAGAAGATTTAGAAAATTTCAAATTTGATAATAATTTTTATTTTCAAAAGCAAGCATTATTTGTAAAATGGTCTGAATTTTTGCAATATTTGACTCATATATATAACCAAATTGAAGATGTAAGTATTTTTAACAATCGTATAGAAATAATACTTCGTAAAACACTTGGTTTTAATCAAATTACAGATTCTCAAAGAGAGTTTTTAACAAAACGTGTTAAAGATTATGTAACAAAATTAAACAACAACAGAGGTTTATCAAAACAATCTGATAATACAGGGTTTTCTTTTGAAACAATTAGAGCAAATATTTCAAATATATCTGATTTGGGTTTAACTAAAGAGTCTTTACATTCAAGTAATTTATTTAATGAAAATAGTAAGTTAAAAAATATAATGGGAGTTATGTTAAAAATACCTGAGATTAATGAACCATTAAAGCAAATAGGTATTTACAAAAAAGATAGTAATACACTTGCTTCTCTTGTTTCTGATTGGGTAAATGGCAATACGATAAGAGAAATAGCACTAAAATACTTTAAAAAAGAAAATTCTAACCAAAACGATACAGGAATTATAACAGAGTGTTATCAAAAACTTACAAAAGATATCTCATATTCTGCTACTTGGGGAATGGCTTCAATTCAAAAATTATCAGGAATTGATTTTGATAATTTAACTGAAGAAGAAAAGTTAGAAATAAATAATACATCTGCTATGATATATTACGGTGTTAACACAAATGAAGCTGTATTAATGAGAAAAAATGGAGTTCCTAGAACCATATCGGTAGCATTAGGTAAATTCTATAAAGAAAGTGAAGAAAATATATTTAATAAAACCCCAATAGAAACTTTTGACTGGATTAAAAATTTAACAGTCTCAGATTGGAATAATATAGCAAGAAAAGAAGAATTATCTATAGACGGTTCTGTATATTATAAAATTTGGCACATCTTAAATAATACATTAAGTACCAATTAATATTTAGGCATATTAATAATATGCAATGCACATTTATAATAAAGGATTGCCAAAAGATAAGTATGTTTAAGATAGAAAACATTAAAAAAATATATAAAACAAAGGTTGTTATAAAATAATTTTGTTGATGACAGATTTATATGTATAAATAAAGAACTATTATGGTAATTAAATACCGTTTAACAACTGTTTAATAAATGCTAAAAAATTACATTCTTTCAATATACCAATTAGAATTTCCAAAATGATTGAAATTCCATTGTAATTGGAAGTAGAAATTGTATTCCATTGAATTATCATCTTTAAAGTTATAAAAATACTTATTTAATTGTGTTCTGCGATAACTTTCAAAAGCTGTCCTGATTTCTTTTGCAAACTTTTTCTAAATTCAGGATAAGTTATTTCTAAGGTTTCTCTTGTTAGCTTATTTTTCAAAATCATCTTCAAACCCTCGTATGTTATCAAGTTCTATATTGTATTTTTTGCCTTGTTTATCAACGCAAGTCGCGTAATCTATCTCAGCATCGGCAAATTTATTTTTCCAAATACAAATCAGTAAACCGATTTCTTGTGTTTTTAAATTCAAAACCTTTGTGCCATAAAGTGCATAATCTTTTTCTGTCATTATTCGTTCCTTTCAAGTATCAAATCTGAATAGATATCATCAGGCATTTGTGGGTCGATTAAAAACTCTTTCATAAATACAAACCTTTCTCCGTAGGTGTTTTCACAAATTACAGTATCGAAGTTGTAAAAGCCAATTACTTTGTAATACTCATTATCAGAGTT
>CALUUP010000054.1 GCA_944323985.1 Candidatus Gastranaerophilales bacterium | reverse complement strand
GAAACAAATGAAAAATCTCAAATGAAACCTGAAGATGCGGCCGAAATTGTCGTTAGTGCTGTTCATAATATAAAATAATGTTAGAGATTAAAGGAGTTCGACTAAATGACATCATCATATACATCAAAAAAGAAGCAGCAAGCGGAAGATTTATCACAATTAATGCCTCAAAATATTGATGCTGAGGAAGCAATATTAGGTGCAATTTTGGTTAACCCAACTTGTATGAATAAAATTGTAGAGCATTTGAGACCGGAATCTTTCTATAAACCTGCTCACAGATATGTATATGAAGCAATGCTGCAACTCTATAACGGTGAAGACAAAATTGATATTGTTTCAGTATCTGATGTTTTGAATATAAACCAAAAGCTTGAATTAGTTGGCGGTCGTGCTTTTATTAATGATTTAAGCTATAAAACAATTACTACAACTAACGTTGAATATTATTCAAGAATAGTACAAGAAAAGGCTATTAAACGTTCTTTGATTAATGCAGGATCAGAGATTGTGTCTTCAGGATATGATTTAAACCCAATTGAAGAATCTTTAGAACTGGCTGAAAAATTAATATTTGATATAGCATCTCAAAAAGCATCTAAGTCACTTACTCCAATTAAGGATTTAGTCTATGATACTTATGCAAAAATCGAAGAACGTTATAATAACAAAGATAAATTAACAGGAGTTCCGACAACATTTTATGACTTAGATGCAATGATGAACGGACTTCAAAAATCAGACTTAATTATCCTTGCAGCTCGTCCAGCAATGGGTAAGACTGCATTTGCCCTAAACATTGCTCAAAATGTTGCACTAAGAGCAAATACTCCGGTTGCAATATTCTCTTTAGAAATGTCAAAAGAACAGCTTGTACAACGTCTTTTATGTTCAGAAGCTGAAGTCGATACTCAAAGATTAAAGACCGGAAACATGCAAGCTAAAGATTGGGAAAAACTTGCAGTTGCAATGAACAGCTATTCAGAAGCTCCTATTTATATTGATGATACTGCAGGGTGTAATATTACTGATTTGAGAGCTAAATGCAGAAGATTAGCGATGGCTGAAAAAAACTTGGGACTAATTGTAATTGACTACTTACAATTAATAGAAGGTTCAGGCAGAGAAGATAGAATGCAACAAATCTCAAGTATTTCAAGAGGTTTAAAAATCCTTGCTAAAGAATTAAATGTTCCGATTATTGCATTATCTCAATTATCACGTGCGGTGGAGAGTAGAACTGATAAGCGCCCAATGTTATCAGATTTAAGAGAATCCGGTTCCATCGAACAAGATGCTGATATCGTTATGTTTATTTATCGTGATGAATATTATAAAAATGCAAATGATGAAGAAGAACAAGCTGAAAAGGCTGCTAATAAAGGTGAAGCGGAAATTATTATTGCAAAACACAGAAATGGTCCGGTCGGTACTGTTAAGCTTTTATTCCAAGGAAGTATTACGAAGTTCAAGAATCCTATCAAAACGGACGTGTTCTAAAAATGAGTTATTTGAGTATTTTTTTATTAGCTTTAGCGCTTTCAATTGATGCTTGTGTTGTATCTTTTTCTTACGGGCTTGCATTTAATCATAACCGATTAAAAAATTCGCTTTCACTTGCAATTTGTACTGGGGTTTTTCAAGCTCTCATGTCTGTAATAGGCTATTTTTTAACAGGATTTGTAAAATCATATATTCAACCTTTTGCAGGGCTAATTGTATTTTTAATTTTTACATATTTGGGTGTGAAATTTATTAAAGAAGCTTTTGAAAAAGAGAAAGAAAAAAGTCTCTGTATTGATTTTAAATGCTTAATCTTAGTTGGAATTGCAACAAGTATAGATGCTTTTTCAGCTGGAATTACTCTTTCTCTTTTTGGAAATAGGATTTTAAAACCTGCATTTTTAATTGGAATAATTACTTTTATTAATTCTAATTTAGGTTTCTTTTTAGGTGGAAAATTAAAGCATTTGCCTACAAAGTATTTAGAAATTTTTTCCGGGTTATTGCTCTTTGGATTAGGGATTAAAGCTTTATTTTAAATATAAAATTTTGTATAATATATACAAGAATTTATAAGAAGGGATGTCGGTTTGAAAAAGAGATTTATTTTTATAATTTTATTATTGTTTTTTGTTTTTATTTTTTTTGTATTTTTATCTGTAAGAAAACAAAATAATACAAAAGAGGTTACTTTATGGACTTTGCAAATGGGTGATTTTTCGGATTATATGTATAAGATAATTAGAGAATATGAATCTAGTCATCCTAATATTCAAATAAAGTGGATAGATGTACCTTTTTCAGAAGGTGAAAAAAGAACTTTAGCTGCTGTGATGAGTGATAATCCTCCTGATTTAATTAATTTAAATCCAGATTTTTCTGCACTTTTAGCTCAAAAAGGAACTTTAGAAGAAATTCCGCAAGATGCTGTTAGTGATTTTAATTCTGAAATAATTAATGCTTTAATGTATAAAGATAAATTGTATTCAATACCTTGGTATGCGACAAGTGCTATTACAATTTATAATAAGGAGTTATTTGAAAAATCAGGTATTTTAAGATTGCCAAAAACTTATAAGGAATTATCTGCTATTTCTGAAAAAGTAAAATCAAACAGTGGGGCTTATGCTTATTTACCAACAATTACTGAGAATGATACAATGATAAAAATTTTGAATAAGTATGGTATTTCAAGTATAGAAGATTTTGATTCAATAGGAGCTCAAAAAGTTTTTCAAATGTTTAAGAATCTGTATGATAAAGATTTGATTCCTAAAGAAAGTATAACATTTACTCATAGAGAAGCTTTGGAACAGTATATGGCAGGTAAAATTGTATTTTTTCAAGGTGGTGCAAATTTTCTTACTATGATAAAAGAAAATGCTCCTTCTGTTTATGAAAAGACTGATGTGACAGAACAAATAAAAGGACCGGTTGGGCAAAATGATTTTTCGGTTATGAATTTTGTTATACCATTGAGAGCAAAATATAAAAAAGAAGCTTTAGATTTTTGTTTATACTTAACAAATGCTGAAAATCAATTAGAATTAGCTAAAAGAACAAATGTTATTGCTACAAATTCTAAAGCTTTAGAAAATAGTTTTTATAATGATTATTCTTCTTTAGAAAATAAAGCTCGATCAATAAGTGCTTCTCAAATCAATAAAATAACTCCTCAACTTGTTCAAAGGCGTGACCAAAAAGAAATTAATACTGCAATAAATTCAGCAGTGCAATCTGCATTATTAAATAAAGATTCTATCGAAAATATCTTAATAAATTTGAAAAAAGAGTTACAGGTAATAGAATAATCTATACATTTACCACTGTTTATTCTATAATTCTTAATTATAAAGGAATAATTGTGAGGTTATAAATAATGTTAAAAGATTTTTTTCTAAATGAAGTTAAAAATGCTATTTCAAAAGCTATTGCAGATAATAAATTAGGACAAATGGGTGAAAATGATTCTTATAATTTAATGATAGAAAAACCTAAAAATCCTGATTTTGGAGATTTTGCTGTTAATGTGTCATCTCTTGCAAGAGTTGCCAAAATAGCTCCACCAATGATAGCTAATGCTATTGTAGAAAATCTTTCTAAAGAAAATTATTCAGTATCTGTAGTAGGTGGATTTATTAATTTCAAAATAGAAAATTCTCTTTTAGCAAATGCAATTGCAGAAATTATAGAAAAAGGTGAGAATTATGGTAAGCCAGAAGGAGTTGATACTGAAAAAATCCTTCTTGAATATGTATCAGCTAACCCTACAGGTCCTTTTCACATAGGGCACGGGCGTTGGGCTGCTATGGGAAGTGCTTTAGCTAATTTACTTAAATTCTATGGTCATGAAGTTTATCAAGAATTTTATATTAATGATGCAGGAAGTCAAATTCAAAAATTAGGAAATTCTTTAAAAATAAGAGTAAAACAAGAATTAGGCGAAAATATTGATTTCCCTACTGATGAAATTGAAAGAAAAAATTATTATCCTGGAGATTATTTAATTCCAGTTGCTAAAAAATTCTTAGAAAATAATAAAGAAGTTAAGTCTGCACAAGATGTTGATGCAATTGATTTGAGTGTATATTGTGACTTTGCAAAGGCTGAAATGGAAGCTTGTCAAAAAGCTCTTTTAGAAGATTTTAGAGTGTATTTTGACAGATTCTATTCAGAACTAGATTTACATAACTCAGGCAAGGTTGAAGAAAGCTATAAAGAGCTTATGTCCAAAGGTATGCTTTATGAACAAGATGGAGCGATGTGGTTTAAATCTTCTGAATTTGGAGATGATCAGGATAGAGTAATTAAAAAAGCTGATGGTTCAAATACTTATTTAACTGCAGATATTGCATATCATATTGATAAATTAAGACGTGGATATGATAGATTAATTAATATTTGGGGAGCTGATCATCACGGTTATGTTGCTCGTGTTAAAGCCTCTATAGAGGCATTAGGCTATGATCCTAACAAGTTAGAAGTTCTATTGGGTCAACTAGTTAATCTTGTAATCAATGGTGAAGAAGTTAGAATGGGTAAACGTAAGAATATGGTTACTTTAGATGACTTAATCGAAGAAGTAGGAATTGATGCTACAAGATATTGGATGGAGATGAGAAATATTGATATGACGCTTGATTTTGATATTGAGCTTGCAAAACGTTCTACAGATGAAAATCCTGTATTTTATGTTCAATATGCTCATGCAAGAGTTTGTTCAATTCTAAGAAATGCAATTTCTGAAAAATTGAATCCTGAAACTGGTGAAAAATCTCCTGCTCCTATGAGCGAAGCTGAAATGGATGATTTAATCAAGAACTTTGATAAAAATTTAATTTTAAAAACTGCAGATACAGCTAAATCATTGATTTTAAAATTAGAAGAATTTAAATCAGTGATTGTATTATCTGCTCAAAATAGAACAGTATATACAATTTGTCGTTATGTTCAAGAGCTTGCTGCTGAGTTTCATTCATTCTATAACTCAAATCGTGTTATTTGTGATGATAAAGATTTGATGAAATCAAGATTAGCTTTAATGATAGCAATCAAGACTACATTAAAGAATGCTTTGGATATTTTGGCAGTATCTGCACCTGAAAGGATGTAAAAATGATTGATATTTCAAATCTTGAAAATGCTTATCAGACGTTAAAAAAAAGTTATGATGACTATTGTTCTAATCAAGATTCGCCTTTGATAGAATATATTGCTGATTCTTGTGTTAAAAGATTTGAATATACTCTTGAGACATCTTGGAAATTAGCAAAGCGTATTTTTATCCAAAGATATGGAAAAACAGAACAAGAGCTTTCTATGAATAATATTTTTAGAGCTATGCAGGGATATGGATATGCTAGCGATTGGATGATTTGGAGAGATTATTATCAGAAAAGAAATGATACTGCTCATGAATATAATCTTGTAAAATCAAGAAAATTAATAGATTTGATTCCTAA
>CALUUP010000053.1 GCA_944323985.1 Candidatus Gastranaerophilales bacterium | reverse complement strand
TATCATTTTTCAAGGCAATATCTAACATAAACATTAAATCGCTTGCAATCATTATTTTCCTTGCAGCATCTGCTTTTTCCATTCTAGTGTTGCTATGAGCATTGGGGTTTCGCATTGCTTGGATGACACCAGGAAAGATTCTCTCATATCCTTCTTGGATATTTTTTAAACTTGTAGTTGAAGAATCTGTAAATTGTAAAACTTTTAAAGTTGAGAATGTGTTGTAAAACATATCCTTATCACTTGGTATTTCTGGTAAATTTTGGCCTTTTCTATACTCACGAACTATTGAACATATTTCAACAAACGCCGTTTGTATGGCATCCGAAAAATATCCATCCTCAAATTTATTTTTGGATAGTTCAATTATTCTTGGGTGCACAAATTGCCAAAAATCATTTGTGCTTATATAGCCATAACTACGCAATATTTGAATTAGACGTCCTAATGTAAATGTGTTAACGAAGTTTTGCCCAAGAAACAAATTGCTTTTAATATTTTGCAAATCGTTATATAATTCAGAATTTTTATTCCTAACTTCATATGATAATTCATTTATATTTGAGCAAATTGTCCTAACAAAATTATTATCCCAAGGACCTAAACAATTATTATTAGCATTTGCGGCCAAAGTATTTGCATCATTTTTGATATTTTTAATTATTTGGTCTATATCCATACTACTCCATTGGCTTTGTTTTTGTTTCAATATAAGCTATTTCATCTTGTTCAAGACTTAACAATTTGTATAATTGCTTATCTATATCTTTTGAAAAATCAATAATAGATCCATTTTGATAATTTTCAATATCTGGAACAAATTTTGCAAGCGAAGTAAGAGATTCATCTGATAAAAGAAATGCATATTTTATAAATTTACTATTGCAATACTTATAGAAGTTATATGCAGATACTTTATTGTTAAAAGTTTTTAATGCAATCCTTGCTCTTCCAAAAGCACTAAAATTATCAATTATTTCAATTTGGTTATCTCTTCCTTCTTGTCCTCCAGCATGTGCACTTGATACAACAACTTTCCAATCTTTTATATATTTAATACCATGCGTAATTAGTGATTTATCAATTGCAAACCATTTGGTTCTGCCAGCAGGTCCAGCCTTATCATTTGTTAATAATTTAATTTCATTATTAGCTAAATCATTATTAGTCAAAATTCTTACACTATTAGTATTTTTTTGAATAAAATCACTTTCAATACCAAAAAGTGAGCGTGACAATATACTTTCATTTAAATATTTAAGATTATTATTACATACAAATTTCTTTATTTTATTGGCAATTGGCATATCTTTTGGATTTATTATAAATAAATCTTCTCCAGGTTTATTACAAATTATATCAATTTTACAATTATCCTCTTTGTATACATATGTAAATTCATTACTATTGTAATTTTTATTCAAAAATACAATGGAAATACCATCAGGAATTCCAGAATCAAAAAATATTTCTTTAGCATTTTGATAAAATATTAGTTTTTCCATCCTTGGATTATTGATTAACTTTATCCCAAATTGTTTTAAACCTTTACCTGATTGATGTATCCACCTTATCCCTGGATAAATTAAAACAGTTTTTTCAACATCTATTTTTTCTGAAAGTAATTGAAATAAATGAAAAATATTTTTTCTTGGATTTTGACCATTATTATTGCTTGAAACTTGTGACTCCTGTTGATATGGTGGATTCCCGACTACAGCTCCAAATTTTACCACTATTTCATCACCTCCAATTTGAACTACATCTTGCAATGTTATTTCATTAAATTGCTTCTTTTGATTAAGAATTTTCTTTATTTTGTCATGATCTATTTCATTACCACATTTAATTTTCAATAAATCATATGAATTAAATTTTTTTGCAATATTACTGATATTTAAGCCTAAAAGTTCATATATTTTTCTTGTAAATTCATAAGTAATATTTGATGTAGGAATAGAATAAATCAAATCTTTGTAATCTTCAAGATTATAGCCAAGAGCTTTAAATCTTTTATATAATGCAATCGCAAACTCACCCTCTTTAGAGGCAATATCAAGTATTGGCTCTTTATTCTCTATACATTTATTCAAAAATTCATCTGGCAAGAGATTTATCATTTCTGTTGCTACTTTCTCTGGTGTGACAACTTCTGATTCTCCAATTTTACCAAATTTTTGATTTGCTATATTTGCACGTTCTAACGGTTCTAAATTGCTTTCATTAGATAATTTATTTAGATTCTGGATTTTATAATCCAAAATTCTTAGCATAAATTTATCCATGTTATTTTTTAGAGCTTCTACAACATTTACGTCTAAACCTAAATTTCTGAATATTCTTTTGTTATCTTCATTATCAAGACTTCCAATTATACTATCAATTGAATAAACTTGTTCACTAGTAAGAAAAGCATAATATAAGATTCTTGCATAATACATTCTGAATTGTTTTACGGGATCTTTTTTGTTACCACCATCTGATTCTGATGTTCCATTCGATTCTCCATTGGGGGCAGTCGAGCTTGTATCTGTTTCGTTGTTGCCATTATCGTCTCCATTAGGGGTCTCTAATTCATCCCCCTCGCCTTCGATAGCTTTAGACTTGAATCCAGATTTTGAACCTAGCTCATTCTCTTTACTGATAGTATCCCATATTTCTGATATTTTTATTAAATCTAAATCAACCGGAATATCGTTTGTTTCCTCCGCGACACCACGATTCATTGAATATCTACTTACTGCATCTAATATGTCCGATGCTTGGACTTGTGCAATTTTACTTTTGTTAATTACTATAATTGGTGAAATTCTCAACTCTTCTTCAATACGATCTTTTAGTTTGCTATTTCCTGCTTCATCAATATTTACATTATAAATTTGAGCTTTTTGCTCTTGCATCTGAAACATTCTATTAGGCGAGAAATCCACAAGTAAAGTCTGTGGTTTCATATTAAACTTTATATCATCACCATTTTTATCTTTAAAGGTCTTTATATATTGGTTTTGAAGTCTAAATACAGCTTGGTCATATTCTTGAGGAGATGCAGTATCCTTGAGATATATCATTGTATCCCATTCTTCAACAGTACTTCCGGTAAGCATTCTATTTACTGTTAAAGTTATAGTTTTTTTATTTTCCTTTTCCAATTGTTTTATTTTGTCTTTTATGGTCTTTGGGGAATTATATAAATTAGCATTTTCAATGCCTGAAATATTTATTATTTCATATTCATTTAAATTCTTGAAAATTCTAACCTTTTCTTTTATTAAAGCTTCTAAAGCATCACAAGATGCACAAAAAGGTAAAACAAAAACAATATGTCTACACATTTTACCGCTTTTAATTTTGTCATAATCAAGAAAACCTAGGATATTTTCATCTTCTTTGCTTCCATCAATAATTTGTAATAAATCTAACACTTCTTGTTCATATTTAAACTTTTTATGTAAATTATCCTTAGTTTTCTTAACGGACAATGGCTTTAAAAGTGCTGATAATGTGTATTTAACCCCCAAATTGCTAAGTTCTTCTAATTTTTTTCTTGTAGAATCATTTGGATTAAAAGCAAATCTTATCATTTGCGGAAAACCATAATAAGGATTATCCCATTCTCTTAATGGAGTTGAATTTTCATCTTCATCTTTTAATAAATTTTCTTTATCCCATTGTTCTTGGGCTTGAACTATGTCTGAGAATTGGCAAAAAGCAATAATATCTTCCTTTTTAAATTCTCCTCCCATTAAAATTCTATATGGAGTGCCAGATAAGTGAAGTTTTATTTTTGCATCAAGCACTTTTATTGCTTCTTCTGCATCATTCGTTTCAATATAATCATCAGCATCTTTTTTATGGCATTTTTCACCTTTAAAGACAGGATCTTTTAATACTTGCCCGTATTTATCTGCTCTAGCACCAAAATGAGTTTCATCAATTATCAAAAGGTCTATCTGTTGCCCAAAAACTTGTCGATGTTTATCTTTGATAATATCTCCTTGCAAATCTTGTAATGTTAGAAATAAAACTATTTTTTTATCACTAGAAATCGCATCAATCACTACGGAATGATTCCTAGCTAAATCTTCTGACGACATAAATTCATAGTCATTTCTAAAATTATCCGCACATTCAACTGTTTTACGCCACTCGTCTTTAACGTCTGCTTTTGCTGACACTACAATTACGAAATTGGCATTGATTTCTTTAGCACAACACATTGATGTAAAAGATTTTCCAAAACGCATGACAGCATACATCAATAAATTATTTCTTCCAATATCAACAGCATGTTTGAATGCATTAATGGCATCTTGTTGATTTGGTCTCGGGTTCCAATAACCTGTGGAGCTATATCTTACTTGTATTGGAAGCATCGTTTCAGCATTATAATAACTATATTTTTCTCCTCTTTGACTATAATCTTTTTTTATATCTTCAATGGCATTTTCAATATCATTTTTTGTTGCGCCTTTAAAAAACTCATTAGAATAATAAACGGAATGATCTATATCTTCTTGTTTTAAACGTTCTTTTCTAAGTTCATCTTCTAAATATTTGTGTATTGAATAATCGCGAAAATAGGTATTTTCATCAATTTTTGCTGTATTTTGGAATTGTTCTTCAAGTTCGGGATAATATTTTTTCCACTCTTTTAAACGAATAGACACAGGTCGATATGTGTCTCCAACTTTAAGATAATTAGGTATAGTATTTGTAGAGAACGCATATATATGTGGCTCAACACGCCCAATAATTATTTCATTTAGATCTTCTATATTAACGACCATTTTTACCCCTTTAATAAAGATACAAATTGCTCAGGTTTATTAGTATTCCAATCCATTATTTTACAATACACACCCGTATGGTTATAAATATCATTTTTCTTGCATCCTGGGCACTCTTCTACCTTGTCTATCGGCGAAAATAATTCAAGTTGTCCTTTCTTAATTGGTTTACAACTATTTGGTATAACACATTTTAAACCATCCATTTGCCATATATTCCAAGAAATAATTTTTGCAAATTCTTTCAATATATCAACTGGCATTTTTTCATTAAATCTGTATTCGTAATGTTCTGCAGTAGAAATTAAAATATTTTCTCTTGCTAAAAATACATTATCCCCTTGCCAATCGTAACCATATATGTTTTGAACAGCAACTTTCGCCCATTCTATCCATTCTTTTTTTGTCTCTGTATTTTCATGAACCACACGAAGTTTTCTGTCTAACAAACCGATTCTTTCTGGAACAATAATATATATACCAGTGACTGCATCGTATCTGCTCGTTAAATATGGTGCTTCACCACAAGTTATTTCTAAACGTGTGTCATTAACATAATCTTGCCAAGTTTTTTGCAGTTTTTTAGGAAAACTTATTGTTTTTTTATTTGTTTCCCAGCCTTTTTCAAGTTCTTTATTAAAAATATCTTCTTTTTCAAACCATGCGTTGTCAATTAAATTGTTTTGAGCATTGCAAACCCAAGAAGGAGTGAATACTTCTGCTTTTTGTTTAATTCTCAAAGCTTGCTCCGTTTTTGTTTTTTCAACACGTGGCTTTATGACTTCACCGTTAACATCTGTAATTAACTCAATAGTTATTTGCTTGTTTGCAGAATAATTTTCCCCTAAATAATTATATTCATCTGTTGCCCATAACAAGTTATTATTTGAAGTTCTGTCTTTTAATAAAATATTTAAAAGATCTTTATCAAGTTCAAATAAGATATTTTCTTTTATATCTACTCTTTCTTGCAAGACAACACTCATTTACAACCTCATAATTATAAGAATATAATAGCATAAATATTTTTATATACTATGTTGAGCCATATAATATGAATTTATAGCAAAAATTTAATATTCGACCAACTTAATTTTATATAGTTGGAGAATTTTTCATATTCTTACTTTCTATTTATAGCTTTTTGTTAATTATGTATTAAAATTTCTACAGATAAAAATTCATATAGCTTTCGTCGATTGTGTCTTGTTCAATGCCAATGTAGCGAAGTGTTACTGATGGCGAAGAGTGGTTAAAGATTTTTTGCAGGAGTACTATATCATTATATTTTTTATA
>CALUUP010000052.1 GCA_944323985.1 Candidatus Gastranaerophilales bacterium | reverse complement strand
GAGCTACCTTGCCATAAATCTTTTTTTATTAAATTGTCATTGGCTCAGTTGCTTCGAGCGCTGCTCTCACAAAATCTTTAATCTCGCTTCGTTTCACTCACTCGGGGAGCTACCTTGCCATAAATCTTTTTTTATTAAACTGTCACAGGTTTATTCTCTCATAAACATTTTTAAATAGCAAGCAAAAAGAAGAAGTTTTTTTTACTTCTTCTTTTTACGATTTTATATCTTGATATTATGGGAAATTGCAGACTTTTAAAATTTTTATTAATCGTCAATTTCAGGAGCAGGGCGTTCCCCTCTTGGTGGTATAGGTCTATCAGGACGATCTGCTCTATGTTTTTTCATTATTTTTTTGTGGAAATCTACACGGTCTGCTCTATCAAAATGGTGATGAGGACAAGGTCTTACCATTTGATATCCACAAGGACAAGGTGCTATTGGAGGTACTGGTGGCATTGGTGGACGATGTAGTGCTGCAAATAAGCTAAGTGCTAGAAACACACCAACAAAGCTCCCGCCAGCGATTGTTAAAAAGTGTCTGAATTCTTTATTTTGACATATATAAGTCGGTTTTTCTTCTACTATTTTGTTTTCATCTGACATATTTTACTCTCCTTTCAAGTTCTACAATTATACAACGATTTTTATTTTATTTTGTTCATTTTATAGTAGAATATTTTTATGGGTATTTATTCAAAAAAAGCGTGTGAGAATTTTGAACGAGGATATAATTGTGCTCAGTCAGTACTTTTAGCATTTGCTGAAAAAGTTGGCTTAGATGATGAGACAGCACTTAAGTTATCTTCATCTTTCGGTGGCGGTATGGGGAGACTTCGAGAAGTTTGTGGTGCGGTATCATCTATGTTTATGATAGCAGGATTTTTGAAAGGATACACTTCTCCGAATAATGACATAGCAAAAGCTGAACATTATAAGCTTATACAAGAGCTTGCAGAAGAATTTAAGGCTGAATGTGGCACAATAATTTGTCGAGAATTATTAGGTCTTGAAGATGGTCCGGATTCATATATTCCATCTGTTAGAACAGAACAATACTATGAAGAAAGACCTTGCGAAAATTGTATAAAAGTAGCTTCTGAAATAATCGAAAAAAGATTTTTAAATTAATGGGCTAAAAGTCTTATAGTATAAATAGATACCTACAAGCACTAATAATATACCACTTATTTTAGTGATGATATTTGTGACATTAGAATGTTGTTTTATGCTTTTAAGTCCTGATGTAAATAATCCTGCTAAAATTAAAATCAAACCTTGACCTAGAGCGAATAAAAATAGCATAATTACAGCAGCAATAAGAGATTTTCCCATAGCAGCAAAAGCCATAATCCCTGCTAAAATTGGAGTAGAACAAGGAGTGCCTGCTAGAGCGAATGCGATACCTAGTAATATAGGATATAAAAATAGTGAATTTGTGTTATTCACAGGCATTGATTTTATTATAACAGGCATTTCAAAATCTAATGCCCCGACAATTTTCAACCCCATAACTACAAGTAGCGATGCTATTATAAGCGTAAAGTATCCCCCAAGAGCAGAAGCAAATACACTGCCTGTAATTGCACAAATTATTCCGATTATAGAAAATACGATAGCAGTACCGAATATAAAGCAGCATAGCTGAATAAAGGTTCTTATAGGAGTCTCTTTTGAGCATCCTCCTACATATCCGATTATTAGTGGGAGCATTGCAAGAGAACAAGGTGATATAGAAGCTATAACACCTCCTGCAAATGAGGCTAAAAACATTAATATCCAAATATGGATTCCTGTAATTTCTGTTGAAAAAATTTGTACTAAACTATCCATTTATAATCTCTTTCAAATAATTTTCTAAAATTTTAGGCTGCATAGTACCTTCTATGCGTCTTGTAGTTTCTCCTTTAGAGTTTTTAAAAACAGTTGTAGGAACTAATTTTACATCATATTTTCTTATAATTTCAGCTGTTTGTCTGTCTTTTTTTGTTACATCAACTTTTCTTAGTGTAATATCACTGCTGTAGTTAGGAAAAACCTCTTCAAATACTTTTTCTAATTCCTGACATTCATAACACATAGGAGATGAAAATTTTATAATTTCAGCGCCATTTGCAGCAATTGACGGAAGTGTTGTTAATTTATCTCTTGTAAGTCCCCAATATACAGCTAATGGTACTATAAATATCGCAAGTATGATGATAATATTTTTATTCATTTTAAGCTCCTTTTTTTCTTATTTCTTTTTTAGGATAGTGCTTAATAAGATTTTTTAAATTGCTGACTAAGGTAATTTATTTGATAATATCACCTATTGCCATTTCTCGTTTTATATAATTTTTTGTAAATGCTCTATCAATTTTTTTGTAAAGCTTGATTTTTATTTTTAGTATTTTATTATTGGCACAAAGAACACTTATTTCTTCGTTTTTATTAGATACATCAATAATTTCTCCAATTTTTGCATTAATATTTGAAGTTTCAACGATTTCAGCAGATAAAACTGCTATTGGTGTATTTTTGTGATAAAAGTATGCATTTCCCCAAGGTATAATAGCTCTTGTAATAGCTTCGTTTTCTTCAGCTGATTTATGAAAATCCAGTTCGAGTCCGCTCGGATGAGAATAATAGCTAGCTTTATCTTCTCTCTGTTTTAGTGGAATTATAATATCTTCTCTTAGTGCTTTTAAAAGTTCGCAAACTACACCTCTTGCTGTGAGTACCGTTCTTTCTTTTAGAGTTTTTCCGGTATCAGAAGGATAAATTTTTATTTCTTCTTGAGCAAGAATTGCACCTGTATCAAAAGAATCATCTAAGAGGTGGAAAGTGATTCCACTTGTTTGTTCCATATTTTTAATAGTCCAAAAATAAGGATTTGGTCCACGGTATGTTGGCAAAAGTGATGGATGAGCATTGATTGTTGCGATTTTAGGTAAATCGTAGATTTCTTTTTTTATTTTTTCTCCCCAGGAGCCAACTAAAATTATATCAGGATTAAGTTTTAGCAACTTTTTTTTGAATTCCTTAGAATTTACGCTATTAGCATAAATTTCAGGAAGATTATAGCTTTTTATGTAGTTATAATCTAGTGAAGGGTTGAAAATATCCTTAATTTTTCTAATAATCGGATGGTATTTTCTCATTTCATTTCTGAATACTCCGACTATTTCGCAATTCGCATCCAAAGTTCCAGCTATTAAATTGGTGAACATTTCTCCATAGCCTATTATTACTATTCTAAGCATTTTTTTATATCCTTATCGATTTGAGCTTTTAGCTCATCTAGATTTTTAAATTTTTTTTCATCACGAATTTTTTTTATTACTTCTAATCGCACTTTTTTACCGTATAAATTTTCGTTAAAATCGATTATATGCGCTTCTGCTATAGGCTTAAGAGTGTTATTAACAGTAGGTCGCATGCCCCAATTTAAGACTCCTGAATACTCATTATATTTTATAGAATAAACTCCAAATGGAAGCTCTATAATATTTTCAGGATAATTTATATTTGCAGTCGGAAAGCCTATTGTTCTACCTATTTTAGCACCTTCTTCTACTATATTTTCGATAAAGAAATTTGTTCCTAATAAACGATTAGCTCTTTCAATATTTCCTGCTTTGATTAGAGTTTTTATAAGACTAGAACTTACTATTTCTCCATTATCTTCAATAGGAGGTATGCAATTGTATTTATAATTGTATTTTTTTCCCATTTTTTTTAGCAGTTCAGGAGTCCCGCTTTTATTTGCTCCAAAAGTATGATTAAAGCCTGTATAAATAGCTTTTGGCGAAAATTTATCAACAATGAATTTTATATAATCTTCAGCAGCCATGCCTGCAATTTGGCTAAAATCAAATTCTAAAATCTCTTTTACCCCTATATCCTTAATTTTATTTAGCGAGTATTCTCTTGGATAAATATATTTATAAGGTTTTTTAAAAAATATCGCAGGAGATTCTTTAAAAGTAATAAGTATTGTTTTACCTGATTTTACGGCAGACCGAATAAGCTCTCTATGAGCAATATGTATTCCGTCAAAAAAACCTAAAACTAAATTAGTATCCATTTTTATGCAATAGTATTAAGTTTTTCGCCTAAAATCTGCTTATGACAAAAGTTTTGCCATTCATTAATATTATCAAAAACTTGAGGTAATTTTTCAGAAGAATTTGTTTTTTTTGTAATATAAGGTGTTAAAGAATTAAATGAAGTATCTCCAATTGGCTCATTGCTTCTATTATTAAAAAATGGCATATTATTACTTAAATTATAACCTTTTTTATTATTAATAGAAATTGCAGAAACTTGCATAGTCACCCCTTTAATTTTAACTGAGATGGCAAAGACAAAGAGTCTATTTCGCCTTACGTGAAAATTTTATCATATTATAAAATTTAATGCAATAACTTTGTTGGGTAATTTTTATTGTTAATTTGATTGTTTGTTTATGGTAGTATTTTATAAGAATGAATTAGGGGAATTATTTATTATGAAAATGTCAAAATTATTTGTGCAAACTTTAAGAGAATTTCCGTCAGATGCGGAAGTTATTTCTCATAAAATGCTCGTTAGAGCTGGATATATAAGAAAACTTACTTCAGGGGTTTATAATTATTTACCTCTAATGTGGCGAGTACTTAAAAAAGTTGAAAATATCGTAAGAGAAGAAATGGACAAAGCTGGAGCTCAAGAGTTACTCATGCCTTTTGTACAACCAAAAGAACTTTGGGAAGAGTCAGGGAGATGGGAAGTTTACGGAAAAGAACTTATGAGATTGAAAGACAGGCACAATCGTGAAATGTGTCTTGGACCAACTCATGAAGAAATTATTACATCAATAGCTCGTGATGGTTTAAAATCTTACAAACAATTGCCTGTCAATTTATACCAGATCCAATCAAAATTTAGAGACGAAGTTCGTCCTCGTTTTGGACTTTTACGTGGGCGTGAATTTATTATGAAAGACGCTTATTCTTTTGATACTTCTGAAGAAGGTCTAAAAAAAGAATACGAAAACATGGCAAAAGCTTATAGTAGAATCTTTAAACGTTGTGGACTTAATACAAAAATGGTTCAATCAGATTCTGGCGCAATTGGTGGAAGTGTAAGCCACGAATTTATGGTAATTACTGATACTGATGCAGGGGAAAATGATGTATTCTATTGTGATAGCTGTGATTATTCAGCTAATTCAAACCATGCTATTTCTAATTTACCAGAAGCTAACGTTGTAGGTAAATATGATAAAGCAGAAATTATAGACACTCCTAATACTCATTCAATAGAAGAATTATCAGATTTCTTAAAAATACCTTCTACAATAATTGTAAAAACTCTTGTATATATCGTTGATAAAAAACCTGTATTAGCTTTAATAAGAGCAGATAAACAAGTAGAAGAGACAAAACTTATGAATGCTGTAGGCGGTGTTGATATTAGAATTGCAACAGCTGGCGAAATCGAAGAAATGATGGGTGTAAACGGGTTTGATGCAGCTAAAGGGTTTATTGGACCTAAGGGGTTAAAAGAATATAACGGATATCCTGTCACGGTTATTGCTGATAATACCGTTAAAGAAATGAAGAATTTCGTTATAGGTATTAACCAAGAGGATAAACACGGAGTTGGTTACAATTGGGGTAGTGAAGTTGAACTCCCTGAAGTTGTTACCGATATAAGACTGGTAGAAGCTGGAGAATTATGTCCTCAATGTGGCAAACCCCTAAAAGTAACAAGAGGTATTGAGGTTGGTAATATTTTCCAATTAGGTACAAAATATTCTAAGCCAATGAATGCCGTATTTACTGATATAGATGGTAAAACAAAACCTTATGTTATGGGATGTTATGGTATCGGTATTTCAAGAACTGCTGCAGCTGCTGTTGAAGCTCATTATGATGAGTTCGGTATAAAATGGCCTTTAGCAATTGCTCCATACCATGCGATAGTAATCCCTGTAAGCACAAAAGATGAATTACAAATGAAAGTTGCAAACGATATCTACGAAACTCTTAAAAAGCATGGAGTTGAAGTTGTAATTGATGATAGAGATGAACGTCCTGGTGTTAAATTCAAAGATGCTGAACTAATAGGTTTCCCTTACATAATCACAGTAGGAAAATCAATTAATGAAGGTTTAGTAGAATTCAAAACAAGAGAAACAAATGAAAAATCTCAAATGAAACCTGAAGATGCGGCCGAAATTGTCGTTAGTGCTGTTCATAATATAAAATA
>CALUUP010000051.1 GCA_944323985.1 Candidatus Gastranaerophilales bacterium | reverse complement strand
GTTTACGTTGTCTTATCATTCGCTTTTGAATTAACAAGTTTTTCGTCTTCAGCTATTCTGTTTTCAAGGTTCAAATACCTTTATCCAATATCTTAATCGCTATTTGCTATTTATAAAATATTTAAGGCTTCTTTTCTCTTTCGGGCAAGAACCAGATTACTTTTCTTGGTCTAGTTGCGACTCCGTCGCTTCTCTTACCTCAGGTCTCCCAACCACATTTCTAATCATATGACATCAATCTTAAATGTCAACATCTTTTTTTATTTTTTTATTTACATTTCTTAAAGTTTTTATGAAATACAACAAAGACAGGCTTTTTAACCTGTCTTATTTTTTATTGTTTTCTGTTTTTCTTTTAATTTTATTCTTTACATATCCCAATACATGACTTTACTATGACATGCCCATCAATTTATCCATCACTACATCCATTACTGCTGGAGCTAATTCTTCACCAAATTCTTCTTGAACTACTCCATATATCATCTCAAACTGTTCCATATATCCAGCCACTCTATCTTGTGTTGCTGTGTCTACTTCTCCTATTTCTGCCGCTTTTGGACTTGATATAAAGAAGTTATTACTTGATAAAAAATCCATTACTTTTGAAGGATCTAATTGTGTTTCCTCATAATTATGTACTGGGACTTGACCTTCTTGAGCCATGCCATCTTTTGGCATTTCATTTCTTCTTTGAGGCACATATCCTCCAACTCCGTAATTGCCATATCCTGAAAGTCTGCCGATTCCGTCTGTCATTTTTAAATACTCCTTTTTTCTTTTCTTTATACCCATGTCTACGGCATTTTTTTTTTAAACTTTAGGATTTTTATTTGTTTTGTTACAATTCGTTACATTATAAGCAATTATCAGTTTTATTTTTTCTTTATATATATAGTGTAGTTAATTCTTGGTGTGTTATGACTTTTAATTTCGGAAATTTTAACAATTTTTACCCTCCTATGATGAATAACTTTGGTATGGGAAATAATTGTACAAATACAAATACTTACTTCAAAAATAAATATGGATGCGAAGACTGTTTTAGAAAATCTCCATACCCTGTTGAATACCCAAAACCGATTATTCCATCAAACTCTAGTAGCATGAGACCTTCTTTTATAAAACAATTCTTTAATAGATTATTTGGATAATGAACTTATATTATTTATTCATGATATCATTTACATGTGATAAATTATATAGGAGTTTTCTAAATGGCTAAAGATTGCAGTTTTGATATTGTTTCAGAATTCGACAAACAAGAACTTGTTAATGCTATTGATCAAGTTAAAAGAGATTTAACTTCAAGATTTGACCTTAAAAATTCTAATTCTTCAATCGAACTTGAAGCTGATAAATCTATTACCATTACAACTAACGATGATCTAAAGCTTCGTAATATTTATGACATTTTACAAACTAAACTTGTTAAAAGAGGTATTAGTATTAAAATTCTTGATGCTCAACCTGTTGAAAATGCTCTTGGAGGAAATGTCAGACAAGTTTACAATCTTAAAAAAGGATTATCTCAAGAACTTGCTAAAAAAGTTGTTGCGGACATCAAAAACTCTAAACTTAAAGTGCAAGCTTCCATTCAAGGTGAACAAGTCCGTGTAACGGGAAAAAGCAAAGATGATTTACAAGAAGTTATACAAATGCTTAGAAAAAATGAAGATAAATATGATATTCCTTTACAATTTACAAATTATAGATAATGGTTTCGAAAAATGACTAATATTGAAAATACTATAGACAGAATTCAAGAACTAATTGAAAATGATGCTATACAACAACTTAGTGATGAACTTAACAGTTATCACTCTGCGGATTTAGCAGATATCTTTCAACAATTAAAACCTGAAGAACGTTTAAAATGTATTACCAATATTGACGAAGAAAAAGCGGCTGATGTTATTGAATACCTTCCTCCTCAACTTCAAGTTGAAATACTTGGAGATATTGATAATGAACTCGCTTCAAGACTAATTTCCAAACTTCCGCATGACGAAGCGGCTGACGTTTTAGGGGACATGGAAGATGATGAATCTAAAGCTTATTTAGAACAGCTGCCTCAAAAATTCTCTTCTGAAATTAGAGAACTTTTAACCTATAACGAAGATACTGCCGGGGGGATTATGAACCCGCTGGTTCTTACAATTTTTGATAACATGACCGTTAAAGAAGCTCTCGAAACTATTAGAATTAAAGCTGAAAAGGAAAACATGGAATTGTTTTATGTATATGTTGTAGACAAAAACAATCACCTGGTGGGAGTAGTTTCTTTAAGAAACCTGCTTACAACCCCTGTTCACCTTAATATTTCTGATATTATGTCTAAAGATATTGTTAAAGTTCATGTTGATGATTATCAAGGACATATTGCTGATATTTTTATGAAATATCAATTTAATGCTTTGCCTGTTGTAGACTTATACAACCATTTAAAAGGAATTGTTACTTGGGATGATGTTCAAGATATTGTTGAAGAAGAAACGACTGATGAAATTTTAACATCTTCCGGTATCGTTACTGATTTAGGAGATGAAGACGAAGATATTTTAACAGGTAGCCTTGCCCATTCAATAAAAGCAAGAATTCCTTGGTTATTTATAACCCTTATAGGAGAGTTTGTTGCGGTTACTATAACTAATAGATACGACCACTCTTTTAAAGCTCTACCGATAATTGCAGCATTTATGCCTCTACTTGCAGGTTTAGGTGGAAATATTGGAACTCAAAGTATAACACTTATGGTACGTGGGATGTCTACGGGACAAATTACTCTTAGCTCTGGATGGCACCACATAATGAGAGAAACTATCACAGGACTTAGCATTGGTGTTATTTTTGGAATCTTAGTTACACTCGTTACTTGGGGATGGCAACACCATTTGGAATTAGGTTTTATTGTTGGAATTGCAATGTGTCTTAACATGACTATTGCTACAATGATTGGAACTTGTACTCCATTGATTCTTAAAAAAATTAATATTGATCCTGCTGTTGCCTCAGGTCCTGTTATCGCTACTACTATCGACGTAATTGGACTTGCTCTTTATCTAACACTTGTTACTTGGTACTTAATAAACATATAATGGAAGAAAAAAGATACAATCAATATAGTCAACATCTAAAAAATAAATTTGGGGCTAAAGTTTATAAAATAACTTTAGATGCAGGATTCTCTTGTCCAAACAGAGATGGAACTATCTCTAATTGCGGATGTATTTTTTGTGATGATGGAGGGAGTTTTTCTCAAGCTCATTCAAACAAACTTTCTATTGAAGAACAAGTTAAAACAGGAGCTGAAACGCTCAAAAACAGATTTAAAGCTCAAAAATTTATGTCATATTTTCAAGCTTTCTCTAATACATACAAACCTGTTAATGAATTAGAAAAAATATACAATGCAGCTCTTAATCACCCTGACATTGTTGGAATTTCTATTGGCACAAGACCTGATTGTGTCGACGATGAAAAATTAAATTTAATTTCTTCATACACAAAAGATTACTACACTTGGATTGAATATGGTTTACAAAGTGTACACGATAAAACTCTAATAAAAATAAACAGAGGACATGATTATGATTGTTTTCTCAAAGCTTATGAAAAAACAAAAGCTCTTAATATAAACACTTGTCTACATGTTATTTTAAATTTATTCGAAACTTATGAAGAGATGATGCAAACAGCTAAAACGATTGCAAAATTAGAACCTGAAGGAGTTAAAATCCATATGCTTTGTGCTTTAGAAGGAACTAAACTTGCTGAAATGTATCAAAATAAAGAAATAGATTTTATGTCTGAAGATGAATATGTTAAAACTGTTTGTGATTTCTTAGAATATTTACCACCTCAAACTACTATCCATAGGCTTGCTGGAAACGGTTTAAAAAAAGAATTAATTGCTCCTCGTTGGATTGGTAAAAAACTTGATTGCCTTAATAAAATTGATAGAGAATTCATCAAAAGAAACTCAAGACAAGGAGCTAAATTTATTCATTAAATTATTTCTTTGAACCCAAATGAATTACATTATTCTTTATCTTTATATACCTTTCACACTGCTTAACTCTATCATATCCAAGCATTATTCCTAACATAAAATCTTGTTCAGGAGTTAATTCGTTTAATTTCGGATTAAAAGTTTTAACAACTTCCACACATTCCTTTGCTCCAAAGTAAACATTTATTTTCCCATTAGGAATATCATGAATTACATAATCTATACTATCTCTTTGTAATCTTTTCTCAATATCCGCTCGATATTTTGACTTCTCTGTTGTTAAAATTAAATTTCTTATTCCCTTTTTATACTCATATATATGATGATAAAATACTTTTAAATCACTGCATTCTACAGGAATACTTCTTGCTTGAAAATTTATATTATTACTATAATTTGGCATTACTTTTAATACTTGCATAATAATCTCTCTTTATATTTGTTAGTTTTACCTAACAAATATAATAAACAACAACCCTTACTTTGTCAAATTTAAATTACTACTCAATAAGCTTTAAAATACTTTCAGCTATTTTCTTATGTTCTTCAGAAAAGTAATGTAACCCATCTATATCAGAAACTTCAACTATAGTATTTAAATCTAATAAGCTACAACCATATCTATCTGCTAAATTCTTATATATTCTAACTATTCCCTTAGATTTTGATATAGAAATTTTATCAAACAAAACATTAAATCCACTATTTAAAATCGAATCTTTTATCTCACTAGGCGACAATAATATAATTTTTACATTAGGTAACTTTTCTTTAGCCTCTATTATTAAGCTCTCCAACCCATTCTCTAAATCTTGCAAACTTATATCATAAATCTTCTGCAAATCATTTATCCCAACTCCAATAATTATATGTGTAAAATCGTCCTTCAACAATTTAGGAAAAATCCGATATCCGGTGTACATTTCTCCAGATAAATTATCCGCTATACAAGTTCTATTATTGCAACCTGCTTCTACTACTTTTGCTTTATCTCCCAAATTATTTTTTAAAATCCCACTCCAACGTACATCCTGAGGATATCTGCTTCCATCCTCAGGATTAAATCCAAATGTATTACTATCGCCAAAACATAATATCTTCATTTATCTAACATCCGATTCTACATATACGTTGTTAAAATATTTATTTGCGACTCTTATAATATCAGATGCAGTAACTTCATCTATCATCTTTGTATAAGTATTCAAAAAATCATATCCAAATCCAAATGTTTCAAAAAGACCTATATTTGAAGCTTTTTCGGAATTTGTTTCCATTGCAATTACAAAACCTCCTTTTAGTCTATCCTTAGCATCCTGTAATTCCGTATCAGATACAAATTCCATCTTCAACCTGTTCATCTCTGCAAACATTTTTGTCTTAGAGTATTCTAATTTATCAGGATTTGTTCCAATATATGTTAAAAATATTCCACCTAACATTTTGGGAGAATAACTTGAGCCAAGTTGATATGCTAAACCATCTTGTTCTCGTAAATTTCTAAATAATCTGGAGCTCATGCCAGAACCTAATATAGTGTTTATAACCTTCAATGTCACAAAATCTTTCTTATCTGCAACACCAGTTGTTTGCCATCCTAAAAATAACCAAGACGTTTCTAAATTATTTATTTTTTGAGAAATATTTTTAGACGCTGATAACTTTGTTACTTTATAATTAGAATAATTAACTTTCTCTACATTTCTATTAGGTATAATTCCACCAAAAGACGTTATCATCTTTTCTGTATCTACATTCCCATTTATTGAAACTATAATATTCTTTGAATTTAAAATTCTGTTATAATAATCTACTACATTTTTTCTTTCTATTTTTGGAAGAGTTTTTTCTAAAATCTTGTTTGAATTTGAATAAACACTTCCTTCAAAAATAGCTGTCTTAAAGTTTTCTAAAGCAATGTTCATTGGCAAATCTCTACTTTGCTTTATCCTTAATAAAATCTCAGAACGCTTTTTCTCTAATTCATATTCATCAAAATTTGAATTATTTAATATCTCATCTAATATTTCCAATGTTTTATCCAACTGTCTGGTTGTAGTTTGAACATCTATTGAGAAATAATCGGCACTACTTGATGGAGAAACCTGAATACCATTTTCATCTAAAATCTGTGCAAGCTCTTGAGATGAATATTTTTTTGTCCCCTTTAACATAGTTTCTGCAACCAATGTTGCTTCTCCAGGAATTTTTTCTAAAAATTCACCACCTTTTGCGATAATACTTATCGCTACAATATCATTATTTTTATTCTCATTAATCAATAATGTCGCACCATTATCAACCAAATACTTTACAGTACCCTTATTTTCTGAAATCTTTGTTGCAGAATGCTTTATCTCTGCTTTAGTTTCTTTTTTCTCCATTGATTTTGGAAGCACTACTGAAATTGCAGCCTTATTTGCTCCTAAGAATTTATCAGCAGCTGCATTAACCTGATTTACTGTTACCTTTTTTATATTCTCTACATAATTATCATAAATTTGCGAACTGTTTGTAAGAGCATAAATATATCCTAATTCTGATGATATATTAGATGTTGATTCTCTTGAATAATAGGTATCTTGGATAATTATATTTTT
>CALUUP010000050.1 GCA_944323985.1 Candidatus Gastranaerophilales bacterium | reverse complement strand
AGTTGTAAGACCTAAATCTTGAGCAATAAGTTTAGCTGCAGCATGCATTCTTCCTGTTACTAATACGACTTTTATTCCATTTTCGTTAAGTTTTCTTATGCAATCTCTGACTTCTTTTGTAAAAGTTTTTTCTGGAATAATTATTGTCCCATCAACATCGGTTGCAATAAGCTTTATCATAATAGATCCTCTTCTATTAAAATATCGTGTCCGATATCTTGCATTAGTTCCAAATAAGAATAAAAATGTCTGGACATTGCATTTAAGTATTGACTTAGTACTTCTTGATGTCCATTTTCGTTGATTACTAGATCTGTATAACTATTTTTACCGCTTATATATCCATCAGTAGAAAGCTTTACAATTCTATTTGATTCTTCAAGGATTTTTTTTGAATATGCCATATTTTCGGCTGAGTATTTAAAAATATTATAATCTTTTTTTAGCTCATATTTTAATTGATGTTCATAAGCCTTTTTAGAAGCTTTACTGCGTTCTAAAAATATTTCAGCTTTTTGGATTTCAGGAGTAAAATTGTATAGTATCGGTAAATTCATTCCTCCGCCAACATATGCACCTCCTAGTTTATTAGGGACATTTGGGTGAGTCTGCCATGCGTATCCGCCTCCGATTGTGATATCTGGAATTCTATTACGTTTTGCTAATGTAACTTCAAGTTCAGATTGTGCAATATTTTTTTCAGAAAGCTTTATCATATAGCTATATTGAAGAGCAATGTTTTCCAAAAATTCATATTCAGGTATTTTTATATTTAAGAATGCCCAATTTCCAAGTAATGATGATTCTTTTGTATCGTACATCACATCATCAATTCCTGTATTTAAAATTTTATTAAGTTCAAATTGCTTTGCAAGCATATTTGCTCTTGCTCTATTTACTTCAATTTTTTGTTGAGCATACTGGATATCAGCTTTCAAGTTATCTATTTCATAAGCAGGATATTTCGGTTTATCAGTTGTAATTTGAACTAAATCTTTGAATAATTTTAAACGTTGCTCTTGAATGTTGTAGACTGATTTTGCATATAGTACATCAAAGTATGCTTGCATTATTTGTAATTTAAAATTATGTTCAAATTGCTTTAATTCAGTCTCTTTTATAGAATAGGCTTCTATTGCTATTTTTTTTCTTACACCTCTTTTTAGAACTTCTATTGGTAAAGCAACGCCTGCTTGAGAGGAATTACCTAAAGCAACATTTCCCATTACAATATTTGATTGAATTTCAGGGTTTTGTAGACGGTTTGCAATTTTAATATCTTTTTTTGCAGCTTCTAATTCCATCCTTTTTATTTTTATTTCGCAATTATTTTTTAAGCCAATATCAATCATTTCATCTAAATCGACATTGACTACGCTTGCAAAACTAGCAGATGTTACTGTAGTTGCTATAAAAAGGGTTAGTGTTAATAAAAATCTCTTCATACAATTTATATTGTAGCATAAAAAAAAAACGCCTTACGGCGTAAAAATTTTGGTTAATTAATAAGGTATTTTATAAGGTTAATAATGTTATTTCTTTTTTATTCCGAAGAAATTTTTTAATTTAGATACAAAGCTGCTAGATGCTTTTACAGGAGGTTTTTTGCCTTTAAGACAATGAACAGCTGTTCCTACTATTATTCCTCCTGCTAATAGACCTTTTATTGTTGTTGGAATATTTTGAAAAAAGTTCCAAGTTTTTATTCCGAATTCTTTAACTCCTCCACCATAAGCGTTCATGCCAGCATTTGAATGTGTACCAATTCCACTAACTCCAAAAGCGTTCATGCCTGCTTGAGAATAAGTGCCAATACCTTGTGTTCCATAAGCATTCATGCCAGCATTTGAAAATTGTCCAATGTTACTATATCCCATTGGGGTAAATGAATCTCCATACATGCCATAATTTTGGTACATTGCTCCACTCATTGCCATATTCATATATGGATTTTGCATTGCATTAAGTGATGAAACATTCATTCCTCCTGCTAAATCATAAGGAGCATAATCTATAATTCCTTGATTATACAAATTATTTAATGTATAAGGACTTACTGACATATCTAATACCTTTCACTAACCACACACCTATATAAAGTTTTTTTTCTTAATAAAATTGCTTTATTTGTAAAGCTTTGTTAAGATAATTTTTATGGTTATAAAACAATTTTTTAAAAATAATTGGCAATATTTTTTATTCAATACAATAATTTTATTAATATTTGCAATATTTTACGGAAAATTTGGAGATATTATTGTTGACTCTTTTAGAGAAGCTTATATTTCGGAACAAGTTTCTAAAGGTCAAATTTTATACAAAAATATTTTTTCAATTTACGCACCATTTGCTTACTTATTTAATGCTTTAATATTTAAAATAATTGGCTCAAATTTAAAAGTTTTATACATCTTAGGATTACTTTTTTCTATAGGAATTACTAATGTTACATATTTAATCTCTAATTTATTTTTCGATAAAAAATATTCTCTAAGTATTATTTTATTAATAATATCAGGAGCGTTTCTTTCCCCAAATGTTTTTAACTATATTTTCCCTTATTCTTATGGAATTCTTTATGGACTTTTCTTTATATTATTATCAATTTACTTTTTCCTAAAAAATAAAATATCACTAGCATTTATATTTTGTGCATTAGCAATATGTTCAAAATACGAATTCTTACTATTTCTCCCATTACTTATTTTTTATACTAAAAAGCAAAATATTTTAAAAAACATTTTATATTTATTTTTAACTTTTGGAATAATATTTACGCCACTTCTTATTCAAAATGTAGGTCTTAATAATATTATTGCATCATTTCAAATAACTACAAATATGACATCGACTAAAACTTTATATTGGTTTTATTCTATTATGGGACTTACTTTTAGAATAGAATTAATACCTATATACCTAATTAATTTTATAAAGCTATTGATTCCAATTTTATTTTTATACAAATTTTATAATGCTTACTCAATAATTATAACTTTTATTTACTTTTATTTTCTTGTATCTCCTGAAATTTTTCTTTATATTTTTCCTCTAATATTAATATTATTCATAATAAAATTCAAAAATTTAAATCAAAATGAACGATTTTTTATATTAGCATCTCTTTTAATTTCAATAAAAGTCTTTTTTGCGACAACTTTACAATCATATGGAACTTTTTTTCTTCCTTTTGCTTTTATATCAATATATGTATTATGTCCGCAAAAAATACAAAAAAGTTTATTTATAATATTTTTAGCACTTTCTTTAAACTTTGGAATAAAAAATATTAAACAATTAAATCAAAAAAATTATAAAATTGTAACTAAAAAAGGGATAATATATACTTCTCCTTATTATGGAAAATCTATAGATTCTACAATTAATTTTATTATCAATAATACAAATTCTGAAGATAAAATAATTGTCTACCCCGAATGTTTAAGTATAAATTATTTAACCGACAGGAAGTCTGATAATAAATTCTACTCTCTAATACCTCTTTATGTAGAGACTTTTGGTGAAGATATTATAACTAAACGATTATCTTTAACTAAACCTGAATACATAATTATAAATAACTATGATACTTCAAACTATTATTATTCTTTGTTTGGAATAGATTACGCTCAAAATATTTTTAAATATATTGATAATAATTATAAACTTAAAACAAAAATCGGAGATAATTTTGTTTTTACTATTTTTGAAAACAAATATTAATCTTCATCTTTTTCCATAGCTCGTCTTAGAAGATTTCTATCAATTTTCTTTTTATTACCATATTTTTTATGAGATTCTTCCATTAATTTTTCGCTAGGTCTTCTTTTTTTAGATTTCTTAGAATATTCTTTATTAAACTCATTTTTAGTTAATTCTTTATACCATAAACCCCACATAATAGATCTTATTGGCAAAGTATATTGAATAACAATTTGAGCAATTAAAGATTGAACTATAAATAATGAAATTTCTGATTTCTCAATAAATTTTCCTCCAAATTTTGATAAGTCAAAATCAGGAAAAAGATTCACAAAAGGCAATATTAAACTTGAAAAAAAGTTATTAATTCCTGATATCTCAAAAATTTTATCAAAAACCTGAGGTAAAACTAAATAAGTTAAACCTCCAATTAAACAAATTAATAAAAAAGTCGAAGCAAAATGTCCCTTGATTATACTTAAACTTCTTTTTACACAAGCAATTGGTGATAATTCAGGTTCATATGTAAAAACTTGAAATATTAATACAAAATACACCGCTAAAATTCCACAAATAACCCAAAATAAAGGAACAAAAGCTATTAAAGAAAAAATTCCGACTAAAAACCAAAGTCCAACAAAAGCAAAAGCCCTTCTTTTTATTAATTCTGTATGGGCGTCAAAATCATAAACTTTTCCTGATTTAAGCATATTTTCAAGCATAGAATTAATCGCTCCATATGCAATTAGAAATTCCCAAAAAGCTTTTAAAAAAATCATCAAACCAGGTAATGTTATTAAAATAGAAAATAATGTTAATATCAAAAAATCATTAAAAACAGGAAATTTTTCTATTAAAGCCGAAATATGCTGAGTATAAAAATAAGATATCGTAAAAATTAAAACTAATCCAAATATTTGTCCTAAAACAGGAAAAGACATATACTTAAAAAATTTATCAAAATTAGAAAAATATAATCCAATTGCTTCTATAAAAATTCCTAAAGGTGTTTGACTTTTTTTTACCATAAATTCTCCACTTCTTTTTTATAAATAATTGTAGTATAAAGATATTATTATGAAAAACTTACGAGAATTAAAAGAAACAGATTTTTTATCAGGCAAAGTAAATCTTCATATACATTCTACCTATTCAGACGGAAAATCTTCTTTTGAAGAAATTATTAAACAGGCAAAAGAAAAAGGATATAAACTAATTTCAATAACAGATCATAATACAATAGAAGGTCATAAAAAATATAAAGACGATATTTTAATTCCTGGAGTAGAATTTGATTGTTGGATAAATCATATATTCATACATTTGCTTGCATATAATATTGATGTAACTAATGAAGAAATACAACAATTTATGGCAAAAACAAAAGCAGAAACAGAAGGTGATTTTATCAGGTTATTTTCAAAAAGAAATGTCCCAAAACTTATAAAAGCTATTCATAATGCAGGTGGTATTGCAGTCTTAGCACATCCGGCATGCTATTGGGCAATAAGCCTTGATCGTTTAGTAAAAAAACTTATAAAATATGGATTAGATGGAATAGAAGTATATTATCCATATCCAAGATTTAGAAAAATAGTAAAATTCCATTCTTCAAAAGATGTTATGAAAATTGCAAACAAATATCCTCAATTAATAAAAACCGGTGGAACAGATTTTCACGGAGAAATTTTAATTAAATAATGAATTAGCTAAATTAGTGAAGAGTGAATAGTGAAGAGTGAGTAGTGAATAGAAGTTTTTGTTGGGCTTCACCCAACCTACTTTTTAATTATCTATTTTGTCATTCCAAATTTATTTCGGAATCTTACCTACAAGAAGTTTTATTTCTCAATTTGTAAGACCCTGAAATAAATTCAGGGTGACGAGTTTTTTTGAACTAGTAGGGTGCAATTATTTGCACCAAAATCTTATAATTAGTGACTAGTGAATAGTCACTAACTTACAACAACTGTAATGCTATACTTGGATTTTGATTTGCAGTAGCTAAAAGTGTTGCGCTAGCTTGCTGTAATATCTGATTTCTTATATATGCACTGCTTTCTTCTGCTATATCTGCATCACTTATTGTAGAACGTGTTGATAATAAATTCTCATAAGAAATAGTAATCTGCTCCATTACACTCTCTAAACGATTTTGCACTGTACCATACTCTGTTTGTTTAGCATTTATCTGAGTCAAAATATTATCTATATACCTAAAAACATTTAAATCAGACATACTGCTATTTTTTAAACGAGCTAAATCATCTAGAGCAAACCACGCTTCAAAACTTAGTCTACTATTCTCAGAAGAATCTATTCCTACTTGTAAACTAATTTTTTTACCGAAATTCACTCCAATAACGTTTGTTATTTGAGCTGATTGATAATTTTCTCCTACAATTCCATAATCTTTATTTACATTAATATTATAAAAACAATCTTTTACAACTGAAGCCTTTCCTGCTATTATTCCAACATCACTTACACCATTTACTGTGCCATAAAAAGCTGCTTTCTCAAGTTTAAAACCATCACCAAGAATCCCTCCAACTTTATTATCTCCAGAAATGTTTCCAGTTGCATAGTTATTTATTACCCCATCATGATAGTTTGCTAATCCTGCAATTCCACCAACCTTCTCAACTCCTATAACATCGCATGTCGTATAACAATAAGAAGCTGTATCATAATTCAAATGACCTACCAAACCACCAACATTAATTTTCCCTTGTATCACACCACCTTCCACATAACAATTCTCAGTAAATTTATAATGCCCTGCACCTCTTAATGCCCCTACAAAATTTCTTCCAATTACATTTGGATTTATTAAACCTAAATTCTTAACTTTTATAGATGATTGAGAGCCTATTAAAGCTTGATAATCACTATTGGGTCTATTTATATATAATCCTGAAATAGTATAACTATTGCCATCTAAAACACTATCGACTGCACCAT
>CALUUP010000049.1 GCA_944323985.1 Candidatus Gastranaerophilales bacterium | reverse complement strand
GCATATAAATTTACCATCCAATTATTTAAAGCTCTATTTTTAAATATAAATAATATCAAACACGCTAAAAGCGGAAATAATAAAATTAAATTAATCATTGTATTCATAGTCCTTTAAATCTGATAATTGTGAAACTTCTAAATCTTCAAACTCATTATTAATTTCTTTAACCAACATTCCTAAAATGAACACTGCGATAAAGATATCTAACAAAACCCCCATATTTACAATAATAGGCATTTCTTTAGCAACTGACAAAGACAATAAAAATATACCATTTTCCATAGTTATAAAACTTATAACATTGGATAAAACAGTATGTTTAATTGTAATAAGCCATAAACTAGTAATAATAACTGCAATAGAAACCCCAAAATACAGAGGAGAAACTAATTTAAATTCCGCAGCATGAATATTAGCCAACATAAAACCAGCAAAAAGAATTATGCTTGCTATAAAAAGAGAATAAAAATGCGGAATATTAGCATCAGTATCTCTATGAGCGTGAGTTTTTCTCAAGACCTTCTTTAAAAATATAGGAATTACAACGGCTTTTACAACCAAAGTTTCAACTACTACAAACAAAAAACCAATAATATGAGGTATATTTGTCATAATAGCATCCGGAGTTGATATCATTCCAATATTAAACCAAGGTTCTTTAGCAAATCCTGTAAGACATACAAAGAACAATAACCACCCTTGAGCAACTAACATATTAACGTGCGCCAACAAACGACTGGTTGCAGCAATGTATATCATCGATAAGCCTAATAAAATTATAAATATGTTTTCCATAATATCTATATTTACCTCTTACATTACCTTTTTACATTACTAAAATCTTATTACCCCCCATAAACTCTATACGTTACTAACGCAAGAATTAATAAGGCAGTAAGCGACATTATAAAAATAAATTCGAAAACGTGTGTCATTCTAAATCTTGCCATTGAAGATTCAACAATACCAATTATGATTGATAAAACAAAAATAACAGCTACAAAAGCTAAAATTGCTTGCCAACCAACCCAAGAAGCAGGAATGATTAGATTAGCGATTAACGCTTCAAATAATAACATCTTAATAGCAGAAGCCCAAGTTATTAAGCCTAAGTCCATACCTGAATTATCTAAAATCATAACTTCATGAATCATAGTTAATTCTAAGTGAGTAGTAGGATCATCAACAGGAACTCTACAACACTCAATTAATAACATAATAAATAAAGTAACTGCCAAAAGAGCAATTATCATAATTCCATAGACACCAGCATTTTCTAAAATCAATCTTAAATTTCCAAAAGAAAAATGTCCGGTTAAAGCAACTACAGAAGCCATTGCAATAAAGAAAGCAGGTTCTACAATCGTAGAAAAACAAGCTTCTCTAGCAGCACCCATACCTTCAAAACTACTTCCTGTATCCATTGCTGAAAGCAAGGCAAAGAATTTACCCAAACTCAATGAATAAGCAAATATTATAAATGCACAAGGAACATTTATAATAGACATTCCACCTGCCATAGGTACAAATAATGCAGCAAATATTGTAGTAGCAAATCCTACTATTGGTGCAAATTTGAATACCCAAGATGTAGTATTACTTATTACAAAATCCTTTTTCATTAGTCTTATGAAATCCCAAAGCGGTTGAAATATACTAACCCCTTTACGACCGGCAAAGAAGGCTTTTGTCTTTTTTATAACGCCAATCATTAAGAATGGAGCAAACAATAAAATTAATATATTAAATAATAATGTAATCATCTTTCACTCCTATCCAAAATATATCATTCCAATTATTGCTAAAACAAGGAATATTAAACCATATAAAATGTATTGCTGAATATTACCACTTTGAATTCGTTCAAATTTTGATAAAAATCTTTCATCCCATTTTAATATAGGTTTAACAATATAAGCTTCTTCTATATCTTCAATATCTTGTTCATAGTGAGCTTCACTAGGGAATAAATCCTTCGGTTTTTTAATATGTGTCACTCTTTTAAACAAAGGTTTTAAAGTTGATAAGAATAAACTTACATAAGAAGCTCCGGTATACTGAACATGAGAATTTCCCCTGTTATATCCACACCCCCAAGTTGTATGTTCTTCAACTTTCTTTCTAGCAAAAAACTTAACACAAAACATAACAACTATAAGAACTGTCAATATAAAGAAACAAACTGCTAAAATTTGCATCATATTAATAACAGCCATAGGTAACATAAAGCATGGTGCTTTAACAAACATACTTACAGGTCCTAGTAAAACAGCTACAAAAAATTGAGGCATCAAACCAATAACAAGAGCGAATAATGCCAATATTGACATTGGAATCCACATACAATTAGCGACATCGCCTTCAACTTTATTGTAAATATTTTCAACTCTTGGCTGTCCTAAAAATGTAATACTAGCAGCTTTTGTAAAGCAAAGCATAGCCATAGTACCAACCATTGCAAGTCCTGCTATTGCTAATACTAATGTAATAAATAAAGCAGTATTACCACCAATAGTACCTTTTAACATACCAAAATATATTAAAAATTCACTAACAAAACCGTTAAAAGGAGGTAATCCACATATTGCAATCGCACCAATTATAAATAAAGAAGCTGTTTTAGGCATTTTCTTAATTAATCCACCCAAAACTTCTATATCTCTGGTATGAGTTTTGTTATAAACAGAACCAGCACCAAAAAACATTAATTCCTTAAATATAGAGTGGTTTAAGATGTGCAAAATACCACCTACAAAACCAAGCATCGCAACAAGAGGTTGATTATAAGTTAAACCAATCAAACCTAAACCGATACCTAAACCAATAATACCAATATTTTCGATACTTGAATATGCTAATAATTTTTTCAAATCTCTTTGAGCTAAAGCATATAATATACCATACATAGCAGTCACCAATGCTACGATAAAAACTGTATAAGCAACATATTTAGAAGGAGTACCCATCAAAGTAATTACCCTCAAAATACCATAAATACCTGTTTTAATCATAACCCCTGACATAATTCCCGAAACATGACTTGGAGCAGCAGGGTGCGCATCAGGTAACCAGTTATGGAATGGTACAAAACCGGCTTTTATTCCAAAACCTAAAAAGGCTAAGAAAAATACTATATTTGCAAACTGTTCATTATTTTGTAAAACATATGCAAAATCACTAAAAGTTAAACTATCAGCTTGGATATTTAACATTACAAAAGCTGCAATTATAAATATTACAGATAAATGCATGTAAACTAAATATTTAATCCCAGCAGATAGAACTTCTTTTTTCTCTCCTTCAAAAATAACAAGGAAGAATGATGAAAGTGACATTAATTCCCAAACAATTAAGAAAAATAAAGCATTCTGAACTGTTACAACTAATATCATTGACATAACTAACATCATTAAAAAGAAACAGTGTGAAGAAACGTTCATTCCTTTTTCAAAATAAGGTTTCATGTATCCATTTGCATACACCGTACCTAAAAAACTCATTGTTGAAATTACCAAAACAAAAAATGCTGATAAAGGATCAACAACAAAACTTACATCTCCAAATATAGGAGACATGTAAATTGATTTACTCATAGGATTCCCTGTCAACAAAACAGTTAAAGCTGGAACCCATAGCATTACTGTAGAAATAAATGTGAAAATAGAGCATACTTTAAATTTAGCTCTGTCCTTTACTACAATTGAGAGTAATGCACCCAAAAGTAGTAGAATCATTGATAAAAAATAAATTTTCATAACTATTTACATTCCCAAAACTACTTTATACTATTTTTCCAAATACCGTTATATTGCTAACAAAAATAAATTTCAAGAGGGAAAATAAAACAAAAAAAAACGCTTCAAAAAGAAGCGCTTTTTATCTAATAAAATAGAAAATTATCTACCAATTTCAGTCGCTTTAGAAGCCATTGCTTTAGAAATATTAACCAAAGCTAAGTTAGCCTCATAAGCTCTTTGAGCCATAATAGCATCCGCCATATCAACCATAGCATTAACATTTGATGCTCGAATATAACCATTAGCATCTGCATCAGGATGTCCCGGAGAATAAATTCTTTCCCCAACAGTAGGATCTTCTACACATCCATTAAAAGTAACACCTCCTTGAAGGTATGGTAAAGTACCGGTTCCAAAAACATCATTTTTCATGACATTCATTAATCCATGAAAAGAAATATCTTCAGTCGCATTAAGCACAGGAATCTTTCTTACATAATTAGGTGTATCAACATTAGCAATATTCTTAGCATGAATATCTAATCTTAGCCCATGCGTTTTTAAAGCATTTGAACCAATATTTATAGACTCCATTATACTCATAACAAACCTCCCTTTCGAAGTGTTTCACTAATTATTTTCCGACATTAATAACTGTTTTCATTTCAGTAATTATATTTGACATTCTTCTTGTCGCCATAGTATAAAGAATAGAATTCTTTTGCATTTCTGTTAATTCTTCTGCAATATCTATTTCCTTAGCCCTTCTATCTTCTATAACCCCAGAAGGTCCAAGTTCTGTCGAAAGCTTCGTTTCTAAAGGACTATTCATAGACCCCAAATATTGAGAAAAATCTATATCTCTTCTAACATAACCTGGAGTGTCAACATTTGCGACATTAGAACCTAATGCTCTCTGCCGTTGAGAAATCAAATCTAACATTAAATTAGTTTTGCCCATAGAATCAATACTTGTAAAAGTCATAACTTATTCATCCTATTCTCTTATATTAATAGCTTTGTTGTACATATCATCAGCTACTTTCATTAAATTCATACTTGCAATCATAGAAGTATTTAATCTCATCAAATCATTTAATTCATCATAAATATTTGTATTAGAAACTTCTGTAGCATATTGTTTGATATTACCTTCTTTTATAATTTTTGGAGCCCCAGACTCATCATTATAAACCATTTTATTATTATGACCTTGCTCTAAAGCCTCCGGACAATCAAATTGTACAATAGGTATTGTACCAATTTTTTCAGGAAGAGACCCCGAATTATCATAATTTATAACATCACCATTTGGTTTAATTTCAAATTTATAGGAATTAGCAGGAATTTTAATACCGTCACCGACCATCCAATCATCAACAGTCATTAAATATCCATTTTCACCTCTTTTTAAAGCTCCGTCACGAGTATATTGAATTTCACCTTCAGGGGACACTACAGGAATATAACCCTCACCATCAATAGCTATATCATAAGGATTAGTAGACGTTCTAATAGAACCTTTTAAAGCATTAGTTCTTATAGCACCGTCAACATAACCATCTTCTCTCAAAATTTGTTCAAAACGAGAGGTCTTATACGCAGCAGTATTATAATTTGCAAGGTTATTAGCAACATAACCGAGTTTTTCGAATTGCATTGTAGCGTTATTAATACTTTTTCTAACCACAGCTTGCATATTATACATAAAAACCTCCTATGAAACCGAACCTAATTGACTTATAACTTTTTGTAAATTGGCACTCTCAATAAGAAAAATTTGCCTGTTAGCTTCAAAATTTCTTACAACTGGTTTAACTGCTAAAAATTCATTTTGCAAAGTAACATTAGAATATTCATTATACCCTTGCTTAACATCAGGAGAAATAACAGCCATACCATTAGCATCAACAATCCCTAAATATCCGGCATCAACAAGTTTTTCTGAATCCTTATCAAAAACAGAAATCTTACCTTTGGAATTAACAATAACTTCTGAAGGATTATCAGGAACTATTGGTAATTTTATCGGCATACCTGTATCAGATAAAACAGGATTGTCCTCAAGATTAAGAAGATTTCCCAATTTATCAAGTTTAAATCTTCCATCACGAGTAAGCTGAACACCTTGAGGAGTTTGAATTTGAAAATATCCTTTATTTGCCATAGAAATATCTAAAGGATTCTTTGAAACCATAATCCTACCGACTTTATCATCAACAGTTTGAGAAAGCCCATGCACTCCAATATATTCAGTAAAAGAAGAGACTACAGGCTCTCTTCTTTGATACCCTACTTTATCAAACCCAGCGACATTTTCATTTATCATACCTAAAATTTCACTTTGAACATGCATAGCTCTAATAGAAGCCTTAATACCTTGTTCACAAAATCTTACACCACCATTGATTTGCATAGTTGTACCTCATTTATTAAAATGAACGGATAAATAATATAACCACTTTAGAAAATAATCATAAAATCATCCGCTTAATGTAGATTTAATAAAACTTTAATGAGAAAGTAAAAAAAGTCAAAAAATTATGTTGACAATCAAAAATGTTTTATATAATATAGAACTTGACGCCGGTATAGCTCAACGGTAGAGCAACGGTTTTGTAAACCGTAGGTTGTAGGTTCGATTCCTATTACCGGCTTTTTTAATTAAAGGCCCTTTGCGGCATTAAGCCTTTGTGGCGCAGGGGTAGCGCACTCCCTTGGTAAGGGAGAGGCCACGGGTTCAAATCCCGTCAAAGGCAATTTTAAATGAAAATTTAATATGGGTAGGTGGCCGAGTGGCTAAAGGCGACAGACTGTAAATCTGTTCACGAGAGTGTACGGTGGTTCGAATCCACCCCTGCCCACCACTTTAAAGATTTCCAAATAGGAAGTCTTTTTTGTTTTGCAGGGGGGGGGGGGAGATGAGAAACACCGTCGGTGGTTCGAGCGGGAGCGAGCTGAGGCTGAAGTATTTTGCAAGATATAAAATA
>CALUUP010000048.1 GCA_944323985.1 Candidatus Gastranaerophilales bacterium | reverse complement strand
ACAAAAGCATAAGCTGCAGAATGCGAACGGTTGAAACAATATGATGCAAAAGCTTCAATTTGTTCGAATAATGTAGTAGCATCTTCAGGCTTCATGTCATGTCGAGTAGAAGCTAATTCAATAAATTTTCCTTTTTGCTTCTGCATTTCCTCAACTTTTTTCTTACCCATCATACGGCGAACAATGTCGGCTTCACCAAGAGAATAATCTGCCAAAGCTTGGAATACTTGCATAATTTGCTCTTGATAAACAATTGTTCCATATGTATCTTTTAAAATAGGCTCTAAAAGTGGATGAGCATAAGTTACTTGTTTTACACCGTGCTTTCTATCTACAAATTCATCAACCATGCCGGAACCTAATGGGCCTGGACGAAATAACGCAACTAAAGCACCTAAATCTTCAAAAACGTCTGGTTTTAAACGTTTTACAAGATTCATCATCCCTTGAGATTCAAGTTGGAATACCCCAATTGTTTCACCTCTAACCAACATTTTATAAGTATCTTTATCATCAAGCGGGATATTATTAATATCGACATCAATTCCACGATATTTCTTAACCATATCGACGGTTTTATATATCATTGTAAGGTTTCTTAAACCCAAGAAGTCCATTTTTAAAAGAGATAAAACTTCTGTAACTTCATGAGGAGGATAACCTGTCTGAACAATTCCGTCTTTTGAAGGCTGAACTGGTATAATTGTATCCAAAGGTGCATGCGATATTATAACCCCAGCAGCATGAGTACCTGTTCCACATTTTAGTCCTTCAATTGCTATAGACATATCAATTAACTTTTTAAAACTTACGGTATTTCCTGTTTCAGGATTTAAGATTTGATAATCTTCATCATATAATTTTCTTAATTCAGATCCTTCAACTTGAATGGCGTCTTTAATCCATTTTGCTTTTGGATTAGTAGCTTGAGCAAGCTCTATTGCCGGTTCTATTAAACCTGTTAATTTATTACTTTCTGCAAAAGGAACTTTTAAAATTCTTGCAACACCTTTAAATGCTGCTTTTGGTGCATATGTAGAAAATGTAATAATTTGACATACTTTATCTTCACCATATTTTTCTGTTACATAGTCAATAACCTGACGACGTTTTTCAATACAAAAATCGATATCAATATCGGGCATTGTAAAACGTTCTTCATTCAAGAATCTTTCAAACAAAAGATTATGCTTAATAGGATCCAGATCGGTAATTTCTAATGCGTAAGCAACAACACTACCTGCTGCAGAGCCTCTACCAGGACCTACTGGTATATTATGAGTCTTAGCATAGTGAATAAAATCCCAAGTAATCAAGAAATATGCTGGGAATCCCATTTTATTAATTACACTTAATTCATAATCAACACGTTCTTTAAGTTTAGGAGTCATTTCTCCATAACGTTTTTTCATTCCCTCATATACTATATGCTGCAAATATGTTTCATTAGTATAACCCTCTGGAACATCATAATGAGGTAGTGGTGCATTACCTAGTTCTATTTCAATATTGCACTTATTTGCGATATCTTCAGTATTTTTAACACATTCTTCAAAAGTTTCATCATCCATCCAAGAAAAAGCTTTTCGCATCTCTTCTTTCGACTTCAAATAAAATTCATTATTCGGAAAATGAAATCGATTAGGATCATCCTTATCAGCATTGGTTTGTAAACATAACAAAGTATCTTGAGCATCTGCATCTTCTCTTCTCAAATAATGAGAGTCATTTGTAACAATCATTTTAATCCCGAGTTCTTTTGCAATCTTAATCAAATCAGGATTAGTACGCTTTTGATCTTCTAAATTATGGTCCTGCAATTCTATATAATAATCATCCCCAAATAATTCTTTATATTTTAATGCAGTAGCTTTTGCTTTATCTTTTTCTCCATTTAAAAGGTGTTGTAAAACTTCCCCTCCTAAACATGCAGAAGAACAAACAAGCCCTTCATGGTATTGCTGTAATAACTCAAAATTTATTCTTGGCTTATAATAGAATCCTTCACACCAAGCTACAGATACTAATTTTATTAAATTAGCATATCCTTTCTTATCTTTTGCAATTAATATTAAGTGATATAAAGGATTATGAGAACTATCCTTTTCATGGATATCACCATCATGAACGTAAAATTCACAACCTATAAGAGGATTTATCCCAGCTTCTTTAGCTTTTTCATAAAATTCTATAGCAGAATACATAACCCCGTGATCTGTAATCGCAATAGCTGGTAACTCATTTTCTTTAGCGTAATTTACAAGTTCTCCGACTCTAATTGTCCCATCTAATAATGAAAATTCTGAGTGAATATGAATTGGTATTAATTTTGACATAACTATAATTTATCACATAAACAGATTAAGGAATGTAAATTATTTATCTATCAAAACGTTTTAATTCATTCATTTCTCGTTCTAATTTTCTTTCCTCATTTTCTAATTTCAATTGTTCTCGATTCAAAGCATCTATTTGTTTTCTTATATTGACTTCTTCATTATTTATTTTATCTTCTTCATGCTTTATATCTTCTTCAGTTCGTCTATTTTTAAATCCTACAGTAAAATTATTAACAGGATAATTAAACATTACTTTCATACATAACTCCTTTATTAATATAAAACATATAAAGAAATTTTTTGCTATAATGCATGTAAACTTCTCCTTGTAGCTCAGTTGGATAGAGCGTAGGTCTCCGAAGCCTAAGGTCATGGGTTCAACTCCCATCAAGGAGGTTTTATTTTTTCCTTAAAATGCTTAATACAAATTCTAAAGCTCCCTGCTGTTCTTTGAATACATTATCTCCTGCTTTAGCTGTTTGATTATAAAAATCATCATTAGATAATAACTTATCAGCAATCTCCGCTAGTTCATCTGGAGTTTTAACTACAAAACCAGCATTAGCTTTTTGAATAATAGAATAAATATCTTTAAAGTTATGAATAGAAGGGCCTGAAATTACGGGTTTAGAAAATATAATTGATTCAAGCGGATTATGTCCGCCAGTTTTATTAAAACTTCCTCCTATAAACGAAAAATAAGCAAAAGAAAATATTTTACCTAACTCTCCCATTGTATCTAAAATCATAATATCATTATTAATCAAATCTTCACCTGAAGAACGTAGACAATAAGGAGTATTTTTAAAAATTTCTTTTATTTCATCGAGCCTTGTTAAATGTCGAGGCGCTAATATTAGCTTTAAATCTTTATGCTTAACTTTCAATTTTTGGTAAATATCTAATACTATTTTATCTTCACCAGAATGAGTTGATGCCGCAAGAAATATTTTTCCTGCATAATTAAGACTAATATCCACATTTGGCGCTGTAATATCGAATTTTAAATTATTCATACGTTTTGTTGTTTCAGGATTAGCTCCAAGTTTTAAGAATTTATTTAAATCCTCTGTTGATTGAGTAAAAATACCCGCATAATTCTCCAATAATGGTTTAAAAAAGAATTTAAATTTCATATAGGAATTAAATGTTCTATCTGAAATTCTACCATTTATGATATAAAGCTTTATCCCTCTTTTTTTACAAATTCTGGCAAAATTTGGCCATATTTCAGTCTCTGCCATAAGAATTTCGGTCGGTTTAATTTTATCCAAAAATTTATTAACACAACTTGGTGTATCAAATGGGAAATATGTAATAAAATCAGTAACATCAGCTAACTTTTTTATAGCATTTTCTTGTCCTGTATTTGTACCGGTTGTTACTACTATTTTTACATCTTTAAATTCGTCTCTTGCACATTTTACAAGCTTCTCGACAGCATTAATTTCACCGACAGAAACACCATGAAACATTATTACTCTACTATTTTCAAAATTAGGAGCTGTAAAGTCACCACATTTTCTATCAAAAGCATCCTTAGAATATCCCGCTTTTTGATGGATTAATTTAAGTAATGGCTTGAATATATTAAATCCTATGTCGGTAATAGTACTAAGCATTTATCTTTTCTCCATAAGGATATAACGACGACCTTCTTCTAAAATATTATAGTTTAGAGATTTAATTTCATCTGTTATATCTTTTTTACGCATAATAACTAAATTATCACTTTTATTTAGCTCAGTTTTGATAGCATCTAAGTCTTTATCATTAGAATAATAAACAGGTTTTTCTCCATAGTAAATGAGAGAGTACTTATGAGTAAAACCTAGACAAGAAAGCGTTTTATGATTTTCTTTAGAATATTGAGCAAATTTTAATAAATCATCTTGTCCAAATTTATAATCAATATTAAAGAATTTTTCTGTACCAAAAGCTGATAATGAAAGCATTAAAATCACATATGTAAAAAACACACCCAAGTATTTTTCTTTTTTTGCAAATACTATAGAAAAAATACCTGCTAAGAATAACAAAGCTATGCATAAAGGTTTAGCAGAAGTGATATCTAAAGCTAATTGTTCCGGTAAAAATATATTTGTAAATAAAGCAACAATTGAAGCTAAAAGAAAAATACCACCTAGAAAATAAACAGTTTTATTAATAAATCTAGAGTATTCACCCTTTTCAATATAGTTTGTCCAAATATATCCGCCAAGACACGCTAGTGAAGGATAAATTGGCAGAATATAAGTAATTAACTTTGTCTTAGATGATGAGAAAAATAATAGTGTAAAAATAGCTATTATTCCATTATAAACCATAAATCTTTGGATATCAGATAGGTCTTTAAATTTAAAATCACGTTTAAAAATTTTTCTGATTAATACAGCTAAAGTTGATAAAATCCAAGGGAAAAATCCCCATAGAATTGTCAAGAAATAGAAGTAGAATGGTTGTTGTCGTCCAATTTCATTAGAGCCAAGAAATCTCGCTACATGATGTTTCATAACGTATTCGTTAAAAAATAACGGATCATGCATTTTTAGCATAATAATATGCCAAGGAAGAATTATTAAAAAGAAAAGAATAAAACCTACTAAGAAATACTGTGGTCTAAAAATTTCTTTAAACTTTTTAGAATAAATAGATATAAAAAACATAGAGCCAAATGGTATAACAAAACCTGGAATACCTTTTGCCATAACCGCTAAGCCTGAAAAAATATAAAATAGCCACCAGAAGTATTTTTTATTCTTCTCGCTGCAAAAATTAGTAAGCATACCAAAAGCTAGTGAGAACCAAACGCAAGTTGCAACAACTATATCTAAAATTGCAAACTTTGCAAGAATTAAAAATTCTAATGATGTTGCAAGGATTAGTGCTGATACAACACCATAAGATCTTGAATAAACCTTCTTTCCAATAAAATAAGTCAAATATCCGCATAATGTTCCATACAATGCAACAGGAAAACGAGCTGTGAATTCAGTTATTTTCCCAAATATAGCAAAAGAAAGACATTCTCCCCAAAAATATAACGGTGGTTTTTCAAAAAAGAATTCGTTATTCAAATACAGAGTAAGAAAATCCTTTGTATTAAACATGTCTTTTGACATCGAGACATATCTGGATTCATCAACATCCATAAGAGCATACGCCCAAATATTATGGAAAAATATAAAATAAAATAGAATACCAAGTCCAAGGATAGTAAATAATCCCTGATATTTTATCAAAAATTCTTTAGCTTTAATCATAAAATACTCCCCTTCTAGTTAAGAATAACATAAAATTATAAGGATGTTAATTTGTTAATAAGTATTTTTATATCTTTATTTTATACCCCTTCCCAGCCTTCCCCAACAGGGGAAGAGGTTTTGAATATGAAGTATCCCCCTGAAATGTCCCCCCAAAAGTGGACAATTAACTCGCTAACAAAAAATCTCTATATACTTTTATTAAAAAACAAAATTGCAAATTCCCTCCCCTAATGGGGAGGGTTAGGGTGGGGTATAATAATTAATAAAATATACAAAATAAACCATTGAAGATAATTGGAAAGTGGAGCCGTTTTATAAACATTCTTCTAGGACTTGTAATATCTTTGAGTAAACACCTTCAATATTATTATCAATTTCATTGTTCCAAAATCTTAGTACCTTATAACCTCTTGATTCTAGATATTCAGTCCTTTCTTTATCAGCTTGAATATTTTCTTTAGTATTATGTTGACCGCCATCTACTTCTATTATCAGTTTCTTTTCTCGACAGATAAAATCTACAATATATTTCCCTATTGGATACTGCCTTCTAAATCTAAAATTATTTATTGCCCTTTTTCTGATTATTTGCCAAAGCTTTCGTTCTTGGTCTGTCATATTAGAGCGTAAATATCTGATTAATGAGAGTTTACTATTCATAAATTCATTTTAGCATGTATTTTAAACACTTGAAAAGATTGTACCCCATCCCAGCCTTCCCCCAATAGGGGAAGGTGAAATATTCTTGCCCTAATAAAGTATAATATTTTTATCAGAATAATATTATAAATTCTCTCCCCAGTTGGGGAGAGTTAGAGTGGGGAATATATTTTATACCTAAAAACTTCTTTTATATAAAATAAATTTCTTTGCTTGATTATTTATATTATACTACTCCCCATCCCAGCCTTCCCCAACTGGGGAAGGGGTTTTGAAAAGTATATTATAAATCTGTTCCAGAACTGGGGAAGGAGAAAAAAGGTAAGCTATTAAAGCTTACCTTTTTTATGTTGTTGTAAAATAAGTTTCATTAGTAATTAAAAATGTTATACATTTTTAGATTTATTAGACATTGATAGTCCGATTAAAGCACCTGCTGCTGCAACACCACCGATTACTAAAGCTTTTGCAGTACCGCTCATGCCTTTTACTCTACCGTTCAATTCAGCTACAAGTTTATCTAATTCACCTTTAGCTTTTTCTACAGCTTCTTGAGCAGTCTTTTTAGCAGTTTCATTAACTTTACCCTTTTCAGCAATAACTTTATCTAA
>CALUUP010000047.1 GCA_944323985.1 Candidatus Gastranaerophilales bacterium | reverse complement strand
TAAGCTTTCAAAAACTGAACGAATTGTTACCCGAAAATATCATTCAAGATGAAACGTTAATAATTGTAAAAAATACAATTGACAAATTAACCTGTACAATAAATAATGTTAAGGAATTGACAAAAAATTTGTATACAGAATTCATTGAGGATGATAGGTTGACCGAAATATTAACAGATATAATAGAACTTTCTGAGGCTTTTAAAGGACTAGATTCAGAAGAGTTTGAACGTGCGGTCAGGGAAAATGTGGTCAGATTAAAAAGATGTTATCAGGAAAAAGAAACAGAACAATTACGTCAAAAATATAAACAAGTAAATGATGACGAAATCGAAGCGCTAAAAATACAAATGCAACTTAGAGATAAAATAAAATTAAGAACTGGAGATAAGTAAATGGCTCAAAAAAGAAATTCACATTCATCAGTAATTAGTGTAGAAGACGAAAATCTAGATTTATTAGATTATGATTCAGAAAAAGCAGACGATTCTGTAGATTATATAGAAACAGATTTAGGAACAGATAATATCGAAGATATTATTACTTCTTCCAAATTACAAGAAATGAAAAGCGATGATTTCTACATGATAGATAACTCAAGAGACTCAGAAATGGATACAGAAGTTCCACGCGGAGTTGCAGTAGAAGATCCTGTAAGATTATACTTGAGAGAAATCGGACGTATCAAATTATTATCAACAAGTGAAGAAATCGAGCTTGCAAGAAAAATTATACAAGGTGGAACCCCTGGAGCTATTGCAAAAAGAAAACTTGTACAGGCTAATTTAAGATTAGTAGTAAGTATAGCTAAAAAATATGTTGGTCGAGGCATGTTATTCTTAGACTTAATCCAAGAAGGAAACTTAGGTTTAATACGTGCAGCAGAAAAATTTGACCACGAAAGAGGATTTAAATTTTCAACATATGCAACTTGGTGGATAAGACAAGCAATAACAAGAGCAATTGCCGATCAAGCAAGAACAATCCGTATACCGGTTCACATGGTTGAAACAATTAATAAACTTAAAAAGGTTACAAGAAAATTAGCACAAGAACTTTCAAGAAAACCAACCGAAGAAGAATTAGCAGTTGAAATGGGTGTTTCAATTTCTAAATTAAGAGAAATCGTAAAAATCGCTCAAGAACCTCTTTCTTTAGAAACTCCGATTGGTAAAGAAGAAGATTCAAGATTAGGTGACTTTATCGAAGATAAAGAAGCAGATGCTCCAATTAAAACAGTTGCAAGCGAACTTCTAAGAGAAGATTTAGCAGAAGTTTTATGCACTCTTTCTCCACGTGAACGTGATGTATTAAGATTACGTTTCGGAATGGATGACGGTCGTCAAAGAACTTTAGAAGAAGTCGGACAATTGTTCGGTGTAACTCGTGAACGTATCAGACAAATTGAAGCTAAAGCTTTAAGAAAATTACGTCACCCTAATCGTAGTAAACGATTAAGAGAATATGTTGAAAACTAATACTAAAAAGGAGTCTTAAAGGCTCCTTTTTAGTTGTATATTAAACCAAAACTTGTCTAATTTACAAAACATAACAAAATATTGGATTTTTAACATGTTTAAACTATAATGACAAGAGTAAAACCTTATGAGGGAGTATTGAAAATGCCAAGCAATGAAAGTGTTGGAAAAAAAATAGTAGAAGCATTAAAAAAACAAGCTGAAAATATGGATTTAGAAGAAAATACAAGTTTTGAAAGTTTTGATTCATCAGCTGATACAACAGGAAATGATGAAGATATTTTTTCTTCTAACGATGATATATTTGCAGAACCTTCAAGACCTGCAAAACAAGAAAAAATTACAAATTTCTTTGATGATGTGGAAGAAGAAAAAGATATATTTTATTCAGAGCCAAAAACTCAAACTTCACCAATTGTTGAAACAATGAGTGAATCTTTTGAAATGCCTGCAAATATTACGGTATTAAAAAAATTAATTTCGCAATTACCAAGTGGAGTTTCTAGACACACTGGGGCTCAAATTATTAAACAAACAATGGAAGCTTTAGGAATTTCTATGAAGAGTGTTTTACAAGATGCTCAACAAGTTCAAGAAAATTTAAAAGTTTCAGCTAGAGAATGCCAAGCTTCTATTCAAGAATATAAAAAACAAATTTTAACTTTAGAAAAACAATCTCAAAGCTATCAAAAACAATACTCAGCTTTGAATGATTTAATAAGTTTATTTATTCAAACAACAAAATAGTTGAAGTTATATTTTATAAATAAAAAAGACTAAGTATAAAACTTAGTCTTTTTTTAATTATATTTCAGAAATTTCATTTGCTACTTCGTTTTTTTCAGAAATTTGATTTTGAATATTAGAGGTGTTTGTATTTTCATCTACCTCTTTTTCGTTTTTTTGTCGTTTTTCTTGAATCTCTTGTCGAGCTTTTGCAATCTCTCTTTCAGCTTTCATTGCAACTTTTCTATCTTGACTTGAAGGTTCCGCAGGAGCAAGAGCTGCGGCTTTTAATTGTTGAGCATTTTTTAAATTCTCTTCAGGATCAGAACTATTTGGATAACTTATATTAACGTCACCAGCTACAGCATATTTTTTTCCATCAGGTCCGGTTTCATATTCATAATTAGGAGCAGACGTCCTTAATCCTCCTGCTGCTGCTTTATGAGCATTTTCATGAACTTTTACTTCTGCATCAGTAGCTTTTAATTTAGCAACCTCTTGTTTTTCTTGTTGAGTTAATTCCTTATTTGAATTATCTAAAGATTGCTCATTTGAATTTAAATTAGAATTTTGTTCTGCATTATATAATTCTAGAGCCTTTGATGAAATAGATGCAGTAGCTGCTTCATCATTTTGAGAATAACCGTTTATACCTTGAAGATTATTCGAAGTATTTTTATAAGATTCTACTTTTAAACTATTTCTAATATAAAAATTATCAACTGCTTGATAATTAGAAATAACTCCAACAATACTATTCATATACTTATTATATTATGTTTTAGGACTTTTTCAAGAGTATATAAAATTTAAAAATATAACTAAAAGAATTTTTATCTTATTTTATATAATTCAACCTCGTCTGTTGTTTTATTATCAATAATATATCCATCCGTCACAAAATCAATATAGACTTCTTGCCCACCACTTGAGCCTTTAATTTTTACAGAATGTTCTGCCATTGAATATATATCCATATTGAATTTATGCCTAAAAGGTCCTGCATAAATTGGCATATCTTTTGCTCCGATTTCTTCTGTTAATTTTTTAGCATATTCCATAAACGCATCTCTGATTTTATCGTTATATTGATATTTAGGACTCATTTCAATATTATCTAAAACGAGTGATGGTTCTCCATCTACATTAGCTATGTAGCACATAGAATTTCCGACAAAATCTTTACCATCCATAACTTCAATAGCAGAAATTGCTTTGTTCATAATATATGTAGGAGCCGAAAACTCATTACATCCTGTTCCTACGGCAGTACAACAAGATGCGTGATTACCTAAAAATAATGAATGTTTTATATCATTCATATCTGTTTTATGAATTTCTAAATTAGCATCACTATTAGATTTTATATTTTGAGCATTTTTTACATCAGCATATCTTAATTTGATTATATGATTATAAAAAGTTTTAGCTGCGTTATTTATTTCTTGGTCTTCATGTTCTTTAGTCCAGAAATTATCTGAATTCAGTCCTTTTTTTAGGGCAGGAATTAATTTTGCTAGTTTTTCAAAACCAATTGGATTATTACCTTCAAATAATTTCAAAACAGTTTTTTTACCAATATTTATACCATCTTGATCATATATAATTTCTTCAATTTCTTTTAAGTTTACTCCCTCATTATTTAAAATTTGATTAATTTTATTTTTTTGCTCTTGAGGTAAATTTATATAAGCTACATCATTAAAATCAGCTTCAACATTTCTAATAGCATCTTGACGAGATTTTTGAGCATCAAGCTCAACATCTACTTTAGTGAAAGAGTTTTTATCAACATCCACCCATTTATCATAATTTAACCCCATTTCCTCAAATTGTCTGCGTGTTTCAATGTTTTGTGGAAGCTCATTTAAAGCCTCTTTTACTGATTTTTTAGGATTGTTGTGTAGTATTTCTAATAAAACTCCAAGACCATCAAAAAAGTCATCATCGGCACTTAGGATTTTACTCAAATATTTATTTGATGCCAGGTCTAATTTTTTAGAAAACTTTGCATCATATTCCATTTTAAGAGGTTTAAAGATTACTTTATTTATTTCAATATTCCAAGCCTTATTATTTTCTGGAGCACTGTCTTTGATTAAATCAATATAATATTCTAAATCAATATCAGTCATTTTATTGAGAGCAACAAGAGCTTGCAACCTATCAATTCTCGTTTGAGGATCCATTTTTACTCTATTTTGCAATATTTCTCTTAATTCTCTAGATTTAGTATTTATTTTATTTTGCAAAATTTTAAGAGCTTCTGGTCCTTGTTTTTCAGTATTTTGGTATGTTTTCTTTAATTTAGTAATCTCTTTTTCTAATGTTTTTGCTTTTTGACTTTCCTTAGGATTAAATTTTAAAATAATTTTCTCTCTTAAATCTAAGTTTTCTGATAAATCACTATAAAATTGTGAGATATTTAAGACAAACTCACCTAGTCCGTCTAAAGTTAATGGGTAAGCTGCCAAAATAGTATCTTTACCACAAATTTTTTCTGCATCATTAAGGTCAACGCTAATATGAGTAAATCCATTATAAATATCATAATTACTTAAATTTTCTGTTGCTTCTTGAAGTTGATCTTTTCTTTTTATACCTTCTTTTGCGTAATTTTTAGCTTTATTAAATACACTTTGATCCGGCACATTTGAGCAAATACCATCACAAATTAAGAATAATAACTCATCAAATTCATTTTCTATTTCTTTAATTGCATCCACAATATCCTGGTCATTAGCAATTAGTTTTATAAAATCAAGATTTATATTTACTCCTTGAAATTTTATGAATTTCCCTAAAGAATTTTTAACATCTTTAGTTTCATTAAAAGCTTTAGATGACAATATAAAATCAATCAATTTAGAGCTTTTTTCAACTGATTCAGGTGAATCTGCCAGACGAATTATATCCCCCACGCTTTCCATAACACTACTATTAGTATATAAATTTTTATCAGAAAGAAGCTTTAATCCCATATCAGATTTTTCTTTGTTATCTATATTAGCAAGGATTACTTGAAAATTTTTCATGAATTTTTCATTATCATATAAATTCTTATCAGATAATACTCTATTTAAGACTCTTTCATGAACAGATTTTTTATATTTACTAAAGATTTCGGGCAAATAATTCATAATAATTTCGTTTTTATACAATTCTTTATTAGCAAAAATCTTTTTAACAATCTCAATTTGCTCATTATTTTTTGTACTTAAAATAATACTACCAATATTCTTATTAAAAATAGGATTTTCAGAAAGTTCTTTATTTTTTATATAAAGATTCATGACATCTTTTTTAGCATTAGCATCTTTTATAGTATTTGTATCCAATATAATATTAAATGTAAAATTATCAACAATAAGTTCGCTAATAATAGATTTATTTTGATAGAATTTTTTATCAGAGAAAATTTTATTAAATACAGCTTTTCTTGCTTCTGCTTGCTCTTTAGAGCCGGTATTTTCTATATACATTTCTGCTAATTTATCAAAGTCTTTAAATTTGCGAAACTCTTTATTTGTAAATAGAGTTTTTGCAAAATCAAACCGAATCATTGCCAAGTTAGTATTCTTAGACTGATTTATTACATAATTTATAAAAACCTCTAAAAATTTTTGATTATCAGCTAAATTTCTATTGTTATTTAATTCATTCAATAAAAAAGATTGTTTTTTTAAATCATTTTCTTTTCTAGTTCTATTAACCATAATTCCCAAATCCAAATCAGGACAAGAAAGCAAAAAATCATTCGCTAAAATATTATCAATAGATTTTACTTTAAAATCGGCATCTTGCATATTTACAGAATTATCTAATATATCTTCTATCCAATTATTAAAATTTTTATGAATAACCAAAGCTTTGTTAATAAATATTTTTTGTGCAACTTGAATATTATATTTATTAAGTTTAGAATCAATCTTGTTCATTTCAAGTTGTTTTTTTATAGAAGAAAATATTTCTTGAAATTCTTTATCTGTTAATTCTTTTATTACATCATCTTTAGAATTTATTTTTTCTACAATGGAATTTTCTTTAGAAGAGAATGTTATTCCAACCATAGAAGTAATGGTACTTACCATTTTAGCTATAAAAGATTTTTTATTTTCTTGTTTTTGTACTAGTTTTGGAAGTTGAGCTTTTAGTTTTGCTGATTGAAAACTTGTATTATTAATATTTATATTTGGGTACTTAGGAGTTATATTATATTGATTATAAATTTTCATAAAAAATTTCCGAGCTATTTAATAATACAAAGCTCGGAAAAATATTTTTTGCTAATAAAAATTTAAATATCTTCTCCGGAAGCTTCTTCTTCAGATGTTGTAGGAGCAGTAACAGTCACTCCCAAAGATTCTAAAGCAGCTTTTGCTTTTGGAGCTAAAGCCGTGTCAGAAAAATTTTCTAAAACCGTTTGATAACATTCAATAGCTTCAGGCTTCATATCACGAAGTTTATAAACATTTCCTGCTTTATAATATAAAGGGGCTAATTCAGTAGATGAAGACATCAACATTTGATTATCTAGCTTAATTTTTATACCTATAAGAGTTTCATTATCTTGAGGTGACAACAAAGCTCTTCCATAAATCTTTTGAGTTAATTTATCGATACTTTCAGACATTTCAGCAATAGCTTCTTTTGATAACTTAGAAGATTTTTTAGCCGCAGATACATCAAGCGAAATCGCTGATAATAACAAAAAACCTACAACTAATGTTAAAAATATTTTCTTTACTCTTTCCATAACTCACTCCGATACCCCTATTATACATTAAATTATAATTTTTAACCACAAATAATAATTTACCCCAAAAGTTGATTTTTCTAATCAATTGAATGTATGATTAATGTATGAAAAATTTAGTCTATCAAATGTTTATTTTAG
>CALUUP010000046.1 GCA_944323985.1 Candidatus Gastranaerophilales bacterium | reverse complement strand
ATAGCACGTTGCCAGCATCTATTTTAAAGAAAAAGCGAGAATTATTCAGAAGATTAATTTTCGCTTTTTTTATTGAAAGAATTATCGCTTGCTAAACCACCCGCTTCTTAGCAACCAGAGTTTTTAGTGGATATGTTTAGTCGTAATTGTATGATTGTTCTATGGTTTAAATAGAGAATATATTAATGATTTATTTCTATTCTAATATTTTCCACTTGGATGATTTTATAATTTTTTATTTATAATAATTTATTACTATGAAATATTTTTTGATAAGCATACTTGTTATTTTATTGTTTATTTTAGGTGTTTATATTAATTATAAAACTAATAATATTACTGTTAGAGCTGAATTTGAACAATTAGAACCGTTTCCAAGTAGCTTGCCGGTCTATTATAGAGGTTTTAAATTAGGTCATTCTACAAAAGTATATCCTTCAAAGGATTTTACAAAGACTTATGTAAATTTAGTATTAAATATAGATGAATTAGCTTTACCTGATAATTCAGCAATAAAAATTAGGACTAAAAATAAAAAAGATTATATTGAATTATTATATCCTAATGAGCCTTCTGTTAATTATTTAAAAAATGGATCTACAATAAAAGGAGAAGTTTCTTACAATTTTTCTTCATATTTATCGGCACAGGCTGAAAATGGTGGTTTTGATGATTTACAGGATAATTTAAATACAACAATTTCTGCTGCAGGGGATACTTTTGCTGCTTTGACCGATTTTATTAATACAGGTAATTCAATTTTAATAGATATAAAACCTGATATTAAAAAGAGTACTAATAATTTAGTTAATGCTTCTGAAAATTTGGCTGATTTAACTGTGAAGTTAAATAATTCAGCTAAAGCTGAATATGTGGATGATACTTTTAAGAATATTAAAGATACGTCTCAGAATATTGTTGAGATTACGGCTAATACTGCGAGTATTACAACAAAAATTGATAATAAAACTGTAAATTTAGTTGATTGTCTTATTAAAAATATTAATAATGTAGTTTTAAATATTAATGAAATAGTTTGTGGAATAAAATCTACTTTGTCGAAGAAATTTGGAGGTGTAAGATTATTTTTAGGTCAATCATTACAAAAATAAAAATTTGTGTTAAAATTTTTGTATGATTAAACCAGAACTTTTAATGCCAGCTGGCAATATTGAAAAATTGAAATATGCAATAAAATATGGTGCTGATGCTGTATATTTAGGTGTTGTTGATTTTAGCTTGAGAGCTATGAGAAAAGGTGAATTAATTACATTAGATAATTTAAAATTTGCTATTCAAACAGCACAAGAAATGGGGGCTAAAGCTTATTTAACACTTAATATTTTTGCTTTTAATAATGATATAAAATTATTAGAAAGTTGTATGGATAAAATTGTTGACTCTAAACCGGATGCACTTATTATAAGTGATGTTGGTATTATGAGATTGGCAAAAAAATATATGCCAAATATTGATATTCATGTTAGTACTCAAGCAAATATTTTGAATTATGAGGCTGTAAAATTTTGGCAAGATATGGGGGCTACTCGTGCTATTTTAGCTAGGGAATTACCTATAAAAGATGTTGCTGAAATAAAAACTAGGGTTCCTAATATGGAATTAGAATGCTTTATTCATGGGGCTCAATGTGTTTCTTTTTCAGGTAGATGTTTATTGAGTGATTATATGACCGATGGTGAAAGAAAAGCAAATTCAGGAAATTGTTCTCAACCTTGCAGATGGAGTTATAAGTTAGTAGAAGAGACAAGACCTGGACAGTATTATGAAATTGAGGAAAATGAAAAAGGTACTCATATTTTAAGTACGAAGGATTTGTGCTTGGTTAAACATTTGAAAGAGATGATGGAAGCTGGTATTGATTCTTTTAAGGTTGAAGGTCGTACAAAAAGTTTGTATTATGTTTCTGCTGTTGCTAAAGCTTATCGTGAAGCGATAGATACAGTTTACCAAAATCCTAATTCTGACATGACAGAGTTTTATAATGAATTATTAAAAGTAGGGAATAGAGGGTACACTACAGGTTTTTATTTAGGTGAGGGATATCCAAAAGACGGATATAGTTATGATATTTCTAAAGGTTTAGCTGGGGCTGATTTTTTATGTGAATTTTGGGATTTTGATGGAGAGTATTATAAAATCAAAACAAAAAACAAGTTTCACAAATTTGAAGATATAGAAGTTATTTCTCCTAGTGAAAAGTTTGTTACTCAATTAACAGAAATAAAAAATTTAAAAGGTGAAGAGTTAGAATTAGCTAATACTAATGATGAATTGTTAGTTAAATTAACAAAAGCTCCTAAAGATTATAAATTTGCATTAGCCAGAACTGTTGGGATTAAGGGCGAGAATAATGAAACTACTAAATGTTCTTGTGGAGATTAATAAATGTTTTTAAAACCTGATTATAATTTGAATAATATATATGAAATAGATTTTAATGAATTAAAAAATTTTGGTATAAAATGTTTGATGTTTGATTTAGATAGTACGGTTATGGTTTCTAAATCAGCAAATTTTTTGCCTGAAACAATTGAGTGGTTTAGTACTTTTATTAGAGATTTTCATGTAGCAATTATTTCTAATAATAAAAATGATAAATATATTGAATATGCTTCCCGAATAGCGCCATGTAAAGTTATAGGAAGAGCTAATAAGCCAAATCCTAAAATTATGAAAGAATACATTGAAAGTATTGATATAAAACCTCAAGAAGCAGTAATGATAGGTGATAGACCTCTTACGGATATTTTAGCTGGAAAACTTTTAGGATGTAAAACCATCTTAGTAGGCTCAATCAACCCTAATGAAAATTTACCTACTAAGTTTGTTAGGGCTTTAGAAAGAGCTACAATTAGACGTTAATAATTATATTTTTTTATTTCCCAAAACGTCTGTTTCTATTGTTATATTCTACAATACATTCAGCTAATTTTTCTTTGTTGAATTCAGGCCAATATTCGTTTCTAACTATAAATTCTGAGTATGCAATTTGCCATAAAAGATAATTTGATATTCGCATTTCACCACCTGTTCTAATTAATAAATCAGGGTCTGGAATATCTTTTGTGTATAAGTATTTTGAAATAGTTTCTTCATTTATTTCTGTTTCTTGATTTTTTATGATTTCTTTTAGTGCATGAACAATTTCTGCCCTTGAACCATAATTGAAAGCAATTTGAAGATGAACACCCGTATTATTTTGGGTTGTTTCTACCGCATTTGATAATATTTTTTGTAAATTATTACTTAATTTTGTTGTGTCACCTATAAATGAGATTACTACATTGTTTTCGTGCATTTCTTTAAGCTCATTTTTTAATGTTTGTCCTAATAAATCCATTAAAAAATTCACCTCTTCAGGTTTTCTATTCCAATTTTCAGTCGAAAAAGCATACACAGTAAGGTATTTTACACCAAAATCATCACAAGCTTTCATTGTTGCTTTAAGTGAGTCTACACCTTTTTTATGACCCATTGCAGATGGTAAATTTTTTTCTTTTGCCCATCTTCTATTACCGTCCATTATTATTGCTATATGCTTTATGTTGCAATTTTTTACTATATTTTTAATATTTTCCACTTCTTAATTCCTTTAAATATCAATTTTAATCTCTCGAGGTAAATAATTTTCTAATAATTTAAAAATTTTAAAAACTGGTTCTTCTAATTTTTCTATTTCAATTTCTTCATCCAGCTCTAACGTAATTGTAGGTATATTTTTTTCAATACCTGCCCAAGTTCCAAAACTTCCAGGAGTAGGGTAGCCTATATTTTTTTCTACAGGATAGTTTATAATTTTTGATATTTTGTCTGCAATATCTTCTGCAGGACCATCATAATTTACGACTTTATATGGTGCATGTAATGTTAATATTATTTGGGGCTTAAATTCTTCAATCATTTCAATTAAAAATTTTGTTTCTAATTCACTGGCAGGAGTTTCACCACCATAAAAATCTCCTTTTTCTGAAAGAGTCCAGTTTTTTGTTGGAAAATTTCTATTTATGTCAACACCATTAGAATTTACTCTTGTTTTATTATTTAAACCATCAGGATTTAGGCAAGGGATTAACAATAATTTTGTGTCTGAATTCTTATCTATATATTTTTCGATAAGATATTTACCCTGTGGTTCATCTCCGTGCATACACCCAATAATTAGAACGGGAGTGTAATTTTTATTTTTTAATAAATATAAGAAGTTCCCTTGTGCTGTTCTTACCATAATGCTTCCCTAAGGTTTTATTATTGCGATTACGTAATCTTCTGTGAAATATCTGTTTGCACAATCTTTTATCTGTTCAGGTGTAACTGCTCGTATTTGTTTTATTATTGTATTTCTATAGTCAAATGGTTTACCCATTATAGAATAGTAAGCCATCATATTTGCTTGCTGCGAGTTTGTTTCACTTAAAAATTGTTGTTTCCCTATTAAGTTATTTTTAGCATTTTCTAGTTCTTCTTCACTTATAAGAATATTTTTAATTTTTTCTATCTCTTCTTTAAAACCTTTTATTGAAGTTTCAATATTAGAGGGCTCTGTCCCAATATAAATACTAAAAACTGCTGATTTTAGATGTGTTTCATAAGCAGATCGAACAGTGTATGCTAAACCTTTTTTTTCTCTTAATTCTAAAAATAATCTTGATGATAGACCACTAGCACCTAATATTACATTGAGAAGCATAATTGTAGGGTAATCTTTATGCCCAATTGTTGGTACTAACCAACCTTGTAATATTTGTGCTTGATTAGCATCATCTTTTTTTATTTCTACTTTTTCTTGTTTTATTCCATTTGGATTTGGTATTAAGTTTTCTGTATTTCTTGAATATGGTATATTTGAAAGATATTTTTCTACTATTTTATAATCGACATCTCCAACAATTGATAACGTTTTTTTACTATTTTTTTGTATATTTTCATAGGCAATTATAATGTCTTCTTTAGTCACGTTATCTATTTCTTCTAAAATTTTTGTGTAGGAATGTCCATAAAAGTGGTCTTTATAAATTGTTTTAGTAAATAGGTCTGAAACTTTTACTTTTGCAGAATCAAGTTCAGCTGTTAATTCTCCTTTTAATTTTTGTTTTTCTTTTTCAAATTCTTCAAAACTTGGTTCTAAAATAATTTCTTTTAAAATTGATAAGGCTAATTCAAAATCTTCATTTAAGCAAATAAGTTTAAACTTTAAAAAATCAGACTTCATTTCTGTGTACAGTTCAATTGCATTATTATCAAGAATATTTGCAATTTCTTCTGCTTTATATTTAGAAGTTCCTTTAAGTAAAAGTCTATTCATTAAAGAATATTCGCCAGCGTATTTTTCTGCATTTTCTATTAGAAAATTTAGCACTAGCCCCACTCTTGGAGTATCTTTATTTTGTTTATAGCAAGATTCAATATTGTTAAATTTAAAAGTTTTCATATAAATAATTAAATCATAAAAATAATTAAAGATATAGATATTTACATATAATTTATAATATATTAACTTTTGTAACGATAAAATTGCAAGCTGTAATTCAGTGGATATAATAGTTTTAGAAAATAATATAAAAAATAAAGGAAAAAATAGTTTTTATAAATAGCAATTTTTATTTCGTTTGTGTGTTTAGATATATAAGATGTATTAAATCAATGGGATTATGGTACGAAAATAACAGACTGAATAGTAAAGTAAGTTGTAAAATATAGGAGTAATTAGTTATGACAGATGAATTAACAATTCAAGGGGTAAATCCACAAATGCAACAGGTACAAAAGAAAAACAATACTGTACCTTACACATTAGGTGGTGCTGCAGTTGGTGCTGCTGCAGGTTGGGGAGCAACAGCATTGTACAAAGGAAGTGGTTCTGCAAAATCTTATGAAGATCTTGTAAAAGATGCAAACGAAAAAGATAAATTAGAGTTAACATCTAAAAAAGATGCTGTTACAAAAGCAGAACAAGAATTAGCAGAAGCTAGCAAACCTCAAATTGACAAAAACTCAATAGAACAGCAAAATTACGATAAGGCTTTAAAAGCAAAAGAAGATGCTTATAACAAGTTATTTGAACAAAAGAAAACCGCTCTAGAAAAAAATAATTCAAGTACAGGTAAAGCTAAATTATTAACCTTTGACCAGTTAGGTGAATATCCTAGTACAAACGTAAAAACAGGTAAACCATTTACTAAATCTGATAGAAGTGATATAAAAAAGGTTTATGATGATTTAATTCGTGATTATAATAATGCAGAAGCAAGATTAAATACATCAGTATCAACTGGTATTGGAGCAGAACGTTCTAATAAATATTTACAAATTAAAAATTATCTTGATTCTCAATACCATCGTTATTCTTCTACTTCTGTGGAAGATATTAATGATATCTTTGGAAAACGTACAGAATTGAAAGGTTTACCAGGTTTTAAACATGAAGTTCCTACTCCTCAATATCAAGCGGCTTTAAATATTGCTAATATTGAATATCCAGAATTTACATCTGCAAACATAAAACCAGAACAATATTTAGAATTTGCTTCAGAGGTAGATTCGAAGACTCCTATTGCGAAAGGATATACAAGAAAACCTATTAATTTAATAGACCCAGCAACAGGAAGACCTTCTCCAAAAACAACGTATGTTGAGTACAAAATTGAAGATTTAAATAAATTTGTAGAAGAACAAGAAAAGTTAGTTTCTGAAAAACGAATAGCATATGCTGATGAGTTATTTACCAATGCACATGAATCAGTGCTGTTACAAAAGAAAAAACATACATTCTTGAATGACTTTGGTGCTACTGTAGAAAAAGGCTTGGCAACTCAATCTGGTTATTATGATGCAACAACTAATGTGTTAAATATGAACGATATAGTAAATGAATCAAAAAGAACTAGATTGACTGTTGGTACAGGTAAAAAGGCGAAAACAGGTTTTGCAGCAGATATAAAAGTTTTAAACGATACAATAAAAGCTGCTGAAAAAGCTGGAACAACTCCAACAATGCCTGCTTTATTAAATGGTGATTATGTTGGAATTACCGATCCGAAAAAAGCTTTAGAAATGGCTGGAGCACGTAATAAAATAGCAGAATCATATAATAAAGAAATGAAAAGTTTAAGTGAACAAATTGATAACTGTATAAAAAATAACACTGTGATTCAAACATTAGATGATAAAATTGCTGATATAAAAGCTAATGATAAAGGTTTAGCGAAAGCAAAGGCAAAATTAACAGAGCAATTCCCTAATGTATTTAAAGAAAAAGGTGCAAACTTAACAGCAGAACAAATTGAAACACAAGCAAAAGAATATGCTGATAAGAATTTAAGTAAGTCTTTAACTGATGCAGTAGAAAGAACAAAAGGTGATTTAGATAAAGTTATTGCTGAAAAGGGTAAAGTTAATGAAACTGCTAAAAAGACTGCTCAAGAAGCTGTAGAAAAAGC
>CALUUP010000045.1 GCA_944323985.1 Candidatus Gastranaerophilales bacterium | reverse complement strand
CAATTTTAATAGGATGCGGTTTAGGCCTAGAACGCAAAAGTTACAAGCTGTTTAAAGATGTTATAAAAAAGTTACAAAAAGATACTGTCCCTGTGGTAATTGATGCTGATGGACTAAATATATTGAGTAATTTAAAAATCGAGCTACCTCAAAATGTCATAATTACTCCTCATCCACTAGAAGCAGCCAGACTATTAGGAGTAGAACTTAATGATATTTTACAAGACCTAGAAGGCAGTGCTAGAAAATTAGCTGAAAAATATAATTGCGTAGCCGTTCTTAAAACGCACAGAACAATTATTACAGATGGGAATACTTTATTTATAAATCAACACGGAAACTCAGCTCTTGCAAAAGCGGGATCAGGGGATGTTCTTGCAGGAATTATTGCAGGACTACTAGCTCAAGGTCTAAATTCGTTTGAAGCAGCAAAGCTTGGGGTATATTTGCATTCAAGAGCTGGAGAAATCGCATCTAAAGAGTTAACCGAATACTCAGTACTCGCTTCTGAATTACCTAAATACTTACATCTTGCAATAAAAGAAATCGTATAAATTAATATTTCTTAATAAAATGGCAATAATCTCCACTATAAATACTTTATTATAATAAGTAATGGGGATATTTATGGCTGGGATTAATAAAATATTACAAGTCACTACTAAAAATATAGGTTTAAATGTAACAAAATGGGCAAAACCTCAATCGCTTGAAGGTCTAAAATATGTGCCATCAGTTGCCACTGATTGTATTCATTTGAAAAAATCACCTTTAATCGAGTTTAAAAATTACATGAAAGGTGTTGCAACTGAAGGTAAAAATTTTAAGCCTATTATAAATGATAGTAATTCTACATTTGCTAAATACTATGACTATGTGCAGAATTACAATCGAGAACAAATCCTTAGGGGACCCGTAAAAATAGGGAACTTTACAGTAAAACCAAAACTAATTGATATGGATTTACAAAAGTATAAATGCTTCATCTTTGAAAATGCAGATAACTTAAATATAACGAAAAAAGAATATTACGAAATAGTAGATGAATTTGCAAAAGAAATACAACAAAAAATATCAAAAAACCCTAAAGGTCTAAGAAAAGAATTTGTAGATAATGCGGCTAAAATCCATAAATGGGCTGAAATTTTTGCAACTCAAACATATAAAGATGGTAAAAATTATTATAGTAAATTTTATGATGAAAAAATGTTTAATGATGCAATAAATGAATATACAAAATTTGTAGAAGATTTGACCGGTAAAAAAGTACTTATAGGATGTAAAAGCCGAATGAATTTCCCAATTACCGCACTTGGAATGCTTAATAATCCTAAAGCATATAAAGATGTTGATTATATCATTTTAGGTCACGGGAAAAATTCATCACTAATTACTGATACCACCAGTCCTAATACTTGGAGATTCTCAGATAACGACAAGAGCATTTGGGAATTTATTGAAAATAATATAGAAAAAGGGAAAAAAGCACTGGTTTTCTGCTGCGAAACAGATGGACTTAGAAAGGCAGGAAAAACAGCAGAACAAATGATTGATAAAAATGGCAATAAAATGAATGGGATTGGATTTCCTGTATCAGGATATTTCGATAATAGCGGTCCCGCTAAAATTGTTGAAAGCGGAATTCGTCATATTATAGGACAATGTAGTGCATCTAAACGAGCATATACAACAAGCATTGGAGCTACTCCTGGAATCTTTGATAAAGGAACTGCGTTTTCATTACTTTATGTAGAAGATCCAGTAATAAGATACTACGATTTAGATTTTAATAAATTTAAGATTTAGACTCTATGACTCAAATTTGATTCTACCTGTTTGATTAATTACAACAGGCTCGTTTAGGTGTTTTATATATTCACAAGCTAAAAAGTCTTTATTGAAAGGATAATTTATGCACTCTTCTTTTGGAGCTAATACATCAAAATCAGCACCCTCAAACATCATAAACGAATCTTGAGCTACACTATAGAACTTATCCTCTCTCGGATTTTCAATGTCTATTTTATGTTCTTTACCATCTCTATCTACAAAACTCATTCCAACTAATTTTCCCGTCTGAGGATTTACTGTATAATTAAGCCCAGACACTGCAAGCAAACCAGGCTTATTACCCTGAGTTCTATAAGTTGCTTCTATTGTCTTTTTAAACATATCAACTATTTTCTTTTCAGAAACATTTGCAACTGATACTCTATCCTCAAATGGAGCAATATCTTTTATATCTCTTGAATCAATAGTTCCAGTTTGGAAAAAGCTTCTTGTGCCACTGTTATTCCATAATGCAATATCAACACCCATCTCATATCGCATTGCATCGCACATAAAATTAGCATGAGCATTTTCTTCTATTAGAGTCTTAGGAGGAGGTGTAACCTGTTTTACTGTACCAACAATTTCAGGTTCACCTAAAATTTGATTAATAACATATTGATTAATTAAATTTTTAGCAAATAGTCTAGACTCACCTAAATTATTTTGAGCTTTAGTGATTACACCATCTTTATCAAAAGTTAAATTAAGCTCTCCAAAATAATTTCCGTTTTTTCCAGCCTCAGTTATTATCACTGGCTCACCTGATTTAGAATATAATAAATTTTCACCCTCTTTGATATCTTTAATCAATTCATGAGTATGTCCACCAATTATTACATCAATACCATTAGTATTTTCTGCAACAATTTTATCAGTTGTATTTCCCATATGTGAAAGTAAGAAAATTTTATTTATTCCCTTTTCTTTTAATTCATTAATTTGTTCTTGAATATCTTCAATTGTATCTTCTAGTTTATCTACAGAGCAATCTTTATGATAAGCCGGATGTGTAACTCTTTCTTTTAAATCTATAGGAGCAGCTCCTATTAAACCTATTTTTTCACCTTTTACTTCTATTATTGAAGATTTTTTTATAACTTTATTTAGTTCATCATGTTCAAATTCTTCATCATCAACATTTAAGGTATCTTTAGCAGCTTGTTTTAAATTTACTGCAAAATAGTCACCTTTAAAATCTTTAGCTGTGTCTACAAAGTCTTTTTGACGTGTATCCATTTCGTGATTCCCAAGAGCAGAACCTTTTATATTTGCCATATTCATAAATTTTATTACAGCACGATTAACTTTTTTGTTTTTTTCATCTCCGATATTATTATCTCCGGCAGAAAGTCTTAAATCTCCTTTTATGCCTGATAAAATTCTTGTCATATTATTGGTTTGTCCATGTAAATCGTTTACATATCCTACAGACATTTCAAACACATCTTGTTTTGGAGATTTTTCAAAATTATTTGTTTTAGAATCATTGTTTCTTCTAAATGTAAATGTATATTGGTTGGTTTTTGATAATGATAGTTTGTTTATCATACTTTCCTGCTTTTTAATAATAAAACATGTAAAAATAAATTTTGCTACTAATCATCTTGTTTGAACTTTATACGTCCGACTTGATCAATTTTAATAGGCTTATTAAGACCTTTTATATATTCACAAGTCAAAACATCTTTATCAAAAGGAAATTTTTCTATATAAAGTTCTTCCGGTGCTAAAATATTATAATCTGCGCCAGCTGACATTAAAAATTCATCTGTTACAACTCTATAGAATTTATCTTCTCTTGGGTTTTCAACATCAATTTTTATCTCATTTCCTTGTTTATCGATAAAATTCATATCAACAAGTTCAGCGTCATCCGGATCAACTGTATAATTAAGACCTGATACTGCTAACAAGCCTGGCTTATGAGCTGGAGAATCATAAGTAACTTCAATTGCTTTTTTGAAAGAATCAACAATTGCTTTTTCTGAAACGTTTGCAACTACAACATAATCAAGGAAAGGAGCCATATCTTTTACATCTCTAGAATCAATTTCTCCTTCATGGAAAAAGTTTCTTACACCACTATGGTGCCATAATGCAATATCAGAATTTGTCATTTCTCGCATTGCATCGCATACAAAGTTCGCATGTGGATTTTCTTCCGCTAAGCTATTAGGTGGTGGTGGTGCTACTTTTACATAGCCGACTTTTTCTGGAATTCCTAATATATTATCGAAAACATATTGGTTAATCATATTTTTATGAAATAAACGAGTTTCTCCCAAGTTATTTTGAGCTTTCGTGATTACACCATCTTTATCAAAGGTTAAATTTAGTTTCCCAAAATAATTGCCATCACGCCCTGCCTCTGTAATTATTACAGGTTCACCTGTTTTAGAATATAGTAAATTTTCACCTTCTTTGATACCTTTTAAGAGTTCATGGGTGTGACCACCTATTATTACGTCAATACCGTCAATTTTTTCTGCTAATTCTTTGTCACGCTTATGTCCCATATGTGAAAGTAAAAATATCTTATTAACATTTTGCTTTTTTAAATTATCGATTTCTTCTTGTACAAGCTCGATTGTATCATCCAAATCGTCTACAGAACAATCTTTGTAATAATTAGGATGAGTTAATCGCTCTAATAAATCAGTCGGTGTAGCTCCAATAAGTCCTATTTTTTCACCTTTTACTTCTACAATAGTCGATTTTTTTAAATGATTTTTTAAATCAGCACGTCTATTTTTTATTATTTCATTAGGATCTTGTTTTTCTAGAGGAGTTTGCTCGAAATTTACAGCTAACATTTCACCATTAAATCTATTAATTGCATCAATACAATCTTTTTGAGCCATATCAAGTTCATGGTTTCCTAGTGCGGAACCTTTTATATCAGCTATATTTAAAAATTTTGTTGTTGCTAAATGAATTGATTCATTTTTCTCATCACCAATATCGTTATCCCCGGCTGACAATTTTAAATCACCGTCAATACCTGATAAAATTCTCATCATATTATTAGTCTGACCATGAGTATCATTTATGTATCCAACAGACATCTCAAATGTATCTGCCTTTGGTGTCTTTTCTAAATGACTTTCCATTTTGGGCCTATCATTTTCATTCCCTTTGAAGCTTAGTTTAGGGATTATATTTGTCATTGTGGTCGATATTCTTAAATTCATTTTCACCTTCTTATTCTACTTCTGATAAATCTAAACCCGGTGAAAATTATTCTTGCTTGTTACATCTTATAAATTTACAAATATTTACATTGATAAAATTGTAAGTACTTTTCTTAAAACTTCTTCCGAATCCGACTTATCATCTATGGTTGATATTACTTTATTGATTGCATCTTCGATTTCTCCTTCACTATATCCTAGTGATAAAAGAATAGCTTGAGTATCCTCAAAAGCTTGATTTTGAGGAATTGTAGAAAAATTACATTTAGGTACTTCTACTTTCATTAATTTGTCTTTAAGCTCCAGAATAATTTTCTGAGCTAATTTTGGTCCCACCCCCTTTGCTCTGGTTAACTCTTTAAAATTACCATCTATTACAAGAGAAATTAAATCACAAGCATCAAATTCACTTAACAGAGCAATTGCCATTTTTGCACCTACACCTGATACAGATAAGAGAATTTGGAAAATATCACGAGTTTCTTTTGAAATAAATCCATATAATGACATAACATCTTCTCTATGAACAAGATGAACATAGACTTTTTTCAAAATTTCTTCATTTACTTCAAAATTAGGAAAATCTTTTTCTGTTACTTCAAGTAAATACCCGACGCCTGAAACTTCAATAGAAACAAAAAGCCCCTTTGATGAATTTTTTTTATCAGCAATTAGACCTTTTAAATAATCAAACATGGATATCCTTCCCTTGAGATTTATTTTATAATAAAAAATTAAAAATTAAAATCCTCTTTACAAAAAAAAATGTTTTATGTAGAATAGTATTGTTACCAATTAAATATCTTTGGAGGAGTGCCAGAGCGGTTGATTGGAGCGGTCTTGAAAACCGTCGTACGTGCGAGCGTACCGTGGGTTCGAATCCCACCTCCTCCTAATTTAAAAAACAAACCCTAAGGTTTGTTTTTTTGTTGTTTGTTTTATGTTATTATAACCTTGTATGATTGTGAGTAGTTATTTAAATAATCAATCGTTTAAGGGATGTTGTTATCTAAATGATTCTTATTATAAAAAATCTATACAAACAGGTTTAAAAGATTCTTTTGGAATAAATTGTAAAATAGAAAATTTAAATTCTATTGCCGGTCCAAATGAAGTAAAATCAATTATAAGTAAACTTAAACCTTTTCAGTATGAAGTAGGGGATGATTTTAGAGCAAATTTTCATCTTCATACAAAAGCTTCTGATGGAAATTTGACTCCAAAAGAATTTCTTGAACAATGCGTCGAGTGGGCTAATCACATTATAAAATCAGGTAAAGCAAAAAATGATAACTTACCAGCTTTTTCAGCTGCCATTACTGATCATGATACCGTTGAAGGTGTTAAAGAAACTATTGCACTTATTTCCCAAAATCCTGATAATTATAAAAATTTTAAATTTATAGCCGGATGTGAGTTTTTGTTTCATGGTTATAAAGAACCTTATACAGCATTTGAAGCGGTTGGGTTAGGCTTTAATCCTTTTGATAAAAGTATTCAATCTATGATGAAGGGATTTGCTTCTAATAATCATGTTTCTGAAGCTAAAAAAGTTATTGATTTAGGAGGTATTTTTTCTTGGGCTCATCCTATAATAACTCCGGAAAAAATTAATGAAGATTTTTTTAAATTTTTAAAGAAAAATGGAATAAATGGTGTTGAGGGGAATTATCAGTATCAAAGATGGGATGAGGAATATGTAAATTCATTAAAACCTTTATTGGAAGATTTAATTAAAAAATTTAAGATGTTTGTAACTGGCGGTACTGATAGCCATCGAAAAACTATTTTTTAATATTTTGTGGAGAGTGTGCAGTTTTCAAAATCCTTCAGTCTTACTTGTAGTGGAGAAAATCCAACAATATTAATTTATACCAGTAGAAATCTTTGTGACATTTATTTATAAGTTCTCAATTTGACTTTATTAGAATCAAAATCAACAAAGAATACTTTTTAATTTGTTTAACGTTTACTAAAATCAAAGAACTTATCAGTTCTGTTAAAGTCCAATTATAAAGGATGGGCTATAAGCCCATCCTACAAACTTAGACAAAAATATAATATTTAGTAATTGTTTATTTTATATTCGTAAAGAAATTATACAATAAGTCATTATTCAGATATTTTTTGTTTTCAGATATCATATTTAGTAAAGAATTTGTAAATGTATCAAAAGGTTTTATGATTCCTGTTGGTAAATTTTGTTCAACTAGGTTTTCTCTTATAGAAGACACATCTTCTCTCTTAGTAGCAATATCTACAATAGTTCTATCAAAACTATCATCATTAATTGTCATATCAAGGTAAGCTTCCATTGCTGCTTTTGCCCTGTTGATCTCTCCAGAAGTGTTAATAGGTCTAGGGCCTTTTGCGAGGTTTTTGAACATTTCAATTTGTTTAGCTTTGTAAGAAGCTCTTGTTAAACCGTAAATAACTTCTTGTTTTCCGTTAAAAGCTGTGTTGTTGATTGTAAGATTCATTGTATTCTCCTTTAAAGTTTGATATACACATTAGTTAGGTTATAAGTTTAACCAGTAAACTACTTAGATTTCTCGTTTTTTATATACTTTATAATATCATTAAAAAAGTGATTTTGTTGAATTTTTGTAAGTTATGCAGGGTGGATGAAATCCTAACTAATAATGTCTATGAAATCTATGCAATGTCACAGTATTTTGCTACGATATTTTATATCTTGCAAATACTTCAGCCTCAGCTCGCTCCCGCTCGAACCACCGACGGTGTTTCTCATCTCCCCCTGCAAAACAAAAAAGACTTCCTATTCGGAAATCTTTAAAGTGGTGGGCAGGGGTGGATTGTCTTGGTCGCTCGCGTATAACGGCAATTTCGTATTTTGCTACGATATTTTATATCTTGCAAAATACTTCAGCCTCAGCTCGCTTCCGCTCGAACCACCGACGGTGTTTCTCATCTCCCCCTGCAAAACAAAAAAGACTTCCTATTCGGAAATCTTTAAAGTGGTGGGCAGGGGTGGATTGTCTTGGTCGCTCGCGTATAACGGCAATTTCGTATTTTGCTACGATATTTTATATCTTGCAAAATACTTCAGCCTCAGCTCGCT
>CALUUP010000044.1 GCA_944323985.1 Candidatus Gastranaerophilales bacterium | reverse complement strand
AGGAACACGTTGCTATACCAACGGCAATCGCAGCTGCCACTGAAAGTTTTCTAATCGTCATTTTGACCTCCTTTTTCTGTTGGCGAACTAGATATTACGTTTGTTCAATTTATTTACCCCTTGTATTTAACCTCTTTGATAGGTGGAGTAGATATCTGTTGCGTAAATTCTATTTACCCCAAAACTAACTCCTAAATTATTCTATTTTTTATAAATTAAAACATTGCCAATAAAGATAATCTGGTTAGGGAGTAATTTTTTTTCTATAATGGGAACTTTTTTTCTAATTTGGCGTCTTAGATTTTGGAAGGCTAGAGGAGATTAAAAAGATGAGTAGAGCTTTTAATAATTTAGAGTATATTGATAATTCTGAAATGGATGCTAATTTACCTAAAACTTTTAGCACAATTGTCAATAATGATGATATTTTACAAATGTATTTAAGAGAAATCGGTAAGAAAAAAATGCTTACCAAATTTGAAGAAATGGAACTTGGAAGAAAGATTCAAGAAGGAAGCAGAAAAGAAAAAGAAGAGGCTAAAAAAGCATTAATTCAAGCTAATCTTAGGCTTGTTGTTAGTATTGCTAAAAAATATATTGGGCAAGGCGTTTTATTCATGGATTTAGTTCAAGAAGGTTCTTTGGGCTTGATTAAAGCTGCGGAGAAGTTTGATTACAAAAAGAATTTTAAATTCTCAACTTATGCGACTTGGTGGATTAAACAAACAATAATTAGGGCGATTTCTAATCATTCCAGAACTATTAGAATTCCTGTTCATATGTTGGAAAAAATAAGAAAATATAAAAAAGCTTGTTCTATTGCAACTTTTGATACGGATATGGAAGTTGATGATGAAACTATTTCTAAAATTTCAGGACTTGATTTTAAAAAAATTGATGAGGTTAAAAGTGCTTTAAAAAAAGAACCGGTGAGCTTAGATACTTATGTAACTGATGATTTATGTATTCAAGATTATGTTGAAGATACAACTTATTCTTCTCCGGAAAGTAATGTTCAAAAGAAGTTGAGAGAGCATGATGTGGTTAAATTATTAAAAAAATTGGATAAAAGGGAAGAAGAGATTTTAAAACGAAGATTTGGGATTGAGGACAATGAGCCGAAGACATTGGAACAAATCGGAAATGCTTTAGGGTTTTCTAAAGAAAGAATTCGGCAGATAGAAAACATCGCATTGCAAAAATTGAGGAAAGTTGAGCGTATTGAGAATTTAAAAACTTATTTAGATGAAGAATAGTTTAAAATAAATGCCTCTTTTAAAGGGGCATTTATAGTATATCCAATGGATCTACATCAATTGCAAGTTTAATATCTTTGGGAAGAGTTATTTTATTCAAGAATTTTGAGACAAAATCGTGTCCTTTTTGCGAAAGTTTGTTTTTAATTAGTATTTGAAAACGGTATAATTTATTAATTTTTTCTATAATACAAGGAGTAGGACCTAATGTTTCTAAATACTCTCCAAATCCAAATTTTTCTGTCATCGTATTAAGTCTTAATGCGATTTCCATAGCAGATTTTTCAGCTCTGAACTGGTTTTCAGAAGATAAGATTAATCTAATAATTTGGCTAAATGGCGGATAATCAAATTCTTGACGTGATTTAATTTCTGTTTCGAAGAATTTTTCATAATCTTGAGATTTTGCAGTCTGGAAAGCATAAAAATCAGGATTATATGTTTGGAATAGAACTTTTCCTTTAAATTCTCCTCTTCCGGCTCTTCCTGCAACTTGGGTTAATAATTGAAACCCTCTTTCAGAAGCGCGATAATCAGGAATATTAAATCCTGAATCAGCACTCAAAACTCCTACTAAAGTTACGTTTGGATTATCCAAACCTTTAGCAATCATTTGAGTTCCAACTAAAATATCTATTTCACCTTTTTGAAATCTGTTTAAAAGTTCAATATGTGCATTTTTTCTTGTTAAAATATCGCTGTCAATTCTTTCTACTCTAGCTTCAGGATACAATTCTTTGATTAAAACTTCAATTTTTTGCGTTCCGACTCCGGATGTTGAAAGAGCATCACTACCGCATTGTGGACAAAAATCAGGGAAATACATCTCTTTATTGCAGTAATGACATTTTAAAGTTTTTGTGCTGGCATGCCAAATCATTGGTATTGAACAATCAGAACACTCTACAACTGTTCCGCAAGCTTTACATTGTGTGTAAGTCGAATAACCACGTCTGTTCATCAATAAAATTACTTGTTGACCTCTTTCAAGTGTTTCAGTAATTTCTGTTTGTAATGGTTTTGAAATTATTCCACGATAAGCAGCACGACCGTATTCTTGCATATTGATTACTTGTGGTTTTGCAAGAGGAGAATTATTGAAACGATGTTTCATTTCAAATAGGTTATTGTTGTTTGTAGCATAATAATATGTAGAAATATCAGGAGTCGCAGAACCTAAAAGTAAAGGCGCTTGATGGAATTGAGCTAAACGTCTTGCGACAACTCTTGCATCGTATCTTGGAGCAGGACTTGTTTGTTTATAAGCTCCTTCGTGTTCTTCATCAATAATAATAAGTCCGATGTTTTGAAGCGGTGCAAAAACCGCTGAACGTGCTCCTGCCAGAATTTTTATTTCATCTCGATAAAGTCTTTGCCAAACATCGTATTTTTCTCCGTCTGAAATACTGCTATGCCAAATTGCAACATCTTTTATCCCAAATTTTCTTGCTAAACGTTTTGTAAGTTGAGAAGCTAGAGCAATTTCCGGAGCTAAAAACAAAACATTCTTGCCTGAATCAATAACATCTTTTATAAGTTTAAAATAAACTTCAGTTTTTCCTGATGCAGTTACCCCGTGAAGTAAAATCGGGTTTTGTGATTTTAACTTTGATTTAATTCCTTCATAAGCTGTAATTTGTTCTCCAGAAAGTTCAAATAAAGGCTCAGTTTCCACATCTTTGAAGATTGATAGAGGATTTCTATAAACATATTCTGTATCTATTTTAATGCAGCCTAAACTCTCTAATTTTTTCATTGTTGCACGAGTAGTTTTAGCTTCTTCTTCAAAATCTATTAATGATGATTTTCCTTTTTCTTTCAATAATTGAAGAATCTCTTTTTGTCTTTTAGTAAGTTTTTCATTTTCATCATTAATAAATGATACAGATTGTTCGACTTTAGCATTTTTTTCGATTAATTTCATTGGAAGAGCTGCATTTAAAACAGTTACAAAATCCGTGCAATAATAGTTAGCAACCCATTCCAGAAGTTTTAAATATTTTATCGAAAATAAAGGAGTTTCATCTATAATTTTATTGATTTTTTTAACTCTAAAATCACCAGGAAGATAATCAGAAAACCCGACAACAAAAGCGTTAATCAATCCTTGACGTCCAAATGGAACTAATACAGCTTGTCCGATTTGAATAATTTCCTTCATCTCATCAGGAATTAAATAACTAAAAGTTCTAACTCCTAACCCTTTGATATTGACTAATACTAACGCATATTTCATTATATTATTCCGATACTATCTTCACTCCGGAACTTGTTCCTAATCTTGTTGCACCGGCTTCAATCATGTCTAAAGCAGCTTTTTTATCACGAATTCCACCTGATGCTTTGACTTGAAGCCCTGCATTTTTAACAGTTTCATACATAAGTTTTACATCTTCCGCTTTTGCTCCGACTCCATTTTTAACAAATCCTGTTGAAGTCTTAACAAAATCGGCTCCGCCTTTTATACAAAGCTCACACGCTTTTTTGATTTCTTCTTTGTTTAATAAATCGGTTTCTAAAATAACTTTTAAATTCTTACCCTGACAAGCAGTTTTAACTTTTGAAATTTCATCTACTATATAATCAAACTCATTATCTTTTAATTTCCCTGAATTTAATACCATATCAATTTCATCTGCACCATTTTTAATTGCATCAATCGTTTCTAGTACTTTATTTTCACAAGTGGTCTGTCCTAGAGGAAAACCAACTACTGTGACTACTTTTATATCAGTATCTTTTAGATACTGTTTTGCAAGAGAAACATAAGAAGGGTTGACACATACGCCTAAAAAGTTGTAATCACGAGCTTCTTTGACTAATTTTATGATTTCTTCTTTTGTTGCGTCTTGTTTTAATAAAGTATGTTCAATATATTTATTTAATTCCATAATATCCTCTTTTCTTATCTAAATATTTCAAAAAATACAGCAGTAAAAATTCCCACAATCAAGCAATAATAACCGAATATGCTAAGTGAGAATTTGGATACGAATTTTAAGAAATATTTTATACAAATATAACCTACAATTCCTGAAACGATTGTTCCAACTATTATTGCGGTCCAGTTATATGAAATAACTTCATGAAAATCAAGTTTTATAAGCGGATAAACCATTGATGCTCCAAGAATTATTGGAATACTAAGTAGGAATGAGTATCTTGCAGCAGTAGTTCTATCAAGTCCGTTTAAAAGTCCTGTTGCAATAGTTAAACCTGAACGAGAAAACCCAGGAAGTGCTGCCAAACCTTGAGCTATAGCTATTAGAATTGAACTTTTTAATGAAACTTCTTTTTTGTCTAAAATCTTTTTAGCTAAAGCTTCGCTTGAAAGTAGTAAAATCCCTGTAAATACAAGTAATATTCCAACTATTGCCGGTTTGAATACTAAAAATTCAGCAACTTCATTTAGAGGGAAAGCTATTAATACGGTAATTATTGTTCCTAGAAAAATATATGCACCATATTTGAAATCTAAAGAAGAATAATCTTTGTTTTTTAATCCAAAATACAAGGCTTTTAGAATCTGCATAATCTCTTTTCTAAAGAATATCAAAACCGCAATTAAAGTGCCTAAGTGAAGCATGATATCAAGAAAAACTTCTTGATTAGATTCTTGTACTATTTCTATTCCTTTAAATACTTTATAAAAATTAGATGTAAATACTAAGTGTGCAGAACTTGAAATTGGTAAAAATTCACTAAGTCCTTGTACTATTCCCATTAAAATTGATTGTATTAAATCCATATTCTCCCTCTTTATTTTTTAGAATATTATTCTTCTTCAAAGTAGCTTGCACAAGATGTTGCAGTTTCCCATACCGATACTTTAGAAATTTGTACAATTCTTTCTTTTAATTTGTTAAAAATAAACATTGCAATCATTTCACTAGAAGGACTTTCGTTTTTAAAATAAGGTAATTCATTCAAATCCTTATGATCTAATAAATCTAAAACCGCCTTCATCTCTTTTTTAAGAACTTTATAATCAACTAAAATATTACTCTTATCTAAGCTTTCGCCTTTTACATAAGCTTCTACAAGCCAATTATGACCGTGTTGATTTTCGCATTCTCCATCATAATTAAGTAAATGGTGCGCTGCTGAAAAATACATTTGAGCTTTTAATTCAAACATAATAACCTCCATATTTATATTAATATTATCATAAAGAATAATTATAAAAATTTAGGTAAAATTTCTGATAAATATTTATTTATAACTTTAGCAAGCAAACTTCCTTTTTTTACATCTTCGTAATCTGAAAATTCATTTGAAGCATATTCTAAATTATTTTGTGGAGAAATTTTAAAATAACGAACTTTAGAGTTTGAATCAAGTGGTAGTTTTTTTATTATTAAATTATCACCCCAAGCACTGTAACCAATTCGGTAAGCTTTATCTAAAGTAGTTAGTGAAATATTTTCTTTGGGAATCTTACAAGTGCAATTGTTAATAATAACTCCATTCTGTTCGATATCCTCAAAATGTTTTCTAATATTACTAACTAGTTTTTTATTTTTATTATTTAGAATTTTTTCTTTAAAATTTAAGTTGTTAATATTATCAATTTTCATTAACAACAAACCTCAGCTAAACGAGTTTTAATTCTCTCTGTAATAATTTTAATATATTCTTTATCAACCATGCCGTTAATTATACAGTCAGCAATTTGATATGTTGGACGAATATATTGCTGTGCAGTTTCATTAACATTTTTGAACTGTAAATCAGCAGCTTCTCCGGTTTTACCACGAGAAACAGCACGTTTATACCAGCGTTCTTTTATAACATCAATCGGAGTAAATACATAAACTTTTATGTCCATAATATCTCGAACTTCTTCATTAAGAACGTACAAACCTTCCGTTAATATGACTTTTGCAGGTTTTTTAACGTCCCCGTCTGGAGAAGAAACACAAGTTACAAAATCATATTTAGGAGAAGTAATTGTTTCACCTTTTTTTAAGCTTTCTAAATGATTTCTCATTAATTTTAAGTCAATAACATCAGGCGTATCAAAACTGAATCCTGTTTTGAATAAAGCATCATAACTTCCGGCTTCTTGCAATTCTTTAGAAGTGTCTTTGTAATAATCATCTTGACGAATTACTGTATAAATACCTTCTTTTTTGTTTCTAACTACTGCTTCGATTGTATTATCTACAAAAACAGTTTTACCGGAAGCGCTTTCGCCTGTTATACCAATTAAGAAAGTCTTTTTCTTTTCTTGAACAACTTTGCGTGCAATATTCATAATGAAATCATCTGCGACTTTTAAAAATAAAGGTTGTTCTTGTTTTTTATCTTCTTCAAGAATTTCTTTTAGCGTATCTACAATATTAGTAATAAGCTCCATATCAAGCCTGCTTGAATAAAAATTGTAGTTTGTAAGTTCAAATGATTCCACCATAAGTCCGTCCTTAATTCATTATAATATTGTATATTAAATAACAAAAAAAATCTCGTTTTTATTAAGTTTTTTTAATTAAATTTAAGTTATCGCTTAATTTACCCAAAATCTTTTACTTATTGAATAAGAGTTAAAATTCTATTGAATAGAAATTTTGTTTTTACTATAATTTACATGCCAACTAAGAGAGCATCAAATAAAGAAAGGAAATGATGATGAAAAAATCAATTAAAGATTTAGGCGACATCAAGGGTAAAAAAGCTCTAATCAGAGTTGATATTAACGTGCCTTTAGATGAAAACAAAAATGTAACAGATGACACTCGTATTCAAGCGATTGTTCCTACAGTAAACTATTTAAGAGAAAGAGGAGCAAAAATTATATTAATGGCTCACTTGGGCAGACCAAAAGGAGAAAAGAATCCTGAATTTACTCTTGAACCTGTAGCAAAATATATGGCAAAAGTTTTCGGAGAAGAAATTGTATTTATTCCTTCAGTAGAAGAAGCAGCTCCATATGTTGAAAAATTACAAGATGGACAAATAGCTTTATTAGAAAATATTCGTTATTACAAAGCAGAAGAAGCAAAAGATGACGATATGACTTTTGCAGAAGAATTAGCAAAATTAGGTGATTTTTATGTAAACGATGCTTTCGGAGCCGCTCATAGAAATCATACTTCTACTGCTAAATTAGCAAAAATTCTTAAACCTGCTGTATCAGGTTTATTAATGGAAAAAGAAATCAGATGCTTATCACAAGCTCTTGATAATCCTGAAAGACCATTCACAGCAGTTGTAGGTGGTGCTAAAGTTTCTTCTAAAATCGGTGTTTTAGAAAATCTTATCGATAAAGTTGATAACCTAATTATCGGCGGTGGTATGGCTTATACTTTCGTAAAAGCTAATGGCGGTAAAATTGGTAACTCTATTTGTGAAGATGATCAATTAGAAGTTGCAAAAGCTATTGAAAAGAAAGCTGCTGAAAAAGGCGTTAAATTAGTTATGGCAACTGATGTATTAGCAACTGATGATTTCTCTGGAAACGGTACTAATAAATTTGTTGCAATTAACGAAATTCCGGATGGTTTTGAAGGCGTTGATGCTGGTCCTGATTCAAGAAAAGCTTTTGCTGAAGTTCTTAAAAACTCAAAAACTATTCTTATGAACGGTCCTGTAGGTGCTTTTGAAAACCCTAAATTCGCTGAAGGTACTAAAGCAGTTTTAGAAGCTATTGTAGAAGCTACTAAAAACGGTGCAACATCAGTAATCGGCGGTGGTGATTCAGTTTCTGCAGCTAAGAAATTCTGCAAAGCAGAAGATTTCACTCACGTATCAACTGGTGGCGGTGCTTCTTTAGAATTCATCGAAGGTAAAGTATTACCAGGTGTTGCTGCACTAGATGACAAGTAATTAGAATTTGTAGACTATTAGTCTAATAACAAACTAAAAGAGGTGGGAAAACTAAAATTTTCTCACCTCTTTTAATATTTTATTTATTCACCTCACCCTAACCCTCTCCTCAAAGGAGAGGGAATAAAGATTATAAATTATCTTCTTCAGGATATCCAATAGTATTAATACAACAACGTTTTAATTCTTTTAAAATATAGTCATATGAAGATATAATATTTTCTAATTCCCATACTTTATTATTAGTTTGTATCCATTTTAAAGCATAAAAATTTACATCTAACATAGATA
>CALUUP010000043.1 GCA_944323985.1 Candidatus Gastranaerophilales bacterium | reverse complement strand
TACTTTTTAATATATAATTGATAATTTAATATACGACAATTATAGCAAAAGTTATTTTAAACTTAAATTTTATAAACGAATTTTTAATTTTTTCGTTATAAATATGCTATAATTAACAAAAGGAGATGCACATGCCTATCAAATTCCCAATAAAATACGGCAACCAGACTGTAACTAAAGAAATATTTTTAGAAACTCTAAATTATATTATTTGTTTTATTGAAAATCATTTTGATTGTAATTTAGAAATATATCGAAATGCATTATCAGTGTTTAAATCAATGATTAAAGCTACAAATGGCATAAATGATAGAAGACCAGATAAAGAATTGTGCAAACAGGCTTTTGATGTTCTTGAACAAATAGAAAATTTTAATGCAGATGAGAAAACCAAAAGACAAAATAGAGAAAAATGTGCTTGGTGTAAACTTATGATTGAAAAATTTTATTAGTTCAATTTTATACATAAATAAACATCTTATTCAAAGCTATCACAAATATGCTCAATATTTTTTATATTTAATCTATTAACTTATCAGTATATTAAGCATTTTTATTTGAATATACATAAATTCTATATATACATTATTTTAAACCATAATGCAATAATAAATTCTCTTCAAGCTTTTCTTCAAATTCTTTATGTATTTTATAACGTAATTGCTTATAGCCTTGTAAATTAAAAGCAACTTTATATTCATCTTTATCCCAATCATCTTTATTATCCGGTTCCTCTAGAACCAGTAAAACATTACTTTCTAAACCTTTCCCTTTAAAATATCCCATAGCATAACCTATTTCATGATACACATTGGGGCTTTGATAATTTAGTATTGCTATTAAATATCCCGTATCTTCAATAGCATTTTCAATTTTTTCAATTATTTTGTATGTACTGCTTCCTTGTAATTCATCTATTCTTAAAACCAAAGGAGTATCAATATTATAATCTTGGGATATTTTTTCAACAACTTTTTGTATAATGTTAAACATATTATCACATTTCTTTGTTCCAAATGGCATAGATACAAAGATCTGTCTTTTTTTTCTATCTAAAATATTATTAAAAATATTTATAACATCTTCTGAACATATATCTTTAATTTTAATGATATTATTTTTTCGAACCCAGTTGGTAAATAACTTATACTTTTGGTTAGATGGATTTAAATTATCAAATAATTTATAATAAACATATGCTATAAATAAGCCAAGATCAATTTTTTCTTTTTGTGCATCTAAGACATCAACTATAGCTTTATATAAAGATTCTGTATTGAGGTATACTTCGTTAATTCCTAAAGATAGAAATGTATTAATTAGTTTAAAACTAATTTCTCTATAAAATTCATTTACAATTTTCTTTATATCTGATATTTTATTGTTTTTTTCTAGCTCTTTAATAAGATATTTTGTTTTTTTATAATTTTCACCATAATTATTTTTTATTTCATCATCGGTGTAAGGATATTTCGAAGATTCATCAAAAATATTTTTTAAATTATTTTCTTCACGTAATGATCTATTTTTGTAATTTATATTATTAAAAATAACTTTTGCATCTTTTACTGCTTGTTCTTCAGCCAAAAAAAGTATACAAAAAGGAACTTCTTCAAGAGCAGTCATTCCTTTTTCGTAAGCATTCAATCTGTGATTGCCATCAATTCTGTGTAATTTAATAGCATCTTCATCAATAGTAAGATATCCCTTGGAGTCCGTTTTTAAATATTTATATTTGATTCCAGAATCTACAAAAGGTTCATTATTTCTTAAATTCTCACATAATGAATAATTTGACAAATTACAGCCTAAAATGATTTCTGGGAAAAACAGATATTTACCTTTTTCATAAAATTTTTTTATGTTTTCTATATGCTCACCTATTACTTCTCTTTGATAAGTCTTAGATTCTGAAATTTGTATTAGGTCAGAAATTTTTGCAAAACCTCTTAAACAAATATAACCTCCTAATGTATCTGAAATGATTCCATTTAGTATTATAGCCACTATGATTCTCCTAATATAAGCGAGCAAACACGGTCGAAATTTTTTTCCAATTTTTCTTCAATAAGTTTTTTTAAGTCTAGAGTCTCTTGCAATTCTTTAAAATAATTTCTAGAAATTTCTTCTTGAGTGCTCAAACTTTCGGGTAATGGAATCAAAATATCCAAAAAATCGTCCATTATGAGATTAATAATCCCTGTTGTCTGCGTCTGTATGTACTTCATATATCCAAATTTATATATAAGTTTTAATATTATAAACAGATATTTTGGAAGACATTTTTCTTGATCTATTCTTAAACATTGCAGGAAATTACTAAAGGTGTAATCACTAAGGTCTGTATCTATCAAAGCAACTCTTCCGACGGGCTGTTTAGGACTTCCACCTGATTTTTCTATTAAAATATCTCCTTTTTTTAATAAAATTCTAGGTAATTTCGCATTTGGTACCAATCTCTCGGCTACATCTGCAAAATCAATGTTATAATTATTATCAAAATTTTTATTTCTTAAAACTTTTAATCTTGTATAGTTATCTAAATCTTGCTTTGTAATGTCTTCTCCCCATTCACCTGCAAATGATTCTATTACAAGTTCTCTTAATTTTACTGTTTTATATTTAGAATGAGTTAATTTGTTAATTATTTCTCTAGTTTTTGTCTGATATCCTAGCGGATCAATTCTTTTCTTTTTAAGCTCACTGGACGATATTTTAAAACATTTTTTATTTTCATCTTGAGTAATTCCACTATCAACATAGTCATATTGTAACTTTTTAAAAGTTTTATAGTTTGATAAAATAATCTGAAATAAATCGTTCTCTTTAATTTCCTTTCCAGTCTGATCGTATCCTATTTTTTCGGCAATTGCCATAAAAATAGGATAATCTTCTAATATTTCATCATTGCCTTTTCTTCTTAGAAATAATAGCGAAGATTTTACTCCTGCACCGTAATGAGAAAAAGCAAATTGAGGAAGAGAGATTATTGCTAAGATCTGACAATTTTCCATAATAAAATCTCGAACATATTGTAATGAACTATTTGTCAAAATACCATCCGGTAAGACTATTCCCATTTTCCCAGTTTTTGGTTTTAAGAAATTTATGCACCTTTCAATAAATAAAATTTCAGTTTTTTGACTGGATTTACCTTTTCCTAATTCATATTGTTCTAAATATTTATCTTCTTTTCCATTCTTTTTAATTGTTGCTCCAAATGGTGGGTTAGTAATAATCACATCAAAATGATCTTTTTTAAACCCTTTATGTTGAGTCTTTATTTCATTAAAATCATCCAATGAACTTCTTGAAATAACATTAGTATGCCCATCATCATGTATAATCATATTCATTTTGCATACTCTAGCTATTTGATCATTTATTTCAATCCCATACAGGTTATTTGCTGCAAAATTATGCCAAGCAGTATGAGCCTCAACTGGGTCTTCAATATTTTCTTCAGAATCTTTTCTAATTGTATCAAGAGCATTTAATAAAAAGCCTCCGGAACCACAACATGGATCTAATACAAAATTATCCGTTTTTATATCCATCATTTTGACAACAAATTGAACTACGTTTCGAGGAGTAAAAAATTGTCCCATTTTCCCCTTAAAAAAGTCTTCCATAAATTTTTCAAAAGCAACTCCTTTTGTATCAAGATCAGTTTTTGTAAAACAAATACCTTGGATATGTTCTACTATTTTATATACAATATCAGCTTCTAAATTCAAATTACCTTTGAAAACCTCTGCATCTTGTAATTTTGCCTTTTGATATATCGCATCAATTCTTTTATAAACTTCTTGATGCGTTTCGTGTGTTCCTATTTGAAATTTATATATAGAACCCTTTTTAACATTATCTTTTTCATCTTTTAATTTACAAAATAAAAGTTTTGATACTTCATCAAACGCTGTTGTTGGAGCAAGTTTACCACCTTGCCAAACTGTGTCATGGCAAGTTTCTAATTTTTTGATTAGCTCTTCTCGTGATATTGTTATTAAATCATTTTCTCCTTTAACATATTTATATTCAGGTATTTTGCCATAACGTTCTGGAATATCTGCAATTATGTTATTAATGCGTTCCATAGATGGATAGTTAGCAACATCAAAAGCACGTTTTCTATTACCAGCAACTACAATAGCGAGTTTTGATTTTATACTATTTGCATTTCCAAAAACTTGTTCGATAGCTTGTTCAAATTCTGCCTCTGTTACACCATCTCTTTTGCATTCCACTACTATATAAGGCTTTTTCATATCTTCGTCTTCATATATAACTATATCAGCCCAATCATTTGGTGTTCTACGTGGCACTGTAACTTCAAATGCAATCTTTTCAACAGGGTATTTATAATCAAGAACTAATTGAACAAAGTAGGATGCTCTAACAATTTCTTCAGGATCAGTTAAACGATATGATTTAATATTTGGAACTTTATATGTAATTCTTGTTTTATCATCATTAAGTTCAATAATATTTGCATTAATTCCTTTTTGAATATTATCTTCAAAAGTAGATTTTTGCAATTCACCTTCTTTTAATTCCATAACTAACCCTCACTTGTATATCCATATTAGCATGAAAATTCTTATTATGATGAATTGTAAAGCGATTTATATCACAATCATTAATTAATTATTTGTAATTAGGCTTTATCTGCCAATTTTAAATAAATATTTGGCAAAGACATGCCAATTTCAGAAGCGAGTTTGATTGTTTCCTTAAAGTCTTCTTGATGAAATTCTATTATTTTTGAATAAATCTCCATATAAAAAGGTTCTAATCGTTTAAAATAATTTTCTATCAAAGGTATTATAGTAACAAATTTTTCTTGTTCTTGAATAAATTCTTTTGATAAAGATGTCCATTTATTATATTGATTTAACTCATATACCTCGAAACTGACCTGATTATTACTTGAAAGACAAGGAAAAATTATTTTAAAATGCATCATATAATTTCTTAAATCTTTTATGAATATTGCTTCTTTGTTTCTCGCAAATAACTTTTTTACATTATCTTCATATATTTTATACAAATCTGTTTCTTTATAAAACTTCATTGTATTCCTGCAAGAATCGATTAAAGCAGTAGTTGAGGCTAGAAAATTAAAAAGATAACGATTAAGGTTTTTATTGTTAAATAATGACAAAAACGGATCTGTAGATTTTTGAATATTTATAATTTCACTTTTTAGCTCATTGTAATTTAGAATAAGCGTATGATAATTTTCATTCAAAATTCCAATCCTATTGACAGCTTGCCAACCATTTGATTTAAATACAATTTCTTCTTGTGTTTTCATACTTATATTTTATTACAAGCATATTCTATAAATAAAAATTCATATAGCTTTCGTCGATTGTGTCTTGTTCGATGCCGATGTAGCGAAGTGTTACTGATGGTGAGGAGTGGTTGAAGATTTTTTGTAGAAGTACTATATCATTATATTTTTTATAATGATGATACCCGAATGTCTTCCTTAGTGTATGAGTTCCGATTCTCTCCTTCACCCCAACTGCTTGTGCTGCCTTATTCAAAATTCTATACGCCTGTGCTCTATCCAACCTGCAATGTTTTTGAGTATAAAAAAGCGGTTGTACCCCAGGCAATCCTTCTACAAATAAATTAATCTCCTCCTTCAAAAACCTATTAAGCGGAAATTTCTTATACTTATTCGTCTTTTTCTCTCTAATTTCAATATAATCTCTACCTTTTACATCCCCAATATCAAGCGATAATATATCTGATATTCTAAGTCCTGTATTTATCCCAAAACTAAAAAGCAGTGCATCTCTTGGCTTTTTTGCCAAATATTTTTTAATCTTATGAATATCTTCTAGCTTTTTTATAGGTTGTACTACATTCATTTTTAAACTCGCTTAATCACTCACAATGATTGCTTCTTTTCTATAAAAAGTAAAGTCTAATGACACAAAATTTAAACACCTTTTAAACAGCGTTTAAATATCGTTTAAATAGCATTCAAAAACTACCTCCTGCAAAAATCTATTTTATCCTACCTCTATACATTTACCCCAAAATACAACACAACTTCATTTTGTTATATTCTTTGATGGAAATAATAGGTTGTAGTTTTAGACAATATATTCTCTGAATATTAATAGCTATGAATTAAGTTCTAAATCTCTTAGCCTACAATAGGATTTTTCTATTTTTAAATTATTTATCCAGGCAGATTTGTTTATGTATGTTTGTAACTCATTTTTTAAATTATACATTAGATTAATATTATTCAGATAGTATTCATTAATATAATTTTTAAAATTGAGATTTGGGGTCCTAGTTTTGAATTTTTTTAGAAACATTTTATTTGAGATTAAATTTAGAAATATCAGGATAGAAAATCTAGTATAATCAAAAATATTACTTGCTAAATTATCATCCTTGTTACAAGTAGGGTTTTGTCCATGTACGTATGAACAACGAGTTTCATAAGCTTTATTAATATTTTTAGATATTTGTTTTTTATTTAATCCTAATGTTAATGATAGTAATTCAGAACATCTGTCTCTTAACTGTCTGGTTATTTTTTCTGAATTTGTATTAAAAAGAGCTTCTAGTGCCAAACAACAATAAGTAATTTGATGTGTCGGATGGATTTTATTAATTGCTTGTATGTAAAAATCAATTGCAATTTTTAAAAACAGAATTTCTTTATTTTCTATATTACCAATATAATATTGTACTAACTTTATAACCTTGGGAAAATTTTCTATTAGTACTTCATTGAGACAAACAGGGATTCCGCCATCATATTGGACATTATTATTTTCGATTTCTGAAATTCCATCAGCAGAGGCATTTAGGAAACTGTATACCTTAGTAATGATTGCACAATTTTTTAGTGCTAAATTTATTGCAATAGGTAATAATTGCGGTTTACCATATACCTTATCTAAATCCTTAATTTTAAATCTATATTCAAGAATACAATTTTCATCAGCATAACTAAACATAGTGCTATTTCGTTCTTTTTCATTTAATAATAGTTTTCTAATAGTTATATTGTTATCTATTTTATATTTAAATTTATTTAACTTTATTCCTCTTAAAAAATATTGATGAGTTTGTGTTCTGTTAACAGTTTTTTCTTCAAAATAAAACAAATTTTCAATTATTTTATTTATGGCTCTTTTGTAAAAAAGGAGCTCTTTATTTAAAACTTTTTGTTTAGTAAGTTTAAAATTAAAATTTCTTTGTATTTTTTTTAATATATCTTTATATTCTTCCTCATTACAATAATCAAATTTAAATAGCTCTTCACTCATTGTATAATTTTCTATTAATATATTATATTTATATGAGTGATAAAATATTGTGTTAAAAATAAGCTGAAAAAATTCCCTTAATAAATTTTTCATTTCCTGCAATGACAGTACATAAGCTTTTTCGACTGGAATTGGGTTATTGTCTCCATCCTTCCATAAATATTGCATGATATCAGCACCTTCTAAGATTACTTGCGGAACTAAAGGATTATTAATATATTTATCATAATATTTTCTATAAAATTCTTTATAAAAATGAAGTTTGGTTTCTTTAAAAATACATTGTTCTGTATCTTGAAATAAATTATTCATATTCTTATAAAGAGCAAATTGAAAAATGTCATCTTTTTCAAGAACAAGTTTTTTATAATCTAAAATATCTTTAGCAAGATCCTTTGCCAAATGTTTAAGTTTTCTTTTAATTTCTTTTATCTTTTTTTGTGGCATATCAAGGAAAATATACCACGAAAATAGATAACGGAATGTAATATTATTTTAGTATTAAGAATTTTGCCTATTGTTAAAATTATACAAAAGTTAACCCCACCTTTTGCTGTTTTAAATCATACAATCTGAGTCTATTTATAGTTGCATTTTAGCCTTAAAGAATATGGGTATAAAACAGATAATATATTATCTAATTATTGATTTTTTAGCAATAATAGTATAATATATTATCTATGAACAACTTTTTATTTAATCCTAAAACTCCTAATGAAATAGCAAAAGAATTGGTTGAGAAAATTAAGCAACATAGAAAAAAGCTTAAAATTTCTCAGGTTCAACTTGCGTCTAAATCAGGTGTTAGCCTTGGTTCTATAAAAAGATTTGAATCTAAGCATGAAATTTCTTTGAATTCTTTTATAAAAATCCTAATAGCTCTTAATTTAGAGCAAGATTTGGAAAATTTATTCACACAAAAAAGCTATAACTCAATTGATGAGGTTATAAATGGATAACTATAAATATTTAAAAGTTTTTTATAATGATATTTTAGTTGGCACTCTGGCTAAAACCCCAGATAAAGTTGTTGCTTTTGAATATGATTCAGATTGGTTGAATAATGGGTTTAGTATTTCGCCTTTTAGTTTACCGCTCATCAAAAAAGTTTTTATCCCAAAATACGATCCTTTTGGCGGTTTATTTGGAGTTTTCAACGATAGTTTGCCAGATGGTTGGGGACGATTACTCGTTGACAGGTTATTTTTGAAAAATAAAATTAATCCTGCTCAAATTGATAACCTCAATAGACTTGCTGTTGTACAAGAAAGTGGGATGGGGGCTTTAACTTATAAGCCTGAACATAGATTTGAATCAGAAAATAACATTACGGATTATGATATTCTTGCTCAAGAGTGTTCGAAAATATTAGAATCACAAAATTCAGAAAATTTGGATGAACTTTTTAAACTAGGTGGCTCATCTGGTGGTGCAAGGCCAAAGATTTTGACATCTATTAACAACGAGGATTGGATTATTAAATTTCCATCATCCTCTGATCCTAAAAATATTGGTGAAAAAGAATATCAATATTCATTGTGTGCAAAAGATTGCGGAATAAATATGACT
>CALUUP010000042.1 GCA_944323985.1 Candidatus Gastranaerophilales bacterium | reverse complement strand
AAACCTAAACTAGCATTATCTTCTGCCACACTATAGGCATTTATTTTTGTTGATAAATTGGTTTTTATTGAATACCCCGCAGCATTATCTTTTGCATGGTTTATTTTAAACCCCGTACTCATCCGCTCTATAGCATGATTTAATGAAGACGTAGAGTTTTTTAAAGATGATTGGGCAATTAAACTTGAAAGATTGGTATTAATTGTTAACGACAAATTAACACCTCACTTCCTATTTGCAAGATGGTTAAAAATATACAAAACTGTACCTTAATGAATATTCCATTCATTAATAACACATATCCTTAAAACAATTGTTCTATATTTTTAGTATAACTCGTATATATATAATATGCAACTATTTATAAAATATTCTTTAAAAAATATTTAGCATTTTTTTATAAAGAAATAAAAACAACATTTTCAATATGATAAGTATGCGGAAACATATCAAAAGGTTGAACAAAATCAATCTTACAACCATTCTCTTTAAAAATTTTTAAATCCCTTGCTAATGTCGCAGGATTACAAGATACATAGATAATCATTTTTTTAGTTAGCTTAAGCAAATAATCAATAGATTCTCGAGAACAGCCTTTTCTTGGAGGATCAATTACTGCTATATCATATTTAGGAGAATTATTATTTAATTCTTTTTCAAAAAACCTTGCAGCATCTTCACAATATAAGTCTATATTTTTTATACCATTTTCCTCAATAATTCTTTTTGCATAATCAATAGATTCTCTTACTTGTTCAACAGAAGTTATTTTATTAGCAACATCACTTAAACAAATTCCAAATGTTGCAATTCCAGCATATGCATCAAGAATAGTAGGTTTATCAAATTTAGTTTTAATATAATTTTTTACATAATTAAAAATATTATTTGCACTGGATGGATTTACTTGAAAGAAAGTCTTTGCACCAATTTTAAAAACTTTATCACAAAGTTTTTCTTCTACAAAACTCTCCCCAACGATTAATTCCGTTTTTTCACCCAAAATTAAATTAGTTTTCTTAGAATTATAATTTACACAAACACCTGAAATATTTTCTAATTCTGAATAAATCTTTTTAGCTAAACTCATAATTTTTTCATTAGCAAAACTATCATTTATAACTAATACAACAAGACTTTTAAGAGAATATTCAGAAGTTCTTATAACAACATGTCTTAAAACTCCGCTATGTTTTTTCTCATTATAACCAGATAATCCAATTTCTTGAACTTTTATTCTTATAAAATCAATAATCTTATCACAATACTCAGGTTGAATTGGACAATACTTAATATTAACAAGCTCATGTGTTGCAGGCTTATAGTAACCTGCAATAATTCTTTTAGAATTTTTAGCTTCACTAATTGGATATTGTATTTTATGTCTGTAACCCCATTCTTTAGGGCTAGGGACAACATCTCTTACCTCTATATCGTACCCATAAATATTTTTCATAGTATCAGCTACAATATCTTTTTTTAAATTTAATTGATATTGATAATCAATAAATTGTATTTGACAAGAACCACAAACCTTTTGCATAGGACATAATGGTTTTGTACGATACTTAGAGGGAGTGATTATTTCAACTATTTCTGCATTTGCAAAATTTTTATTTTTTTTAATAATTTTAATTTTTAATTCATCTCCAGGACAAGCATTTTCAATAAAAATGACATACCCGTTAAATTTTGCAATACCAAATCCAAGGTTTGACAACTTTTCAACCTTAACAATCAAATCTTGAGGAATATCATATAGATCTACTGTTTGCATGGCTTTATAACTTGAATATTACGAGTTTCAGAAAGTTCCTGACGAGCGTCTTTAATAATTTGCTTGTATTCTTCAGATAAACTCAAACCGTTACAAAGTCTATCAACAAAACCATTATTAACTTTTACAGCTTTTTCCAAAGCTCCAATATCTTCTAAAACATTCTTTATATCAGCTAAATCATAACCAAAAGACTGCTTCGATTGATAAATCATCATCTCACCTGTTTCAGCAACTAAAGGCTCTCCACCTAATTCAAAATGTAATTTAAAAACAGATTTTAAATCTTGCAATTCTGCTTGCATTGTAGCAATACTCTGCTGAATTCTTAAATATCTATCAAACAAATAATCAACATTATCTAATTGTTTCTTTTGCCAATCAAGTCTTTGTAAATACAATTTTTTCAACTTAGGATAGGCAAGAGCTAACCCCATAGTATCAGCCATAGCTCTATGATGATTATTTAATTCAACATTAAAACGATGAGTTAAAGCTTCTAATCCGTGAGATTCAAGATCGGGAGCTATTTCTTTAAACATTGCCTGAGAATCAATACGAGGATTTTCTAATTTTTCCCCCATAACTCTCAGTTTTGCCTCGTTTAAAAAAGAATAATCAAAAATTACATTATGAGCAACAATAGGATAATCACCAATAAACTCTAAAATTTTAGGCAAAACCTCCTCTTCAGAAGGAGCATCTTCAACCATATCTTGAGTTATTCCATGAATTGCAATGCTAGATTTTCTAATATGCTGATGAGGATTAATTAAAGTTTGAAACTCATCTTTAATTTTTCCATTTTCTAATCTAACCGCAGCAAATTCAATAATTCTCTCTCTTGTATAATCCAAACCTGTCGTTTCAGTATCTAATACTATTTCTATTTCTTTTTTTCTCGGCATTATATATGTCCTTTATCGTTTTTAGACTCCTCTAACAGAATAATAGCATAAATAAACAATATATGGTAACATAGAATTACAAAAATTAATAAGGGAGAAATTTATGGTAAAACATATTGATACAAAAAATTTTAATGAAGAAGTTCTAAATAGCAATAAACTAACTATAGTGGATTTTTACGCAGATTGGTGCGGACCTTGTAGAAAATTAGCACCTATATTAGAAGAAGTTGAAACAGAATTGTCAGAAAAAGTAAAATTTACCAAGATTAATACTGATGAAAATATCGAAGCAGCACAAAAATACCAAGTTAGTGGTCTACCAACGTTACTAGTATTCAAAAATGGTTCTATTGTTGAAAGAATGGTAGGTCTTATGCCAAAATCTTCAATAATTACTAATATTGAAAAACATTTATAAAACATATATTAAGTTTTGTAACAATAAATTTTAAAGCTGAAATTGCATATTTTTTATAGACTTTATATATATGTAAGATTTAAAAAAGGTGTAAGAAAATGGCAAATACAGCAGCTTTATTAGGAAATTTATTAAACACAAATGCAGATATTAACTATTATACTCAACAATCCATTTTTTGGAATGCAAAGTATGAAGCAAATAGTGAAAAACTTCAGAAACAAGTTAAATATGAAGATAAATGGCAAAGTCAATTTGATAGCGCAATAGATAATACAAAAGATTTAAATTGTGGAGGAGTTACAGTAAGTACAGGCAACCAAAATGAAATGATAGCAGATGCCTATGCACATGCTAAAGTTAAACAATATAGTGAAGAATTATCATTAGAACTAGCTGATTTAGATATCGAATATGATACAATGAAAACGATGTACGATACAATGTTAGAAGAATTAAGAGCTCAACAAGAATCAGAAAAGACTGCAACTTCTACAGCAGCTCAAGACACAGGATTATTACAATCATAATTAAAATAAGGATTTATGAATATATAATTGAAGCATTATACATTAATGAAGCAATAGTCATAGGTCCAACCCCTCCGGGTACAGGTGAAATATATTTAACAGTAGGCTCAACTAAATTAAAGTCTACATCACCTGTGAGTTTTCCATTGACATCTTTAAAAATACCAACGTCAATGATAACGGAATTATTATTAACCATCTTACATCTTACAATCTTTTTACCAACCGCAGATACAACAATATCAGCGGTTTTTATTTTATCTTCTAAATTTTTAGTATAAGAATGACATATAGTAACAGTTGCATTTCTATTAATAAACATTTGAGCCATAGGCTTACCAACAATATTAGATCTACCAATAATAACAGCATTAGCACCTTCAACAGGAATTTTATATTCATCAAGTAACATCAAAATCCCTTGAGGAGTCGCAGGATAATAATAAGGTTTTAATCCAATAGCAAGTCTTCCTACATTTTCAGGAGTAAAACCATCAACATCCTTTTTAGGAGAAATAGTCATTACTACTTTATTTTTATCTATATGATTAGGTAAAGGTAACTGTACTAATATACCCGTTACTTCCGGATTATTATTTAATTCATTAATTTTTTTAAGAAGGGTTTCTTCAGATATTGTTTCAGGAAATTCTATAATAGAAGATTTTATTCCAATTTTTTCTGCTGCAAGTTTTTTATTATTTACATAAATTTTACTTGCAGAATTATCACCAACTAAAATAACAACTAAATGAGGTTTAATATTTAAACTATCAACCCTATCCTTAACTTGAGTTAAAATTTTTGAAGCAACATTTTTCCCATCTAAAATCATTACTTATTCTCCTGAGGCAAATTTAAGCGATAATAGAATTGTTTTACAGCATCTTCTACGATTAAAGATTTTCGATCAACATTTCCTAAAGTTAAATTATTATCATAAGGTATTGTTCCTAAAATATCTAAATCAGAATCTGATAATTCTTGATTTATAAAATTTAAATCTTGATTATTAACTTTATTAATAATTATACCTAATTGCCCGCCAACAGCATATTTCATAGAATACTCATTAATTCTTTTTGCTAATTTTAAAGAATCAATTGTTGGATTAGCAAGTATTACAGCTAAGTCAATATCAACATCTACTAATTGGTTTAAATATTTTAAGTCAAATTCACAATCAAAAATGACAAAATCGTACCTTTCAATTAATTTTTGACAAGAATTGTTAATTTGTTCAGTAATTGGACATCTACAATCCTTTGAGCCAGATAACCAAGAAACAATAATATCAGTATTATCATTTAATTGTACTAAAATATCTTCAAGAGCCCATTCAATATATTCTTGTTTTGTCATCCCTTGAGGAATACCTGTTTTATATTCGTGCTTACCACTTCTTATACCATATATAGTATTTCTAATATCTAAATCAAATGAATGTGCTAATTCACTACTTAAATCATTATCAAATAAGAGAATAGATTTAGTGGGAAACATTTCTAGAATAATATTATAAAAAGCTTTTGTAATTGTTGTTTTACCGCTTCCGCTTTTACCTGTAATTGCTATTTTTATTGTCAAAATATCACCTCTTTATAAATTTTAACATAAAAAAGACGATGATTATACATCATCGTCTTTTATTATAAATAAATATATTATTATTTATTATCATCTCCAATTAACAAATCCGGAGTTCCAAACATACCTTCAATTTCTTCTAAAATAGCTGAAGGTTTTCTAGCTTGGTTTCTTTGAGCAGCTCTTTTTTGAGCTTCTTTATCACGTTCTTCACTGGCAAAAGATAAATGATGGAAACCAGTACCAGCAGGAATTAGACGACCAATAATAACGTTTTCTTTCAAACCTCTTAATAAGTCTTTCTTTCCTTCAACTGCAGCTTCTGTAAGAATTCTTGTTGTTTCTTGGAAAGATGCAGCTGATATAAAGCTTTCAGTATTCAAAGAAGCTTTTGTAATACCTAACAACATATATTCACAAGTTGCTTCTTGTCCATCATGTTCTCTTACAGCTTTATTTTCATTTTCGAAAGTTTGAACTTCAACTAATTCTCCAGGTAATAGATTAGTGTCACCAGAATCAACAACTCTAACCTTTTTAGTCATTTGACGAACAATAATTTCAATATGTTTATCAGCAATTTCAACACCTTGAGAACGATAAACTCTTTGAACTTCGTCAACTAAATATTGTTGTGCTTCTTCTGGTCCGCATAACCTAATAACATCATGAGGATTTAATGGTCCACTAGTTAAAGGTTGTCCTTTTTTAATTTTTTGTTTATTTTGAACAACTATACTTGCATCAATTGCAAATTTAATTTCTGTTCTGCTACCACCTTCAGCTGCTAAGAATAATCTTGGAACATCATCTTCAATTTCGATTTCCGCAACACCATCATATTCAGCTAAAATAGCACAATCTTTTGGTTTTCTTGCCTCAAGTAATTCTTCAACCCTTGGAAGACCTTGAACGATATCACCAGTTTTTTCTCTTTCAAATACTAATGTAGCAAGCATATCACCACGTAATACCAACGCACCTGCTTCTACTTGTAGCATTGTACCTGGACTAATCAAATAAGGTCGACCATTTCTGATTGTAACTGATTTATCAGTTACATCTACTATCTTACCTGAAACAGTTGCAACTTCACCAGATGTAGATAATTCAGAATCAACTTTAATAAAATCACCTTTTTTAACAGAAGGTTTAGATTTTGTATTAATAACAGTTTCAAAATTACTACAATTTAATAATAATCTTCTTGATTCAGTCACATCACTCTTAATTGAAGCAACTCCGTCATTAATAGCTAATACTTCAGTTTTTGCAATTGAAGTCTTAGGATCAATAACTTGACCATTTTCAACTAATAGTTCAGTTTGCAAAGAACTATTCATTTTAGAATTACCTTCTAATTCACGACGAACTATCAAAGTTTCTAATACAACGATCTTTAACTCTCCACTTGCATCAAGTTCTACTAAACCTTTTAAATGAGACAAATAACCTTGCATTTGAAGAACTAAACTAGTTCTTGTTAAAGTTGCACCGTCTAAATTTCTTACCCTTGCACCGTCTTTATACTGTAACTGAGTAACAGGAACAATATTTATTAATTCATCAGTTGTTTCAAATTTAATAGAAACATCTTTTTGTTCAATAAACATAGGTTGAACTGGACGAACTAATATTTGAATAGGTTTATCTTCAATTGAATCTTCATCTAAAGATGATGTATCAATATCTTCATCAAGATCATCAATATCTAAATCATCGAAATCCATTTCCATTATTGTAACAATAGAAGTTTCTTTTGCTTTGATACCTTTAGCAATAACAGTACCTTCTTCAACGACGGCTCCTTCTTCTACTTTTAATTCAGAAACACTAGATAGTGTATGAACTTCTCCAGGTCTAATTGTTACTTCATGAATTACATCATTAAATTCTTTAAATTCAACAATACCATCAATATGACAATAGATATCTTTTACTACTTCAGTACCTGCAGTAACAAAAGTACCATTATCAACCATTTTCAAGGAAGAATCTTTATTTATTTGATGCACTTCTTCAGGTACAAATACTATATTACCCGGTTTTGTAACTATTTGATTATCATCAACTTCGATGTCTAAATACTTAATTTCTCCAGAAGATGTAACCGCACATTCATCATCAATTAACTCTGCAATTATCATACCATTTTCAACGGTTGTATCTACAGGAGCTTTAACAATGAATTTTTCACCTGTCTTATCAACTGTCCATAATTGTTCTTTTTTAGTTTGTTCGAATTTCGCATTTGCAGGATTTAAAGACGCAATAACGATTGTAATTTCTTTACCTTGAACAATTTTATTAATTTTATTTTTACCTGATTTGATTTCTTCAACAACTAAATCTTCAGCGTACCTTACTTCTCCACCATGTTCAGAAATCATAATTGTCTCAGCAAGTTTATCACCAGCTTTAACTTTTTGTTCATCAGCAACTAAAACTTTTGATCCACCAGGTAAATTATAAACGTCGCCACCGATAATCCAAACTATACCATTTTTATTGGCAGTTCTAGAAATATTACCTTGTCTATCTTTCTTTTCATCTGCAATAAAGTCTTCAAACAAAACTTCACCTGACATATCAGCATTAATATCTTTTGTTGCTTTTTCCGTCAAACGACTTGCATCATTGGAATTAGGCTTATACTCAGCTAACTTAAAGTTTTTATCAACTTCCATTCCATTTTCAAAGAATACAACAGCACCTGCAGGAATATGATATTTAATAGATTTTTTACCTTTAATTTCAATATCAGCTTCGCAAATAGAAACTTTTACAACATCCCCGTGACGAGTTCTTAATTCTCTAGTTTTAATTTTAGAATCAACAACACCAGCTTCTGTCGCATGAATTTCTCTTGTAGCTTCTTTTACACCAACAGCACCACCAGTGTGGAAGGTTCTCATTGTCAACTGAGTACCAGGTTCACCAATTGATTGAGCAGCTATAATACCTATTGCTTCACCTACATCTACTAATTTTTGAGTAGTTAAAGCCCAACCATAACATTTTTGGCAAACACCATATTCTAAAGAACAAGTTAAACCTGATCTAACCTTTAATTCTTGTAAATTTAGATGAGAAATTTTCTTTATATCTTTTCTGTCTAAAGTTGTATTTTTAGCTACTAATAAGGTTTCTCCATCTTCATCAAAAATATCTTGAGCAACTGTTCTACCTAATAATCTGTCTATTAACGGAACAATAACATTATCGCCATCACAAATAGACTTCATATTAATATATTTATCACCACCACAATCTTCTGCTCTAATAATAACATCTTGAGCAACGTCAACTAAACGTCTTGTTAAATAACCAGAGTCAGCTGTTTTTAACGCAGTATCTACAAGACCTTTACGAGCACCATATGAAGAAATGATGTATTCAGTTACAGATAAGCCTTCTTTAAAGTTTGATGTGATCGGTAAGTCGATAATCTGTCCTTGTGCGTCAGCCATCAAACCTCTCATACCAACTAATTGTGAAACTTGAGATAAATTACCTCTCGCTCCAGAGAATGCCATCATATATACAGGATTTAATTTATCGAAATTTTCAACAACTTGTTCTGTTAATTTTGCAGTAGTTTCAGACCAAGTATCAATAACCTTTGTATATCTTTCAACTTCAGTAATTTCACCTTTCAAATATCTGTGTGTTGATTTTTCAATTTCAGCCTCAGCTTCTTTCAATAAAGCTTTTTTAGATTCTGGAACTGATAAATCTGCAATTGAAATTGTTACACCAGATTTGGTTGCATATTTATATCCTAGATTCTTCAATGTATTAGCTAATTCAGCTGTTTTAGCACCGCCGTATTCTAAATACATTTGAGCTAGTAATTTATTTAACCCCTTTTTATCCATTTGTTTGTTTATGAAATCAGGAGTATGAGTTTTGTGCGTATAAGTATTTTCCATATTATATTTTCCTCAATTATTCCTTTTAATTTCTAAGCTAATGCTTTTCTAACAGCTTCATTAAATATTATTCTACCAACAGTAGTTTCAATTCTCTTACCTTTTTCATCACGAACAACAATCTTATCATGAAGAGTTATAACTTTAGCTTCTAAAGCAGAGATAGCATCTTGGAAACTATAGAAATAACCTTGAACATCTTGTTCCGGATCCTTCATAATAGTTAGGTAATACATACCCAAAACCATATCTTGAGAAGGAGTGATAATAGGTTTTCCATTCGCTGGAGCTAATATATTATTAGTTGCTAACATAAGCATTCTAGCTTCTGTTTGAGCTTCAATTGAAAGCGGAACGTGAACAGCCATTTGGTCACCATCAAAGTCAGCATTGAAAGCTGTACATACTAATGGGTGTAATTGGATAGCACGACCTTCTACTAATTTAGGTTCAAAAGCTTGAATACCTAATCTGTGAAGGGTTGGTGCACGGTTTAACATAACCGGATGACCGTCGATAATCTCTTCTAAAATATCCCAAACTCTTGCATCTGATCTTTCAATCATTTTCTTAGCAGATTTGATATTTTGAACAAATCCTCTTTC
>CALUUP010000041.1 GCA_944323985.1 Candidatus Gastranaerophilales bacterium | reverse complement strand
CGGTAAAAAAAGAAAATATAATTTTACATACTAAAGGTGATACTATTAGAAATTATTGCTATTTAACAGATGCAGTAGGTGCAATATTAACAATACTAATAAAAGGTAAGTCTTCAAATGCTTATAATGTTTCAAATTCAGATACTTGTATTTCAATCAAACATATGGCTGAGCTAGTTGCAAAAGAGAATAATATAAGTGTAGAATTTCAAATCGATGATAGAGATCGTGGATATAATCCAACAATAAAAATTTGTTTAGATAGCTCTAAGTTGTGTGCTTTAGGATGGAAGGCAAAAATAGGTATAAAAGAAATGTTTGAACGTTTAATTAGTTTTTTAAAAGAGAGTAATAATGATTAAATTTAAACTATTATTATTTTGCAAAAGTTTGAGAAATCTTTTTTTTAAGTATTTACCTTTTAAGTATCTGCCAATTAATAATAAGAAAATCGTGTTTTCAAACTATTTAGGTTTAGGGTATGGTTGTAATCTTAAGTATGTAGCTGAATTGTTACATAAAGAATTACCTTATATCGAAATTGTGTGGCTTGTAAATGAAAGAGGGCGTAAGTTTATCTTGCCTGAATATATAAAAAAAGTGGGTATAAATTCTTTAAAGGCTATGTATGAATTAAATACTGCAAAAATTTGGATAGATAATTATCATAAGATAGATTTTTTGAGAAAATTTTTAAGAAAGAGAAGTTCTCAATATTTTATTCAAACTTGGCATGGCTCACTAGGCATAAAAAAAATAGAAGCAGATGTAAAAGCTCTAGTAAATGAAAAATCTTGGAAAGATTTAGCTATAGAAAATGCAAAGATGCAAGATTTTTTGATTTCTAATAGTGAATTTGAGGATAATGTTTATAAATCTGCATTTTGGGGATATGGTGAGATTTTAAGATTTGGTCATCCAAGAAATGATATTTTCTTTTACGATAATAATGATTTAAAAGAAAATATATTAAATAGTCTTAATATAAATAGTAGTTGTAAAGTTGTGATTTATGTACCAACATTTAGACAAGGAAATTCTTCTGAAATATATGATTTAGATTATAAAATTTTAAAAGAGTCTTTAGAGAAAAAATTTGGGGGGGATTGGGTAGTTTTTGTAAGAATGCATCGTAATATAAAACAAAAACCGAATTTGTGTTACAAAGATTTTGTATTTGATGTTTCTGAATTTGATGATGTGCAAGAATTGCTTGCCATATCAGATGTCGCAATAACTGATTATTCGAGTTGCATATTTGATTTCATTTTATCTCGAAAACCAGCCTTTATTTATGCAAATGATATCGAAAAATATAATCAAGAAAGAGGGTTTTATTATCCTTTGTCAGATACTCCTTTTGCTATAGCTAAGAGTAATTTCGAATTATATTCTAATATTATTAATTATGATGAAAAAAAATATCAAAAAAATCTTGAAATTTTTTTACAACTCAAAGGTTCTGTAGATGATGGTAAAGCTGCATTAAGAACTGTAAAATTGATAAAAGAGCTTATTAAGAAAATTTAGTCTTTTATGTTACAATTTTGTAAGAGGACTATTAATTTTGAAAGAGAGGGGCTAATGTTTAAAAAGAATAAATATAGTAGTTTATTAAAAAAGATTGCAAAAAATTCTAGAGTGTGTATTTATGGTTCAAATAATACTGCAAAAGAAATTTATAGACAATTGAAAGAGAATCGTCCCGATGTGAAAATTAGCTTTTTTATTGATTCAAATTCTGAGGGAACTATTGAAGATGTCCCAGTATATCTAGCAAAAGACTTAGCTTCTCATTTGGATGAATTTGATATTGCAATTGCAGCATCTTATTCTTCAAGATTTTATATGGAATTTATTTTAAAAGCTTTTGGTGTAAAAAATATAATACTAATAAATAAGGATTTGATTGTTCCTGATTCACCAAAGAATAGACCTTGGGATGTAGAAAAATCTGCCAAAGTATTTAAGACTAAACAAGAGAGAGATTTATATAAATTTTTAGTTAAATTAAGAGCAGACAGAAAATTGTATACCCCCAAAATTAAAGAGTACCATGATAAAAAATATCCAAATAGAATAAGTTTATATCCTTTTGAACATTATTTTGAATTTTTAAATAAGGATGTTATTAAAACTGCTATAGATGGTGGTGCTTGTAATGGGCTTCATTCATTGCTATTTTTGCAAATGTTAAAAAATTGTCAGAAGGTTTACTCTTTTGAGCCTTGTTACGATTCTTTCAAAAAGGAATTATTTGATACTTTGATTAAAAGAGATCCTCGTATAGAAATTATTCAAAAAGGTCTATGGAAAGAGACTGCTCAGCTTACTTTTCGTGAGGAATTAGATTTTAAAGCTGCTTCTGCTGTAGTAGAAAAACGTCCACATGTTGATAGACCATATAAAATTATTACGATAGATGCAATTTCTATTGATGAATTTGTTGAACAAAACAAAATTGAGAAAATAGATTTTATAAAAATGGATATAGAAAATGCAGAACAAGAAGCCTTGAAAGGTGCAGAAAAGACTATTTTAAGAGATAGACCTCAGCTTGCAATTTCTATATATCATTCAGATGCTCAATTTTTTGAGATTCCTATTTATTTAAAAGAATTTTTAACTGATTATGAGTTTCGATTAGGTCACTATAGAGATGCTGTAGGTGAGACTGTATTATATGCAATTCCAAAGGAGTTGTGTAAATAAAAAAATAAGAGTCTTAAATGAAGAAAAATTTGTTGAAACCTTTTAAAATTATATCTTTTTATGCTCGATATAAGGATTCTCCTGCAGATGAGTTAATTTCTGAAACATTTAAGTACTTAATTAGATGTTCTGCGGAAAAACAACAAAAAGATGTCGTGCTAGAAGATGGAAGCTTTATAGCTCCAGATGAATTATATAAAAAAATGCAAATTTTTCAAAAAAAGCTACGTATTTTAAAAGATATCTGTTTATATAAATATCGTTGGATGAAAAAACTTTATTTTATTTGCATATTAGAAAATTTTTCTTTTTTAGCTCTTTTAATTTATTGGCTTTATTTGTTAAAAGCTAATCCTGAAATATTAAACGATACTTATTCTTTTATAAAAGATGCGGATTTAGTTTGTTTTTCAGGAGGAGGTATTTTTCAAAGTACATATTTGAATTTTTGGACGGGGATTTTTCCAATATTAAAATATTGTGATAAAAATGATAAGAAAGTATATTTTAACGCTATTGGTATTGAAAAGCCTAAGATTTTATTAGAGCATCTTTTTTATAAGTATTTGTTAAATATAAAATGTGTATTTGCAATTTCTACAAGAGATGATATTGAATATTTACAGTCAATAATCAAAGATTTCAGGAAATGTAAAAAAATACTAGATCCTGCTCTTTGGACAAAAGAATGCTATCGAGTAGAACCTAAGAAATCTGATATAATTGGGATAGGTGTTATTCGTCCTAAAATATTTTTTGATAATGGGCTTGATATTACTGTTAATGAAATCTTAGAAATATATGCAAATTTAATTTTGCACTTAGAAAATTCAGGATATAAGTGGCAACTGTTTTCCAACGGAAATAGGGTTGATTATAAATTTGGGCAAGATATTTTAAAACATTTGGAAAAAGACTCATCTTTTTTAGCTCCGATGCCAGAGACAGATATAGATCTTGTAAATACAGTTAGTCAATATAAAGCAATTATTGCATCTAGATTACATGCAAATGTAATTGCAACATCATTAGATATCCCATCGGTTGGCATTATATGGAATAAAAAGTTAGAGAGTTTTTCTAAGTATATGAAATTTAATTGGAATTATATAGATAGTGATAATTTTCGTAATGTTGAATATATAAAAAGACAATTAGAGTCTGCAATTAATTATAGAATTAATAAAGATGTTTTAGCAGATTTGAAAAATATGACTGAAAATTATATTGATAATATTTTGAAGAAAGGGTTTCAAAATGTTTAGTTTAAAGTTTTTGGTATTAAGTTTTATATTTAAAAAACGTTATTTGATTAATAGAATATATTTTGAGCTTTTTTTTGGACTTTCTTGTATAAAAAAGGATAAAATTGTTTTTTGTAATTATCAAGGTTCTAGTTATGGTTGTAATCCCAAATATATAACCGAAGAAATTATTGCACAAAATTTGCCGTTTGATATTGTTTGGCTTGTAAAGCCAGATTTCAATATGCCAGAGAATTTTCCTAAGCAAGTGAGATTAGTTAATTATTATGATAAAAAGGCTTCTTTTAAAGAATTAGCTACAGCGAAATTTTGGGTAGATAATACTCGAAAAATATATTTTGTCAAAAAAGGACTTAGAAAAAAGAGGGGACAATTTTATATAAATACTTGGCATGGCTCTTTAGGTATAAAAAAACTGGATGCTGATGTTGCTTTATATAATGATGATGATTATTGGAAAAATATGGCTTTAAAAGATGCTGCAATGACAGATATTATGATTTCTAATAGTGATTTCGAAACTGAAATTTATAGAAGAGGGCTTTGGTATAAAAATAAGATTGAGGAATTTGGTCATCCAAGAAATGATATATTTTTTAAGGATAGAGAGTTGATAAAAAATAAGGTATATTCATTTTTTGATATTCCAAAGGAGGTAAAAATTGCTTTGTATACTCCATCTTTTAGAGATGATTTGAGGATTGAACCGTATCAATTAGATTATGCTATGATTAGAAAAATTTTAGAGAAAAAAACTGGAGAAAAATGGCTGATTTTATCAAAGTTTCATCCCAAAATATTGTATAAATTAAAACGGCTTATAAATAGCATTGATCAAAAAGATGTTTCTATATATCCAGACATTCAAGAATTATTAGTTTCAGCTGATATTTTAATATCAGATTATTCTAGTTGTATGTTTGATTATATGTATACAAAAAGACCTTGTTTTGTTTATGCAACAGATATTGAAAGATATAATACTGAACGAGGTTTTTATTTTAGTTTAGAGTCGACTCCTTTTTTAATTGCTAGAGATAATCTGGAGTTGGCTAATAATATTGAAAATTTTGATATCAATGAATATAATTTAAAAGTTGAGAGTTTTTTAGCAGAACGAAAAATCTTTGATGATGGTAATGCTTCTAAAAGAACTGTAGAATTGATAAAACAAAATATGTAAGAATTGGAGATGTTATGAACCGTTTAATTTATGTGATTTATAAGTTCAAAAAGAATATTATAGAGAAGTTACCACAAAGTTCTAAATTGTATGAATTGTTTGTTCTTTTGCCCAAAAAGATTATTCAGGATTATGAAAGAAAGCCAATCATAAAAAGTGAGCTGAAAAGCTATATGGAAGCCAAGAAGTTTCCTTTGTTTTCAACTATAGAGATTGAGACTATTAATAGATGTAATGGAGAATGTGCTTTTTGTCCAGTGAATCGTCATGATGATAAAAGAAAGTTCAAGCTTATGGATGAAAATTTGTTTAGAAATATAATAAATCAGCTAAAGGAAATTAATTATGACGGGAGATTGCAAATATTTTCTAATAATGAGCCTCTTTTAGATAAAAGAATTTGTGAGTTTGTTAAATATGCTAAAGAGTGTTGTCCAAATTCGCATATGTCTTTTTTTACAAATGGAACATTATTAAATAATGATAAATTTTTAGAGTTAATTCCATACTGTGATACTTTTTGTATAGATGTTTATTATAAGGGAGAAAAAGTATTACCAGATAATATCAAAGAAATTGTAAGAATATGTTATGAACAGAAGGATTTAAAGAAAAAAGTAATAATCTCAATGATTAATCAAGAAGCTATTAGGAATAATAGAGGAGGACAGTCTAAAAATAGAATGTTTACATATAAACTTAAATCTTCTTGTAAATTACCTTTTCAACAAGTAATCGTTCGTCCTGATGGAAAATTATCATTGTGCTGTAATGATGCAATGGGTAAGTATACTTTAGGTGATTTAAATGAAAAAACATTACTGGAAGTATGGAATTCTGATACTTATATGAAAATAAGAGAAAAGTTATATAAACAAGGACGGAAAACAATTGAGTTATGCAAGTATTGTGATAATTTTGGTGGTTTTGGGATGAATGCTTCTAAAGATTATATTTTCACACCAGCTGAATTTGCAAAAAGTTGGGATTTGATAGATAAGATAGAGGATAAAAGTGAAATTTAAAATTTTATTGTTAATAAGAAAATTTGTTATTTTTATTTTTTGGATAAACAAGGAGTTTTATTTCTCTTTGCGCCGAAAGATTCTTGCAAATACAAATAAAACTAATAAAATAATATTAGTAAAACGTAATGGTCAGCGAATCTATAATCCGAAAATTAAAAATTTACAGATAGAGTTTAAAGGTTGTTATAATACCGTAATAATACATGAACCATATTGGTTTAATTCTTTAGTTACAACTTTTTATGGTAGTAATAATGAGTTAGTAATCAATGAAAATGTAAGAGTTACAAAAGGATTAAGATTGGCATTTGGAGAAGATGGTCAGATTATTATTGGTAAAAACTCTGCATTATATAATGTTATTATGAGTCTAAGGAATACAAAAAATTCAAATATAAAAATTGGTAATCAAGCTATGTTTAGTTATAATGTAGAAATTAGAACAAGTGATGCTCATACAATTTATGATATAAATACAAAAGAAGTTCTAAACCCTCCTAAAGATGTTATAATCGGCAATCATGTCTGGATAGCAGCCGGTGCTAAAATTTTTAAGGGGGCGAATATTCCTGATAATTGTATTGTAGGTGCGAACTCGATAGTTACGAAAGCTTTTAATGATGAAAATTCTATAATTGCAGGAACTCCTGCAAAAATTATCAAAAGAGGGGTTAATTGGCATAGATGCGCAACTTATGAGTGGGACTCATATAAGGATTTTGTCTAAAATAGTTCTTTGTTTATTATTTGTATTATTTTACTAGCAGCCATTACTTTTTGCTCGCCAAAATTTTTAGCAATGATTTTTGCTCTCAATACTTTAAGCGTATCTTTTTTTTCTAATAGTACAGTCTTAATTAAAGGCTCTATTTCTCTATAATTTTCTACCCTATAAAATCCTTTTTTTAATTTGTTTCCGAATTTATCAAAAGGAGCTCTGTCTTTTCTATCTAAAAAAATTATAGGTTTTCCACTTGGAAAATATTCTGCTAAAAAAGATGAACAGTCTGTTATCAATATATCAGAGCTTTTAAAAATATCAAAATAATTTCCGCCGGTATAGACATTTGCATTTTCTAAGCTTTGCCATTCTTTTATGTAATTATCGTATTCTTTTTCATTCATTAAACAGGATTTTATACACATATTTCTAAGAGCAGGATGGGGCTTTAGGATAAATGAAAATTGCGAGTATCTTTTTGCAAAATTAAGAAAGTACTCATAATTATCTTGGAATGTTGACATGCGAAGCCCTTCATTGTTAATAGAATGGTGAGGTGCCCAAATTATCCTATATTTTGCATTTTCCCCTTTCCATAATTTTTCTATTTTAGGATTTGTTTCTAAAAAATAGCTGTCTAATTTAGGAGTCCCTGTTGCTACTAAAATATCTTTTCCTTTCATATTTGCAGCTTTTTCATAGAATTTATTATGATACTTTGATTCTGAGAAAAATTTCCATAGCGAAGAATACACTCTTTTAACAGAATCACTTCCCCAAGAGTTTTCATTAAGTGTTGTAAATCCATATGGTATCATCATTGTAAGAGCATATTCTGAGACTTTATAAGGGTGATTATTCCCCTGAATATACCAAGGTTGTTGATAGAATACTAAATCAGGTTCAAATGTCTTTATATCAAGACATTGGCTATTTTTGTAGTCATATCCGTCAACAGCTTTTATACCTAATTTTTCAAAAAAGCTTATATTTTCACCTTGATTGAATTCAATTCTGCTTTTGGTGATTATAGGATAAATTACTACTGGTAAAATTTCAAATCTGTTATCTTTTTTTAATTCTTCATATAAAGATTGATAGCCCCATTTTGAGTTCTCTTCGCAGATAAATAATACTCTAAGTTTTTCTTTTTGTTTTAATTTTTTTAGAACCCTTAAATAGTTAGTTTTTGTATTTAATTCTCTATTTGAACAGTATAGGGCATATTTTGCGGTTTTAAAAAGATTTTTTGATTCTATTAGGTAGTTATAAGCAAGTTCAAATTTAAGAAAAGAATTTTCAAATATATTAAAATCTTTTATATCAAAGGCTTCTATTTTTGACTTTATGTTTAAGTTTTCTTTAAGGTATTTTTTTATTGATTCAGGGTTAGGAGATGTTACTAGAATTAAATCGAATTTTATATTTTTTAAATCACTAGGTCGAATACAGCGATAACCCTTATAGATATCTTGTTTGTTATCTTCATATCTGATATCAGAAATTCCTACTATATTAAGGATTTTTTTTAATCTATACGAATCAACTAAAGCATCAAAATAAATACCATTTGAATATAAAATGATTTTTTTGTCTTTATACTTTTTTTTGAGATATGTGATTTTTTTCTGGTTTTCTTTTTGAGAAAAAAATTCCTTCCAATAGTAGTATTCGTTGTTGAACATCTAAAAAAGACCTCTTTTAAGTAGATATTATCATGTCTTTTTTTTTTCTGCAAATACTATTGGAGTTAGAAACGCTTATTTATTCGTTATTATTCCAAAGTTCAATAATTATTGCATATGTCTGTTCAGCTTTATTTGAATGATTTTCTGTAGTTATGGTTACGATATTATCATTTAAATTTTTAATAGACCACTTTTTATTAAATAACCATCATTAGAGTTTAGTTCTTTAGTATATGTTGGAATTTTTTTTACATTTTTATCTTTTTGATTAGAAAAAATATTTGAATCTAGATCAGGAAGATTTTTTTCTATTTTATAAGGTTTAGATGCTTGTATGATTCTAAAGTTTGTATTTGATATATTTGTCTTTGGTAATTCAAAAAATATTGTATTAAACGTTTTATTTTTAATTTCTGTATCAGGAATTACTAAATAATTATAGTTAGGAGATATAATACTTTTTTCTGCTGCTTTCATAAGATAGGTATATTTTTTCTTATTTCCTAATAGCTCAGAAAATGTTTTGCAATCAATAGTTTGATAAGGACATTTTTGCCCACATGCAAGTCCTGTCTGTAAACCTTTTGAATTTTTATAAAAATAATAGCCTATTCCAGAAAGAATTCCCAATCCTCCAAAAGTAGATCCTAATGCAATAGCGGTTATAACTCCATCACTTAGACCATTATCTTTTTTAGGAATATTTTGAGGAACATCTTGTATGTTAATTGTAAAAGTATTTAGGCTTTGTTTGCTATAGCAACACAAATTAGAAGAGAATAATAATAAAACTAATAAAAATAATGATTTCACCTGGAAATTATAAAATAAAACTCGATGATAGCTTTATTTATTCAAACTCTTTAGAAAGTTATGAAAATAAAAGCGAGTTGAATGTAAATATACCTTATGAGTATAAGAGATTTGTAGATATTAATAATTTAGAATTAGTTTATAAATCTATTTAAAAGTATAAAGAATATAATGTATTGGTATAATATATGCTATAATATAAGTAATAGTGTTGTTATTTGGAGATGAAAAATGATAGATTATGATGGTCTATTGAAAAAAATTCCAAAGGTAAAAAAGATTCTTGATGACGGCTCAAATAGTAATCTTTATCATTATACGAAGCCTGAAAAGCTTTTGAATATATTAGAATCTGGAACTATTAGATTTTCAAATGCACTATATTTGAATGATAAGGAAGAAGTGACTTATTCTTATAAGCTTATTGTAAATCTTATTGAAGAAATGCCTAATCTTAATACTGAGCTTTTTTCTAATATTAAGACGTATTTTTATAAAAAATATAAGAATATTGTAGATGGAAATGATAGTTTTTTAAATAAGTATGAATATTATACAATTTCTTTTTCTACTGATAATGATAATTTAACACTTTGGAATAATTATTCTAAGGGGCAAAAATATACAGGCTATAATATTGGATTTTGCAAAAAAGATTTGATAGCTGATATGGAACGTCAAGGCTTTAATGCAGTATATGGAAATATAATTTATAACAGCGACGTTCAAAAGACAATTTTGAAGCTGATATTTGAAAAATGGAATAGGCAGTATGAAAAAACTCTAGTAGGTAAAAATTCTGCTAAAAAATTAGAAAAAAAACAAGATACAATATTTGAGCTTGTAGATATCTTGAGTATAATAAGTCTATTTTTTAAAAACCCCCATTTTAAAGATGAAAAAGAATATAGAATAATTTTTATTAATAATTTTAGTCCAAGCTCATATAAGCAGACAAAAATATTTGAAAAAAATGGTCTATTTATTCCTTATATTGAGTATAAATTTTTGAAAAGGACTGTAAGCTCAATAAATATAGGTCCTACTTTGGATGAGAATATTTTTTATACAAGTACTTGCAGATTGCTTGCAAATTTTGGATATGAAAATAAAACAATAAATCGTTCAAAAATTCCTTTAAGATATTAATAAAGATTTATTATATAAAGTTTTTTATCTTCTGGTTATTACTTATTTTAGTATTTAATTCAAAAATAAAAAATACCAAAAGTCTTTTTATTAAATAGACTTTTGGTAAAATAAAATGTTAGAAAATTAATTTTTTCTATATCCACATTTTGGACATACGCCTTCAGTATTTAAAGAAATTCCACAAAGAGGACAACGTTCCTGTGTTTTATTTACAACATACTCTTCGCTAGCTATGTTTACTCCGCTTGTAAAAGTGATTTTTGAAATATTAAGTTTGTCTTTTAAAAGTTCATAAACAATTTTTATCATTCCTTCTACTGTAAGAGTTTCTTTAGTTACGACAAGTCTGCAATCTGGGTAAGCGGTAGCTAAATTAGTTTTAAAAGCTTCTCCTTTCATAGTATTTTGAGGTGCCCCATCTTTAATTCCTTGCTTCTCATAGACTTCTAAAATAGCTGGTAATAGGGGGTCATCTTCTCTAAGAATAGTTGCATGATCAAAGTTTTTTAGAACTTCCCACGCAGTTTTTTGGATTTCATTACAAGGAAAAACCATATTAACACCCATATTAATACTATCTTCTACTTCAATTGTCAAAACACCAGTGTGACCATGTAAATATTGTGCTTCCCCTTTAAATCCATAAAATCTGTGTGCATACTGTAAGTCAAAAGTAGTGATTGATTTCATAATAAACTCCTTTCTTGTTTAAATAAAGTCGATTTAAAAAAGTTATTTTATAAATGTTATCAATAATTTTTAAAGAGGTCAATACGTTTATAGATTGAGAGATTTTTTTATTGTGGCAATTTTTGAATACAAAACTACTTTTATATAATAGTTAGTATTATGAGGTTTAATTGTGTCTGATTACATTAATCAACAAAAAATATACCAAAATAGAAGCATTGCTTATAATAGTATGATAGTTAAAGCTGATAATGAAAGGCAACAATTGCAGCTAAAAATAAGTAGTGCTATGCCAAATCATTCTAATAATGTTAGTTTTAAAGCGAATAAAGAAACTTCAGTAGTACAAAAAGAAGGGCTATCAACTAATTCTAAGCTTGGTATTGGCATAGGTATTCTAACATTAACTGGACTTGGTGCAGAATTAATTGTAGGTAAAGGGAAGCATATAAAATCTCTTTGGCAAAAGATAGTAGGAAAATCTCCAAAAAGTACAATGCAAAAGCCAAATACTGGTATTCCTGAGATTGTGGATTTTAAAAATCTTGAGGAAGCTAAAGAATATTTTGAAAGAATAGGTATAAAAACTATATTTAAAGATGGAAGTGAAAAGCATCTTGCAGATTTAAATAATATAAAAAAAGATTTAGTTTTATTAGAAAAAAATGGTGTTGCTATTCCTAAGCCAAATTCAATAATTCTTTGTGATTGGCATAATGTCGATGAATCAAAACAAATATTCAGGACTCTGAACATAGATGAAAGAAAAGCTTATAGTTGCAAAACTTTAGCAGGTTACTGGGGTACAATAAGTAAAAGTACTGATAATAAATGCCATGTAATAATTAATTCGAGCTTTAGTGGTAATTATGGGAAATTTATTCACGAAATGGGACATATCCATCAAGATAGTTTTAGAACAAGTTATTGGCATTCTAAAGGTTTATCAGATAGAGAATTTATAAATAAACAACTTGATGTACTAGGACTATCTGATATAGGTATTGCAGATGATGGAATAGATATGATTATTAGGGAATCAGGTAATGAATTCACTCCAGCAATTTTTCATAATGTATATTATGTTAATGTTTCTCCTGAGGTAAAAATAAAAATAAAAAATTTATTTCCTAGTATAAATAATGAGGGTGATTATTTAAAATTATTTAGTATATTTGGAAAAGATAGAAAAACTTATGTAGTAAACGCTAAAAAAATGGCTGATAAAATGTATTCAGAGTCAGGAGTTTATGCTCCTGAAAAAATTTGGGAAAATGTAGCCGAAATTTTTGAAGGGCTTAATAAAGGTAAAGAATATAGTGACTTAGTTATGCTAATGTATGATAT
>CALUUP010000040.1 GCA_944323985.1 Candidatus Gastranaerophilales bacterium | reverse complement strand
AAAGGAAAAACAATTTCTGATGTTTTAGAAATGAGTGTTAAAGAAGCGTATGAGTTTTTTGAAAATATTCCTCAAATTGCGAATAAGCTCAAAACTTTAAATGATGTCGGTCTTGACTATATAAAATTGGGACAAAGTGCTACAACTCTTTCTGGTGGTGAAGCTCAAAGAATTAAGCTTGCTGCTGAATTGAATAAACGTGCGACAGGAAAGACTCTTTATCTTTTAGATGAACCGTCAGTAGGGCTTCATTGGCATGATTTGGATAAATTAATAAAAATTATCCAAAAACTTGCTGATAATGGAAATACTATTTTGATTATTGAGCATAACTTGGACTTGATAAAAGTTGCTGATTATATCATCGATTTAGGACCTGAAGGCGGAAATGCAGGTGGAGAAATCGTTGCTTGCGGTACTCCTAGAGAAATTATTGATAATAAAAATTCATATACGGGACAATATTTAAAAACTTTCTTTGAATAAAAGTTTTTTGATATATAATAAATACGGTGTTATTATCAATTAAAAGAGAAAGGAGTGTGTATGCGTATTAATCCAATTGCGACAACTATGCCAACTGCAGTAAATAAAAGTCAAAAAACAAATTTTAAAGGTTCTCCTATGAGTGGGCAAGTTGTAAGAAATATTGTTGAAACATCTACTGGAGTTTCTACAGGAAGTTTTCTTAGTATAATATTAGGTGCTTTGGGTGTTGGGGTTTTATTAGCAAAAGGCACAGATGATTATATAAAAGATAATTTTACAGAAAAAGAACAAGATGATTTTGTTGATGATTTGATAAAAAAAGATTGTATGTATGGTTAACAAAACGGGTTCGCATTTGCGAACCCGTTTTGTTTTAGTTGTCTATATTTATTTAAATAATTTTTTGAATCTTTCCATTGCTTCTTTTGTATTTTCTTTTGAACCAAAAGATGTTAATCTAAAATATCCTTCTCCGTTTTGTCCAAAACCTGCTCCAGGAGTACCTACTACTTGAGCATTTTCTAATAAGTAGTCGAAGAATTCCCAAGATTTCATATTATTAGGACATTTTAGCCAAATATAAGGTGAGTGTTTCCCCCCAACATGCCAAATGTTACATTCTTTTAAGGTTTCAGAAATTAATTTTGCATTTTCTTTGTAATAATTTATGTTTTCTTTAATTTCTTTTTGCCCAACTTCACTAAATACAGCCTCAGCACCACGCTGAATTATATAAGGCACACCATTAAATTTTGTAGTCTGACGACGTAGCCACATTTTATTTAGTTTATCTAAATTCTTAGGAACAATGGTATATCCGCATCTTGTACCTGTAAATCCTGCGGTTTTAGATAATGAACAAAATTCTATTGCACAGTTTTTTGCCCCTTCTATTTCGTAAATACTTCTAGGTAAATTTTCATCTGATATAAAACATTCATAAGCTGAATCAAATAAAATTATTGCATTATTCTCATTTGCATAATTAACCCAAGCTTTTAATTGTTCCTTGTTATAAACAGCTCCTGTTGGGTTATTAGGAGAACAAATATAAATTATATCAGCTTTTATATTTTTATCAGGCATCGGCAAGAATTCATTTTCGCCATTTGCATTAGCAAAAACAACTTTTCTTCCTGCCATAACATTTGTATCAACGTAAACAGGATAAACCGGATCAGGAACTAGTACTGTATTATCTTTATCAAATAGGTCTAAAATATTCCCTAAATCACTTTTAGCACCATCAGAAATAAAAATCTCATCCAAATCTAAATCTACATTTCTATTTTTATAATATTTTTGTACAGCTTCTCTCAAAAAGTCATAACCTTGTTCAGGTCCATATCCTCTAAAAGTAGCTTGTATACCCATTTCATCTACAGCTTTATGTAAAGCGTCAACTACAGCCTTGCATAAAGGCAATGTAACATCTCCAATACCTAATCTTATAACTTTTTTAGCAGGATTATTTTTTACATATTCATTAACTTTTTTAGCAATAGTTGAGAATAAATAACTTTGTTCTAAATTTTCATAATTCTTATTAATATTCATATTCCCCTCGCTTTACTCTTAACTTTAGAGTGTAAAATTTACCTTCTTGATTTACCCTCTATTTATTTGCCCCTTATTGATCAGATTCTTCGTGTTTACCTTTCATTAATTTTTCAAAATCTGAAGGCTTAATATTTTGGATAAAATCTTTAAATTCTTGAGCTTCTTCTTCATCTTTTGCGGTGTCAGTAGAAACAGAACCGTTCATGAGCACATTTGCAGTGACATAAATTGGAGCTTCAGCTCTCATTGCAACAGCTATCGCATCAGATGGGCGAGCATCAATTTCAAGAGTTTCACCATCTTTTACCAAAAATAGCGTTGCATAATAGGTATCTTTTTCTACATCATTGATTTCAATTTTTTCAAGTTTATATCCGGTTTTTTCTATAATATTTGTAACTAAATCGTGTGTCATTGGACGAGTAACAACAAGCCCTTCAATACATCTAATAATCGCACTGGCTTCAGCTGAGCCTATCCAAATAGGAAGCGCTTTTCTATTCTCTAAATCGTGTAATACAACAATAGGAGAATTTGTTCTTACGTCTAATGCAATACCCATTACTTTCATTTCTATCATAATTTTGCCCTCTTGCCAGTGTTTTTACTAGAGGAATTATACCACAAAACCATTTTATATGGTATAATCCACGTATGGAAATAAATGTAGTATTTAATCGAGAAATCGAAGGTTATCAGGAAGTATTAGAAAGTCTTGAAAAAGCTTTAATTAGCAAAAATGTCGAATTTAAATCGTTTGATATTGACAAAATGGAAAATTATGGAGATTTTGTACTTGTAATCGGAGGAGATGGAACGATATTAAAAGCGGCAAGATTTTTTGCAAAATTTGGTATCCCGATTTTAGGTATAAATTTAGGTCGTCTTGGATTTTTATCACAAGCTGGGATTAGTGAAATTGAAACTGTTATTGATTCAATAATAGCTAAAAATTATTCTGTAGAAGAAAGATTGATGTTAATTTCAGAAAATGATTCTGCATTAAATGATTTTGTGATAAAAGGTTGCTCACCAAGTAGAACTTCAAAATTTTATCTGGAAATTAATCACAAATTTGTATGCGATTATATTGCAGATGGGCTAATTATTTCGACTCCAACAGGCTCAACTGCTTACGGATTATCCGCAGGAGGTCCGGTTATTTATCCGACTCTTGAAGCATTAGTAATCGTTCCGATTTGTCCGCATACACTTAATGCTCGTCCGCTTGTCGTTCCTACTGGTGAAGAAATAACTGTAAAAACTTCCGACAAACAACTTTCAGCTTCTCCTGATGGTGGTATCAGTAAAGAAGTAAACGAAATTACAATAAAAATTGCTCCGTATAAAGCTAAACTTGCGTTTTTAAATAATGATAGTTTTTATACAGTATTAAGAAATAAGTTGCATTGGGGAATTTCTCCAAGCACTAAATAAAAAAAATGCTCGGATAAAATCCGAGCATTAATATTAAATCTTTTTCAACTATTTAGTGATTTCTTCTAGCATTTTATCGATTGCAGAAATTGCATCCTTATCTTCTGTACCTTTTTTCATTTCTTCCAATATTGTTTTTTTCAATTTAGCTTTATCGTCGCCTTCTTTTGCAAGATCATCTACAGCTTTATTGAATTTATCCGCAAAGTCCTTATCTTTTACAACTTTTTGCATATCATCTACGACTTTTTTTACATCATCACTAATTTTTTCAGCAGCTTCTGTTGTACCTTTTTTCAATGCTTCTGTAATTTTTGCACAAACTTTTTTTACATTACCAATCGGAGAACCAAAGAAACCAGACTTTTCATTTTCAGCAATTTTTATAGCTTCTGCACTAGCATCTTTTAACGCCTTATTTTCATTTTCCAAAGCTTTTTTAGCAGCTTCAGCAGCTTTTGCAGTTGCTTTATATCCATCAACAGCAGCTATTGCATCTTTTGCACTTTTTGCACCCCATTTGTGACCACCCCACAAAGCTAAACCTGCTATTGCCAAAGCCCCAATAGCTTTTAGTCCTGCACCACTTTTGGCAGATGCTTTTTTCTCTGCTATAGTCGGATCATATACCATAGGCATTGATGAATAATCTGCATAATTTTGCTCCGTTGTAGGATATTGTTCCGCTACTTGAGTATTTTGTTCCGGTATAGCTTTCATTGCAATATTATTAACACCTGTTCCTTTAATTGGATCCATAAACTACCTGCTTTCTTTTTTAATTTTTCTACACTTACTTAACTCTATTAAAACGAAACTAATAAAAAAATTGCTTTTTTGTAAAGAAATGTAACTCGAAATAAAAAAGGATAGTTTATTAAAACTATCCTTTTTCATTTTATATTTTTAAATATTATCTATTCTACAGAAGATTCAATACTATCAGTAGGAAGTCCTAAAGATATTCTTTTATCTTTTGGGTTAAATTTAATAATTTTAGTATTAATTTTATCTCCAGCATTTAGAATACAATTATTTTGATTTTGATATTCAGCTAACGCTGTTTGAGGAAGTAGAGCTTCAACTCCGCCAAGAACTTCAACAAAAGCTCCAAAAGGTTTTATTCTTGTAATAATACCTTCTTTTATATCACCTTCTTTTAATTCTTCTTCTGCTTTTATCCACGGATCAGGCTCTGTATTTTTTAAGCTTAAACTAATACGTTGTTTATTGTAATCAACATCAATAATTTCAACGTTAATTTCTTCACCAACTTTCAATAAATCAGTAGGGTGCTCAACCCATTTCCAAGAAATTTGAGAAAGTGGAAGTAAGCAATCTACGCCTCCAACATTTACAAAAGCACCGAAATCTGTAATTCTAACGACCTCACCCTTAACAATTTGACCAACTTCTACTTGTTCAAATACATTTTTACGAGTTTCAGCCATATTAGTTTCATAAACTTTTTTATTAGATAAAATCAAATTATTTTGAGCTTTATCTAAAGTTAAAATTTTAACGTCGATTTTATCTCCAGGGTTACTGATAGTTTCTCTTGCACAAAGCTGTCCTTGAGGGATGAAGCCTTGAACTCCTGAAACATCAACAATTAATCCGCCACGTACTTGCTGAGTTACTGTAACAGAAATTGTTTCATCAGCTTCTTTTACTTTTTCTAATTCTGCCCAAGTATGAGCTAAATGAACTTTTTTGTAAGAAAGTGTAAACTTTCCGTTTTCATCACAATCTTGTGTGATTAAAAATTCATATTCTGTATTAGGTTCTAAAACATTTTCAGCTTTAGCTTTCCTATCAGAAGAAACTTCGTAATTTGGCAAAAATGCCGCACTTTTTGAGCCAATATCTACTATTGCTCCATCAGAATCAAATGCACAGATAACTCCTTTTACAATATCACCACGCTTAAATTTGTAGTCATATTTCTCTAAAAGAGCCTCAAAATCACAATCTGAATACTGTTCAATCATTCGTATTCTCCTTTTTCCAAATAAACACAGGCTTATTATATCATATTTAGCTCAATTGGGCAATAGGGATAGCTTAAATAAAGACTTTTAAAGGTTTTATGATGTTTTGATTAACTTCTGCCATTGCTATAAGCTGATTTTCGTAGGTTAAAATTATTATTCCATTATGAATATTATATTCTATTTTCATTCCGTGAGATATTTTTTCAAATTCTTTTTGGGTTAATTCTATTTTGGGATAATTTAGTTTTTCTAACGGATAAATTAAATTATCACTTACATCTTTTTGAGATTTTAATTCTTCTAATTTAATAGAATTTTCTACATTAAAATTACCTGCTTTCACTCTTACAAGTTTAATTAAATGACCAAAAACTTCCAAATTTTCACCTAAATCATTTGCAATTGAGCGGATATAAGTTCCTTTTGAACAATCAATATAAATTTCTGCTTGATTCAAATTTTTATCAAAATTTAAAAGTTTAATTTCGTTTATAAAAACTTTACGAGGTTTTATTTCAACTTCTTCACCTTTTCTTGCATATTCATAAAGTTTTTTCCCATCAACTTTTATTGCAGAATAAATAGGCGGCAGTTGTTCAATTTCGCCTTGAAAATTTAATAAAGCTTTTTCGATATCGTTTTTTGAAATCTCTTTTGAAGAAGTTTTAGTTATTTCTCCCTCAATATCAAAAGTAGTTGTTGCCATTCCAAATTGAATGGTTCCAATGTAAGCTTTTTCATCGGCTAAATATTCAATTAATCTTGTAGCTTTTCCAATACAAATTGGCAAAACTCCTTCTGCAAAAGGGTCTAAAGTCCCGGTATGACCTATTTGTTTGATTTTAGTAATTTTACGCAAAACAGAAACAACATCATGAGATGTCATTCCTTTGGGTTTATAAATATTTAAAAAACCGAACATTTATTTGATTTCGCCTCTGGAAATTTTATCAATTAAGTCTAAAACTTTTGAACCTTTTTCTAATCCGTCAGAATATACGAATTTTATTTCAGGAGTTACACGAAGTCTTATTCTTTTTCCAACTTCATAACGAACTTTGCCGGTATTTTTTTCGATAATAGCTTTATCTTTTTCAATTTGTTCATCTGAACCTAAAATACTATAAATTACTTTAGCAAAAGAATTATCATGAGAGACTTCTACGTCAACTACGGATACAACACCTTCAAGACCTCTGATTTCTTTTCTTATGATATCTGATATATCACGCATTAATTCTTTTCTTACTCGTTCGTTTCTTAAAGACATTATTCTTCTCCTTGCAAAGTGTTCTAATACTTTTATTATAGCATAGAATATTATTACTTTATTCTACTTAAGATTTAAATTGTATTTTTTTATTCTTTCAATAACTTTTTCATCTAATTCGGCTTTAGTTTCATCAGGATTTAAAATATAAACTAAATCTTCCAGTGTTAGCGGATTTTTATTTTTATTATATTCTTCTGCCCAACTTTGAATTTCTGTTTTATATTCTTCTGCCAGTTTATTTATTTTTCCTAAGTTAAGTTTTTTGTATGCAGTAAGTGAAATATTTTTTTGTAAAGATGCTGCAAAATAATTTCGTTCTTCACTTGGGAAGTGTTTTACAAGGTTAAATAATTCTAAATTATCACACAAATCTTCAAATTCCATTGCATAAACTTCTTTATTTCTCGTAGATTCATATAATACATCGGCCAGGGCTTGTTCTATAATTAACATTTTTAATTTATTTTCGGTATTCATTGTTGATTTTGGTATAATAACAATTTTTCCGTGTTCTTTTGGATTTTTTCTTTTGGTTGTGCAGTATTCATTAAAATAGTCTAAAGAGTTATAATCTCCTTTTTCTGAAGTTTTGCGAAATGCTTTCATTAATTCGTCTTGGTAGCAAGATGAATAAAATGTTGGTAAGAATGGATATTTTGATGCATATGCAAAAGCGGAGCTTTTTAATTTTTCTTCTAATTCAAAAGCGTTATGTTTTTCAAATACACAATATTTAAAAGTTTCTTTCAATGAACTCGGAGCATTATTTTTTATTTTTTGATAAAAAGCTTGTTTTATAGGGGTTGGAAACATTGATTTATTCGAAAAAAGAATTAGTAATGATTGTCCATATTCTTTTAGATAATCCATCAATTCATTGTATTGAAAACTGTTCCAGTCATTAAAATGATTATAATTTAGTGATTTTTCAGTAGTGTTATCATTAAGCATTGAAAAGTATTTATTTATGATTCCTTCAATTTCAATATCAAGAAGGGGAGTTTTATAAGTTTTATAAAGTCTTTCGATATTGTTAGAATCGATGTGTTTTTTTATTACAGGTAGTATAAAATCCCTTTGTAATTTTAGAGAACCTAATTCAATAGGATTGTCGCCTTTATCGAGTTTATAAAGTGCTGTTTTGACATCAGAATGTGACATTAAGTATACTTCTGGATCTTTGGTACAATTGTATAAAGTAGATGCAATTGCTGCCTCAATTGCTCGATTTATAATTGCTCCGGATTTCGGTTCCGTATCTGCCAGTAGTTTTAAATTGATTTTATCTTCCGCAGTTAGTTCTTCTCCTTTTAAGTTTTTCGTCCAGGATTTTATACATTTTTCCGGAATATCATTTGTGATTACGTCAATAAAATCATTTAAATATGTTCTTGGTAACTGTTTAAGACGAGGTTTTAGTATTCCATTAAAGTATGCATCTTTGAACTCTTCAACATATTGTGGATATTTGGTTTGAGAAGTTTTTATTTCTTGAGATTTTTTGTAATTTTCCATCTCTTTTATACGTTGATTTTTGTTTCTCATAATTTCTTTTTTTAATTCTTCAAACGTACCTCTTGAGATTGCATCATTAATTTTTTCTTGTGAGAGCTTGATTTTATTACCTAAAAGTTCTGAATATTCCGGATGATTTTTCCAGAATTCGCTCATTATTTCTGATTGAAATTTACTAAATTCAATATTAGAAAAAAGCATATCAGCAGGTTTATAGATTTGATTTTTTCTTAAATGTTCGGATAAATCTATTATTAATTCAGAACTGTTATTCCACGCATCTATCATTGTGTAACGAAGAGGTTCTGAACCGGATTTCATTTTAGAAATATAATCAGTTCTTTCTTCTGGACTCATTGAGGCCCAGTGTTGAACTAATCTTTGCATTCTTTTTAAGTGTAAAGTATCTTTTTCTGCTTCCGTTAAACTTGCTTCGAAAAGTTTAAGATTATTAGTTGCCCATTTTATGAATAATTCATCTTGAGAAAGTTTGGTCGAACCTACTTTTGTTTTTATTTTTTCTTGTGTTGGTTTAATTTCATCTTTCTCATTGGTTGAAATAGATTTCATTAAGATTTGCTTATTTTTTTCATTTCGTTTAAAAGCTTTTAACATATCAATTGCAGTTGTTTGATCGGCTATCATTTCAATAATTTGTTTTCGACTTAATGTTGACCACCAATTTTCAAACTTTGTAACACTTTTTTTAGCTCTTGCTGTTCTTTCTTCTTCACTCAAGGAATTCCAAAATTCTATTTGGCCTTTGGAAATATTTTCTCCTACTAAATCTGAATATCCTTCACGAGTGTATCTTAGAGATTGCATATATTCAAATGGTGGTAATTCTATACCTAAAGCTTTTAAAGTAGAACTGTAAATATATTTGCTATCTTTATTTTTAAACTTGAAATCTGCTTGAAAATCTTTATCCAAATCCCCTTCTAAATCGTTATTTATTTCATCTATAGTCTTTCCTTCAAGAAATACTTTTTTAACTAAATAAACTGTTAAATCACTTTTATCTTGTAAAACACCTTGTCCTGATAATTCTAAAAGTTCTAAATTTTCTCTTACAGATTGTAAAATTCCTCTTGTTGCTTTAGTTTGAGTTGCCGGAATTAAGTTTTTAAATAAGTTCTCGTTTGGAAATAAATTTTTTATATCTTCGATTGTTTTTACAAGGTTTAGATTTTTAAATGCATTTTTTTGAGCTTCAAGTGGAGAAATTGTCTTTTCACTTAAAGATTCTATATAATCTTTAACAGTTATTGGCATTCTATCTTTATTAAATTCATAAAATCTTGTTAAACCTTTATCAACTCTTGCTTCAAATACTAACTGGTCATTATATTGATTTTGTATTTCTATCGGATTAGTTGTTAAATTTGTTTGAGTGTTATTTTCGTGTTTATTTTTTGTATTTTGAGCATTAAAATACCCAAATTTTGGAGTAATAAAATCTATTTTCATAAAAATTTCGGCCTTTCTTAAAGTGTGTAATGATTATAAAATCTGTAAAAAATTTATTTGCTAGCTTTTGATTTATTCAAAACAACTAAAAATACTCCTGATAAAATTAAACAAACACCTGCAATAATTTTTATAGTTAATTGTTCATGAAAAATCAGAACTCCAAAGAAAATAGCTGTCAAAGGTTCTAAAGCTCCCAATATTGCTGTTAGGGTTGAACCAATTAATTTTATTGAAATATTTATAGTTTCTAGAGATATTATTGTCGGAAAAAGTGAAAGGCCTAAAACAAGTAACCACTGCTTAGGTTCTGTTAAAATTTGAAGTTGAGTACAAAATTTAAGATTAAAAATATATACAAGCAGGCCAAAAAACATTATATAAAAGCTTAATTTATAACGATTTATATGTTGAATTATTTTTATTTTTTTTATTCCTACAATATAAAGCGCATATAAAATTGCAGATAAAAATATTATGCAAATACCTTTTGGATTAAGAGTTATTCCATTTTCTCCATTGTAAAGTAGTGAAATTCCAAAAGTTGTTAATATAATTGAAAAAACAGTTGTTTTAGTTAATTTTTCTTTGAAAAAAATAGCCATAATAATAGCTACTAAAACCGGATAAATAAAAAGTATAGTGCAAGCAATACCTGCATCTATATAATTAAACGAATCAAAAAGAGTTAGTGATGAGAGTGAAAACATTATTGCTAACATACAAAGAGTTAAAGTTTCTGTTTTAGATAGTTTTAAATTGACTTTTTTCACAAATTTAATCCAAATAAAATAAATCATAATAGCAAAAGCATATCTATAAAATAAAACAGAATTAACTTTTATACCTTGAGCATATAGAGGAAGTGCAAATAAAGGATTTGTCCCATAACTTATTGCAGCAACCATACCGTTTAATATACCTAAAGATTTTCGTTTCAAGATTTTTCTCCAATACTAGTATTATTATAAATAAAAGAGAGTGATTAAAAAATCACCCTCTTTTAGGAATTTGATGGCAATTAGGAATTAAAATTAGTTTCCATTACATCCGAAAGCAATAGTTACATTTTCTTTAGGATTAATAGCAGAGATTTTGTAACCTTTAGCATCAACTAAGTATCCGACTTCATCTCCGGTAGCTTGAGCAAGACCAATAGTACCTGAGATAGCGGTTCTAGTTAAGTCAATCGGAGCTTTAACTGTATCTTTAACTACATCACCAACACTTCTAGCAGAAGCCATGAATTGACCTTGGAAAGCTTCACCTAAAGCAATACCTGTACCAGAAGCAACGTCTTCAGCAGCATTACCAAGAGTAGTTAACATACCACCTGCAGTTCTACCGACGATACCTAACATTTGACCACCCCAAGTGAATGGTGCTGTTACCATTCTTGATATAATATTAGGAGTATTAGATTTATTTATTTCAGCATTTAGGATTTGTCTAGGTAATGTAGCTTTACATCCGCAGTGTTCAATTTCTGTAAATGCAAGTTTTAAAGCACCTTTTTCGCATCCTGAAGGTCTTACAACTTCAACTACTTTACCGTAAACATTTGAACCACAAGGGTATAATTGTCCGTTAATTGTTACATCTTCTAATGTCTTAGCGGCGAATTTTTGACCAACGTGAGAAGATTTAGCACTTACTTGATCTCTGAATTCTAATTTTAAAGTAGGAATTTGAACAAGTTCTTCATTTTCTATGAAAGCTTTTTTATCTGTAGGGCACATTGGACAATCGTTATTAGCAGTTACAGGGTTTGTGTCTAAACCTGCTGATACACGAATGTTTTGTAACATAGCTGCGATATCTGCTCTTGTTGCATCTTTAAATGGTGCTATTGTATTTGGATTTGGTGAATTATTCAAAGCACCTTTATCTAATGCAATTGCTATAGGAATTTGAGCCCATTCAGGTACTGTATTACCGTCACAGTATTTTGATAAAATCTCTTTTGCTTTACATTTGTCAATTGTAGGGCATTTAATTGCTTTAGATAATGCACATAAAGCTTCTACCCTTGTTACGTTGTGATTAGGCATAAATTTACCGTTAGGATAGCCTTTTAACAAATCTTGGTGTACGGCAACTGTAATTGCGTTACTTGCCCAGTGATTTGTTGGAACATCTGTGAATAATTTTTCTGATGCACAAGAATACATATCTTTGTTAAATCCTTTTACTAACATAGTTGCGAATTCTGCACGAGAAATATTTTTAGATGGTTTGAATAATCTATCCGGATAACCTACTACTACATCATTTGTTGCTAATTTATCGATTTCGCAAGAAGCCCAATATCCGTTAGGAACGTCTGGGAACATTTGTAAATTAGCAGCTGCACCTGTCATATTACTAAATGGTGTTAAATCAAATGGTTCAAGTGTCTTTTTGATTGCTTGAATTGAATTAGCTGTACTCATTTGAATAGGACATCCGTTACCATCCATTTTAGCTTCATCTCTTATAACTGGAGTTCCGTTGTGTCTTGATAAATCATTTAAGCAAGGAATATTAGTTGCAGCACCTGTCATTGAACCTTCGCTTGAAACAGTGGTTCCCATTGTTCCTGCTGTTAAAGTGTTTTCTTGTCTGTTTACTGAAAAACCTTCTGCTGAATAAATAGAGTCTTTTTCTGTACCTACGTAATTATTGTAACCGTAAATTGCGTTAGGATAAGAATAAACTTGTTTCATATCAGCTCTTGATAAGTCTTTAACTCCTGGGCATAATGCACAAGATGGGATAGGATCAGGCTCACAATTAGGAGCAGTATCACATCCGCAATCAGATGTTTTTGGTGTTTCACAAGGACATGCCGCACCTGTTACTTCCGGTATGTCTTCGCAAGGACAAGCACCCTGTGTTACTACAGGACGTTGTTCACAAGGACAAGCTGCCATTACCGTATTAAAGGAACACGTTGCTATACCAACGGCAATCGCAGCTGCCACTGAAAGTTTTCTAATCGTCATTTTGACCTCCTTTTTC
>CALUUP010000039.1 GCA_944323985.1 Candidatus Gastranaerophilales bacterium | reverse complement strand
TTTGTAATAAAGTAATCATGTATATGTTTAAGCTTTAAAAAAAGGAGGAAGCTATATTATGCAAACATATGGTATTGAAAAATTAGGAATTACAGGTCCTAAGTCAATTTATCGTAACTTAACACCTGCTCAATTAACAGAAGCAGCATTAAGAAGAGGCGAAGGAAAATTAAGTAACAAAGGTGCTTTAGTTGTAACTACTGGTAAATATACTGGACGTTCTCCTAAAGATAAATTCATTGTTGATACTCCTGGTATCCATAATGAAATCGCTTGGGGAAAAGTTAATAGACCTATTAGCAAAGAAAAATTTGATTCTATTAAAGGTAAAATTATTAACTACTTAAATTCTCAAGAAGAAGTATTTATTTTTGATGGTTTTGCTGGTGCAGACAAAACTTACACACAAAAATTCCGTGTAATTAATGAAATGGCTAGTCAAAACTTATTTATTCACCAATTATTAATCAGACCAACAGCTGATGAATTAGCTAATTATGGTGAAGCTGATTATACAATTTACTGTGCACCTGGATTTAAATGTAATCCGGAAGTTGATGGTGTAAACTCAGAAGCTTGTATCGCTATTGATTATGAAGCTCATGAAATTATCATTTGCGGTTCTCAATACTCTGGTGAAATTAAAAAATCAGTTTTCGCTACTATGAACTATGTAATGACTAAGAAAAATGTTCTTCCAATGCACTGTTCAGCTAACATGGATCCTGAAACTCATGAAACAGCTGTATTCTTCGGTCTTTCAGGTACTGGTAAAACTACTTTATCAGCTGATCCAAACAGAAAATTAATTGGTGATGATGAACACGGTTGGTCTCCAGATGGCGTATTTAACTTCGAAGGCGGATGCTACGCTAAATGTATTCACTTAACTGAAGAAAATGAACCGGAAATTTATAATGCTATTAAATTTGGTTCTTTAGTTGAAAACGTTGTAATGAACGATGAAACTCGTGAATTTGATTTTGAAGATGATTCATTAACTGAAAATACTCGTGTTGGTTATCCAATCGATTATATCAACAATGCTGAAATCCCTTCAAAAGGTGGTATTCCAAAAGTTGTTATTTTCTTAACAGCTGATGCATTCGGCGTATTACCTCCAATCTCTAGATTAGACAAAAACGCTGCTATGTACCACTTTGTAACTGGTTTCACTTCTAAGTTAGCAGGTACTGAACGTGGTATTACAGAGCCACAACCTACATTCTCAACATTATTCGGTGAACCATTCATGCCAATGGATGCTTCTGTTTATGCTCAAATGTTAGGTGAAAAATTAGAAAAATATGGTACTAAAGTTTACTTAGTAAATACAGGATGGGCTGGCGGTTCAGCTTCTTCTGGTGCTAAGAGAATGAAGTTAGCTTATACAAGAGCTATGGTAACTGCTGCATTAAACGGTTCTTTTGATTCTATTGAATTCAAACACCATGATGTATTTAATGTAGATTACCCTACATCTTGCCCTAACGTTCCTGCTGAAATGTTAGATGCGCGTGGTATGTGGGCTGATAAAGCTGCATATGATGCACAAGCTAATAAGTTAGCTCAAATGTTTGCGGATAATTTCGCTAGCAAATATCCAAATATGCCAGCTGAAATTGTTAATGCAGGTCCTAGAGCTACTGCTAACGTTTAATTTTATTATTAAATTAAAGCGACTTCTGATTCTATCAGAAGTCGCTTTTTTGTTTAAAATATTTTATTAATCTGTAATATTTGATTCTTGTTTTTTTTCTAAATCTTCAACAACTTCAACAGTAGTATAAAAATCAACTATTTTATTATAAATATTAGGTAATGCTTGTTTAATTTTGTCTAAAAAGTTTGTTCTTTCTACTCCAGTTAGTTGTTCTTCTATATTTTTATCTTTTTCTTTTTCTGTATTAGATTCATCAAAAATATTTTTTATTTTGGCTTTTTCACTTTCTGTTAAATTTACACCTTGATCATTAAAAAAACTATTCATTGAGCTTAAATTAGCTTTTAAATTAGAATAATTAGGAATTGAATTTGTCATTTTATAATCTCCTTTATTGTTCTTGTTTATTTTTAATCTTAATTTTACAAATTTCTTTTAATTTATCAACAGTATTAATAATGTCATCAAAATCAATTACATTTTTATATAATTTAACAAAACGTCTTTTGTAGCCGAATTCATCATTTAATTCATTGATAAAATCATATAGTTCTTCTTCTTTTGTTTCTTCGTAATTATTTGATTCAATTTCTTTTATTAAATTATTGAATTTTTCTATTTTTTCTGTTTCAAGTTTGTTATTACTAGAATCGATAAATTTTTGAAGCTGTTCTAATTCAAATTTTATGTCTTTACGCATATTAACTCCTTTAACAATACAACTGTCTTATATATCGGTTAATTTTTTTATTTCTTTAATTTTTTGAGATAAAATTTACAAATTTTTACATAAAGAATAAAAATCTCGGAAATTATTACTTATTTCCGAGATTTTTATATTTGTTTAAAATAGCTTATAATTCTATCGTTTGTCCATCTTCAGGTATTAATAAGTTGTCTAGGTGTTCTTTATTTTTTAGTTTTTTTAAATCTTCTCGAGAAACGCTTAGATGACTGACTGTATCCATATGACTTGCAATTATAATACTGTTAGGTGCATAATTTAAAGTTTCTTTTAAATCATCAATGTCCATAATTAGTCGTTCTCCATTTATAACCTTTGCTCCACAAGCATTAACGATTATTATCTCTGGGGAATAATTTTCTATTGAATTCTGAACTTCTCTACACCATATTGTATCGCCTGTGATATATAAAGTTTTTTCATTTTTATTTTTGAAAACAATGCCCATGCTATCATATGGCATACCTACTTGTTTACATATTGGAGCTATAATTTCTCGTTTTCCGTGTTGTGCTTCTGTTTTATATAGTTTTATATTTTTATATTCGATACCAGTTTCTGTTAATATTTCTATATTTTTAAATCCAAAATTTTTTATTATATCTTTGTCTATTTTAGATTGTACAAATATTTTTATTTCTTTGTTTAAAGATTGTTGAGCGTATTCATCCCAATGATCAGGGTGTATATGTGTTATTATTACTGCATCTACATCAACAATTTTTTGTATAGAAAATGGTAAATCAACTCTTGGTTGACGAGTTGATGAATTTATCCCACTTTCAAAGCCTGGCATATAATTTTTAGGGCCTAACCAGGGATCTATTAAAAATTTTATATCTGAATATTCGACTATTATTGTTGCATTTCGTATTTGTGTTATTTTCATTTCGAATTCCTCCTATGTTTAATTTAGTGTATTACTTTTTTTTTGACAAGTATGTACTTTTTTGTATAATATATACTTTTTTGTATAATAGAATTTGTTTTGAGAGCAAGGAGTATTATTATGAAAAAAGATAAATATCAATGTCCTTTAGAAGTTACAATGGATATTATTGGTGGAAAATATAAAGGGGTAATAATTGGTCACCTTGTAAATAAGACTTTACGTTATAGTGAATTAAAGCGTTTGATTCCTCATGCTACTCCTAAAATGCTTATTCAACAGCTAAAAGAACTAGAAACTGATGGAATTATTATGAGAAAACTTTATCCGGTCGTTCCTCCTAAAACAGAATATTCTTTAACTGAAAGAGGTTATTCTTTAGTTCCAGCTATAGTTGAGCTTAATAAGTGGGGGATTAATTTTTTAAAAGAGCAAGGTATTCCTTGTGCGTATATGATAGAGAATGATTTATATTAATTATATTTAATTGGCAAATTATATTTTTATGAGGTTTAGTAATTATGTGAACTTAGTTTAGGAGATTATAATGAATACAATATCTAAAAGTAGTAATAGTTTCATGGGACTTAGGAACATTAAGTATAAAGGAAATTTCAATCCTAAAGATAATATTGAGCATGCAAAAGCTGTTTTGGCATTGAAAAAATCTGATGCTTTTAAGGATTTTTTTGAAAAATATGATGTTGTTGCAGAGTTTGAAACTGCAAAAGATTTTGCTACTGGTAAAAATTGGGCAATTTTATTTTTAAAGTATAGAAATATTTCTGAAGCGCAAAAAAATAAGTTTAAACAATTATTTTCTAATTTAAAGAATTTTTTTGCGGGATATAATAATCAAATTGAAATTTCTGCTACTGATTCCGGTAATGGTTCTGCTGTTTATAAATTGATTAAAGATATAAATAAGTTAACTTTAAAAGATTTAGACAAAAATTAGTTTTTTAACTCAATTTCTTGTGTTCATTTTTGTTTCTGTAATATGTATTGCTTATTGAAAAATTTGTTTTTTCGAATTTTTAGTTTTTAGGGTATAATTGTTGTTAATAAGAAAAGAAAATGAATATAAGTAGAATAAATTGTTTAAATTTTAGACAATTACCCAATAAAAAATGTAATAATAAAAATAAAATTTATTTTAAAGCTTCTAATAATAAGTATGAAGCTGATTTTCTCATTGAGGCTTTAGAAAATTTATATGGTAAATCTGATCAAGATAAAGTTTTGGGTAAAATAACTTCTTTTATAAGTGAACATAGAAAAACTATATTTGGTAATAGTGGCAGTAATGCGAGGTTTTTTAATATTCCATTTGTTCCGAACTTTGGTTTAAGAGTTAAGTCTCCAATTGTTAAAACGTTTGAGGAAGCTAAAAATAATCATTTTAAAGCTGTTTCGGATATATTTCCTTCTTATAATTTTGGACAAGCTGTTTTTTCAAATGAAAATGGGATTACTTTTAATAAAAAAGTCGAAGGTTCGCCTAGTTCTATTAATAATTGGTATTTTTATTATTGTAATAAAAATTTAATAACAAGAAAGCAAGCTTTAGAATATAAAGATAAACTAGAACAAATTGCTAAGTTTCCTGATAAAACTTTTGAAGATTTTGGAAAAAAAATTGAATTAATTAATAAAAAAAATCCTAGGCTTCTTGATTTTGCAAGTCCTAATAATTTTATTATTGATTATAAAAAACAAGATATTACTCCAATAGATTTAGGTGATACAGGTATTGAATTTAATAAATCTTTGTTTCATTCAATGTTTCATCCTTTAGTGGATAATGAATTAAAAGATTTTTTTATTAATAAAATGGATGATGTTGAAAAGAAACAATGTTTTGAGTGTTTTGATGTTATTGGTGGAAAAATTATTGATGCTATTGAAAATTTAAAAAAAGATAAGTTTTAAATTGAATATTTATAAAAAATGAAAAATTTTTTTTTAGAGTTTTTTATTATTATCAAAGATTTTGTCTTTAAGGGTATAGTGTAAAGTAATTATGAAAGTAGAAAGAATAAAAGTTAATCGAAATATAGATTTTAAGGCGAATTTTTTCAAAGTTGAAAGATATGGAAAAGCTAAAGGAATTTATGTATGTACAGATAATTCTGAAAAACTTGGTTCTCATCCTATACTAGAGGTAGAAAATAGAAAAATTTCAATGGTTTATGACGGCAAATATTATACGACAGAACATAATATTGGCGATAATGAAAAATATAAAATAAAATACGAAGATACCGGTAGATATGAAAATAATGGAAAAGAAAAATATTTTATACCCCAAAAATTGTATGCACTAATAAATCAAATGAAGAAAACTCCAAATACAGTTTTATCAAAAGGTTCCGCCCAAGGGAAACTTGTTCAGGCAAAAAATATTGATGATATACTTTTAAAATCAAAAGAACCGTTAATTATAATTTGCGATAATGATAAAGAATGGGAAAAATCTTATAAGTACTTTAATCGCACAAACGGAATAATATTAAAATCAGGCTCTACAGACTTGTTATCACATTTTGCAGCATTGTGCAGGGATTATTTTTCTTTTGGAGAGTTGATTACAGACAAAAAGATATTAAATGATTTGAATAATCTAGAAGGTAAATTAATTTCTATATCAAATAAAAATAACAATCTTGAGTACTTTCAAATAGATAATATTGCGAAAAGCTCTCGAGAAAAAGATACAATCGAAATCCCTCCAATGAGAAGAGTAGATAAAATTTTATCATTAGATGAATGTGAAAAAGATACAGTAGGAAACAAAGCATATAATCTTAAACGGATGAAAGATTTAGTCAAAGAGGGTAAATTACAAGATGTAATTATCCCAAATGCTTTTGTTTTACCTTATGGCTTTTTAGAAAAAGTTGAAAATATAATTCAAGAAAACTCTGACAACCAATGGAGGGATAACAAAATTCTTGATGAGATAAAAAACTATGTCTCAAAAGTCATTACACAGAGGAATGTTATGGTTCGTTCTGCATTTAACGGCGAAGATTTAGAAGGTTATTCTGCAGCTGGATTATATGATTCACATTGTCAAAATACTGAAGATTTATTATTAAATGATATTTATGAAGTAATGAATTCAAAAAATAAGCTAATTGCGATCAAATCACGAGAGAAACATAACATTCCTGACGATTTAATAAAACCGAGCGTTATAATACAAGATGGTATTATTTCGGATTATTCATTTACTACATATACAGAAGCTCCTTTTGATAAGAATAAAATATTAATAGAATTATTTATAAATAAAAACAGATGGTGTAAACCTGATCCATATCAAATTACATATAATAAACTAACAAAAGAATTAAAGATAGAGAAAGAACATAGTAAGTATGAAGAATATCTTTTTGATGAAAATTATAAATTAATAGATAAAAAAGCAACGCAGCCAAATGATGTTAAAAAAGTTTGGGATGTAGTAGAAAATTTAGTAAAAAATGCACTTGTATTGGAAAAAGAATTTGGGAAACCTCAAGATATTGAAGGTGGAATAAAAAATGGTCAACTATATTTTTGGCAAACTAGAAATATTGTCAAAAAGATTCATATATAAATAAAAATATTGAAGTTGTTTTTTAATACATTAATTTTTGATTGTTATATTCTAGAATTTTTTCTTTTGTTTCTGGATTATAGTAGGTAACACGTTCTACTGTATTGCCATTCAAGTGATATATGATTTCCTTACTTATATTATTAGTTTTAGAATCATATTCTATAATATATTTTACAGTGTTACTGTTTTTATAAAACCCTGTTTGTTTAATTTTATTTCCATTAACTTCATCGTAGATAATAATGTTATCTATATATCTATCATCTGATTGATAAGTTGTTTCTTTGATTTTATGGCTTAAATTTGAATTATTAGTAGTTTTATATTCAGTCTTTTTTAATAGGCAACCTGTGTCTTTATGGTATTCAGAAATTTTATTTATACAATCGCTTCCTGTTTGATATGTTGTTAGTTTAATCATTTTTCCATTTATAGGATTATAGTCGGCTATATACCTTATATTTTTTCCATCGTCTTGGTAAGAAGTTAGTTTAATCTCCTTACCTGTTATAGGATCATAATCAGAAATTGTATATATAGATTTTTCCTCTCCTTCATAATGAGTCATTCTGATTTTGTTAGTAGTTACAGGGTCATAGTTGTATTTTTTGATCCATTCTATATTTTTACCTTCTTTATCATAAAAAACTTCTTTAAGAAGGTTTCCGGATTTGGAATCATATTCTAGAATATTTAAGACTTCTGTGCAGTTTTTATTCTTATAAGCTGTTTCTTTTAGTTTTCTTTTTGTTATAGGATTATATTCATATTTATAAGTGCATATATAATCAGGGTTAGTTATCCCAAAATATAAATTTTCAATTTCTTTAATTTTGTTACCTGTTGTGGGATCATATTCAATAATATTTGTTATAGTTTTTTCATCTGAATCCAAAATTGTTTTTCTTAGTAGAATGCCTGTTATTGGATCATATTCATTTATACTTTTTAAGTTCTTTTTATTATTAGTGATAAGCTCATTTTCTTTATTTTTATTAGCTATTGTTTTAGTAGTTTTATTTATAATTGGTTTAATTTCAGAAAGATTTTTAGTAACATTATCAACTTCTTTTCTTTCTATTTGATGTAAATTAGATTTGACAGAAGTTTTAAGTTCAGGTTTGTTTTGAAAAAATTTATTCAATAACGTTTTTGAAAATTTTTTTAAGATATTTTCAATTTTATTATTGGGTGATTTGTTTGTTGTCATTTTAAATGTTATATTTTGGTTTGTTAAATTATTTAGTGTTCTATTTTGTTCTTTTTCAGAGAGTTGTATTTTATTATTATCTTGTAATTTTGTATTACAATAATTAGAATATTTTATGTTAATAGGTCTAATCACAAAAAGTATCTCCATTTATTATGTATAATTAGATTAGCAAATATAAAGCTATCTTACAATAACTATGAAAAATATATTTACATTGTGTTTTTATATTATAATGAGTTTTAGTTGTAATGTTTTAAAGTTAAATATCCCTTTTAAAATTATAATAATATACATGTAACTTGGGTAAGTAAATGTCAATTCAAAAAATTAATGGATATATTTTTAATAGAAATAGAATAAAACAATATTTTAAAGGTGCAGCAGGCTCTGCGAAAAGATCAAATGGTTATAACAATAATGGAAGATGTCCTAAAAATACCAGTTATAGCCCAACTAGTGTTATTTATTGGGCATTAATTGCAAATACTTTGATTATTAACCCTCTTGTTTATAATAGTTATAAAAAGAAAATTGATGAGAATTATGCAGTCTATAGAACAGATGAAGTTACACAAAATTTATTTAAAGATTTAAAAGAAACTTTTAAACAGACAGAAGAAACATCGAATGCTTTTTATCAATTAAACTTTTTTAAAAATACAGAAATGCCTAAATTGGAAAAAATGGGTGAAAATTTATATCAGGCAGTTTTTTCAATCAACGATAAAAAAGTCGGTATGACAATTAATACAGAAAAATTAGAAGATAAAAAACTTAGTGGAGATCTTTTTATTAAGGATAAACATACTCTTGAAGGGTATAATTATGAATTAAATTTTAAAGATGCTAAAGACAAAAAATTTGATATATCTTTAAAATCACAAGATGATTCAGTATCTATTACAAAAACTGTTGAAAGAGATTATTATGGAGATATGTATCTTTTATATGGAGAAGACAAAATTTTGCTTAATAAGGATAATCTAAAGAAACTTCAAGAAAAAAAAGAACTAGAAAATAAGCGTATAGATTTAGATCGAGGATATCAGGAATCTCAAAATACTAAATACTTAATATGCCTTATACTTACAATTTTAAAATTATTAACATATACTCCTCAAAGAAGAAAAGAATATTAATTTTATACATTGTATAAAGAATATTGCAACATTAATTTAGCTTGAGTTAGCTATATTTGTCATTAGCAATTATAATTAGTTCTTAATGGTAAATTTGTGATTTACCGCATCTTTTAATTATGCTATATGAATTACAAAAACATTTAAAAATAATCTATTGTTGGGTTTCACCCAACCTACAAACTTTTTATCCATTTATCAATTATTACCTTTGGGACAGTTGAATCTGGGTAGATACTATTTGTTACTTTAGCTTGAGTCTGTTCAATACATTTTTCAATATCAGTAACATCACTCACTCTCTGTAAAGAAGGCATATGCTGCATAATCTCATATTGATTAAATGCTTTACGACAATAACTCATAGAAAAGCCATTGCCAAGAATAACAGTACAATTATCCCCTAAACTATCTTTAACATCTTTCCAAGTTAATAAATCTGTCATTATTATTTTTCCCTAAATTCATTATTGAGGAGGAAATAATTTTATTCAAGTTCTTGTAAATTTATTTTATATAATTTAGATATTCGAGCAGCTTTTTCTGTTCAAGATACTTCATATAATTTTCCATATAGGTATAGTCTGGTTCACCTTTGGGTGTTACAGGCAATAAAATCTTTTCCCGACTTATTCTATCGTCGTTAATTTCCCTATTAAAATTATATTTTTCCGATAATCTATAAAGTAAGCACGCGAGAAATAAATATGTATATTTGGAATAATTGTTTTTAAGATGCGTAACATGGTCACTTGCAACAAATTTGAACGGCTCATAAAAACAAGACCCTACACTACCTGAATTTGCAAGACTTAAACAATCTTGAAATATTCTAACATCTGTGTCATTCCCTATAAAATTATCTACACCATTATTCAAAGAAGTAGAAGAAACATAAGGAATTTTACCAATAGTCTGTTTTACTTTTGTTAGCCTTTTACCTCTTTGTATGCTTGTAAAAATATCTGATATAAAGAAGTCATCCCACTTTTGAGCTGGGTTAATTTCTTTAGTCAATTCTGCAACTCTCGCTTTTATATGGTTCTTGTACTGTTCTTTTAATTTAGCTTCACGTTCTTTTATATATTTTTCCATAAATTCATAATCTGGCTCACCTTTTGAGTTTACAGGCAACAGTATTTTATCTTTATCAGCATTATCTTGTCTAAATTGATTCCCATATGAATATTTTAAACTATTTTGATTAATACAGGTAACAATAAACAATTTAGCTTTTGGCGTTATATTGTCATTAATAAAGAAATAAATATTATCATCACCATATGCGCTATAATTATGATAAAAAGCATGTCCAAACATATCAATAGAAATAAAATTTTTATATGCTTTCATCTCCGAGTTAGAAATAAAATCACTTACACCTTGATTTAATTCACTTGCTGTCAATAAAGGCATGAATCCTTCTATTCTTTTTTCTTTTATGAGACGTTTTCCGTGGTAGTTTATAAATATATCTTCCAAACAAAACTCTTTCCACTTAACATCATTTAATGATTTAACCATCCTTCTCGTCCTCAAATAAGTATCCTCTACCTTGTGCTATCATTGAAAACTCAAAGGTTAAGTAATCCGCAATAGTTTTGTCAAAATCTGCTTCAGTAGGTATTTCATCATTAAAATAATAGAATGCATGCAACCATTCATCGGTTGCTTCAATGGTAGATTTTACACAAAATTTAGTAGGAGCATCAATACGGTCAAACCAAACATCTAATAAATGTTGTTTCTTGTCTTTCGCATATTCTGTTTCTATCAACCCAATATGCGGAGCGACTTTAAATCCATCATCTTTAAAATCGATAAATTTACATTCCTTGTCTTTTGGATGTGGTTTATGAGCCGTAAATACAGCAATACAAGGATTGGTACCAACTCCATAAAAAGTATCACCACTAAGAGTAATAACACCTTCAAGAGTATGATGTTTTAATATATTTTCTTTATAGCTTTGCTCATCCTTAGTTTTACCAGTTAAAGAGGATTGAGGAATGATAACAGCTGCTCTTCCGTCCTCTGCTAATGAATCTAACAAGTGCTCAACAAAACTGATTTCATACAATGAAGGATTTGCTTTTGAGCCTTGACTGTATGGTGGATTCATCATCCCTACAGTGGCACATTTTAGTTGAAGTTCTGTATCTTTAAGTCTTAGAAAGTCCTCATCAATTAAATTACTTTTACCATCTCCACGAATAATCATGTTAGATGTCGCGATTGTAAACATATAAGGTTGTAACTCGATACCATGAAGTTGATTTTTTCTAATATTTTCCTTTTGTCGTTCATCTTTTGCTTTGCTCAACATATTGTGCATGGCGGCGATTAAGAATCCCGCTGTACCACAGCATGGGTCAAGTACAACATCATCAGGTTTTAAATCTACTAAATCACAAAACAGTTGAGTTATGTGTTTTGGGGTCAAGATAATTCCTAGAGTTTGTCCATCACCGCCAGAATAACTCATAAATTCACCATAAAAACGACCTAAGTAATCTTCTGCCGTTTTAGTGTATTTAATTGTCTTATAGATATTCTCATAAATTCGTTCTGCGTAGTATTTTATAGGGGTTTTATCTAATGTTTCATTTACCTCATTTAGAATTTTAGTATCTTTAATAAGTGCAAATTGATTTAATAACTTATCCTTTTTCACCGTTGGTGATACTTTGGAACGTTGCAAGTTTTTATCTATAGCAGAGTATATCTTATTGCCATCTGTATCTACATCATCACCGTTTAGTTGTTCTAAGCTGAAAGAACCTCTTTCAATTTCTCTTAATGCCAACAAAATACCTGCAACAACAAGGGGCTTTTGTGTATCTTGTAAGTTACCATAATTGCGCAATTCTTCATGTAAATCTTTAGCAAATTTAAGAATTTCAGTAGTTTCTTTTTGTAAATCTGTATTTTCGCCTAAAACTTCTCTTATGTAATATTCTTCAATATTATCTTCATTAAAAATATAGAATGATTCAACATCAGGCATTATCTTACAATATTCTCGCTCATTTATAAATAAAGGAGTGATTTTATGATGTTTTTCATTGCCTGATACACCAAAAGCGATAACCTTTTTATAATGAGTGTTATTTATAAGATGTTTACCGTAAAAATAAGCTCCGTTTACTGCATAGTCCATAACTGATTTTGTTTCGGTACAGATTAAGTCCTTATCATTATACTTTACGTGTTTTGATATATCGGATTTATCTTCTATAACAATTAAGAAGTCTTTGACAACGCCGACATATTCAGGAAAACCAACATTTCCTGTACCCTTTTTAGAAGCTGTTTTTAATGCTTCATTAACCTCTTTTATAGAGCATCCTTGAGGGTCAAGCTTAATGCCTGCATCTTTTAATAAATCGTAAACCCATAAATCTGTCTTAACTTCTTTTTTCGCCATGTGCCTCCATTCCTTAATTTTGATTCTAATAGAATATTAAGAAATGTTAATCGTTTATTTATAGTAAGTTTTATAGGATTAAGTGAACTGTCCACTCTTAAAAATCCTCCAGATAACTAGATTTTCTATCATCCACTTGCGCTAATTCCCTGTAATTTTTTTTAGAAGCCCTCTATCCCCCAATTTTATACAGCCTGTTAAAATTTTGTAGGATGTGGTAAATCTTTGATTTACCGCATCTTTTAATATATGCTATATGAATTACAAAAACATTTAAAAATAATCTTGTAAAAGAACACATGGTTTGATTTCTTGTTACAGATGGTTTGATTATTTTGGGCAACATAAATTTAAAATATTAAA
>CALUUP010000038.1 GCA_944323985.1 Candidatus Gastranaerophilales bacterium | reverse complement strand
AAAATATCCCAAACTCTTGCATCTGATCTTTCAATCATTTTCTTAGCAGATTTGATATTTTGAACAAATCCTCTTTCAATTAACTTATTAACAACAAATGGTTTGAATAATTCAATAGCCATTTCTTTTGGTAATCCACATTGATTTAGTTTCAATGTTGGACCAACAACGATAACAGAACGACCTGAATAGTCAACACGTTTACCTAATAAGTTTTGACGGAAACGACCTTGTTTACCTTCAATAATATTAGATAAAGATTTTAATGCTCTATTATTTGGACCTACAACAGTTCTACCTCTTCTACCATTATCGATTAGAGCATCAACTGCTTCTTGTAACATACGTTTTTCGTTTCTTACAATAATTTCAGGAGCACCCATTTCTAATAATCTTTGTAAACGATTATTTCTGTTTATTACACGTCTATATAAATCATTCAAGTCAGAAGTAGCAAATCTACCACCATCTAATTGAACCATAGGTCTTAAATCTGGCGGAGTAACCGGTAATACATCCATTACCATCCAAGTAGGATCAGTTTCAGATGAAATTAAAGAATCTAATAATCTTAATCTCTTGATTAACTTACCTTTTCTTTGAACTGATGTAACATGACCTGCTAATTCAGATCTAATTTCTTCTGCTAATTCTTTAACATTTATTTCACTTAAAAGCTTCTTAATAGCTTCTGCGCCAATTCCTACTTCTAACTTAGATTCTTCATTTTCCATGATAAAATCTTCATATTCTTCTTCTGTCAAAAGTTGTAATTTCTTAAATGGACTATCAGCAGGATCTAGAACAACATAGTTATTAAAATAAATAACTTGTTCTAAATCTTTTAAAGTCATATCTAAAAGTAATCCTAAGTATGATGGAATACCTTTTAGGAACCATATGTGAGATACTGGAGCAGCTAATTTAATGTGTCCCATTCTGTGACGTCTAACTTTTGAATCAGTAACTTCAACACCACAGCGTTCACATATAATACCTTTATGACGAACTCTTTTATATTTTCCGCAATAACATTCCCAGTCTTTTGTTGGTCCAAAAATTCTTTCACAGAAAAGACCATCTCTTTCTGGTTTTAGAGTTCTATAGTTTATAGTTTCAGGTTTTGTAACCTCGCCATAAGACCACTTCAAAATTCTTTCAGGTGAAGCAATGCTTATGCGTATATAATCAAAATAATCAATACTTGTAGACAATTTCCTATCTCCTTATATTTCGCCTAACGTTGTTGAAGTTTCAAAGAAGTTAATATTTAACAACTCTGAATCAATATCTGATAAAGTTCTCTTTGGAGCTGCTTTGCGCAAATCATCCATATCAGACATCAAGTCTACTTCCATACCGTTTTTCTTAGCAACTGTAATATCTAATCCGATACTTTGCAATTCTCTTACAAGTACCTTAAATGATTCCGGAATACCAGGTCTTGGAATATTATCACCCTTAACAATAGCTTCATAAGCTCTGTTACGTCCGTTTACATCATCTGATTTGATAGTCAACATTTCTTGAAGAGTATAAGCTGCACCATAAGCTTCAAGTGCCCAAACTTCCATTTCCCCAAATCTTTGACCACCAAATTGAGCCTTACCACCTAAAGGTTGTTGTGTAACTAATGAGTAAGGACCAGTTGAACGCGCGTGAATCTTATCATCTACCAAGTGAACTAACTTCAAGATATAAGAAAGACCAACTGCAATAGGTTCATCAAATGGTTCACCAGTTCTACCATCGATTAAGTATACCTTACCATCTTCTCTTACCCAATCACAACCTGATTCTTTAATTCCTCTTAAAAGCTCAGCTTTTGTTGCGATTTCAGATTGATTATCACCATATCTTTCATCGAAAGAAGGAGCTTCATAGTGTTCTTTAGTCAAGTATGCTGCCAAACCTAATAAGCACTCATAAGTTTGCCCTACGTTCATACGAGAAGGAACACCTAGAGGGTTCAATACTATATCTACAGGAGTACCATCAGGTAAGAATGGCATATCTTCTTTTGGAAGAATTCTTGATACGATACCTTTGTTTCCGTGACGTCCTGATAATTTATCACCTACAGAAACCTTACGTTTTTGAGCAATATAAACTCTAATTACAGTATTTGCTCCTGGTGGTAATTCATCACCTTTTTCTCTGTCAAATACTTTTACATCAAGAACTCTACCACCTTCACCGTGTGGAACTCTTAATGAATTATCCTTAACATCTCTTGCCTTTTCAGCAAAGATTGCTCTTAATAATTTTTCTTCAGGTGGATGTTCAGATTCTCCCTTTGGAGTAACTTTACCAACCAAAATATCATCAGCATAAACTCTTGCACCGATACGAACAATACCACGTTCATCTAAGTGTCTCAAAGCTTCTTCTGAAACATTTGGAATTTCACGAGTAATTTCTTCTGGTCCAAGCTTAGTTTGTCTTGCATCTATTTCTAATTTTTCAATGTGAACTGATGTAAATATATCATCATGTACGCATCTTTCTGATAATAAAATAGCATCCTCGAAGTTATATCCTTCCCAAGGCATATATGCTACTAATATATTTTTACCAATCGATAATTCTCCGCAACTTGTTGATGCACCATCAGCAATTACATCACCAGCTTGAACTTTATCACCTTCATTAACAATTGGCTTTTGATTTATACATGTGTCTTGGTTAGAACGTACATACTTCATCAATGTATGTAAATGTTGCTTTCCATTAACATCTCTAATGATAATTTCTTCACCAACTACTCTTTCAACAACACCATCAACTTTAGCACATACAACCATTCCTGAGTCTTTTGCAACTCTTCTTTCCATACCGGTTCCAACCACAGGTCTTTCTGTTATTAGAAGAGGTACTGATTGACGTTGCATGTTTGATCCCATCAATGCACGGTTAGCATCATCGTGTTCTATAAACGGAATCATTGATGTTGCAACTGAAATAATTTGAATAGGACAAACTCCTATATAGTCGACTTTTGAAGAATCACACATTACAAATTCTGATCTATAACGAACAGGTACTTGTGATGCTTTAAATGACTTATCAGGATTTAATTGAACATCTGCAGGTGCACAACGATAATTTTCGTCTTCATCTGCTGTCATATATACAACTTCATCAGTTACTTTTCCATCTTTTACAACAAAGAATGGTGATTCAATAAATCCATATTCATTAACTCTAGCGTGAGTAGCTAATGAACCAATCAAACCAGCGTTAGGTCCTTCTGGTGTTTCAATCGGACAAATACGACCATAATGAGAAGGGTGAATATCACGTACAGCAAATCCAGCTCTTTCTCTTTGTAAACCACCAGGTCCTAATGCTGAAATACGTCTTTTATGTGTTAATTCAGCCAATGGATTGATTTGATCCATGAACTGTGATAACTGTGATGAACCAAAGAATTCTTTTAATGAAGCAACTAATGGCTTAGTATTCAATAAGTTCAATGGAGTCAATGTCTCAGAATCTTGAAGAGTCATTCTTTCTTTTACAATTCTTTCAATTCTTGATAAACCAACTCTGAATTGGTTTTGTAACAATTCACCAACTGAACGAATTCTTCTATTTCCTAAGTGGTCGATATCATCTAATGAACCTTCATCATATGTTAAATTAATCAAGTATTCAATAGATGCTACTATATCTTGAACAGTTAATGTTCTTTGGTTCTTAGAAATATTCAAGTTTAATTTTTTATTTAATTTATAACGACCTACACGACCAATATCATATTTTTTATCATCAAAGAATCTTGATTCTAAAATTTGACGTCCACCTTGAGCAGAAGCAGGATCGCCCGGTCTTAATTTTTTATATAAATCTATTAAAGCATCGTCAGTAGTCTCTGTTGTATCTTTATCTAATGTCTTTTTCAAGAATTCAAAGTGGGTGAATAAAGATTCCATTTCAGAAACTGTAATACCCATTGCTTTTAATAAAGTTGTTGCTAAGATTTTTCTGTTTTTATCAATCTTAACGTGGATAATATCGTTAGAATCTGTTTCTATTTTTAACCATGCTCCTCTGTTAGGAATCATAGTCGCATTATATAATCTCTTACCTGTTGGAGAAATTTCTCTTTTGAAATATACACCAGGTGAACGTACAATTTGTGATACAATTACACGTTCTGCACCGTTTACAATAAATGTACCCTTATCTGTCATTGTAGGAATATCACCAATGTAAACTTCTTGTTCTTTGATTTCACCACTGTCACGGTTTACTAATCTAACCATTACACGAAGCTGTTTTGCATAAGTTGTATCATGAATTCTAGCTTCTTCTACAGTATATTTTGCATTATCAAATGTATAATTTGGTAAGAAATGCAACTCTAATCTGCCTGTATAATCTTTTACAGGAGAAAATGCTAATAATTCTTCTTTTAGCCCCTCTTTTAAAAACCATTCAAATGATTTTTTTTGCACGTCAATTAAATCTGGTAAATCGTCCAAACGTGTATTAGGAATACCCATTGGCGTTACTCTTTTTGCATATTCTGTCGACATTAATTCACCTCATCTATTCTAATGATGTACTATATAAAAATTTCTTTTTTTCTATTTTATAATTTCGGACATAATTATCCCATTTATCGCATGTTATATATCGTACAACATCAAAACAATACGTCAAGTTAATAAGCGTATATTGTACAATTTTTCAACCCTCTTCTTTACAAAAATTTACAAAAATTTTCTAACATAGCATGCTTATATAATTTTGAACCAATTTTCAATCTTTTTACAATTTTTAACAAAAAATATTTTTTCAGGGTTTAATAAAACTAGAAAGAATTAGTATGCGAATAGCTCAAACAAATATAAATAGTCAAAAATATCAGAATAAAAATAGTACAATCTCATTTAAAGCAATGAAAAAGGCAGATTTTCGAGGGATTGATTTTGCTGTTGTAGAGAAATTTAAAGCTCCGATTGAAAGATTTAACGCACTAATAGATTTCCAAAACTGGGCTGGGAATCTTGTAGAAAAAATAATAAATACCAATTTTTTAGGAGGAAAAGCAGAGACAGTAGCTCAGCGGAAGGGAATGCTTAAAGACTGGTTTAACTATGTAATAGAAGAAAATGGAGCTTATACAAAAGCTATTCAACTACTTATACTTTCAGCTATTACAAAAAATCTTAGAGAAAAAGATGACAACTTACCTCCGACTTTGAATAAAGGCGTCTTAGCAGATTGTATAAATGATTTAAATAATGAATTAGAAAAAGACAAAAAAACTCTATTTGATTTTAATAAAATGTATCAAAATAAATTGAGAACCTATTATTTAGAAGATACAAAAACAGGTGAAAATGGAACAAAATGGGTAGTCATTCCATCAAAAGAGCATGATCCAAAGAATTTTGAATCAAATGTTGAGAAATTAAAAACACTATCACATAAGACTTGGTGTACAAAATCCTATAATGCTGAACCGTACTTAAAAGAAGGAGATTTTCATGTTTATTTAGAAGATGGAGAACCTAAAATTGGAGTGAGATTTATAGGTGATACAATTCAAGAAATTCAAGGAGAATTGAATAATTCAAAAATTCCAGTTAAATATTTTGATATTGTTAATACTTATATAAAAAAACATAAACTAAAATTTTCAAAAAATGCTAAAAATCAATTTTATGAAGTAAAAAAAACAATAAAAGAAATAAATAAAATAAAACAAGACATCTTTAAGTTAACACACGAAACATTATTTGAAAAAACTTTAAAAGTATTTGGAATAAATTCTTTTGATAGAAACAAAACTAACGACGAAAAAATCTATAACTATTTTGGAATTAACGTTAAAAAAGATAAAAATGGTATGCTAATACTCTCAGAATACAAACAACCTAATAAATATTTTAATTATAAAGATTACAATATTAATGAAAATGAACTTTTTAAAAATGTTATTGAAATAGAAGGTAATGCAAATTTTGAGAATTCAGATTTAATATCATTACAAAATCTAGAAAAAATAAATGGAAATGCCTTTCTTACAAATTGTAAAATAACAAGTCTAGGTCATTTAAAATCAATAGGCGGCAGCGCCTATTTGTATGATAATCATAAGATAACAAATCTTGGCAATTTAAAACATATTCAAGGATTTGCATATATATGGGGCTCTAAATTTAAAGCCATAGATTTAAAAAAAATAGAAGTAGGATGTGAAATCTGGGAATAGATCAGATAGTTAATGATACTTTTTATACAAAAGCTTCATATCTTCATCAGTTAAATATTGCATAGAATCCAAATCATATGGATACATAATACTACCACTATTTGCAGAATGACCAAGACCTATAGCATGACCTGCCTCATGCAACATAACCCCGTATATATGTTCTTTTGAACGTGTTACGATTTTTCTTACATAACGTCCACCTTCATAATTTCTCAAGTATTCTTTAGTACCTATTGTCACATATGATTTGTAATACTGACCGCCTCTTGTCATCATCTCTGTACAACCTACAGCTCCAGCATCATTACAATTAGCTACAAAATCTACAAATTCAACTTCTATATTTGCATCATTTGGAGAAGACACAAATTTAAATCTAACTAAATTTTTAGATGTATTTTGCCAAGATTCAAAGGCTTGCCTCATTAAAACACTCATATTCCCATATTCAGGTATATACACATAAATTGGTTGCCCCACCCAACGTGGTTTTTCTAGTGCTATAGCAGCTGTTATACTCAATATTAAAAACAAAATCGTAAAAATCTTTTTCATAAAAACCTCTTAAAATCTTTCAAATATTTTTTCTATATTATGCAAATAATCTTTTGTACTAAAACATTCGTCTATTTCTTCATTATTTAGAATTTGCTCAGATATTAACCCTTGTTTAAAATTACCACCATTTAAAGCGTTAAGAGCATGTTTTTGAACAATTCTATAAGCATCTTCTCTTGTATAACCTTTCTCAATTAACTTTAACAAAACTTTTTGAGAAAAAACAATTCCACCATATAATTCAGCATTTTTAAGCATATTGTCGTCATGCACAACTAAATCCTTTATTACCCCAGTAAATCTATTAAGCATAAAATCTACAAGAATCAAAGAATCAGGGAATATTATACGTTCGGCAGAACTGTGAGAAATATCTCTTTCATGCCATAAATTAATATTCTCAAAAGCTGTCATCATATTGGATCTAACAACTCTCGATAATCCACACAAATTTTCACATAAAACAGGATTTTTTTTATGTGGCATTGCAGAAGATCCTTTTTGATTCTTTCCAAAACCTTCTTCAACCTCTCTTACTTCTGTTTTTTGTAAATGCCTTATTTCTGTAGCATATTTTTCTATTAATGACGCTATTAAAGCTAATTCAGACATAAATTTTGCGTGTCTGTCTCTTGAAATAATTTGTGTAGAAATCCTAGCAGGTTTTAAACCTAAAATTTCACAAGTTAAAGTTTCTACTTCAATTGGGAGATTACTATACGTTCCGACCGGTCCAGAAATTTGACCAACCAATAATTCCTCTAAAGATACTTCAAAGCTTTTCTTAACTCGCTCCAATTCATCCAACCAATTAAGAAGTTTAAACCCAAAAGTCATAACTTCAGCATGAACACCATGTGAACGCCCAATACAAATGGTATTTTTATATTCAAAAGCTTTTTCTTTAACTACAGAAATTAATTCATCTAAATCTTTCAATATAATACTAGAGCTATCTTTAATTTGTAAAGCAAACGCCGTATCTATAACATCAGAACTTGTTAATCCCATATGAATAAATTTTGCATTATCCTTACCCACAGATTCGTTAATTACAGTTAAAAAAGCTATAACATCATGTCTTACTTCTCTTTCAACTTCATCTATTTTCTCTATAGTAAAAGAGGCGCTTTTCTTTATATTTTCCAAATTTTCTTTTGGAACCAAACCTAGCTTACTATAAGCTTCACAAACTGCAACTTCAACTTCAAGATAATATTGAAACTTTTGTTCTAAATTCCAAATCTTTTTTATTTCTTCCCGAGTATATCTATCTATCATAATAACTCATTATACAATAAATAAAGGAGGTTTTAAACCCTCCTTTACCTATTATTTTCATTTTTTAAATATTGACTTCCAAAAATGAACTTCTGAATCAACCGCCTTCTTTGTATCATCTCTTCTCTTTTGAGCTTCTTTTTGTCTTTTTTCAGCCTCTTTTTGACGTTTCTTTAAGACTTTTTGTCGTTCTTTTTGCTGTTTTTTTATAGCTTTTTCTCGTTCTTTCTTTTGTTTCTCATACTGAGCCTGACGAGCTTCTCTAGCTTTTCTTTGAGCTTCTGCTTGTGAATTCAATTTTTTCTCTCTTGTAGTTATTGGAGAAATCATCCTATCTACAAAATTCTGAAATCTTGATTCAGCAGCATTTGCAATAAGAGAGGATGTAAATATAAGTAGCATTAAAGTTGTTAAAAACTTCTTCATTTATACTCTCCTATCTTTTTAGTATAGAATTCCAATAGTCTTTCTCAGCTTGAACGGCATCTTTTGTTGCTTGTCTTCTTGCAGCAGCCTCTTGTTTTTGTTTTTCTAAAGCAGCCTGTCTTGCTTCTTGTTGTTTTTTATATTCCTCTTTTTTAGCTTCATTGGCTTTTTGTTGAGCTTCTACTTTTGCATTAAAATCTTTTTCTTTTTGAGTAATTGGAGATAACTTTTTATTTACATAGTTTTCCAATCTTGACTCTGCTGCAGATACAATCATACTTGAAGATAAAACTATAATTGCTAATAAAGATAATACTTTTTTCATACTAAACTCCTTTCTCTCTATCAAATAAACAACCTTATTGAGATTTTAACTTACTTTTTTTAGTTTTTCAAGTATAATATAATTATAAATTCATTATTATAAAGGTTTTAAGAATGAGCGTAGAATTATTAGGTTTTAATATTGACAATTTAACTTTCGAAAAAAGTATCGAAAAAGCAAAATTGCTTATTGATGGCTCAAAAGTTTCACAAATAATCACCATAAATCCGGAAATGCTTCAATATGCGGAAAAGGACTCTAACTTTGCAAATATAATTAATAACGCAGAAATGGTAATTCCAGATGGGGTAGGAGTCGAAATTGGATTAAGACTTTCTGGATATAAAGTAAAACGTATTCCTGGAGTTGATTTTGCAAAAAAACTTTTGGAAGAATCTGCACTTAGCAGTATTCCTGTTGCTATTGTAGGAGCAAAAGAAGAAATCGTCAATCGAGCAGTAACTAATTTAAAGCAAGAAATACCCGGTCTTAACATTGTATATTTTCATAACGGTTATTTTAACAATGATAACGAAATTTATGAACAACTAAAAATAAAATCTCCAAAACTCATTCTTGTTGCCTTAGGCTCTCCACGACAAGAAGAATTTATATTCAATGCAAAGAAAATTCTAAACCCTGCTCTAATGATAGGTATAGGAGGCAGCTTAGATGTTTGGTCCGGATACGTAAAACGAGCTCCTAAAATATTTCAAATACTTGGACTTGAATGGTTCTACAGAACAATTTCACAACCATCAAGATTTAAAAGAATATTCCCGACTCTACCGATGTTTTTAATTAAAGTTTTAACGTATAAAAATAAAATATAATGAGGTATTGATTATGCTAACAGATAATGAAATCCTAGAACTTAAACAAAATGCTCAAAAAGTAAGAACCAATATAGTAAAAATGGTTCATAACTCTAAGTCAGGGCACCCAGGAGGTTCTTTGTCTGGAGCTGATATATTAACCGTACTATTTACTAAATCACTTAATATCCCAGAAAAATGGCAAGATGATACTAATTATGAAAATAGAGATCGTTTTATCCTTTCAAAAGGGCATGCTTCGCCACTTTTATACTCCATTTTAGCTTTAAAAGGTATTATTCCGGAAGAAGAACTAATGACCTTCAGAAAATTTAAATCACGTCTACAAGGTCATCCTGCAAAACACTATTTACCAGGTATTGAAACATCTACAGGCTCACTAGGACAAGGTTTATCAATTGGTTGTGGAATTGCACTCGGACTCAAACTTAAAAACAATCTTGCAAATGTTGTTGTATATACTGGAGATGGAGAACTACAAGAAGGATCTTGCTGGGAAGCTTTTATGCAAGCTGCTCACAGAAAACTTAATAATTTAATTGCTATAATTGATAGAAATAGACTGCAAATTGACGGATGTACTGAAAATGTAATGGCTTTAGATAATTTAAATGATAAATTAAAAGCTTTTAACTGGGATGTTATAGAAATAGACGGACATAATTATAACGAAATTTATGAAGCAGTCGAAAAAGCAAAAAAATCATTAAAACCTTGTGCAATAATCGCAAACACAGTAAAAGGTAAAGGTTGTTCTTTTATGGAAAACAAAGCTGAATGGCATGGTAAAGCTCCAAATGATGAACAATTGCAAATAGCTATTAAAGAAATAAATGCAATTTAAGGAGAACATTATGATAAAAATTTGCCCATTCAATGACAATAAAGAATGCAATGAAAACTGTCCCCTATTTATATCTCCAGAGGATTTGAATGAATTTGTAATGGCAAAACTTTCTTCTATAGGAATCATAGAACGAACCAAAGGAGAATGCTCTTTAAAAATGCTAGCACTAAGCCAAAGTAGAATTGTTTTTGAAAATACAAATACCAGAGGTTAAACCTAACTAAGTTTCAAAAAAGCTTCTATTTTTGCTCTTATTGAATTTGAAGCATAGTCATCAATATCAATATAAAGTCCATTGTGCTTATCTGCTAAATATTTAGCTAATTGCGACTTAGCACAAAATGCTTGCGCGTAAAATACAGTAGGAATATTGGGATCTACATACATTTCTAAGTCTAAATTCGCAGGGCAACCTGCCTCAACACAACGAGTCCAGCCATATACTCGAGTATTATCCGGAAATAATTTAAGAATTTCTAAATCATTAGGCGGAACTCCCCAAAATCCGGGGGTAGGGGTAAATGTACAAGGATTATTTTTAAACTTCTCACCAGATTTGATAAGGTTGCAAGCTGTGTCTAAAATTGTTGAGTCTATTATACCAGCAGTAATTGTTGTAATTTTATCATATAATGGCATATTACTATCACAAATTATTATATCTCTCTTAGGCTCCAAATCCTCATAAATAGACTGAATTACATTAAACCCCATATCCATTAGAATTTTTGAAGCAAACCAACCGCTATCACATTTATCTTTACCAATTGGAGCAAGAATTAAATCCGGTTTCAAATACATCGCATTATCTATAATATTTCTAATAATTTTACAATATGATTCTGGTAGAATATTCGTTTTAGGATAATAAAAATCAATATCCAAATCTATCCATTCTGCGTTTGGATAATTTTTCTTAGTCTTTTCTATAATATCAGGGTGCGGATATCCCCAAAAACCTATTATAAACTTCTTCATAGTCTTAAGGTAGCATAAATTTTTTTTATCGTAAAGATAAAATATTAAAAAAATATTCAGAAATTTGAAAGATAAAAAAATCATATGATATACTGTAAAAAGAAAAAAAGGAGTATAAAACATGAGCGATAATATACAAATAAAAAATGTAAATGGTGTTGATTTAGTTCAATTTCAGCCAAAAGGCGTATGTTGCAAAATGATGAATATGAGAATAAAAGATAACATTATAGAAGATGTTGAATTCATTGGTGGCTGCAATGGTAATCTTAAAGGAATAAGCATTTTAGTAAAAGGTATGAACATTAATGATATCATTCCTAAATTAAGCGGTATTCCTTGTGGGGCAAGGCTAACAAGCTGTCCTGATCAATTAACACAAGGTATTCAAGCTTATATTGAAGCTAAAAAATCTGTTGCAGTATAGTTTTAAAAGGTGAAAAATGAGAAATATAACTTTAATAAAAGGTGATGGAATTGGACCTGAAATTACAGAATCAGTTGTAAAAATAATTGAAGCAAGTGGGGTTAAAATAAATTGGGACATTCAAACTGCAGGTGCTGACATTATAGAAAAAGAAGGGACTCCATTACCTCAAAGAGTTATAGATTCCGTAAAAGCAAATAAAATAGCTTTAAAATCACCAGTTACAACTCCTATTGGAAAAGGTTTTAGATCTGTAAATGTACAATTAAGAAAAGAATTAGATTTGTATGCTAATCTTCGACCTTGTTATAATTTACCAAATATTAAAACACGCTATGACAATGTAGATATCGTAGTTGTAAGAGAAAATACAGAAGATTTATATGCAGGAATCGAAAGACAAGTTGATGAAAATACAGCTGAAAGCATCAAAATAATAACTAAAAACGCGTCTGAAAGAATCGCAAAATTTGCTTTTGATTATGCAGTAAAAAATAACAGAAAAGAAGTCTGCGTAGTTACAAAAGCTAATATTTGTAAATTATCAGATGGATTATTTTTAAATAGTGCAAGGGAAATTGCAAAAAATTATCCTCAAATTAAATTTAGAGAAATACTGGTTGATAATTGTTGTATGCAACTAGTACAAAATCCAAAACAATTCGATATACTGCTTTTACCAAATCTATATGGAGATATAGTATCAGATTTATGTGCCGGATTAGTTGGAGGACTTGGCATTGCTCAAGGTGCAAATATTGGTAAAGATTATGCAGTATTTGAACCTGTACATGGTTCAGCTCCTGATATTGCTGGACAAGATAAAGCAAATCCGACAGCGATGCTTATGTCTGCAATAGAAATGCTTAACTTTATTGGAGAAAATGATGCTGCTAAACAAATTAAAATAGCTCTTTTCGACACATTAAACGCAAATATTAAAACTGCAGATATCGGTGGAAGTTCAAGCTGTTCAGAATTTACAAATGAAATAATAAAAAGGTTAAAAATACTTACTCCACAATATTAAAACATTCTTGTAATAACTAAATGTTTATGCTAAAATCACAATTGCCGTACTCCACGGGGACTTAGCGGATCTCTTGACTCGAACGCTTAGCGAGGTGCAGAGCCTACTGTGAGGGATATTGGTAAATTGCCTATGCTTATAGGATTGTTGATAATTTAGATAATAATGGCGTAAGATATTGAACCGTGTCAGGATGGAAACATAGCAGCACTAAGATAACCCTTGCGGGTGTTATTTTTCTAAAAAGTAGATTCTATAAACAAAATCAATTTGACATTATTTCGATAGGTAGTGGTACGGTTTTATTATCACATATTTTCAAAGGGAATATAATGAAAGTATCTCAAATCAACTCCGCTAACACTAACTTTAAGGGTTTTTTAGCTATTAATAATGTTCGGAAAGTAGAAAATAAATCTACAAAAGAATTCTCAAAATTAATTCTTAATACATCTGAGATATATAGAATAACTCCTTTAAAAGTTGAAGATTCAAAAAATATTGGTGTTGAAATAATGACTAAGTTTAAAGAAATATTTAGAATTCCAACACATGATAGTAAGAATATAAAAATACTTTTCAGTTCTTTTGTTTCGAAATTAAATGAAGCTGAAAAAAACGGATATGCTGAATTTTACTAATATTACAAATTACAAAATTTTTCAATTGCTTTAACAAAACCATTTTCAAAAACAGAATCTGTGACATAATCAGCTACAGCCTTTAACTCTTCTGTGGCATTACCCATAGCTATTTTTATCCCTCCTGCTTGTAATAATGCTAAATCATTATTATGATCACCAATTGTTAAAGTTTCTTCTTGAGAAATATTCCAATATTTTTGTAAAAATTTAACAGCACAATATTTTGAAGCCTCTTTATTTGAAAATTCTATAAAATATGGAGTTGACCTAACTATGTACAACTCTCGAAAAATTTGAGGTAACTCTTTTTCCAGTTTGGTTAATCTTTCAGGTGAACTATAATCAATAGCCAACATTTTATTAACTTTATCTTTTTTAACATCATTAAAAGATTTTTTCGTATATTGTGTATGTAAATTTTGACAATATCTTTGAACTTCATAACAATCATTTTCAGAAAATAAAATATCATCATTATACAAATTTAAATGAATCTTCTCAGCTTTTCCCCACTCTATAATTTTATTTGCTTGTTCTTCTGTTAAATATTTTTCATAAAGAGTTTTTTCCCCATCTCTAACCAACCCTCCTTGGTATGAAATAACAGGAGTATCTAAGCCCAAGTCTTTCGCTATTAAACTGGCAGCCGCATGCATTCTTCCAGTTACTAAAACAACTTTTACACCACTATTATTAAGTTTTGAAATACAATTTTTTACTTCTTCTGTAAATGTCTTTTCCGGAATAATTATAGTTCCATCGACATCTGTTGCAACAAGCTTTATCATAATAAATCCTCTTCTATTAAAATATCATGCCCGATATCTTGCATTAATTCTAAATAGGAATAAAAATGTCTTGACATTGCATTCAAATATTGACTTAAAACTTCTTGATGTCCGTTTTCATTAATAACTAAATCGGTATAGCTATTTTTTCCTGTAATATATCCATCTGTTGATAATTTTACTATACGATTTGATTCTTCTAGTATTTTTTTAGAATATTCCATATTTTCTGCAGAATATTTAAAAATATTATAATCTTTTTTTAATTCATATTTTAATTGATGTTCATAAGCTTTTTTCGAAGCTTTACTTCTTTCTAAAAATATTTCAGCTTTTTGTATTTCAGGTGTAAAATTATATAAAATCGGGAGATTCATTCCTCCACCTACATATGCACCGCCTAACTTATTAGGAACATTTGGATGAACTTGCCAAGCATAACCACCACCGATAGTTATATCCGGAATTCTATTTCTCTTTGCTAACGTAACCTCATATTCTGATTGAGTAATAGTTTTTTCAGAAATTTTTATCATATAACTATATTGCAAAGCTATATTTTCTAAAAATTCATACTCAGGTATTTTTATATTTAGAAAAGCCCAATTCCCTAATAAAGAGGCTTCTTTAGTATCATACATGACAGAATCATTTCCTGTATTTAAAATTTTATTAAGTTCAAATTGTTTAGCTAACATATTAGCTTTAGCTCTATTTACTTCAATTTTTTGTTGAGCATACTGAATATCAGCCTTTAAATTATCTATTTCATAAGCTGGATATTTAGGTTTATCCGTAGTTATTTGAACTAAATCTTTAAACAATTTTAAACGTTGTTCTTGAATATCATAAACAGATTTAGCATGTAATACATCAAAATAAGCTTGCATAATCTGTAATTTAAAATTATGTTCAGCTTGCTTTAATTCAGTTTCTTTAATAGAATAAGCTTCCATCGCAGCTTTTTTTCTTATACCTCTTTTTAAAATTTCAATAGGTAAAGCTACACCTGCTTGAGAAGAATTTCCTAATGCTACATTTCCCATTACTATATTAGATTGAATTTCAGGATTTTGTAGGCGATTTGCTATTTTGATATCTTTTTTAGCGGCCTCTAATTCCAACTTTTTTATTTTTAAATCACAATTATGTTCAAGTCCAATTTCTATCATCTTGTCTAAATCGACATTAACGACTTGAGCAAAAGCAGATAATTGTAATATTGCTATTATGGTTAGTGTTAATAATAATCTCTTCATACAATAAATATTTTAGCATAAAAAAAACGCCCAAGGGCGTAAAAATTTGGTTAATTAATAAGGTATATTTAAGGTTAATTATAGTTTTATTTATTTTTTCTTAGCAAATAAGTTTGTAAATTTATTCCATAAAGTTTGATTTTGTTGAGAAACAGGTTTTTTACCTCTTTTTAAACAATGAATTGTTGTTCCAACAATTAAAGCACCTGCAAATAATCCTTTAATAGTATTTGGTATACTTTGAAAGAAATTCATGGTTCTAATCCCAAACTCTTTAAAACCTCCACCATAAGCATTCATACCGGCATTTGAATGAGTTCCTATACCTTGCAAACCATAAGCATTCATGCCTGCTTGAGAAAAATCTCCTATTCCATTTTGTCCATATGAATTCATACCTGCATTAGAAAATTGTCCAACTCCGTAATTCATTGGAGTAAAAGCATCTCCATACATTCCATAATTTTGGTACATAGCACCACTCATTGCCATATTCATATAAGGATTAGTCATACCATTCAAAGCTGAAACGTTAACTCCTCCCGCTAAATCATATGGAGCATAATCTAAAATCCCTTGATTATACAAATTATTTAATGTATAAGGACTTACTGACATATCTAATACCTTTCACTAACCACACACCTATAT
>CALUUP010000037.1 GCA_944323985.1 Candidatus Gastranaerophilales bacterium | reverse complement strand
ATTGTAGTTGACTATGAAGTAGAAGGTGATTATCCAAAATATGGTAACAACGATGATAGAGTTGACCAATTTGCAGTAAGTATTGTTAAGAAGTTTATGAACATGATTAGAAAACACTATACTTATAGAAATTCTATTCCTACAATGTCAATTTTAACAATTACTTCTAACGTAGTATACGGTAAGAAAACAGGTAACACCCCAGATGGTAGAAAAGCTGGTGTTCCTCTAGCTCCTGGTGCTAACCCAATGCACGGTCGTGATTCTCACGGTGCAGTTGCATCTTTAGCATCTGTTGCTAAATTACCGTTCAATGATGCTCAAGATGGTATCTCAAATACATTCTCAATTATCCCTAATGCTTTAGGTAAAGATGAAGTATTCATGGGTGATTTGGATATCCAATTAGATTGTGGATGTTGCGAAGGTACTTGCCAATAGTTTAGTGAACAGTGAGTAGTGAATAGTGAATAGAAGAGTTTAAAACTCCAGTCACTATTCACAAATCACTAGTCACTTTTTAAGAAAATAAAAAAATATAGAAAGGCGATGATAAAATGACAACTCAACAAGAAGAAAATTTAATAAATTTATTAGACGGTTATGTTGAAAAAGGTGGTCACCATTTAAACGTAAACGTATTCAATAGAGAAACTTTATTAGATGCACAAGCTCATCCTGAAAAATATCCTCAACTTACTGTTAGAGTATCAGGATATGCTGTAAACTTTATCAAATTAACTAAAGAACAACAAGATGACGTTATATCAAGAACATTCCACGCTTCTTTAGGTGGAAATTCTTGTGGTTGTTAGTTATTTATGATGTTTTTATTTAATAAAAAAGAAGGCAACATTTGTTGTCTTCTTTTTTTATAAAATTAATGAGTTTTTTATGGTGGAGGTTAGGAGATTGTCTTGACCTGTTCGCATTAAACGTGCCTTCGGATTTTGCTTCAAAGAACTTCCGTTCTTTTTGTAAAAGTCCTTCGCACTCTGCTCACAGGTCGCTAGAACTCTTACAATGAGCTTTTGCACATTAGGAGTTCTCATCCATACTTACCATCATAAAATAAAAAACCGAATAACAAATGTCATTCGGTTTTTTATGGTGGAGGTTAGGAGATTCGAACTCCTGACCCCCTGCGTGCAAAGCAGGTGCTCTACCAGCTGAGCTAAACCCCCATATGGTTCGGTAACTTTGAGTTCACTATTTGTTGTTTAACTCTCGGCTACATTTATTATAATACATGATAAATTTTTTTTGTAAAGAGTTTTTTTTATTTTAAATATTTTTTTATTAATTTTTGTGGCATGTACATTAATAAATATCCCCAACCTTTGAAATCAATATGTGTATGAGTCTCATTGCTCCTTTTTATCAGTGATGCTAAAATTTTGTTTATATTCGTGGTTTTATATTTTTCTTCGTAGAATTTATATGATTGATTTTGGGGCGGAATTGGTAAAAATCTTTTACCTCTTTTATAATGTGCGGCATATGAATTTATATCTGCTATAGAAATTATTACTGGAGCAATATTTTTTTCTTGACAGAGTTGTACTTCCATTTTATCAGCTAGTTTTCCGATTCCTCCGTATTTTTTGTCATTCCAGTTCTGTATATAATCAACTATAATACGTGCTCCTGTAATTTTTTGTTTTGGGTAGTTTTTATATAAATCTTTGTCTATAATAACATTTTGGATATCTTTTTCTGGGTTGTATGAAATGAGAAGCTTTACGTAACCATATTCTTTTTTTAGATTATTAGATATAAAGTGATATGATATTGTATTTTCTTGGCTAGATTTTAAAATTATAGTTTCTATTGGTTTCTTTTTTTCTTTATCGTAAATATAGTCTTTTCTTGTGGGATTATAGTTCAGTTTGATTTCACTGAGTATTGTGTGTAATTTATTATTTATCCATTTATGTTTTTTCCCTTGTAAAAGGAAGTCTTGTTTTTCATTTTTGTTGAATTTAATATTTCCTTCACAATGAGTATCATCATATGGATTATAGATTGACATTTTTATTGTTTTAGTTTGTGGGGAGTTATTACTTAATATTTTTTCTTTTGATTTAAATTGTATTTTATTTTGATTATTTATTTTAAAACTATTATTAATATACATGATAATCTTTTAAAACTTATAAAAATAAAATTTGCTTTTATTTTTATAATAAATAGAAGAGAGCCTTTCGGCTCTCTTTTATATCTTCTTTTATATCTTCCAACTGTTTAAGTAAGCTTCTTGTTCTGGAGTTAATGTATCAATTTTTATTCCCATTGAATCTAGTTTTATTTTTGCAATTTCTATATCTACTGATTCTGGTAAGGTATGTAGCTTATTTTCTAATTTACCTTTATTTTTTACAATAAATTCTATTCCCAAAGCTTGGTTTGCAAAACTCATATCCATAACAGAAGCCGGGTGACCTTCTGCTGCCACTAAATTAACTAATCTACCTTCTGCTAAAACATATACTGATTTACCATTTGTTAATTTGTATTCATCTAAGAAAGGTCTGATACGTTTAATTTCAACTGTATGAGCTTTTAAATCAGGAACATTTACTTCATGGTCAAAGTGGCCTGCATTACATAGGAATGCTCCATCTTTCATCGATAAAATGTGTTGAACATCAACAACATGTTTATCACCAGTTACTGTTAAGAAGATATCACCTTCTAATGCTGCTTGAGCGATAGGCATAACTCTATAACCTTCCATGGCTGCTTCTAAAGCTTTTAGAGGATCAACTTCACATACGATAACGTTCGCCCCTAAAGCCTTTGCTCTTAATGCACAACCTCTTCCGCACCAACCATAGCCTGATATTACTACAGTTTTTCCGGCTATAAGAATATTTGCAGCTCTCATAATTCCATCCATTGCACTTTGTCCAGTACCATAGCGGTTATCGTATAAATGTTTTGTTAAACTCGTATTTACACCTAAAGCTGGAAATTTAAGTTCTCCTTGGTTTTCTAGTGCTTGTAAGCGGATAATACCTGTTGTTGTTTCTTCTGTTGAGCCTATTACGTGTGATGCGAGTTCTGGTCTTTCTGCGTGTAATGTTGCTACTAAATCACAACCATCATCTATTATTATATCAGGGTTGTGATCTAAGGCTAATCTTGCGTGTTCTTTATAAGTTTCTACAGATTCTCCTGCATAACCTAAAACAGGGATATCCCAATATTTTACTAAGGCTGCGGCTACATCATCCTGTGTTGAAAGGGGATTTGATGCTATTAATACTGCGTCTGCTCCTCCATCTTTCATTACGGTACATAATGCTGCAGTTTCTTTTGTTACGTGAACGCATGCTGATAATTTTAAACCTGCAAAAGGTTTTTCTTTTAAAAAGCGTTCTCTAATTTTTCTTAATACGGGCATATCTTTCATAGCCCATTCTATATTGTTTTTGCCTTGCTCTGCAAGGTTGATATCTTTAATATCAGGTTTTATTGCTGTAGAATTCATTTTAAATCCTTTCTATTCCTTTAAATTGGCAACACTTACTGTATACATTTTATCATCAACATGAACAACAGCCCATCTAAGTGGATTTATGTTGAGTTTTGTTAACTCTTCTTCAATATATTCTACAGATGGGTTATGGTTGTTTGGTATTTTTACTAGTTCTGAAATAACTTTCATTTTATTCTACCGTTACTGATTTTGCAAGATTTCTCGGCTGATCTACGTCTTTGCCTAAAAATTCTGCTATATAATATGCTATTAACTGTAACGGTACAATAGCTAATGCTGGTGATAGAATTTCTGAAATTTCAGGTATTCTTATTATATTATCAAAAAGTTCATTTAACTTTTCATCTACAGAATCTGTTAAGGCTATCATTCTTGCATTACGAGCTTTTGCTTCTTCTGAGTTTGATAAAATTTTATCGTAAACTTTGCCTGACATTAATATTGATAATACAGGCATTGTTTCATCCAACATGGCAATAGGACCATGTTTTAATTCTCCTGCCGTATAGCCTGTAGCATTTATATAGCTTATTTCTTTTAATTTTAAAGCTCCCTCTAGTGCTGTTGGGAAGTTTATTCCTCTTGCAATAAATATAAAATCCTTTGAGCTAGAAAAAGCTTTTGAACATTTTTGAATATCTTCTTTATGTGCAAGTATCTTTTCAATTTTTTGTGGTAAAACTATTAATTCGTGTTTTAAATCAGATAATTCTTTTTTGTCGATACTTTCTTTTATTTCTGCAATATATATTGCAATCAAGTAGAAAGATATTAATTGTGCCATATAAGATTTTGTTGCTGCTACCGAAACTTCAATTCCTGCGTTTACAGGAACTAAGCTATCAGCTTCTCTTGCCATTGTAGAATCCGGTCTGTTTGTAATAATTAAAATATGAGAACCTTTACTTTTAGCTTGTCTTACCGCTGTAATTGTATCTGCAGTTTCTCCTGATTGTGAAACTCCTATTACTAAAGTATTTTTATCTGTAATGGTTTTTCTATAAATATATTCGCTTGATGGTTCTACATCTACAGCTATTCCACAAAAATCTTCAATAATATATTTACCTACCATCGCTGCATGTAAAGATGTTCCACAAGCTACAATTTGAATTCTATTTAAGTTTTTGATTTTATCTTTATCAAGTGTTACTTCATTTAACGTGATATTTTCATCAATAGCTCTTAATTTTCCTGATAGAACATTTCTTACAACATCAGGTTGCTCATGGATTTCTTTAAGCATAAAATGTTTATATCCCATTTTACTTAATGCTACGGGTTCCCAAGGCAAAGTTTCAATTTTAGGCGATATGGAGTTATTTTCAATATCTATTAACTTCATTGAATCAGGAGTTAATGTAACTATTTGATTATCGTCTAAGTAAAAAGCTTGTTTTGTATATTGAATTATAGCCGGAACATCCGATGCTACATAATATTCTTTTTCCCCAATTCCAACAAGTAGTGGAGCGTTTCTACGCGTTGCAACAATTGTATTTTTTACATCTTGATGTATTACACAAAGTGCATATGCTCCTTCAATTTCTTTTGTAGCTAATCTCACAGCTTCAGTTAAATCTTGTGTTTGAGCAAATTTTGAAGCCACCAAATGAGCAACGGTTTCTGTGTCTGTCTGTGAACGGAAGGTACATCCATTTTTTTCAAGTTTTTCTCTTAGTTCTTTATAATTTTCAATGATACCATTATGAACTACTGCAACTCTGCCACAATTACAGGAATGAGGGTGGGCATTTTCTACTGTTGGTGCTCCATGAGTCGCCCAGCGTATATGACCTATTCCGATTGTTGATTTTGAAATTTCGCTATAATTTTTATTAACTATATCTTTTAAATTTTGTAATTTCCCTGCTGCCTTAAATAATTGGACTTTGTTATCTATGTTTAACGCGACTCCTGAAGAATCATATCCTCTATATTCTAAGCTTGTTAAGCCTTCTAACAGAATATCTACAGCTTTTTTATTTCCAACGTACCCTACAATTCCGCACATATTATAATACCCTCGTTTACTATAAAACTCCTTAGTTAAAATTAATTCTTTTAACTATTCTCATATTACCATAAATATTTTTATATCTTATTAAGATTTTTTAAAGAATTTTTTTATTCTATCAATACCGGCGATACCTGCGGTAAGCAATGTAATTCCACCAAAAATTTTAAAATACATAGATTTATTAAATTCATTTTTTTTCTGCTCCTTTTTCGCTCCTTCATAAATATCAGAATTTATAGCATAAATTTTTTTATTTGCCTCTTCATTTGAAAATAATTTATGCTTAGGGATTTTTGTCGGAGCTTCTGCTATGAGATTTTGAGTTTTTTTTACTTTTGTTTCAGTAGAATAATGTGCTTCTAACATTTTAGAATAATTCTCCATATCTTAGTAATTTATGTAGCCGACTTTTCGGCAAATACATCATTCCTGTTTGAGCTGGTATATCGGGAACATTTTTTTTCAAACACTCTTCCATATATTCATTTGCAAGAGGTGACGTAAATCGAAATCCCAGTTTATAAAAGAATAATGCTGGTGACGATTCTTTTGCAATAGGAGTTGAAAATGTTACTATACGCCCTTGGGCTTTTTGATCAAACATAACTTTTTCTGCTAAATTTTTTATTGCCTCTGATCCTAGTCCACATCGGGCTTTGGGTGATTGTATGTAATCTATAATATAACAATTCTTTAGATATTTAATTTTATGTTTTACAGGAACTATTATTTGACCAGAACTAAAGAAGTTGGAATCAACCTCTCGTTTTACATTGACAGTTTCTTCTACAATATCAACATAGTCATCATCGATTTCGCCGACTATAACTATATTATCACTACGTTTTATTTTTTTTGTTCGAAGTGTCGCTTTTTGCCCTATGACAGGGGTTTTAAATCCCAGAATTGCCGGCATACTCATGCCACTTAATGAAGGCGTGGCCTTTGCTACCGACATCTGTGGACGCATTGTGTCCATAGACGTAATATTATTAATCATACCTACCTAACCTATTTTTATCTAACCTTACTTATATAAAGATTTTCTTTTGTTAAAAATTGCTAAAAATTTGTCTATTTTTGTTTATTTATTTACAAAACTTTACATGTTTTTTTCGCTGAACGTCTATTGAAAAGCAATTTTTTTATTGGTAAAATATTTGCTGTAAACTTAATAAAAATTTACTTAATATTTCTTAATAAAAAGATTTATGGATGTTAATTTTTTTTTATGTGTGTTTTTTATTATATATAGAAAGTTATGTGTGTAAGGAGTAATCTATGAAGATTAGTGCAATCAATCCAAGTTATGCTCCATTAAGAGCAAAGAATTTGAGGGAATCTACAAGTGTTGAGCCATCTGCTGTTAGTGTGCCTAAAAATATGTCGATGATATCTTTTAGATCTGGAAATCCAAGACATATTGCTCATGTTGTAGCGGAAGAACCATTATTTGGATTTAATGGTGGCGGCGTCGGAACCGTAGTAAATGATTATAATTTCTTGGATAAAGATGTCGATAAAATTGTGAAAATTATTCCTTTGTACAATCAACAGGTTGAATATAAAAAAAATATTGATCCTAAAACAGGAAATGTAAATCATCCTATTCCACAAAATGTAAAGGTAAGAACTATTCCTAATAACTTACCAGAGGGGCATCCTTTTAAAGGGAAAGAAGGTACTCCATTTATAACTGCAAAAGAAATTGATAATTCTACTGATATAGTAAAATTGTTAGACAAAGAAAAGGATAGTATATTTTTATTGGATGAAGTAAAATCCTCTAATATGAACTGGGGTTTTGAGGATAATGTTCCTATAAAAATGTATAAAGCTCAAAAAAGTGAAGCTTTGCAAAAAGCAATGAATAAACGTGCTATGAGCAAAGATTTACAAGATAAATTGGAATTTGTATTTACATATGTAGATTCTACGGCTAGTATGCCAAAGCAATATTCTGATGGTCTTAGTTATGCAACTGCAACAGGTTCAGATTTGGAAAAAAGATTTGCATCAGGGTGGCAAGGACAGGGTTACGCAAAATATGATAAGGCTACTGTTGAATTACTTCCTGGTTTGAAAGAAAAATATAATATTGATCCAAAATATTTATTATGTTCTGATGGACAATCAATGTTTACAATGCACTATGCCGCCCAAAAGAATGCAGCTGGTGATAGCTACTGGACAGATAAATTTCTAGGTGGCGTCGGGCATAACATGAATGCCGGATATGACCAACCAATGGGAGCAAGACAGGCTATAGTTAATTTAGGTGCTACTAAACAAGATTTAGAAAAACTCTTAAATAGTAAAGAATATATAGAAGCATTAAAACTTGGTCGAGAAGAAGACTTTTTAAGGGAAACTGTATTGAAAGACTTTGTAAGACCCAAAAGTGGAATGAATGCTTTTAATGTGGCGATTCATTATGCAAAAGAAGGCTATGTTCCAATGCTTAGTACTGTATCTGAAGGTTACCACGATTCATTAATTACAAATGACTTGGTATCTAAAATGTATGAAGATTTGGTTGAATTAGATAAATTAGGCAGATTTAAAGGTATTACAAACCCATTGATGGATCCAAATGTTTCTCCGTTTAAAAAAGAAATTTTACAGCCTGGTTATAGAGATGATGTAAAATTAAAGTTAGCTGACGGAACAGAAACTGTTGTAAAAAATTTCCAAGTATTTGATCCTAATAAAACAGATCTTAAAACAGTAAGAGAAGTTAAAAGACAAAATAAGATTAATTTGCTTGAAAGATTTGATAAAAAATACTTGAATGCTCAATATTTTAATGCAAAAAATAATGAATGGGAAAAAGCTGATAGTGGAAGAATGCAAATTTTGACAGGTGCTTCTAGTAGAAAAGCTAAAATTTATGGTTCTATTAATGATGAATATCTTTCTAAACTAAAAAAAGGTGAAGATGTTAAATTTATTGTAAGTTGGGGGCGTGGAGATTTTCAAAAAGGTATGGATACCGTAATCGATTCTTTTGAAAAATATGCTAAGAAAGATCCAAATGCAATTCTTATCTTTGGTGGGGATATGCAATATGAGCCTCAAACTGTTGAAAAATTTCAATTATTTAGCTCTAAACCTGAATTAAAAGGTAGAATGTTAATGATGGATGGATGGACTCCAGGAAAAGACTTTGCTATGGCAGGTGATGTTGCACTTTTACCATCAAGATTTGCACCGTGTGAATTAACAGACTTGGAAGCTAAAAAATGTTTATGTACTCCTGTTGTTCCTAATGTTCAAGGAATGGCTCAAAAGAATTTTGATCCATCATTTGCATCTGAAGCAAAACTGATGGATGCATATAAAGGAAAACATGAATACTTTATGTCTGAAAAAGTTGCACTAGAAGCGGCTAATGAAGATGCTAAAAAAGCCTTTAAGGATGTAAAGAATAAAATTGTTAATGATATTAAAAAACGTTATAAAGGTCAAGTAAACGAAGAAATTCCTGAAGCATTATTGAAATCAACACTTGAGGGTGATGATAAGTATAATAAGGCTCTTCGTAAATTAAGAGATTCTGTAATTTCAGATGAAATGGCTGAGTGCTTGGAAAGAGCATTAATCACAGATAGAAATAACAAAAATGCAGAGACAATTCTTGCAAACCAAATAAAAGCTGATACAACTTGGTTTGGAAACGGTTGGTTAAGTAAGACAAACAAATCTGCAGGACAACTTTATTTCGACTATCATTTCAATAATAAAGGAAAAAATATTTCTTCTAATGAATTAATAAAGCTTCATTTCCCTAATGCTAACGGGTCTATAGTTGAAAAGACAAGAAGTGTTATGAATTTCGGTGGTAGAAAAGGTAAGATGGCTGCCGGTGTTACAATTGTAACTGCGGCTTTGGCTGGACTTGGTTATTTAGGTTATAAATCAGGACTACTTTCTCCAAAATTTGAAGAAGAAAAGAAAAATGGAAATTTGTCTAGAGTTGTCTAAATTTAAAAGTCGTATTAGTATAGTAATAAACCTATAGTTGAATCTATAGGTTTATTTATTACAATATAGTTATGATTATAAAAACATTTATTGAACCACCTATAGATAATAATAATTATTTGTTAATAGATGACATAGCACACGAGGCTGTTCTTGTTGATTGTTCTGCAGTTGATGATAATATTAGAAAAGCATTAGAAGAATATGGTGCAGAACTGAAGTATATATTACTTACACACGGTCATTTTGATCATGTTGCAGGTATTAGACCTAATATAACTGCTCAAGTTGTTATGAATAAGAATGATTTGATTTGGCTAAATAAGCTTAATCAATATTTACCTCTGTTTGGAATGCCAGAAATGACGATTCCCCAAATAGATATTTTTGTAGAAGATGGTGATATTTTAAAATTTGGAAATTATGAGGTAAAGGTTATTCATACTCCAGGACATACACAAGGTGGGGTTTGTTATTTAATTGATGGAAAACTTTTTTCAGGAGATACTATTTTTAGGGAATCTGTTGGTAGAACTGATTTAGAAGGTGGCGATTTTAATCAGATTGTTGATAGTATTAGTAATAAAATTTTTACGCTACCCAATGAAACTGTAATTTATCCGGGACATGGTAAAATGACTTCGGTTGAATGGGAAAAATTGTATAATAGATTTGTATAAAAATAGTAAATTTTGGCTTAGTCGCTGAACGTTTTGAATGTTTTTTCAACGTTGTCCTTGATAACTTTCTTAACAGCATCCATTTCTGTTGCAAGGGCATTTTGTTCTGTGTCTAATTGTTTTAATCTTAATTCAAGAGTTCTATCTTCTTGTTGGATGATTGAAGTTTGAGCATTTATATCTGCAATGGTTTTTTCATATTGTTCTTTTTTGTACATATATTCATTCATTGCATCTTGATATGCATCTTCATCTGTTACGGTTTCTACATTTAAAGAATAAACTATGCTATCATCATCAAATCTTACAGATGTAAATCTTCCATTTTCGTCTGTTTCAAGTAATGCATTATTTGTTTCTTCTATTTTTGTTTTTACATATGTGGCATTATAGTATGCTAATTTTTCTTGAATGTCTATTGGTTTATCATATTCATATTGAGTTTGCATGCTATTATATAAATCTTTTTCTGTCGTGAAATAAGTTTTGCCTTGTAAATCAAAGGTGTAAATACCTTCTCCGTTGTAAACAAGGTTCCCATCATTATCAAAGCTTAAATATTCACTAACAGCACTATCAGAACAGTCTTTTAGAATTTGAGCAAGTTCTGCGGCTTGATCTTCTGTGAGTTCTGTAAGCTCTGTGAGTTTAGAATTTCCAACGTAAGATGGTACGTAAACTGTTGAATAATCTTTTGGTTCAGCTATTTCATCTTCTAGAAAGAAATGCCAAGTTCCATTTGCATCTTGATAACCATATACACCATCTGTGGTTAAAACACCATCAGCTTGTGCCATATCTTTAGCTGTTTCAAAATCTCTTAGTGCATTTTCTAATTTTTTATCCTGTGAATAATCTCCTATAGCAGAATATGTCTTACTTTCCCCATCTGCTGTAGTTATAGTGTATGTATTGTCATTGGCATTGTATGTTACAGTAGGATTTTGATCTTTGAAATCATTTATGCTGAGCTCTCCCTTTGTTTGAACTTGTGGATTAGATAAAAGTTTTTGTGAACCTGTATATATATCAGCATAGTAATAATGGTTTACTATATAATTGTAATTAGGATCGGCACTTGATAATTGTTCCCAACTTTCAATTACGGATTCATTTTCTCCGTCTGTGTAGGAGTATTGTATCTCTGTGTAATCAGTTGTTTTAGGTGCATTTGGAACTTCAAGAGCAAGAAGCTGATTGAATAAATTAGCACTTTGATTTGCAAGGGCGGTTCTTGCTTGGTTAATTTGTTGACCTTCCCATTCTGTATTAGTCTTTCTTGCTGTTAATGCTAAATATCTTGCTTGTGATGCTGCCATTCCCATGATGGATTTCTCCTATATTACATACTTTATTTAATTTTATTTTAAATAAAGTCAATAATAATAGACGGATTTAATGATTTTTTCTTTAAAAACACTATAAAATCTCATCTATTTATAGTAATATTTTGTTTAAAATAATGGTTGTAAAACATTTTATTTGTTTATATAATGTTTAGGATAAAGTAGGAAAAGGTAATAATGAAAGATATAATAGTTCAAAAATTTGGTGGAACATCTGTTGCTGATACAGATAAGATAAAAAACGTCGCAAAAGCTATTATAAGAGAAAAAAATCTCGGTAATGATGTTGTTGTAGTAGTTTCTGCTATGGGACATACAACTGATTATTTGGTTAAAATGGCAAAAGAAATCTCTGATAATCCTTCTTCAAGAGAGATGGATATGCTTTTATCTACCGGAGAAGGTGTTTCTATTGCATTATTGGCAATGGCTTTACAAGCACAAGGTTGTCCGGCTGTTAGTATGAATGCTATTCAAGTTGGTATTATGACTGAAAAAGTTCACTCTAAAGCAAGAATTATTAATATTAAAACGGATAAAATAAGAAGACATCTTGATAAAGGTGAAGTTGTTGTTGTTGCTGGTTTTCAAGGTGTGACTGAAGATTTGGAAATAACTACTTTAGGTCGTGGCGGATCTGATACTTCTGCTGTTGCTCTTGCTGGTGCTTTGAATGCGAAGAGATGTGATATTTATACTGATGTTGAAGGTGTTTATACGACTGATCCGAGAGTGGTGCCTAATGCGTCAAGACTTGAAGAAATTTCTTATGAAGAAATGTTGGAATTAGCAAGAGTTGGGGCTAATGTTCTTCATCCAAGAGCTGTTGAAACAGCTAAACAATATAAAGTACCTCTTAGAGTTAGAAGTACTTTTAAATTAGATAACTTAGGAACTTTAATATTAGGAGTTAATGAAATGGAATTACATAAACCTGTAACAGGAGTTGCGTCTGATTTATCACAATTAAGAATTGTTGTTTGTGATGTGAAAGATAATCCTGGAACTGCGGCGGTTTTATTTAATGGTTTGGCTAAAGAAAATGTTTCTGTTGATATGATTATTCAATCATATGCTAGAAAAGCTTTAAATACTAATGATATTGCTTTTACAATTGATAAAGGCGATTTAGATAAAGCGATGGAAGTTTTAGACAAAGTTAAGCAAGAACTTGATTTTAGCAATGTATATGTTGATGATAAGATTGCTAAAGTTTCAATTGTTGGTGCCGGCATGATTGATCGCCCGGGTATAGCTGCTACGATGTTTAAAACTCTGGCTGATTTAGGTATAAATATAAAGATGATTTCTACTAGTGAAATTAAAATAAGTTGTATTGTTGCTGAAGATAAAGCTAAAGAAGCTGTTATTGGATTGCATAAAATCTTTCATTTAGATTGTGATGAAATTGCTGATGTTAAAGGTGATTTACCTGATCTAGATTAAAATGAACAATGATAGCATTCTAGCGTTATATAAATAGAGAGGTTTTAAATGAAAAAAATATTATTGTCATTTGTTCTAACAGTTTTGCTTTCAGCTGTGGCTTTTGCTGATGATAAGCAAGATGCTTTAAACTTTTTTAATTCATATGTAAATGCAGCAAATACATATAGTCCAACAGTTGCAAATATGTATTCTTCAAATGCAAAGATAATAAGACAGGTTGTAAAGCCTGATGGAACTACTGTAAATGTTGATACTGATACTGCAACTTATATTAAGCAAATGAAATTAGGTCAAGCAGGGGCGAAACTTAGAAATTACAAAAATAATTACTCTAATATTATTGTAACAGATTTAGGTAATGGTAGATATAAGGTTTCTTCTTTAAGACAGCCTAGTGGTGAAAGTTATAAATTAAAAACTTATATGATAGTAAAAAAACAATCAGATGGAAAGTGGCAGATTGTTGAAGAGATGATGCAAACTAAAGTGCAAACTTTTTTGAAATATGCTAAAAATAGTTAAATTCCTAGTGATGGTGCTATTTTAATAAAAGTTCTTACTAAATCAGCATCCCATTGAGTACCTGCACCTTCTTTTAGGATAGAAATAGCTTTTTCTATATCCATACCGCGTCTGTATGGTCTATCACTTACTAGTGCGTGATATGTGTCAGCTATTGCAACTATTTTGGCTGCAAGTGGGATATCACCATTTTTTAATCCTTCAGGATAACCTTTGCCATCTATTCTTTCGTGGTGATATTTTACAATTGGAATTAAATCTCTTAATGATGGGTTTGGAGTAAGAACTTTTTCTGCTCCAATTGTAGGGTGTTGTTTCATTATAGCCCATTCTTCATCAGAAAGCGGTCCTTCTTTTTTTAGTACTGTTTCTGGGATACCAATTTTTCCAACATCATGAAGTAATGCTCCAAGTTTAATTCTTTCAACTTCTTTTTCCGGAAGATTTATTGCTCTTGCAAGAGCTTCTGAATATCTTGAAACTGAAGTTGAATGACCTTTTGTATATGGATCTTTTGCATCAATTGCACCGGCAAGCGATGTTGCTATTTCTGAAATTCTGTTACCTGAAATTGCATGGTCAGCATTAAATTTTGAAATTAACTCTTCTTCAAAATTTATTCCTAATTGTGCGTGACGTTTTCCTACTACTTCCGCATATGATTTTAGTGCAATATCATCCCAGAAGTTAAAGTCTGCGGAACTTATAATAGCCGACATTCCATCTTTATAACCTTTTGCTTGAGAAATATACATTGCTTGTTCTGCAAGGATTAATAATTTTTCTTTGTCGCTTGCACAAGTCGGATATGATGAAATACCTACCGATACTTTTACAGGACCTAAGTCATCTATAAAACAGCAAGATAGTGAATATGTTAAATATTCTGCAACATATTTTGCTTGTTCGCAAGATGTGTTTGGTAAAATTATTGCAATTTCATCTCCTCCATAGCGACCGGCAATATCGCCTTCTCGCATGTTTTGACGAACTTTTTCTGCTACTAATTTTATTACTTCATCACCCTTGGCGTGTCCTAGTTCTCTATTAATTTTAGTTATATTGCAGATATCCATCATTACTATTGATAAATTTTGTTTGTTGGTTTCTGCTCTTTGTATTTCATTTGTTAGAATTTCTTGGAAGCCTCTGTGATTATATAATAACGTTAGATTATCAGTGTTTACATACCCTTCACTTTGCTCAAGTAAATCATAATTGTGAGTGTATAAGGCTGTGACATTTGCGATTAATTTGTATAGTGAAATGTTTTGGCGTGCATAGTTATCTTCTATTAGCATTACTCCAATACATTTATTCACTGATATTAGAGGTAATATCACTACAGAATTATTTTTAAAATAAGATAGTTTTAAAAAGTCAACATCATCTTTAAATATAATTTCTTCATTTTTGAATGCTTGTATTATCGGATTTTCTTCATCTTTTAAAAAGATTTTTGACGTATATGAATTTCCTAATTTATCTTTTAAACGTATGTTTAAACAATTTGATTTTTCTTTATATATTCCTACTGCAAAAAATGCTGAATCAATGTTTTGTGTAATTAATGAATATATTTTTGAATAAAATTCGTAAATAGAAGAAATATTTGAAATTTCTATAAGTTCATCTGTTACAACTCTGTAGTTTAATGTTAAACTTTTTTCGTTGTTAAAAACTTTGTTCTTAGGATTGCTAAGAGAGTTTGCACAATTATTAAAAGTTAATGAATTAACTTTTGATACTAATTTTTCCTGTGAAAGCGGAGATGTTATGGGGCTTTTCTTGGATAAATCATATATTTTGTTGGTCAAACTTTTTTCTTTATTCACGCTACACCTTTACACTATAGAAAATATAAAACAACTCAATATAAATATTTGATAAATTATAAAAAATATTTACATTTGCTTAACAATTTTAATTATCCCTTCAATTCATATATTAACATTTTTTTTTACTTTTTCCAGTCTATTTTTTTCTTTTTTTACAAATTTTAATAGTTAATCTAAGATAAGATAAAACCCTATTTACATTTCGCCCCTTTTGTAGTAATCATGTGGATATAGATATATTATTTTATAGGAAAGAGGGCTTGATGATTTTTCTTAAGTCGGCTCTCGGTATAGAAAAGGAGACTCACATGAGTGAAAGAAAATTAGTCGGAACAAATGAAATGTTCAAAAAAGCATTAGCTGGCGGTTATGCTATTGGTGCTTACAATGTTAACAACATGGAAATTTTGCAAGCTATTGCTGAAGCTGCTGAAGAAACTAGATCACCTATTATTCTTCAAGTTTCTGCTGGTGCAAGAAAATATGCTAACCAAACTTATTTAATTAAGTTGGTTGAAGCTGCTTTAGCTACTACTACAGTACCTATCGCTTTACACTTAGATCACGGTGCTGATTTCGAAATTTGTAAAGCTTGTATCGATGGTGGTTTCTCTTCTGTTATGATTGACGGTTCTAGATTCCCACTTGAAGAAAATATTAAATTAACTAAACAAGTTGTTGATTATGCTCACGCTAGAGGAGTTTCTGTTGAAGCTGAATTAGGTAAATTAGCTGGTGTTGAAGATGATGTTAAAGTTGACGCTAAACACGCTACTTATACTGATCCTGAAGAAGCTGCTAGATTTGTTAAAGAAACTGGTTGTGATTCTTTAGCTATCGCTATTGGTACTTCACACGGTGCTTATAAATTTAAAGGTGAAGCTAAATTAGACTTCGAAAGACTTGCTGAAATTAAAAAAGCTGTTAATGAAGTTGTTGGTTATGATTTCCCTATCGTTCTTCACGGTTCATCTTCTGTTCCTAAAGAATTTGTTGCTAAATGTAATCAATTTGGCGGTAAATTACCTGATGCTCAAGGTGTTCCTGAAGAAATGCTTAACTATGCTTCTAAACACGGGGTTGCTAAAATTAATATCGATACAGATTTAAGATTAGCTATGACTTCTACTATTAGAGAATTCTTTATCGAACATCCTGAAAAATTTGACCCACGTGAATATATGGGACCAGGTAGAACTGCTGTTAAAGAAATGGTTATGCATAAAATGAGAGACGTATTAGGAACAGCTGGTCATGCTGATGACTAGTGCTACGCACGTAGATATTGGGTCGGCTTTTGAATAGTACTTAAACTATAATAAAGCAACTACAAGGTCGCCTCAATGATAATACTATCAGATGGTTTTGACCAATATAATGTATAAAAGAAGGTTTGAATAAATAAA
>CALUUP010000036.1 GCA_944323985.1 Candidatus Gastranaerophilales bacterium | reverse complement strand
ATAGCACGTTGCCAGCATCTATTTTAAAGAAAAAGCGAGAATTATTCAGAAGATTAATTTTCGCTTTTTTTATTGAAGGAATTCTCGCTTGCTAAACCACCCGCCTCTTAGCAACGTGAGTTTTAGTCCCCTTTTGCTTCGGCTGAGTCATCCTGAACACAGTTGTAAAAACCTATAAGGTGAAAATATTTTGGGAGCAACTGTCTTAGAAGAGAACGAAATTTAGCATTTATTTTTAAATGGTTTTTTATTTCTAAAGTTCTGTGCTTTAGTGTATTAGGCTAATATCAATTTTAAATTTTATTGATAAAATTATTATTATGAAAAAGATTTTATTGTTATTTTTTACATTTTTAATTCTAACAACTATGGCTTATGCCGAGACTGTTGTATTTAATACTAAGACTTATAAGTATCATAAACCAGGATGTCAGTGGGCTAATAAATGTACTGTAAATTGTATTAGAATAGAAAAAAAAGATGCTATAAAAAGGGGTGGCGTTCCATGTAAGGTTTGCGGGGGCTAATATAATTAATTGGTGTTGTTATTAACTTTTTAAAGAATTTAATTTTTTCTTATTTTTTAGAAATTTTTATTTCATAGTGTTTTACTTGATGATTTTATTTTTATTTTATTATAAAATATTTTCTAGAGGTTTTATTATGGTTGATTGTATTTTTGGTAATATTCATTCTGTTGAAAGTTGTGGTACTGTTGATGGACCTGGAATTAGGTTTGTGGTTTTTACACAAGGTTGTCCGTTAAGATGTCAATATTGTCATAACCCTGATACTTGGGATTTTAAAGATAATCAGAAGTTTTCTGCAGATGAAATTATAAAACAATATGAAGGTGTAAAAGAATTCTGTGCAGGAGGTATTACTGTTACAGGAGGAGAACCTTTATGTCAAATGGATTTTGTCACAGATTTGTTTAAAAAAGCTCAAGAAAGAAATATTCATACGGCTTTGGATACTTCAGGATTATTATTTAATAAAAATGATACCGGTAAAATTGATGAATTATTGAAATATACTAGTTTAGTATTATTAGATATTAAGCATATTGATGAAGAAGAACATAAGAAACTTACGGGACATTCTAATAAAAATATTTTAGAGTTTGCTAAATACTTATCTGATATAAATAAACCAATGTGGGTAAGGCACGTTGTAGTTCCAGGTATTACTTATAAAGAAGAATATTTAAAACGTTTAGGACAATTTTTAGCCCCATTACGTAATATAAAAGCTTTAGATGTTTTACCATATCATGATATGGCAATTCCTAAGTATGAGAATTTGGGAATTGATTATCCTTTAAAAGGGATTCCTCCTCTATCTCATGATGAAGCTTTGAAGGCTAGAAATATTATAATTTCTGCAATAAAGGAAGAACGTAATAAATAGTTAACAAAAGCTTTTACCCATATTCTTTTGTGGTATAATTACTTTGTATTAAGGGAAGAAGGTAAAAGATGAGTTTAGATGTATATTTAGGAATAGATGTCGGATCAGTTACAACAAAACTTGCTTTAGTTGATGAAAAAGGTAAGTATGTTGATTCTTATATGTTAAAGACTGCTGGAAAACCAGTGGATGCTGTTCAGAATGGTTTAAAGCAAATTATATCTCAAGCGATTTGCGATTATTCTGTAAAAGGGGTGGGTACAACCGGTTCTGGTAGAAATCTTGCAGGTGCGTTGGTTGGAGCTGATGTTGTAAAAAATGAAATTACTGCTCATGCTGTTGCTGCTAGTACGAATATTCCTGGTGTACAAACTATTTTGGAAATCGGTGGACAGGATAGTAAAATTATCATTTTAAGAGATGGTATTGTTACTGATTTTGCTATGAATACTGTATGTGCAGCAGGAACAGGAAGTTTCTTGGATCACCAAGCTCAAAGACTTAATGTTCCTATTGAAAAATTCGGAGAAACAGCTCTTCGTTCTGAAAATCCAGCAAGAATTGCCGGAAGATGCGGGGTGTTTGCTGAAAGTGACTTAATTCACAAACAACAATTAGGATATCCGGTTGAAGATTTGTTATATGGTCTTTGTCAGGCTCTTGTTAGAAACTATCTTTCTAATTTAGCCCTAGGAAAAGAATTGCTACCTACAGTATCATTCCAAGGTGGAGTTGCTACAAACTCAGGTATGGTAAAAGCATTTGAAGAAGCTTTGAATACTAAAATTGTAGTACCTGAAAATCACCAAACAATGGGTGCGATTGGGGCGGCTTTATTAGCAATGGAAAACCATCAATATACAGAAGTAGATACTAAATTCAAAGGTTGGGAAGTTGGAAATATGAACTTCCAATCAGTAACATGCCAGTGCACAGGATGCTCAAATAACTGCGAAGTTATTACAATTTTAGAAGGTGCTGAACCTGTAGGGCATGTTGAAAAAATCGGTGATATAAAAGGTAATATTATCGCTCGTTGGGGCGGAACTTGCGGAAGATGGGATATTGGATAACTTTTTCTTTACTAAAAAGAAAAAGTTTCAAAAAGAATAGATTATATTATCAGCAGGTATTTTGTAAAATGACAAGATTATATATCTACTAACAGCCTGCCTCGATGATTAAACTATCGAAAGGATAATGCCTTATGATACTTAAAGATTTTGAAATAGGGAAAGATAAGTTAACAATTCTTGCTGGACCTTGTGCAATTGAATCTATGGAAGTTTTGAGAACAACTGCAGAAGGGTTAAAAAAGGTTTGTGAAGAATTAGATATTAATTACGTTTTCAAATCTTCTTTTGATAAGGCTAATCGTTCTTCTATAAATTCTTATCGTGGGGTAGGAATGGAAAAAGGTCTGGAAATGCTTGCTCAGATAAAAAAAGAGTTTGATCTTCCTATTGTCACTGATATCCATTTACCGGAACAGGCTGAGCCTGTGGCCGAAGTAGCTGATATAATTCAAATACCTGCGTTTTTGTGCAGACAGACTGATTTATTAGTCGCTGCCGCAAAGACCGGAAAAATTGTTAATATCAAAAAAGGGCAATTTTTAGCACCTGAGCAGATGAAATCTATTGTTAAAAAGGTAGAAGATAGCGGAAATAAAAATATAATGTTAACAGATAGAGGAACAACATTTGGTTATAACAATTTGGTTGTAGATTTTCGCTCTATTCCTATTATGAAAGAGTTTGGATATCCTGTTGTATTTGATGCAACTCATAGTGTCCAGACTCCTGGATCAAACGGGGATTCTACAGGGGGAGATAGAAGATTTGTTCCAACTTTAGCAAAATGTGCGATGGCTGCCGGGGCTGATGTTTTATTCTTTGAAATACATCCTAATCCTGATTGTGCTTTATGTGATGGCCCAAATATGTTATCTCTTTCTGATGCTAAAAATGTTTTCAAAAAATGTAATGAAATTTATAATTTGATTAGAGATTAAGAAGGTTCTTTTTTATTCTTCATTTTTATAGCAAGAAAATTTTGTTGAGCTAAAATTTCTATTGCTTTAGAGCTGTCAGGATATTTTTCAGGGTTAATTTCTTTTCTTTTTTCTTTCTTTTTTTCTTGGATTTTTTCTTGTTCTTCTTTTGTTACTGTTAAAAATTTGTTTGAGACGCAGTCTTCTTTTTTTGCTTCTCTTAATTCTATTTCATGCAATTTTGCTTTGTCAGCACTTTTATTTTCACTAGGAGTTATTCCATACATCCTTAAGCGTCTTGCTATTTTTTGATGTTCTTCATCCATAGGAGGTATAAAAATTCCTATAGAAAAACTGATTTTATTTATTTCCATCACACACACTCCAAGTCTATGTTTTTTATATCGGTTTTTATTTTTTAAACTTTAGATTCCTAGATTAAATTTTTACAAAAATTAATACTCATGATAAAATTTCTATGAGGTAAATAGCTTTGATAAAGACTGTAGAAAAACAAAAAGTACCTTTAAGAGGTGAGACAACTATTCCATCTGATAAATCTATTTCGCATAGAGCGGTTATGTTTTCTTCAATCGCAGAAGGAAACTGTATAGTTAGTAATTTTTCATCAGGAGCAGATTGTCATTCTACTCTTAATTTATTTAAAATTTTAGGTGTTGATATTCAATTTATTGATAATAAAACTCTAAAAATCAATTCTAACGGTGTTTTAGTAGCTCCAAATAAATGTTTTTCTACATTAGATTGTGGAAATTCTGGGACTACAATGAGATTAGTTTCAGGAATTTTGGCAGGACAAAAATTTAATTCTATTTTAGTAGGTGATGAGAGTCTTTCAAAACGCCCAATGAAGAGAGTTATAGAGCCTCTTAGTCTAATGGGAGCAAATATTGAATCTGTTGATAGTCACGCCCCGTTAAAAATTAAGGGTAATAAGCTTAATGGAATTGATTATAATTCTAAACTAGCTTCTGCTCAAGTAAAATCTTGTGTTCTTCTTGCCGGATTAAATGCTAGCGGAATCACATCTTTCACAGAGCCTTACATTTCAAGAGATCATACAGAAAGGCTTTTTGAATATTTAGGAGCGGAAATTACAAGAAAGAATACAACAGTAACAGTTTCTGCATCAAAGCTCATAGCAAAAGATATTCAAGTAGTTGGTGATATTTCTTCTGCTGCATTTTTTATCGTTGCAGGATTAATCGTTAAAGGTGCGGATTTTATAATTAAAAATGTAGGATTAAATCCAACAAGAGCAGGGATTATTGATGTTGTAAAAAGGATGGGCGGAGATATTAGTATTCTTAATGAACAAATTTTATCAGGAGAGCCTGTTGGGGATATCCGAATAAAATATACCGACTCTTTGAAAGCTTGTGTAATTGAAGGAGAAGATATTCCAAGACTAATTGATGAATTACCTGTTATTGCGGTATTAGCTTCTCAAGCTGATGGTGAAACTATAATTAGAAATGCAGAAGATTTAAGAAATAAAGAATCAGATAGAATTAAGTGTCTTGTAGAAGAATTAACTAAAATCGGAGTAGATATTTCTGAAACAAAAGACGGTTTTATTGTAAGAGGTAAAAAAGGTCTTTTAAAAGGTAATGCTCTTTTAGAGAGTTATCACGATCATAGACTTGCAATGAGTTTTTATATTGCAGGGTTAATTTGTGAAAAAGAAATCGGAATTAACGGTTTCGAATGGACAAAGATTTCGTTCCCTGAGTTTGAAGAATTGTTTGAAAAATTGAAGATTTAAATTTGCAAAATTTGCAAGACTCCTTCCCCTATTGGGGAAGGTTGGGATGGGGAATAAAAAATCATTAAATCAAATCTTAATCATAAAAACCAAATTTGCTCCCCTCTCTAATTCTCCCCAATTGGGGAGAGAAAATAAATTTAGAAGTATTATTTTATTTATGGTTATTTTGAATTTCTAATAATACACTTATATCTACGTTTAAATAATCTGAAATCTCTAAAATTTTACCTAAAGAAAGGTTTAATACCCCAGATTCGATTTTAGAAACGTAGCTCCAGCTTACATTCATTAATTCTGCAAAAGTCTCTTGAGTGTAGCCTAATCTAGCTCGTTCCCTTTGAATATTTTTACCGATAATTTTATATAATTCTTTCTTTTGCATTTATTCCTCTTCGATTATTCCTTAACCAACTTCTTTTGTAATAGTGCGAGGATAAATATTATAAAAAATAAAATATAAGCCAACGCACAGGATTTTCCGATATCAAAGTATTCAAAAGCATATTTATAAATAGAATAAACTAATACATTTGTTGCATCGTTTGGACCGCCTGATGTTAATACATAAATTAAATCAAAGACTTGAAAGGATGATATTGCTGTAATTAATGTGACAAAATAAATTGTAGGTTTCAAAAGAGGAAGTGTTATATCTTTAAAAATTTCTTTTTCACTAGCACCATCAATTCTAGCTGCTTCATAAATATTTTCATTAATAGTGGTAAAGCCTGTTAAAAATAGAATCACATTGTATCCGATAAGTTTCCAGACGGAGATTAAAATTAATACCGGCATGGCTAGGTGTGTATCAAATAACCAAGTTAGATTAGTTTTAAATATTGTATTAATAAGTCCGATATTCGGATCAAATATCCACGACCATACTATTGCGATTACTATCGCTGGAGTAATAAAAGGAAGAAAATATACGGTTTTAAATAGTTCTGCTCCTTTGATTTTATTGTTTAAAATTGAAGCTATTATTAAAGGTATTATTACAGCAAAAAAAGTTGTTGATAGTGCATATACAACTGTATTTATAAGAATTTGCAGAAACTCTTTTTCTGAGAAAATTTCTTTATAATTTTGTAAGCCCACAAATTCAATGTCATTTAATAAATCCCAATTAGTAAAGCTTAATGAAAAAGAACAAATGATTGGAATTACAATGAATATAAGTGTTCCAATAAAAGCAGGTAGTACAAAAAATAATCCATTTTCACTTTTTTTCATGCTATCATTTTACTATAAATAATTGTTGAGAATGTATCTCAGAATTAAGAATTGTTTAAGAGAGAAAATTTTAAAGGAGTATAAATGTTAAAAGAATCAGCGTTTGGGAAAAATGATATTAGAGGAATTTATGGGGAAGATATAACTGAAGAATTGTTCTATTATACTGGAAGAGGGTTTGTTCAATTTTTAGTAAAATATTCAAAAAAATTACCTTCTGATATATGGATTACTGTATGTAGAGATGCTAGATTACATTCTCCATCTTTATCAAAATCTTTAATAGATGGAATTCGTTCTTGTGGCGCAAATGTTGTGGATTTAGGTTTAGCTCCGACTCCGATTGGTTATTATTCAGAAGTAGTAGGTGTTCCTCCTTTTATAACTAAGTATATGCCTGTAACAGGTGCTATGATTATTACAGCAAGTCATAATCCTAGCCAGTATAACGGTATGAAGATGACTTATAATAAACAATCACTTAATGAAGAACAGATAAAAGAAGTTCGTGATTTAACTTTTGAAGAATTTAAATTAAATATTCCTCCTGTTCCTTTTGGAATATTGAATGAATATGATATTATTCCTGATTATATAGAAGATATGAAAAAGAAATTCGGAAGAATTGGAGAGGGTATTAAGGTTGTAGTAGATTCAGCTAACGCTACAGGTGGTGTTGTGGCTCCTAAATTGTATAGAGCTTTAGGTTGTGAGGTTGTTGAATTGTATTCTATGCCTGATGGAAGATTCCCGCACCATCATCCAAATCCAAGTGATGAAAAAACTTTGGCGGATATTAAAAAAGCTGTTGTTGCTAATAAAGCTGATATTGGTATAGCTTTTGACGGTGATAGCGATAGAATTGGGGTAATCGATTCTGATGGCAATTCGATGACGGGGGATAAGTTATTATTAATTTATGCGGAAGATATTATAAAAGAATATAACCAAAAAGGTATAAAGCCGATTGTTGTTTCTGAAGTAAAATGTTCTCAAGTCTTGTATGATACGATTAATGATATGGGCGGAATTGCTATTATGTGTAAAACAGGACACGGATATATTAAATCAAAAATGAAAGAAACAGGAGCTATTCTTGCCGGTGAAATGAGCGGACATACTTTCTTTAAAGATAGATATCACGGTTTTGATGATGCTGTTTATGCGGGATGTAGAATTATAGAAATTGTTGCCAAAAATAAAAAAGCTAATCCAAGTTTTAAAATAATTGATATGCTAAAACCTTTTGAAGCTGTTTATTCATCTTCTGAAGTTAGATTATCTTGTCCTAATTCTTTGAAAAAAGATACATTAGAAGAGTTTCAAAAAGTAATAGCAACAAATCCTGAATTTTTCGGTACAAAAATAAAAGATATCATAACTCTTGATGGCATGAGAATAGTCTTTGAAAAAGGATTTGCTCTTATTAGACAAAGTAATACGGAACCTGTATTTACTTTAAGATTTGAAGCGGATTCTAAAGAAAATGCTCAAAAATATGAAGATTTAATGGTAAATAAATTATTAGAAATAATTAAGAATTTATCTGTTAATGTGTAGTTTTGTTCGAATTTATTTTGAGAGGTTGCAATAATGAATGTGGATAGAGTAAATGCTTTAACTTTTACTGCTAGGACTAATATCTCTGTGGACAATGATTTATTATCAAAAAGAGATATTAAAAAGCTAACTAAAATGGGTGAAAAAATTGGAACAAATTCTGACAGTATTGATTTTTCTGTAAAAAAATGTGATAAAAATGCGGTCAGCGTTTTTTATAAAGCAAATTTGAATTCTTTATATAATACAACAGAAGCTTCTAGTTATTATTTTGATAAAATAGAAAATTTTAATATTTTTGAATATATTTCTAAAAAGATGGAATATATAAAAAAAGTATATAAAAAAATTAAGTAGAAATTTAAAAAGTGACAGTTCGAGGTTTTTCTTTATCATTTATTTCAGTTGGAACTTTGAAACCGAATATGCTGCGTTCATCTTCATAACTTTCTACAAAAATTTCGCCTTCGTGTGCATTTATAATCTTTTGTGAAGCGTATAGTCCTAAGCCTATACCTAGTTCTTTGTGGGTTTCTGCAAAGGATACGTATTGTGCAAAAATTGATTCTCTTTTGTCGGGAGGTATATAAGGACTGTTGTTTTCGAATTTGAAACAGGTAAAATTTTTTTCATTATACAAACTTATATGTAATGTCGATTTTCTAAAAGCATATTTGATACCGTTCGATAGTAAATTCATTATGACTCTTTTTATCTGAACCTTATCACCATAGAATGTAGGATTAATACAGTCTTCTTTATGAATAGATACTCCTACTTCTTTATCTTTTGCAATATAAATCATTTCACTAATACATTCCATTACTAGATCTTCTAGTGAAATTTTTTCATAATTTAGTCTAACAACACCTCTTTCATTTCTATATGTTGCAAGTAAAGATGCTAACATTGCACTCATGTATCTGCAAGAATCTAAAACCATCTCTAAAATTTCTCTTTGTGCATCAGGGATTTCTCCAAAGCTCCCTTTTAATAAAAGTTCTACTGCTCGAATTTGTGCCAGTGTTGGATTTTTTAAGTCGTGCCCTAGTGATGCTACAAAAGTTTCTCGTTGTGCTTCTAAGAGTTTTGCATTGTCTACATTATTTACCATTACTGCTATACCTACTACTTTCTTTTTTGAATCGTTTATGGGAGCTTTATAAATTTGATAGCAATGTGGATGACCATTGATATCATAAAATTCTCGTTCATTGCTTATTGTTTTATTATTTTCTATTACAAATTTATCTTCTGCTAAGTTGGTATTTTTTGTTTTTAATACATCAAGATGAATATTGTGTAAATTATCAAAACCTTCTGTAACAAAACTTTTAGCTTGTTTTGTCCCTGTAATATAATTTCCGTTTAAATCTTTCATGTAGATAAGTTTGGGAATATTTTCCAGTAGGGCTTCTATATTTTTTTGGTTGATAAAGAAACGTTCTTTTGGGTTTAAAATAGCGTCAGTATGAGCAGTTTCCATATAGCCTCAGTTTGAATTTCACACTATGAGACTATTCTATATTAATTTTAGTTATTCTGATATTACCCAACTGTCTCATTTTAAGGTTTTTGGATTAATACGTATATTGGGTTGTATGTAAGTGTAGGATTTTTAGCACAAAAATTATTGTATCCATTTTCAAATTTTTGCATATCTGTTTTGGTCCAACTATGTGATTCTATTGAGTTTACTCCTGTGTTTTTAATGTGCTTTAATATATCAATTGGGGTTTTGAATGCCATTATACGTATTTCTTCTTCTATGATTGGGTTAAATTCTTTAAAAAAGTTTTTTAATTCTAAAGGAGAATAATAATTTAAACTTTCTCCTATAACGTGGTAGATTTCTCTATAGTTTTCTTTTCCAAAAGTTGAAAATAATAAAATCCCGTTTGGGTTTAATTTTGAGATTAGTTTGTTTATAAATTCTTCAAAATTTTCTATCCATTGTAGTGAAGCATTAGATATTATTAAATCATATTTATTGCTAGTATTATTAATAAATTCTTCAATATCGTCACATAAAAATTGAATGTTTGAATTTATTGTTTTAACATAATCTTCACATTCTTTTACAATATCATTTGCTGTATATGAGTTGTATTTTAAATTTTTAGCGGCTAAAGAAGTTAAAAAACCGGTTCCGCAACCTATTTCTAAAATTGAGTTGAAATCTTTGTTTTTAAGAAATGAGAACAAACGTTCTGCCATAATTTTCTGAATTTTGGCATTGTCGTTGTATGTATCTAAATTTTTTGCAAATCTTTTTTGAATTAGTTCTTTGTTCATAATAATTCACTCCAAGATTTTAATTGAAAGAACGGACAGTGACCACTAATAATATTAGGTTCAATCTTCCAATAGTTAATTTGATTTTTTGTTGGGATAATTTTATCATCGCTGCTTAAAATTACTCTGGTGTATTTGAAATTTTCATTTCCTTGATATTTTTTTAAAGCTATAAGCTCATTTCTTTGATTTTCAAGTTCTCTTTTTATTTCAATAGAAGGAGGTTCTTCTAAAAACATATTGTTTATAAATCTTTTAGCTCCTTTTTCATTGAAACCTTTGATAGTTAAATCATATATTCTTTCAGGAATTCCATATTCATTATTTATAGGGAAAATAGTCCCGTTAATGGCAGTTTTAGTATCATAATCTTGATTAAATAATGTAGCAATCATAACTCCCATAGACCAAGTTATGAGGTGTTTTTGTTTGTAGGAATTTATTATTTTGAAGTCGAAATCTGTATTTAAATCATTGTAGTCATAAAACATAACAATATCATATGTTTCTGGGTTTAAGTGATTAACAACACTTTCATCCATTCCCCAACCATTGAAAAATACTATTATTTTAGAATTATTTTTTTGATTTAACCATTTATATTTCATAATAAAATTCTAGCATAAAAAGGGTGTTTATGTTAGAATTTTAACGCGATTATAGGAAGGAGAATTATAAATGGCACAGAGAATAGGTGTTGACGTAGGAGGTACTAACGTCAAGATAGCATTAGTAAGTGATGAAGGTAAAATTATTTATTCAAATTCAATCCCTACAAGGGCTGAAATGGGATATGAATATACAATTAATAGTATGAAAGATGCAATTAGAGATTTGTTAAAAGAAACAAAGCTTCAAGCATCTGATATAGAAGGTATGGGGTTTGGTTTTCCTGGACAAATTGATTGTCAAAAGGGTATTGTAAGGCTTGCTCCAAATATTCCTGGTTGGGTAAATGTTCCTATAGCTGAAATTATGGAAAAAGAATTTGGAATCCCTACTAGAGTTGATAATGACGTAAGAACAGCTGCATTAGGAGAATTAAACTATGGTGCAGGTGTAGGGTGCGAAAATTTAGTTTGTATTACAATTGGTACTGGTATTGGTTCTGGTTTAGTAATAAATGGTAAATTAGTACGTGGAGCTTCTAACGCTGCTGGAGAAATCGGACACATTAAGTTAAATATGGAAGGTGGACCTCTTTGTGGTTGTGGAGATAGAGGTTGTTTAGAAGCATACGCTTCTGGTCCTAGTATTGTTGCTATGGCTGAAGAATATATTAAGGGTGGAAAATCTACTAAGTATAGAGAACTTGCTAATCCTGATATTACACCTTATATAGTTGCAGTTGCAGCTAAAGAAGGTGATCCTGTTGCTAAACAAATTTTTAGAATAATGGGTGAATATATTGGTATGGGCTTAACTAGCGTTGTTAATTTACTCAACCCTGAAAAAATTATTATCGGTGGTGGAGTTGCTGATGCTGGGGATATTCTTTTAGATCCAATCAGAGAAACTATCGCCAAACGTGCTATGACAATTCAAAAGGAAGTCGAAATTGTTCCTGCTCAATTGGGTAATACTGCAGGTGTTATCGGTGCTAGTCTTTTGATAAAATCTTAGTTGCAAAAGTTGTTTAAAATAAAAAATAGAGTTCTCTTGTGAGGGCTCTATTTTAATTTTTGGTGATAAATTCTATAATTCCATTTGCAATACCATCTGCAACATTTTTGGCAAAATCTTCTTTTTTGTATAGAACTGTGTCTAGAGGATTTATCATATAGGCAGCTTCTACAAGAACACTTATATATTCAGTTGGTCTTAGAACTGCAAAACTTGCGGTATGTATTCCGTTTCTTTTTGTTCCAGCAGATTTAGTCACTGTTTTTTCTAAAATCTCGGCAAGGGGTTTTGAGTGTTTATTATAATAATAAATACTTGTACCTCTCATTTTATGAATATTCATTTGTGTATCACCAATAGAATTTAAGTGAATACTTACAAAAATATTTGCTTCATTTTTTTTTGCAAAATCAACTCTAGTTGCTAAATCAACATTTCCATCACATTCTCTTGTTAGTAATACATTTATATTTTGCGCTTTTAGTATTTTTTCAAGTTCAAGAGCTATTTTTAAGTTGATGTCTTTTTCTTTATCTCCTAGACCTCCAATTGCACCTTTTTCTGAACCTCCGTGTCCCGCATCAATTATTATTGTGTATTCTTCAATATTCTTAGGTATTTCGTTTACTTTAAAAGTATATGTTCCATCGTCTAATGAAATTTTATAAGTATATTTTTCAGGTTTAGGGATATTTAATGTGTAAAATGAAGTTTGTGATAGTTCAGGATTGTAGATTTTAAATAGAATTTCTTTGTCGTAATCTTCTATGGTATATGGCAGATTTTTTGTAAATGATATTGTTTGTAATTGAGCATTACTGTATTTTTTCGAATCCATATTTATAAAAGATCCAATTTGAGAGTTTTTTGTGTCGATAAATTCTACATCTTCTTTCGCAATCCAAGCTTCTTTATCTTTTGATAAAAATACTTTATAAAATTCTCCAAATTCACCATTAATAAGTATAGTTGTATTTTTAAATAAATGTGATATTCTATTCATTCCTGAATTTATTGGAGTGTTTCTAAGAGGGGTATTGTCTTTTTTTATAATTGCCGGTTTTATTTCAAATTCATTAAGTTTTATTTCTTCTTTTTTGTTTTTTGTTTTTTTGCAAACTTTATAGACTTGTGTATTAAAATTAGAACGGACTAAAATTCTGTTTTCACCATCTTTTAGTTTAATAGAATGAGCAAAAGCCCCGTTAGATGATGTAAAAACTTTTTCGTTATTAATAGTTATATTTTCAGTATTATTGGCTTTCCCAAGAAAAAGTATATAGTTAGTGTTAACGGTAGAATTTTTATTTTTTGGTAATATAAGTTCGTAACCGTAAACATTTGTAATAGTTGAAATTAGTAGTAAAAAAAGTATTAGCCCTCTTTGCATATGGTTATTTTAATATAAAATAAAACTTTATTCAAAAATGTTTAAATTTTATTACTAAAACTTTTATGATAAAATTTAGATATGAGTGGAAGTTATGTACCGTTATATAGAAAATATCGTCCTCAAACAATTGATAAGTTGGTTGGACAAGAGCATATAAAAAAGACTTTAACAAGTGCAATTGAGTTGGGTAAAATTGCTCATGCATTTTTGTTTACCGGACCAAGAGGTACAGGAAAAACTTCTACTGCAAGAATTTTAGCTAAATCTTTGAATTGTAAAAATGGTCCGACAATAAATCCTTGTGGTGTTTGTGAAAGTTGTCAGGATATAATGAATTCGGTTCCTATAGATGTTATAGAAATTGATGCTGCAAGTAATAGAAAAGTTGAAGATACTCAAAGTATTTTGGAAAAAATTCAGTATACTCCTGTTCATGGAAAGTATAAAATTTATATAATTGATGAAGTTCATATGTTGACTAATCACGCTTTTAATGCTCTTTTAAAGACATTAGAAGAACCGCCTGAAAATGTAATTTTTATTTTAGCAACAACTGAAGTTCATAAAGTTTTAGATACGATAAAAAGTCGTTGTCAAAGATTTGATTTTAGAAGAATTACTACAGAAGATATTGTAAAACATTTAAGGTATATTTCTGATGAAGAAAAAATTAATATATCAGATGATGCTTTGTTTACAATTGCTAAGAATTCTGCTGGAGGTATGAGAGATAGTATTTCTTTGTTGGATCAATTGAGTTTGTTAGGAGCTTCTAAAGAAGTTACTTCAGAAGATGTTAATTCGATTTTAGGCAGAATTTCTTTTGATGTTTTAAATAGATTAAGTGAAAAAATAATATCTTCATCTTCAAATGAAGCTATTGAGATTTTGAATGAAATTTATAATTCAGGTAATGAACCGTTGCAGATTTTAACAAATTTGTGTGAATATTTTAAAAATTTGTTGATTACAAAAAATTGTAAATCAGAGTTATTGCCAGAATTAACCGGATTAAATGAAGCTCAGATTGCAGAACTTACTAAACAAAAGGATTTGTTGGAAACTCAACAGATAGTATTTTTGATAGAGAAAGTTTCGTATTATATAAAAGAAGTAAAAATGGCTACAAATCAACATTTATGGTTAGAAGTAGGAATGATTGATTTAGCTAATATGACAGAAAATACAAAGCTTATAGATTTGCAAAACAGAATAAAGGCTTTGGAAAGTGGTGCTGGAAGTATTCCGATATCTAATTCAGTAAATGTTGTTCAGGTTAAGGAAGTTCCTCAAATTGAACCGGTAACTCGTCCTGCTCCAATTCAACCAAAACAAGAACCTGCTCCTAGAGTTCAACAGCAGCAAGAACCGCAAAATGAAGATTTTACTCCTCCTCCGATATCTAAAAAGGCGGATGGAAATGATATTCAATCTTTGTGGAAGGTTTTATTGATGAATATAAAGAGTCCTTCAACAAAGGCTTTATTAAATTTGGCAACGCCTGTAAAAATTGCTCAAGATGGAATTATTTTAACATTTAAGAATGAAAAGTTAGTTTCTCAAATAAATGATACAAATAAAAAGCAAATGATTATTGAAGCTGGCGATATAATGTTTAATACTTCTAACATCTCCGTTCAAATTAGATTACCTCAAGCTGGTGATGCAGAGCTTTCCAAGAATAATGTGGCTAGTGTAAATCTAGAATTAGCAAAAGAAGAATTGCAAGAAGGAAAAAAAAAGATTGACGTAAAAGAAAAATTTGTAGAAGAAGAAAATCGTGTTTCTCTTGAGAGTGAATCTGTATTAACTTCTGAAAAGAATTTAGAAAATAAAAAAACAGATGAGAAACCTAGAGAAGAATCAGATCAAGAAAAGATGATATTGGACTTATTTGATGGCAAATATATAGAATAATTAGTTAATTTGTTTAACATCAATGATTTTTTTACCATTTTCATATTTTATTGTTGTTTTTTTATATGGTGTAACTTTTTTTATATTAATAATTTCTTTATTTGCTCCAATATGACTGTCAACAATTTCAAATTCTCCATCTTTATTTTCGATTAATTCAGTATATCTTTCAGGAGATTTGCTATAAGGATTTATAAATAGTGTTTTAAAGCTGTTACCGGTACTTGAAAATTTTGTTATACTATTTATTTGTCCATCTTCTTCGATTGTGAACATAGTATATTCTTTATTAATTTTGTTATCAAAGATAGTTAGTTTAGTCTTTAAGTTTCCTGTTTTATCGTAGAACGGTTCTATAGAAGAAATTATTTCATCCGTATCTTTGTTTTTTTCTATTATTTTTTCAATATTAATATTGTCTTTTGCAGGATAATATTCTTTCTTTATTCCATTTTCGTAATTTATTATTAATTGTAATTTGTTATTAGAATTAAAAATTCTTTCACCATTTATTTCATTAATTTTAAAACTATGTGGTAAGTTTAATTTTTTTGGCGATAAATTTATAAGTTCATCAATTTTATTTAAAACAATATTAGAATCTTCATCAAATTTCGGTTTAAGTAAAACTTGATTGTAATTTGACATTGCAGAAAGACTTGAAAGATTTGCTTTTAATCTTAACGGATTTGGTGAATCTTCAATAGGCTTGTTTTCTTGAATGTTATTGTATTTAATATTCGTATTGAACGAAATAGGATTTACCACTTTTACAACCTTAAATTAGTAACCATATCTTATAAAAGTTTTTTAGTGGTAAAAAATTGCCTAATTTTTATTTTTGTCTGTTGTTATTTAAATAATTCTTAACATTTGGGTTTAAAGAAATATTTTGTAGCATCATATTATATCGTTTTAAATCCCCGATATTAGTAGCTTCTTCAAGCAAATCTCTTTTTGTAGAGATTTTAATTTTATCATATTGTTCAGAGTTATTATTTTTAGCATCAATTTTTCTAATGACAGAATCTATATCAGTAGATGTGGAAATTCCATATTTAGAAGCTAATTGTTTAACAGAAGCTCCTGCTTGAAGTCTGTATAACCAATTTATTGAATATTTATCATTCTCAGATAATGAAGCAACTCCATATTGATGTGGGGTATACATAATATCTTCAGGGTATGGGCTATGGTTTAAACCAAGAGCGTGCCCGATTTCGTGTAAAATTGTGTGATAAACTTCTATATCACTATCATATTGTTGATGAATTCTACCATCTGTAAGGCCTATTGAAACCTCTGCTCCATATAGACGTCCTTGAGCATCCCAATTGAAATAACAATGACCAAGTGCTTTTCTATCGACTCTTTTCCAATCAACGTTAATATTTGATTCTAAAAGAACATTTGTTATTCTAAAATGTAATTTTCCACCTGTTGCAGCAGACCATACAGAAAATGCATCAAGTACCATTTTACGATATTTTGAATCTTCTCCCGGCTTTGAATAAAATTTCATAGGAGCAATGTAGACCACTAAATTATTTATCGGCCATCTCATTATATTTCCATTTTTTATACTGCCGTTAAGATATGTTCGTTTTTGCATGGTATTTATATAATAACATGTTTTCTTTTATTTGTAATTTATCAAATTTATTTTCTTATATATCCCTCCAGACTTTACCCCTTTTTCTCTTTGTGTAATAATTATTAGGTAAAAAACACAAAGGAAGGATGTAAATTATGTCAGAAGTTAGAGTAAGAATAGCACCTTCTCCAAGCGGGAATCTGCAC
>CALUUP010000035.1 GCA_944323985.1 Candidatus Gastranaerophilales bacterium | reverse complement strand
AAAGGACTATAACTAATAAGTATTGAGTCCTTTTCTTTCATTTCTTTTTCAAATATAAATTCTAAATAACGCTCTATTTTTTCAAATAATGAAATTTGTATGGTTGAATTTTCGGTGTTTAATAAATTGTTCATCATAAAATCTATTCTTTACAATTCCTTTTTTTCTATTATACACAATTTAAAACAAAAAAAAAGTTTTTTTTGCTAATTAAAATAAAAATTTTACAAAAAGTTATGTAAAATTTTTATATAAACGAAAAGCCGCAATCTGTTGCGGCATTAACTCACGTTAGATAAAGGAGTGGAGGAGAAAATAAAGAAAAGAGATTATATTTTATACGTTCCACATTTTCTATATTTATAACATATTTTGTATATATTTTTACAAAATTTAATAATACTCAAAAAGTAAAAAATATTTTATATATAATTATGTTTGTTGTATAATTACAATACCTGAAAAGGGAGGTTTATTTATATGGTTAATGTAGCTGTATGTGGTGCAAATGGAAAGATGGGACAAGAGGTTGTAAAAGCTCTTGAAAAAGTTGAAGATCTCGCTTTGGTTGCTAAAATAGATGTTCTTAATGGAGAGTTTGTTTCTATAAAAGATGCTTGTGAAACTGTTAAAATAGATGTTTTAATTGATTTTACTCAACCTAAGTCAATATATGAAAATGCTTTATTTTGTTTGAATAACGGTATAAATATTGTTATTGGGACTACTGGGTTATGTGATGATGAAATAGAAGTTTTGAAAAATTTATCAGAAGAAAAAAAATTAGGATGTTTAATTGCACCAAATTTTTCTACCGGTGCGGTTTTAATGATGAAATTTGCACAAATGGCTGCTAAATATTTTGATAATGCGGAGATAATTGAATTGCATCATAATCAGAAAAAAGATGCGCCTTCTGGTACGGCTGTTAAAACTGCATTAATGATGGCAGGTGAAAATACTAATTTTGCTGCTGGAAATTGTGCAGAAGTTGAAACGATAAAAGGTGCTAGAGGGGCAAGTTCTTATAATAATATTCACATTCATTCTGTAAGAATGCCTGGTTTTATTGCTTCTCAAGAAGTTATTTTGGGTGCAAGTGGTCAGATTTTAACAATTCGACATGATTCTATGAATAGAGAGTGTTATATGGATGGTGTTTTAAGAGCTGTTAGGTATGTTATAGATAATAAAAATTTTGTATACGGTTTAGAAAATATTCTTTAAAAGGGGAAAAAATGAGAAAGCCAAGAATAGCTATTTTAGGTGCAACAGGTGTTGTAGGAAGAGAGATTACAAAAATTACTGAAGAGTTAAATGTTGAATTTGAAAGTATTAGGTTCTTATCTAGTGCTAAAAGTGCTGGATCAAAAATTACTTTTAAAGGAAAAGAATATACCGTAGAAGAAGCTACGCCGGAAATTTTTGATAATATTGATATCGTTATGGCTTCTGCTGGTGGTTCAACAAGTCAAAAATTTGCACCGGAAATAAAAAAACGTGGTGGAGTTATTATTGATAATTCTTCTGCTTTTAGGATGGATAAAGACGTTCCTTTGGTTATTGCAGGTGTTAATGATGAAGATTTAAAACTTCATAATGGTATTATTGCTAATCCAAATTGTTCTACGTCTCAATTAATGTTAGTTTTAGAGCCATTAAAAGAGTTTGGTATAAAAAGATTGATTGTTTCTACTTATCAGGCTGTATCAGGTGCTGGTTTGGCTGCAATAAATGAATTAAGAGAAGATACTGTTGCTAATTTAGAAGGAAAATCTTTTGAAAATAAATGTTTTAAAAAGCCAATTTCATTTAACGTGATTCCTCAAATTGATGTGTTTTGTGAAAATGGTTACACTAAAGAGGAGATGAAAGTCGTAAATGAAACTAGAAAAATTTTGCATTTAGGTGAAGATACTTTAATATCTTGTACTGCAGCTAGAGTTCCTGTTTTTAATGGGCATAGTGAAGCAGTTGATATTGAATTTGAAAAAGAAATATCACCTGAGATGGTAAGAGATATTTTATCAAAAGCTTATGGGGTTAAAGTTATAGATAATCCAGATAATTTTGATTATCCAACAACTCGTGATGCGAGTGGAGTTGATCCTGTTTTTGTTGGCCGTATTAGAAAAAATCTAGCTTTCAAAAATGGAATTTCTTTATGGTGTGTTGCAGATAATTTAAGAATTGGTGCTGCTTTAAATACCGTAAGAATATGTAAGAGAGTTATTGAAATGGGGTTGTTCTAGTATGAAGACTTTGAAAATTTTTGCTAATAGTATAAAAATAAAACCTACTGAGAGAAAAATAAAAAAATCTGAAGAAGTGATTTCTCAAATAGGTAGTAATGTTTTACCAAAAGAAATGCCTGTTGAGAGAAAGTATTCTAATAATATAGACTATCAGGATATTTTTCAATCTATAAAAGATAAAATACAAGTTTCAATAGATAATATGAAGAGGAGATAATTTATTTTGGGTAAGTTGGTTTCTCGAGATGAAATACTGAAAATTGTTAAAGAAAAACAAGCTGAAGGAAAAACTTTTGTTGTAACAAATGGTTGTTTTGATATTCTGCATGTTGGACATGTTAGGTACTTGCAGAAAACAAAATCTTTGGCGGATTATTCTATAATTATGTTAAATTCAGATGTTTCTGTAAAAGAGATAAAAGGACCGGAACGACCAATTAATAATGAATTAGATCGAGCTGAGTTATTATGTGCATTGAGTTGTGTTGATTATGTTGTAATTTTTAATGAGAAATCTCCAGGTCTTTTATTGGAAAAGATAAAACCTGATTTTTACACAAAAGGAGCTGATTATACTTTAGACACTCTTCCGGAAAAAGAAATTGTCTTAAGGAATAATATTGAAGTAAAATTTATAGATTTTGTAGAAGGTAAATCTACTACTAACGTGATAAAAAAGTGTTTAGATAAATAAAGGAGTGTATTATGAAAACTTTTACATTGGAACAAATTGCACAAGTTGCAGGTGGAATGCTTTCAAAGGCAAAAGATGTAGCTATAACAAAAATAGCTCCACCTCTTATTGCAGATGAAAATACTCTTGCTTTAGCTTTAAGTGAAGAAGAAATTGCAAATTTGTCAAAAACAAAAGCTTTAGCAGCATTAGTGCCATTAGGTGTTAATATAGATGGTTTTTCAACAATTGAAGTGGAAAGACCTCGTTTAGCAATGATGAAGTTAATAACAATGTTTTATGAAGAACCTCATGTTAACTCAGGAATTCATCCTAGTGCAACAGTTCATCCTTCTGCTAAGATTGGTCAAAATGTTTCTTTAGGACCGAATGTTGTAATAGGTGAAAATGCTCAAATTGGAGATAATTCAAAAATTTTAGCAAATTGTTATATCGGAAATGGTGCTGTTATTGGGAACGATTGTTTCTTCCATCCATCAGTTTGTATTGGTGACAGAGTAAAAGTTGGAAATAAGGTTATTTTACATCACGGTGTTTCTTTAGGTGCTGATGGTTTTAGTTTTGTAACTGAAAATCCTAATAATATTGAACAGGCGAGAAAAGATGGTGAAATAAAAGAAAATAATGTAGAACAAGTTATTTTTAAAATTCCTTCAATTGGTTCTGTAGAGATAGGAAATAATGTTGAAATAGGTGCTAATACTGCAATTGACAGAGGTACAATTGAAAATACTGTAATTGGCGATAATACTAAAATTGATGATCTTGTTATGATCGGTCATAATTGCCGTATCGGAAAAGGTTGTATGATAGTATCACAAGTAGGTATTGCAGGAAGCTGTGTAATTGGTGATAGAGTTGTAATAGCAGGTCAAGCTGGTTTGGCTGACCACATTAGTATAGGAGATGATACTATTATTGCTGCTCAAGCTGGTGTAACAAAAAGTTTCCCTGAAAAGTCAATTGTAGTAGGTGCTCCTGCTGTTCCTAGAAAAGAGTTTATTAAGCAATTAAAAATTATGAAGGATGCTGGAGAGTTGATAGCTAAGTTTAAAAAATATGAACCTCTTTTAAAATCTTTTGAAGAAGGAGCTTCTGAAAATTAATGGGTACTATTAAGACTGAAATTAAAACATCCGGTAAAGGACTGATGAAAAACCGTAATTGTGAGGTTGTAATAAAACCTTCAAAAAGCGGTAATATTAGAATTTTTTCAAAGGGTTCTGATATCTCTTTTAATGTATGTATAGAAAATTTATATTCTACTGATCATTGTGTAACTTTATGTAGCAAGGAACATCGAACTTTGTTGGGAGATTATAAATATAAAGTTATGCTTTGCGAACATTTTGTTGCTGCTTGTGCGATTTGTGGAATAGATTCTATTGATGTTTATCTTTCAGAAGTTGAAATGCCTATTTTCGATGGTAGTTCTAAAGTTTGGGTTGATTTATTTAAAAATGCAGGGATTGAAGATGTAAATAAGGATTTATATACAGTTTCAGAGCCTGTTTATTATTTAAATGGTAAAACCAGTCTTGTAATATTACCTGATAAAGAGCTCCGTATAACTTATGGTGTAAATTATGATCATCAAGATTTAACACGACGTTGGGTTACTATGGATAATGATAATTTGGATGAAATTATTGAAGCCAGAACGTTTGGTTTCTATAAAGATTTAAAAAAATATCAAATGTTAGGTTTTGCAAAAGGTGTAACTATAGATAATACTGTCGGTTTAAAAGATATTGGTTATACTACTGAATTACGTTCAGAACAAGAACCTATAAAACATAAAATTTTAGATTTAATAGGAGATTTGTATTTAACAGGTGTTTCTCCTTTAAATTTAAAGGCTCAAATTCTTGTGAAAGAAGCTGGGCATGCTGTGCATACAAAAGTTGCTCAAATATTAAAGAATAAACTTGTAAAAATATAAGGAGAAAAATATGTCTGATGAAATAATTACTTTAGATACGATGCAATTAATGGAAATGTTGCCTCATAGGTATCCTTTTTTGTTAGTTGATAGAATTACAGAATGTGTTCCTGGAAAATATGCTAAAGGGTATAAGAATTTAACTATGAATGAAGAATTTTTTCAAGGGCATTTTCCTGGAAATCCTGTGATGCCTGGAGTTTTGCAATTAGAAGCTTTAGCTCAATGTTCTGCACCAGTTTTAATGACATTACCAGAGTATAAAGGTAAATTGACACTTTATGCAGGGGTTGATAATGTTAGATTTAAAAATATCGTTCGTCCGGGTGATAGGTTTGATATGGTGATAGAGCTTGTTAAGGTAAAAGGTCCTATATGTAAGAGTCATGGTGTTGGATATGTAGATGGTAAAGTTTGTATTGAAGCAGATATGACTGTAGCTCTAAAATAAAGTTTTACATAATTTTAAAAAAGGCTTGGATAACTACCGAGCCTTTTTTATTTTAGTTAATTCTTTCTAGCATAACAATTGCCTGAGCTTCTATCGCAAGTTTTTCTCCAACTGCATCCAATTGCTCTTTTGTTTTAGCTTTTATTGATATGTCAGTTTTTGAAAGTCCTAATAAAGGAGCAAGAATTTCTTTCATTTTGGGGATATATGGCATCATTTTGGGAGCTTGCGCAATTATATTTGCATCAATATTGTTAATCCAATAACCTTCTGCTTGTACAATATCATAAACATTTTTTAATAGCATTAAACTATTAGCATCTTTAAATCTATCATCTGTATCAGGAAATAATGTTCCTATATCATCCATTGCTAATGCTCCTAATAAGCTATCAATTATTGCGTGAACTAAAACATCTGCATCAGAATGCCCAAGAAGTCCTTTATCATATGGGATTTCTAAACCGCCAACAATAAGTTTTCTGCCTTCTACTAATTTGTGTATATCATATCCTAAGCCTATTCTATATTTTTGTTCTGACATATATAGACTCCCTTCTAATAATTTCCTATATATTTATAGTACCACATTATGAATCTAGAATAACGGAAATTTTTTATTTTATATTAATCTTAACATTTCTTAATATCTACGTAAAAAAAGTTAATTTTTTATAGAGTAAATACTTTATATATATGTAAGAGATATTAAAAGAGAGTAAGTAAAATGACAGTGACCTATGATGCAATAGAAAGAAATAAAAAACCGGCAGGAGCAATTGAAATTCCGGAAGGTTTTCATACATTTTATTTAAATAAACAAGACAGACAAATGAGATTTAATAATGGTGGAGATCCAATTTATGCAATTTTTGAAAAAATAGATAATCGTCCTTTATCAAAAATTACTAAAGATTTCTTTAAAGAATTAGCTGATGATTCTATTAGATTTATTTCATCTTTGGTTAAATAAAAATTATTATTTAAATTCTTCCTCCAGCCATTCTATTAACGCTTTATCTTCTCCAAAGAATAAATTAAATTCTTTTTCATAATTTTTGTTTCTTAGATAGCTTCTATCAATGTTAAAAGCAAGAGGTTCCGTTCCATCTTCAGCATTTTTTATAATTTTTTGACTTTTTTTATCGTAAACATTTGAGTAATTTAAGTTTATATCAACGCAGAAAGGTATTTTCTTTTTGTTGTTTTTATTAAATGATATAAGACCAAAAGTTCTACATATTATAGCTCTTGCCGGATAAACTTTACATTCATTGTCTATTAGAAAAGGGCATTCATAAATTTTTTCTTTTGGATTTTGTAATAAATTATCGATTTTTTCATTTATTTTATCTTTTATATCTTCATTAAGTTCGTTATAGAACATCATAAGGTTAATGAATTCTAATTCTGACATTGGGTATTCGCCTTCTTTGCAACAGTAGGCACAACCTTTTTTACATTTAATAAAAGGTGCTTGAGATTCAAACATTTTATTTAAAGATTTATCAAGAAATTCTAAATATTTTTTAAATCGTTCAATCATTATTTTTGTTATTCCGTATTTGTTTTATTTCATGAAATCTTTCTAATTTATTGTATAGCTGAGAATTTATTTCTCCACCAATTAAAATTAATATTGATGTATAGTATAACCACATCATCATTACTGCAAAACCAGCAATCGTACCATATACAAAGTTATACGTATGTAGATTATTGATGTATATTGAAAATAACCAGGAGCCTAAAAGCCAAGATATACAGAAAAATAATGATCCTGGTAAAGCACTGTGTCTGCGTAATTTTTCATTTCCACTTAGGTCAGGTAGTATATAATAACTTAAGTATGCCATAATAAAAAGAGTTAAAAAAGCCACCGGCCAACGAATAAATAACATGATGTCTGCAGAATGTTGTGTAGTTCCCAAATATGCAACTAGGAATTTTGTAATAACTTTTCCAAATACAATAGTTGTAATACTTAGAAAAAGTACTAATGTGTTTACAAAAACCATGATTAGAGCTAATAATCTAGAATAAAAAAAGTTTCGAGTTTCTTTAACCTTATAAGCTCTATTAAGTCCTTTTGCAACAATTGCCATTGTATTAGTTGATAGGAATAATGTAATACAAAATCCTAAAATAGCTACAAGCCCACCTTTTTTAAAGAAAAAAACCTCGTTTAAAACCGTATTTACAACATAAAAAACATCATGCGGCATGATATTTTGCATGAAAATAAACACTGGTTGCATAAAATATTGTTTTCCAATATATCCGAATAATGCTGTTAAAAATAGGAATAAAGGACAAATCCCTATACAAAGCATAAATCCCATTTCGGCAGCCATGCCAAAAAAATCATGCTCAACTACTGAATTTATTATATTTCTAAGTGTTTTAAATCGATATTTTTTCATAGATTAATTTCATCTAAAATCTTTTTAATACTATCCTTAATATTTGCTTTTATTGTGCAACCAGCCGCGAATGTATGTCCACCACCACCAAATTTTGAACAAATGGCTGCAACATCTGTTTTTTTGCTTCTCATAGATATTTTTGTAAGCTTTGTATCTACTTCTTTTAAAACAAATGATACTTCTGTAGTTTCAATTGCTCTTAATGTTTCTGCTATTCCATCAGTATAATCATCTCCTGCTGAAAATTTTTCTAAGTCTTTTTTATAAACAGTTGTGTATACAATTTTACTATCTTCAGAAAAAACAGCCTTATTAACACAATAGTTTTGGAATAATACAAAGTTTTTTGTCTTTGTTTCATAACATTGTTTGTATATAAAATTAGGATTTGCTCCATAATCAATTAAATCAGCAGCTGCTCTTAGTGTATTAGAAGATGTATTTTCAAATCTAAAATTACCTGTATCCGTCATAATTGCTGTATAAAGCGATATTGCAATGTCTTTATCTAGCTCCCAATTATTTGCTTTAAAGTAATTGAATAGAACTTCTCCACAAGAACTTGCATTCGGTTCAATAATCTGGTAATTGCCAAATTTTGGATTAGTTTTGTGATGATCAATATTAATTGTACATTTTGCTTTGTCAAAAAATATTTTTGAATCCATAACTCTATCTATTGCAGCTACATCAAGGGTTATAACTAAATCGTAAACAAGAGATTTATCAAAATATCGTTGAGCAAATTCAATGTTAGGTAAAAATTTATAATTATAAGGTATATTTGATACCACATTCATGTCCGCTTTTTTCTTAAAACGGTTATAAATCATTTTATACATTGCACACATAGAACCTAGTGTATCTCCATCCGGATTCATATGTGTTAATAATAATATTTTTTTTGAAGATTTTATGATATCATCTAAATTACAATTCATTACAATATAGTACCATAAAATGAAAAAAATTCTCTATACAGATTTTGAAGGAGTTGATACCGTCATAAATTCTATGATGGATAATCCTATGTTAAAAAAGGCTATTACTAGAACCAATTTATATAAGTTTTGGGAGAAAATTTTACCTGAAAAATTTCGAGGGAAAAGTAAACCTTATTCAATGTTACCTGGAAAAGTTATGGTTGTAGCATGTGAAAATTCTGTTGTCGCACAAGAGTTGTCTTTATATAAAGTTTTTTTGTTGAAGAAATTTGAGCCATATATGAAAACTTTAAATATAAAGGTATTAGATCTAAAATTTGATCAAAAGAAATGGGGTATGTAGTTTTGTAAAGTATGTTAAATTATTAGCATTATATAGATTTTTTGTTAAAATTATGTATGTATATGAAAGAGATGGAAAGAGAGTTTTTAATGTTGTTCGAAAAAAAATGTTTTGGTTTTTCATTAATGGAAATGATGATAGTATTGTTGATAGTTGCAATTGTAGCAGCAGCAACAGCTCCAATGGTTACAAAGAAAATGACGCGAAGTTCCGGAACAGGAGATAGTCCTTGGGTATTTACAGGAGATAGAAATAGTATTGCATTTATTCCAAATAACAGTCAGGTATTGATAGGTGCAAGTAAGGTTCCAAGTGATGCTACTCAAGCGAAATTGTATATAGCAGGAGCAGAGGATTGGTCGCATATAAGGTTTGGTAATGAAAATAATTCCAGTTCTCTTGGTATAACAGCAAATCCAGGAACGTCAAGTGAGAATTCGGCCATAGGTATTTCAAATGCTAATATTTCAAATGGTTCAATAATGTTTGGAGTAGATCAATCTTTATTGGTAGGATCAACCTCTGCAATAGGAATAGGAAATGGTGCTAATATTGCCTCAAATTCTATTGCAATAGGTAATGATACGGAATCAACAGGAACATTGGGGATTACAATTGGTAAAAATTCAAAAGCTTCAAATAAAGGTGCGATAGCAATCGGAGCGAATGATGGTTCTGTGGCAAATAATAATAGTAATTTAACAAGCATACAACAATCATCCTATAAAAAAACTTCTGCGACAGGTATTTCATCCATATCAATAGGAACTAATGCAATGTCAGTAAATTCATCATCAATATCAATGGGAAGTAGTTCTTATGCAGGAAGTCAAGGTTCTGTTTCTATAGGAGATTGTGCATATTCAACAATGGATAATACAATAGCTGTTGGTAAGAATGCAAAAGCCTCTGGTACATGGTCAACGGCTTTGGGTTATAACGCAAAAGCAAATAATTCTTATTGTGTAGCAATAGGTCCAGGAGCTGAAACATCAAATAGTATTTCTTTAGCAGTAGGTTATGATGCAAAAGCAACCGGTTATACTACAAATGTAGCGATAGGTCCTCATACTAGAGCGCAAGGGAGTTATTCAGCAGCAATAGGTTATGATGCAACAGCAACGCATAGTATGTCGACTGCGATAGGATATAATGCAACTACAACAGCTAATAATCAGATTGTGTTAGGAGATACGCGTACAACGGTTTATATTCCCGGTAATTTGGTAGTTGGTACTTCTACTTTTTTAGGGTCTCGTCAGCTCAAAGGGCAATGCTTAACTTTTTTCTATCATAAAACTGAAGGTAAGGATAATTGGCATATAAAAAATATTGAAGTTAATAGTGGTAAAAATGATGATTTCCGTTGGGGTGGGTATGATTGGACAAGATATTTTTCCTCTCGTGTTTATTCTGATATAAGATTAAAAAATGTAGGAGAAAAATACGGTGCTGGTATAGAAGAGCTTAAAAAGCTAGATTTATATAATTTCACATTTAAGGATGATGATGAGAAAACTCCTCATGTTGGTGTTATAGCTCAAGATTTGCAAAAAGTATTTCCTGATGCTGTTACAAAAGGGGAAGATGGTTATTTAAGAATAAGAATGGAAGATATGTTCTATGCTGTTATTAACGCAGTAAAAGAACTCGATTTAAAAATAACTTCTATTGTTGATAAGGTTGATAATATAGTCAAAGATATAATTGAGGTTAAATCAACCATAGAAAATCAACAAAAAATGATTGAAAATCAACAAAGAATAATTGAAGCTCAAGATAAAGCGATTAAAGATCTTCAAAAAAAAGTGAACAAGAAATATAAAGATATTGATGAAGAGTAATTAATAAATAAAAGATTTTAAGAAGGCGATTTTATTAATATAATCGTCTTCTTTTTATCTAATTTGGCTATTTTATTGAGAGATTGTTTATTTTTCAGTATATTTATGTTATTATTGCTTTGATTGGAGAGGATTATTATGATAAATTTTTTGTTAAAACTGTTAGGTGATCCTAATGAAAAAAAAGTAAAAAAAATATTAGGTATAATTGATCATATTAACGCTTTAGAACCTGAGTTTGAAAAATTATCAGATGATGAACTTAAAGCAAAAACTAAAGAATTTAAAGAAATTCTATCAAAACGACCAACTTCTGATAACGAAAAAGCAGATAGAATTTTAGAAAAAGAAGCTTTAGATAAAATTTTACCGGAAGCTTTTGCAACAGTCAGAGAGGCTGGAAAAAGAGTTTTAAATATGCGACATTTTGATGTCCAATTGATTGGAGCATATTTTTTACATAATGGACACATTGCAGAAATGAGAACAGGTGAAGGTAAAACTCTTGTTGCAACGTTGGCTGCTTATCTTAATGCTCTTACTGGAAAAGGTGTTCATGTTGTAACTGTTAATGATTATTTAGCAAAACGTGATAGTGAATGGATGGGGAAGATTTATAAGTTTTTAGGACTGTCAGTTGGAGTTATTCTTTCTAATCAACATGATCCAGATGAATTTGAACGTAAAAGAGCTGCTTATAATTGTGACATTACTTATGGTACTAATAATGAATTTGGGTTTGATTATTTGAGAGATAATATGGCATCATCTAAAGAGATGTTAGTACAAAGACCTTTTAATTATGCCATAATTGATGAAGTTGATAGTATTTTGATTGATGAAGCAAGAACTCCTTTAATTATTAGTGGACGTGTTGAAAAATCTGCTGATACTTACACTTTAATGGCAAAGGTAGCTCCTCAACTCCAAAAAAATATAGATTATGAAGTTGATGAAAAAAATAAAAATGTTATTCTGACAGAAGATGGTATTGATAAAGCTCAAGATATTATAGGTTGTAAAGATTTATTTGATATAAATAATCAATATGCACATGATTTATTAAACGCTTTAAAAGCAAAAGAATTATTCATAAAAGACACTGATTATGTAGTAAAAGAAGGTGAAATCATGATTGTAGATGAATTCACCGGACGTTTAATGCCAGGCAGACGTTGGTCTGATGGCTTACATCAGGCTATTGAAGCTAAAGAAGGAGTTGAGATTCAAGATGAAACTCAAACTTTAGCAAGTATTACTTTCCAAAATTTATTTAGATTGTATCCGAAGCTTTCAGGTATGACTGGTACTGCGATGACAGAAGAGGCTGAATTTGGGAAAATATATAATTTAGAAGTAACTGTTATTCCTACTAATAAGCCTGATATTAGAATTAATTATCCTGATGTTATTTATAAAACAGAACGTGCAAAATATAATGCTGTTATAAATGATATTATAGAGCAAAATAAATTAGGAAGACCTGTTCTTGTAGGGACTGTAAGTATTGAAAAATCAGAATATATTTCTGCTTTGTTAGCTAAAAAAGGTATAAAACATAATGTTTTAAATGCTAAACAACATGAACGAGAGGCTTATATAATTGCTCAAGCCGGTCGAGTTGGTGCTGTTACTATTGCCACAAATATGGCTGGGCGTGGGACTGATATTTTATTAGGGGGTAATGCAGAATTTCTAGTAAAAGAAGATTTAGAAAAGCAGAATATAACACTAGATAATTCAAATTATGAAGAATTAAAAGAAAAGGCTTTACAGAAAGCTCGTGAAATTACAGAGAAGGAACATGCTAAAGTTGTAGAACTTGGAGGTTTGCATGTTATAGGTACAGAAAGACACGAATCAAGAAGAATTGATAATCAATTAAGAGGACGTGCTGCTAGACAGGGGGATCCGGGGTCTACTAGATTTTTCTTGTCTTTAGAAGATAATTTAATGAGAATATTTGGTGGTGATAAGATTACGACTTTGATGACTATGCTTAATGTTGAAGAAGATATGGCCATTGAATCTTCTCTTATTACAAGACAAATTCAATCTGCTCAAAAGAAAGTTGAAACTTATCATTTTGATATTAGAAAAAGTGTACTTCAATATGATGATGTTATGAATATTCAAAGAGAAAAATTCTATGCTCAAAGAAGAAAAGTTCTTGAAGGAAAAGACTTGAGAGCTGATATTGAATACATGATTGAAAAGGAAATTGATAGGATTTTAAAAAGTTATATCGCACCTGAGATGAATCCAGAAGAATACATTCAAGAAGATTTAGAGACTTTGATTAAAGAATTACATTCAACAATTCCTCAATTATCATATATTACTATTGATGATATAGGAAATTATAGATATGCAAAGATTTATGATTCTTTACGTGATGCAGCTTTAAAAGCTTATAAAGAGCATGAAGAAGAAATTATTAATTTCTATAATTCTATTTCGGAACAATATAATCCTGATTTTGAAAAACAAGAATTATTTGCTGAAAATAACATAATGAGATCTTTGGAAAGAGATATTTTATTAAGAGTTGTTGATAATCAATGGATTGATCATCTTCATAATATAGATATGTTAAAGGATGGTATTGGGCTTCGAGCTTATGGTCAAAAAGATCCATTAATTGAATACAAGAAAGAAGCTTATGATTTATTTAATAAAATGATGTTTGAAATTCAAAGTAATACTGTTAAGTATTTGTTTAGGGCTAAATTTGGTATTCAATTTGTTTCTGATAGTGGTGATATTGAAACTTTTGAAGCTTAAAATAATTTAAACACGAACCCTCAAATTGTTTATAAAAATTTGAGGGTTTATTTAGTTAGTTAAACAAAAAGCCACTTAAAGTGGCTTTTTGTTTTTTATTATCATTTTTGGATAAATATCTTATTTGTATAAAGGTGCTAATTTCTTTTCTTGTTGAGGAATAACTCCTTCTTCAATTGATTGGTAAACTCTATAATCAATTTCAGGGAAACAGTTATCGATATTTTCTATTTCACTTAATTTTGATTCATCAATATTACCACTTTCAATCATATCAGCAATTAAGCTAAATCTGTCAACGTGTTCATTGAATCTATCTGTAGCATAATCTTTTGCTTGCCATGTTGTTATTAAGAACGGCCAATCTGAACTTTGTAATAATAAGTTTTCTCTAGCAAGTTGATTTAATGCTCTAAGTAGAAGTTTGTCTTCCGGAATTTCAGAATGAGCATCAACAATTGCATTAATACGTTTTTCGCAAGAATGAATAATTGGCCACATCCATTCAGTTAAGTGATTCATCCATACATAGAAATGACCACCTTGTCCCCAAGAAGATTCAGGTATCTGGATTGCTTCTTTTGGAGGATATTTTGTTACATATTCCCCTGCAGTTAATCTTTCTACTTCTGGTAAGTAATCATTGAATTTTTTGATAACTTGTTTAATGAATTCAACGCCTTCAAACCACCAGTGTCCAAATAACTCTGTATCAAATGATACCATTACTAAACCTTCTTTATTTTTAGCAAGTTTGTAATCATTTAATAAATGATAAATCAATGTTGTATAGTGATCAGAGTTCTCATTGATTTTATTCATAGCAAGTACAGGATCATATAACATTTTATCCCCTAAATCAGTTGTAGGAGATGTTATTCTCCAATAGTGCATGCCGGATTTATCATCTTTTTTATGGAACTCTCTGAAACATCCATCACCAGGATAGCCATCAGCAGCTGACCAAACTTGATAACCTGCTCTATCATTTCTTCCCATTACTGCAACTTGCGCATCAGGTAACCAATATGCTGAATATGTATCGTAACCTGTAGCAGGTCTTTCCGGTAACGGAATATATTCAATATTTCCATACATACCAATTACACGACGATTTCCGATAGAGTTACCACCTTCAATTACGTGAGATTCTGTGAAGAAATAATGAATATCATTGTTTTGTAGAGTAACTTCTATTGCTGGACGCCAATGCTTTTTACCGTCTTTACCTATATATTCATAACCTTGACGATATGCACATTCTGGAAGCCATGCTCCCATTGCTTTTTTGCCAAATAAACGTTTTGTTGTATCTTGACCAACTTTAAACTGCGCGTTTAAGTTACTATCTGTTGCTAACAAAGGCGAAAATCCATGAGTTGCGCCTGATGTTGTTATTTCTATACAACCTAAATCTTGATATTTTTTAAAATATTTAATTAAGTCTTTTTCGTATTTATTTACGAAATCATCTCTTAATTTGTTCCATAAATCAAAATAGTATTTAGCTAAATATTTCAAATGTTGAGAATGAGCGACTTTTGGGTCAGGATATCTTTCCAAATCTTTTGATACTGCTTTAATTCTAGAATCAATATACTCTACAAAACCATTTTGTAAATGTTCATCATTTAACTGTTCTGCAAGTATAGGAGTAATCCCAACTGTTAATTTTGCTTTAATACCTTCTTCGTATAATTCTGATATAGCATTTAATAGAGGTACGTAAGTCTCTGCCATACATTCGTAAAGATTTTCTTCTCCGAATGGCCACATACCTGCTTTTCTATAATATGGTAGGTGACTGTGTAACATAAATACGAATTGTCCTACTGACATATTTAACCTCCGTTCATCTCTCTTTTTTGAATATATATTTTTACATTATTATTTATAACATAATTTTATCAAAAAGATAACTCTTTAGTATTAATACAACCGAATAATGTTACAAATGTTAACTATATTTCAACCCTAAAAACCTCTGTTAGTCTATTATATAAGCCTTATATAATAGACTAGCTAATTGTAAAAATATAATTATTGTTTTTGGAACATGTTGCACAAAAATCCGTTTCTGCTGTAACTATTTTTGAAAAATCTTTTAATGTGCTGCCGACTCTTCCTCTATAATCATTTGCTAAAAACGGACAAGCATATATCCCATTGTTACAAACGATCCTTCCTCGCATGCAATCCGTTTTAGCAGATGGTTTAGATAAATTCTCTTCATCAAAATTTGGATAGGATTCGGTTATTTGTAAATCTGTTTGAGTTATATTTTGATCTTTAAATATTTGAGAAAATTTATTTATTATTTCAGCTTTTTCTATACTATAAGAATTTTGTATATTTAAAATTGAATTAAAATTATAATTGCATAAAGTTTTTAGAGCAAAGATTGTTTGTCTAAAATTCCCTTTATATTTTGATTTATCATTTTCATGTTCATCAAAATGTGTAAGTGAAAGTTTAAAAAATATTTGATTTTCTCCTTCTTCTTCAACTTTTTTTAAGAAACGTATTTTTTTCTCATTTAAAAAACTACCGTTTGTACATATACAAACATTACATCTTTTTAAAGTTAATCTTAAAATTGTATTAAAATCCGGATGAGTCATCGGTTCTCCTCCTGTTAAATAAATACAATAAAGATTTTCTTTAATGGTGTCATTTAAAGCTTCTTTTACTTTATCTATAGAAATAAAATCCTTAATATTTTTAGTTAAAGGAAATTTTATATAGCATTCTTTACATCTTTGGTTACAATTTTGAGCGGTCAATTCAATAAATAAATTGTTAAGTTCTTCTAATTTATAAACAGGTGCGGTAAATATGTTACTACTCATGAATCCTCCTTTTATAACTGACTTATTTATATTATTTCAATTAAGTTATAAAAAGAATTATCAAGCTGGGGAGTTATTAAAACTCAAGTGGTTATATTATTTATTGTAAATAAGTATTGTTATATAATTGCATATTAAATATATATGAGTTATACTAAGAATATAGAACAATTGTTTTAAAGGATATGTGTTATTAATGAATGGAATATTCATTAAGGTAAAGTTTTGTATATTTTTAACCATCTTACAAATAGGAAGTGAGGTGTTAATTTGTCGTTAACAATTAATACCAATCTTTCAAGTTTAATTGCTCAATCATCTTTAATAAACTCTACTTCTTCATTAAATCAGGCTATAGAGCGGATGAGTACGGGGTTTAAAATAAACCATGCAAAGGACAATGCTGCAGGGTATTCAATAAAAACCAATTTATCAACAAAAATAAATGCCTATAGTGTGGCAGAAGATAATGCTAGTTTAGGTTT
>CALUUP010000034.1 GCA_944323985.1 Candidatus Gastranaerophilales bacterium | reverse complement strand
GGTTTTATATCATTTTTTACCCAATCTACTATTTGCATACCACTTTCAAAGGCAATTCTTCTTTTTTGAGAAGAAACTGCAGCTGATGTCGCACAATAAGGAAGACTCATTCCTATAACTTCTGTAAGACAAGCCATTGTATTAGCCGTATATAAACCTTGACAAGCTCCTGCTGAAGGACAAGAAGCTTCTTCTAATTCTATTAGTCTTTTTTCAGAGATTTCACCATTTCTATACTTTCCAATTGATTCAAAAGCTCCTTTTATCATTGTTAATTTTTCACACTGACTTTCTCCATCAAGCATTGGACCCGCTGTTACGATAATTGTTGGAATATTTATTCTTGCAGCAGCTATTAGCATTGCAGGAGTGATCTTATCACAATTTGAAAGAAGCACAAGACCATCTAGTTGATGAGCATTAGCAACTGTTTCAACACAGTCTGCTATTAAATCTCTTGAAGGAAGTGAATATTGCATTCCTGAATGCCCCATTGCAATACCATCACATACTGCCGGTACTCCAAATATAAAAGCTTGACCACCTGCTGAATGAATACCTTTTTCTATCTGTCTTTCTAAATCTCTCATTCCTATATGACCTGGAACTAAATCAGAAAAAGAACTAGCTATCCCTATAAAAGGTGAACTAATATTTTTCTTAGAAACTCCTGTTGCCATTAAAAGACTTCTGTGTGGTGTTCTTGCAATTCCTTTTTTAATATTATCACTTCTCATAAAATAAAAACCCTTTCGCTTAAATTCTAACACGAAAGGGATATTATAGGTTAATAATAAAATAGGAATTTATTTATTTTTTTATGCAAGTGTTGCTGCTACATTTTGAGCCGCAAACATTACATTTTGAGGAACTTCTTCATTTTTTTGAGCTTTTTCTGCTACTAAAGTAAGTAACTGAGCTTTACCTTCAGGAGTTTGAGCCAATTTTTTAGCTTCAACTTTATTAGCAACATCTTCTCCAACGATAGATTTAGTAGCTTTACCTGCCAACCACATACCGATTGAACCACCAATTAAACCTGCAACTCCTCCAATCACTGTTCCTACACCAGGACCAAACGCTGTTCCAATTGATGCACCTAATTTAGTTGCTGCCCAAATACCTGCAGCTTCACCTGCTGCCCATCCTAAGGTATTACCTACAGCTTTAACTGTTGTTTGACCTAATTGTTTCATTCCTAATTTTTCACCATTAGGATTTTCTTTATCATGATTAAATGCAGTTTTAATCTTGCCAATATTCATAAGCATTTCAACACCAGCAAATAATATTGCCATTCTTCCACCTAAACTGTGTTTAAAACGACTTAAATAAGACATACTATTTTTCTTAATTAAAGCTTCTGCGCCTTCTTTAATACCTGTATTATCCGCAATTTTTTCAGCTACTGTTGTAACTTCTTTTCCTCTAATTTTTTTGAATAAAGATGGAATATGTCCATTTGAAATATACGCATTTTCTAATTTTTTACTAGCTTCAGCGATTTTTTGAATATCTTTTGAATCAAGAGCTTCTTGCATTATTTTCTTTAATTCTTTGTATTCAGTATCGCTATAACGTTTTCTGAACAAACCTAATTTAGAATTAGCTCTTGAAGCTGCTTTATGCATTCTAAAATAAGCATCCTGCATTACTGTTGGATTTTCTTTCCATAATTTATTCAAATCAGATCCATCTACTTTTACAGATTTAAACATTTCTTTTACATCTTTTAAACCTTTAAAAGAATTAATAGGGTGAGCTATATATCGTGGATTCATCATTAAAGCTCCTGATACACCACCCATAATAACAGCACTTGCTAATGATTCTGATGGTTCTAAATTCTTTGCATAATAATCTGTAAGAATATCTATATTAGAGCCTTTAGTAACATCTCCTACAGAGTTTGATACAGGATTTGTATTTTGAGAAATCCCTTGATTTATATTTTGAGCTTGATTTGGTCGCCAAGAATTTTGATTCGCCATTGAATACATATAAGGATTATAAGAAGATGACAAATTCCCAGCTCTATAGCCGTTTATATAGCTTGGACAATTCATATTGCCTGAAGCTCCGCCATAAAGCATAAATTCCATATTTGCAAGTGAACTTATTGGAAGTGTCATAACCTTACTTTACCTACTTTAAATCTAACCTTATATATATAAAGTTTTATTAGTTTAAATAATTGACTTTTTGTAAACTAATGTAACATTTTTAATAGGATTAATAACAAAAATTTGATACAATAAGCTTATGGCAGATTTAGTAGAAAAATTAAAAGAAATTGGGTTTAATACCTACGAAGCTAAAGTCTATATTGCACTTTTAAAAAAATATCCTGCAACAGGATACGAGGTCGCAAAACTGGCCAACATTCCTCAATCCAGAACGTATGATACATTAAAAGTTTTAGAAGAAAAAAATATAGTAGTTTCTGCAAATACTAAACCTGTAACTTACACACCAATAAAACCAAAGCAACTAACAACAAGGTTTCAGAAGAAAATCAATTCAACAATTAATTTTTTAGATAAGCATTTACCAGACGTAAAAGAAGATTACAATGAACCAATTTTAACAATTACAGGAAGACAAAATATTCAAGAAAAAATCATAGAAGTTATTCAAAATGCAAAAAGAGAAATCTATATGGAGGTTTGGGCTCAAGATTTTAAAGTTTTTGAAAAAGAACTTTTAAATGCTTATAACCGAAACGTAGAAATAAGAATTGTAGGATATGATAATTTAAACTCAAGATTTGGCCAAATTTTTGAACACGCTTTTGCAAGAGATATTGAATTATCTTTAGGTGGAAGAATGATAATTATTGCAGCAGATGATTCTGAAGGTATTATTGGAAAAATTTCTTCATTAAAAAACGATATCGCAGACACTAATATAATTTGGACAAAAAATCAAGGTATTGTATTCCTTATAAAAGAATTCATAGTCCACGATATGTACTTAATCGATGTAGAAGAAAATCTTGTTGAACAAATGAAATATATATATGGAAAAGGCTTTAAACGTTTGAAAGACAAAGTTCTAGGAGCAAACGCTACTTATATTATTCATTAGATTTTTGGTCTTTATTATTGTTTTCTTCTGTTGTATATTCATAATTTGGTTCTTCTTCATCTTCTTTAGTTTTGAACACCAAATAAAAATCATCGCCAACTTTTATATCTAATTGTTCTCCTTCACTTATTAAAGATAAAGGAGATTCCTCATAAGCATTTTTAACTCCCGATTTAAAACGACTATCATCTTTTTCATTTTTAACAACACCTTCTACAAAAGAATAACATATAGAGAGTCCTTTAACAAAATAATCACCAACTGTTAAGGCAGCTTTTTTTATAACTGTTGTTGGAGGAATCTTTTTTATTTCTTCTTTAGATAGAACAAACTTAGAATATTTACCATACATTTCTTCTTCTATTAAACAAGTAGTATTATCATTAGTTGTATATGAAATTGGTTTTACAAAAAAATATGCGTTTCTTTTTCCTCTTTTAGGGTCAATAATTTTTAACACCTGACAATGTAAAACAGAATTTACTCCTAAATCATAACTTCCTAAAGTTGCTTCTTCTACAACTCTTACATTTATTTCCTTAGCAGGAGCTTCTGTCTTAAACTCATCCATTGCAACCACCTTTAAATGCGTTGCCGCAAAACAAGAAGACATTTGTAAACATATAATTACAAATAATAAATAGATTTTTTTCATATTATTCTCCAACTAAATAAGTCTTAATTTTTGTAAATACTCTACAACTTTCTTAATCGCAAATTTTGTTTTCTCAATAAAATCTTCTGCCAAACTATTATCAAACTTTGCTTGCATAATTTTTAAAATATCAGCTTGCAAAAATTCATAAAGCAAAGAAGACTTAACTACAGATGACACCAATGCAGGAGAAAAAATATTCTTAGATAATAATGTTATAACATTATTAATCAAAAACAACTCGTGCTGACTCCAAGAATTTATATCAAATTTTATTTCATTTGCTTCACCTAAAATTATTGGAGTTCCTATAGAAGGTAAAAATAAAGGAATTTCTTCAAAAGAAACATATTTCATACCTTCAATATACGCACCAAAATCAGTCAAATTATAAACTTCTGATAAACCTAAATCTTTCAAAATAACTTCAAAATGTTTTATAAAAGCTGCATAATCTTCTCTGGTATCAACTAGATTACCATTCACGGATTTAACTTTTACAATATTTTTATCAACACTACCGACTGCAACCTTGTTAATAGAAACCCTACTAACTTCTTCACCGCTGGAATACAACACATTATTTTTAAATGCCAAATCCAAGCCTGTAAAAACAATTTTACTAAAACCGAGCTTTGCAGCAATAACAAAAGCCATAGTTGTTGCAGAACCACCTAACTCATATGTCTTAATTAAAGGATTATAATCTTTCAAACTTTTCACGACAAAATCATTCTCTGAAAAAGTAACCAAATGTCTCTTAAAAGATTTTCTTAAAATAGTATAATCAGAACGCAAATCTGAAATACAATTAATCTTCGAACAATAATCCTCTAAACCAAGCAAAGTTTTTTCAACAAAATATGCATCCAAACAAACCAAAAAATCCGGCGTTATTCCATTATCATGCAATGTTCGTAAAACTTTATTCACTGCAAAAATTACAAATTTTTCCCTATTAGCCTTAATTTTTTCAATATTTTCTTTTAAAGAAGGACCAGCTGCAACAATTAAAGCTGTTTGTCCTACAAATTTTTTTTCTAAATCAGATAGATTTAAAACTCCAATACCTTCATTAATTTTAGAAATATTAATCAAACTATTCACTAACCAACGTCTTGAAAATCTTGTTATGGTATTAACATCAATAATTTTTGTTTTACAAGTTTCATAAACCTTCTGAGTTAAAAGCAAGAGTTCTTGACTCTTCACCACTGCATAATTTTTCAAATACACAATTTCAACTTTATCATTTGAAATATAAACAGAAGCTAAATGTTTCAATAATTCATCAAGCCTATCAGTAATATAAACACGTCCACTTGCTAAATGTTCAGAAATATCTATATTATTAAGTACAAAATGTAACAATTCTAAATCCGGTTCATAAACAAAAATTCTTGAAGAATACTTATTATAAGCTGCATCAAGTAAATATCCCAAACCTAAACCAAAAGTTATGATAATATCATTACTTCCCATTTGTTGTTTTATTGTTGAAGTCAACATATCCTCAACAGCTTTTTTAGGATTTTCGATATCATCTAACGGAATATCATTTTTCATTAACAAATAATCATCTGTTGGTGTCATGCAGTAAGACATATTTTTACTTGACTGTTCCAACGTAATATTTTTAAGCCTATTCTTCAAGGCATCATTATTTATAAACTCTAAATTTCTCTCATACATTTTAATAAAACCTTCTTCTTTACCAAAATATCATATATTTTAAGAATTGTAAAGATTTATTTGTCTAAATATCAAGTTTTAGAGCACCTTTCATCAATTTTAGCTTCAAATTGTCTAAAAACATCATTCCCAACAAGTTGCTCTAATCTGGAACGTTTTTCAAAAAAACTCCCTCTAGCTTTCACTTGTTCATCCAATGCTTCTCTATAAAAAGTATCAGTTATAAGAATAACCTCTTTAGATAAACTTTGGGAATTCTGATAATTTTGATATCTTTGTTTAACCATTTCTGTCGTCATATCATATAGCTGACGAGAAGTCATATAATCATAATACATATCAACAACTTTTTGTTGAAGTTCATCCACTTTTCTTACAAGAATAATCATATCAGCATCAGTAACTTGAGTATATTTGTAATTCAAAGCCTTAGTATCCTGTGACATTATCCCCAAAGTATTTCCACCAATTAAAGCAGCACTTGCCAAAACAGGATTTCCCATACCAGCTCCTAAAAAAGTTGACATCCCTGCTATCGTTGTTAAAACTTTTTTTACAGCACTACTATCCGGTTTATCTTTATCAGGATTAGATAATTTATATATTGCAAATTTTATTGTATCACTTTTTGTTGCGGCACCTTGCCACAACAACGATAAATCCTCTAGCATTTCGTTATAATCTACATCAATAGATTTAGATACTTCCATTGACATCTTTTTTATACTTAAATCTGCATAAGTCAAACCTTCACTATAAAAATTTTCCTCTTTCATAATTATCGGTTTAACTTCAATTTTTCCTTGTACATCAATTTTATTTTCCGGAATATCTGTCGTACCTAAACGATAATAAATATCCTTTGGTGAAGTGACATCATTTAACTGAACAGATGCAAAAATCGGATTTGCAGTAAAAAAAGAAAATAAAAGCAATAAAGATAAAATTTTATTTCTTATCATTTTTATCCCCTTTCTTTGTTTTACTACTATCATCTACATTAACGCCATCTTTATATAATACAGCATTAAAATCATATTGATATAATTCTAAAGAATCTACGATTTTTTTACCGGCTAATCTTTGTAATTGAATATGATATTTTTTTGATGCTTGCTCTAAATTATATTCTTGAATTCTCATTGCATCATATAAAGAAGACGAAATAGCAATTTCTAAAACATTACCGCTATCTAAAGCTTTTGAGTAATTTCTACTATACAAAATCATTTTAGATCGAGTATCTTTCAATTGACTCAAAGAATTTTTATAGTTGTAATAAGAACTAATCAAAGTATCCTGTAAATCCTCTACCATCCCCGCTAATTCAATTAATTCCGTATCCGTAAGAGGAGTTTCTTGAGGAACAGTTTTTTTATTAATAAGCCCCTGCGCTAATCTTCCTGCTGAAAATGCTGAAGTTTGAATACCATAATTAGCACCCATTAAGGTTGGAACAAAAGATGCTCCGGTTACAATAGCTGAAAGGGTTTTTGCCATCAAAGAAGAATGTATTCTCCGTTGAGATTCAGGAGTTGCAAGTTTTTTTAATGCAAATTCAATAACCTGATTATTTTCAACAGTGCCTTGCCAAAGTTTTTCTAAATCCTTAATATCATGATCTTTCTGAGTCTCTATTAAATTCGCTAGAGTTTCAGAATCATTTACCAAAAGAGAACCTTTTAGTTGTTTTTCTGTAGATTCAATTTCAATTTTCGGCTTTTCTACAGAATCCCTATCAAGCGTAACAACCTCTCCTGCATAAGCAGTAGAAATGCTCAATAATATTAAAAATACTCCCCAAAACTTCTTCATATAATATACTTATACTCTAAAATCTAGAATCTAGTCAACTAAATATTAACCAAAAACTCTAACAATAAAATTTATTTTTGACAATACTTTTTTAATAGTACCTCATTTATATTAAACTACATCATTCTAATTAGACTTTTTATCTGAAGAAAAATTTTAAACAAAAAACTTAAAAAACTTATAATTATTGAGCATATTGATATTTAATAGACCAAATGGTCTATATCACATAATCTACCTTAAATGCTTTAAAATTAATCTTTTAATTGATGAAAAAATCATCTATAGAGGGGTAATATGAATAGTGTAGATGAAGAAAATTTTTAAATAAGATGAGGGAGAGAGAGTATGAGACGAGAATTTAAGAAAAAATCCAGAGTTCTATTAATTGATGATAATTATGAACACTTAGCTGGGATTAGGGAATTATTAAATTTAGAAGGAACATTTGATGTTGTAGGAATAGCTACCAATATAACAATGGGAATCAATCTTGTAAAAAAATATCAACCGGATGTAGTTTTACTTGATATGAATATGCCTGAAAGAGATGGCTTACAAGGCATTATTGAAATCAATAAATTAGAATTAGGAACAAAAATTTTAGCATTATCAGGCTATGACGATGCTGACTTAATTTTTAGAGCGATGAAAATAGGTGCAAAAGGATATGTTCTAAAAACTATGGCATCTGCTCAATTAATTTATGCTATAGAAGAAGTTTTAAACGGAAAAATTTATCTTCCAAACGCTCTTACATCAAGATTCTTTGAATATTTCCAAAAATCATTCCAAGAGGAAAATTCAAGACAAGAAAATGCTAGAGATGAAGAAAACTTGCTAAATGAACTTACACAAAGAGAAGAAGAAGTTTTAGAACTATTAACTCAAGGTATTACTTATAAAGGTGTTGCTAATAAATTATTTATTTCAGAAACAACTGTAAAAACTCACGTTAATAATATTTTCCAAAAACTACAAGTTAACGACAGAACACAAGCTGTTTTATATGCTATTAATAACGGTTTCTTAACAAAAAGAATTAAGATTGCAGTTTAGGAAGAAATTAATAAAATGAAAAAAATTGTAAGACAGCAAAACTACTTAAAAGAATTAATTAATTCACAGGAAAATCGTCCAATATCAAAACAAACACTAGTTTGTTTACTAAGAGGAGTATTGGAACCATTATTAGATAATCCTGAAGTTGGTGTTGTTTTACATAGAATTATTAACAAGGAAGGCTTAACAGGATTAATAAAACGTCTTGAATTTTCAGACATAGAATCATACGATTTTTCAGATGAAAGTGAAAATTTACGAGAAAAAGTTTGGGCTGACACAGAATTCTTATGCGTTCTAACTCACAGATTTGTATCAATAATTTTGTGGGATTCTAAAACTGAAAATAAAAATTCTGTAAGATACTACTCTATTTATAATTCAAAATTACAAGAAGAAGCACTGGATATTATTAATAGAAATACTATTATTGATGTCAAAGGTTTTCAAGAAAAATTTCATCCGGACAGACGTGACAATATTCTTTTAAACTCATCTATACGAAAAATTCTTGAAAACCTTGATGAAGCTTCTTATGATGCAGTTTTAGGTTTTGCAGAAAAACAAACTAATATTCAACAAACAGATAATCTCAAATATGATAACGAAACAAGATTTATTGCACACGAAATAAGAAATCAACTTTCAATTTGCGATTTATATTCAGAAATCATCAGAAAATCTTTTGAAAAAAATAATATTAACAAAGATAACATTCTAAAGAATTTAGATTGCATAAAAAGAGCAATTTCGATGGCAAATAATTCTTTGTTAAGTTTGAAGACAATAAATTACTTAAATTTAAAACCTCAAAAATTAAATGATCTCATAAAAAATGTAGAGAATTTGACGAAAGTATATTTCGAATGCAAAAATATTGAATATATTGTAGATAATGAATGTGATTGTGAAATATTAGCAGATTCAGATAAAATCTCTGCGATATTAATAAATCTGATAAAAAATGCTGTAGAAGCTTTTAGTCAAGAAGATGTCCTTAAAAATGGTAAGTTTATAAAATTGAAAACAGAAAAAAATAGTGAATTTGGAATTATACGAATTTCAAATAATGCAGGGAAAATTATAGAACCTGAAAAAATTTTTGAAGTAGGATATACAACTAAAACAACCGGAAGCGGATTTGGATTAGCGATTTGCAAAAAATCAATAGAAGAACAATTTGGAAAAATAGAATTAACTCATTCTGATAATGATTATACAGAATTTGTAATAAAAATAGGACTTGTATAACATGGATTTAATTTCAAATAGAACAATAGAAATAACTAAACTTGGAATGGATGGTCTATTAAATCGTCAACACGCAATTGCATCAAATATAGCAAACGTAATGACTCCGGATTATCAACGAAAAGAAGTTGCCTTTGAAAGCCAACTTTCTGAAATCATTGAAAAAGAAGATTTAAAAGATTATATAAAAGGGCAAAACAGTATTGAATATAAACCACCAATGGTTGATGTTTTCACAGGAGATGTTCATACTTTTAGAACGCCAACAATGCAAGAAAAAGCATATTTAAAATCAAATAGCTTTGAACAATTCAAACCACAGGTTGTGACAGATATTTACAGTGGAACGAATTCCACTGGTAATAATGTCGAACTTGAAAAAGAAATGATGGATTTATCAAAAACAGGTACGAGATACACGGTGCTTTCGAATTTAGAAAGAAGAGAGTTTACAAGTATTTCTGAAGCAATCAGAGGACAGTAAATTTCAATTGAGGGGAGATAGAAATAATGAGTTTTAATATATTTGATATAGCCGGCTCAGGAATGACCGCTCAAAGAATAAAAATGGATACAGTTGCAAGTAATATTGCAAATATAAACACTACAAGACAAGCTGACGGATCTAAGGGTGTATATATAAAAAAAGATGTATCATTTAGAACTGTTTATGATGAAGCATTAAATAGAGGTTTTTCTAATTTTTCATCAAATAGTCCTGATGCAGAATTTGATCCTAAAACCGGAAATATGTTAATTAATGCAAATATAGCTTTAAATAACGGAATTTTAACAGGCGGAGTAAAAGTTGATGAAATCTACGAAGCAGAAAATGGTGTAAAAACCATTTATGATCCTTCACATCCTGATGCCGATGAGGAAGGTTACGTTGATGTCCCAAATATAAATCTTGTAGAAGAAATGGTAGGTATGATTTCAGCTTCTAAAGCTTATGAAGCAAATGCAACAGTTGCAGAAAACGTTAAAACAATGATGCAAACTGCAATGAATATTTAGAGATAAATTAAGGGATAAATTAAGAGGTAAATTTAAGAATAAAAGGGGTTAAAAATGGACTTCTCTTTAGGAATAAGCGAATTTAATACAAATTATAATTTAAATGCTATTAATGATTATAATAAATTTTTACAAGGAAATGCATCTTTTGAAGTTGAAAAAACTGAATTTGATGAAGCTTTAGAAAAAGCTGCAAAAAATTATCCGGTTAAAGACAAACACGACCCAACAGGATTAGGTACTTTTGCTAATAAAATGGGTATCGCAATTAACGACAGCTTAAATGCAGTAAATGACGCAAAATTAGAAGCACATAGACTTCAAGAAGATTTAGCCATGGGTGGAGATACAAGTATTCACGATGCAATGATTGCAGCTGAAAAAGCTTCTTTAAGTATGCAAATGGCAATACAAGTAAGAAATAGAATCCTGACGGCCTATACTGATATTACAAACATGGCTATTTAAGTTCATAAAAGAAAAATTTTCCTAAAAAAAATACTTGCTAAAATATGTAGCAAGTATTTTTTCACTTAACCCAAATTTTACTCTATAAATCTTCCCATAGCTCTAAACTTATTATATCTTTCATTTTTAAGTTCTTCAGGAGATTTTTCAACCAATTGAGAAATTGCATTAATAATAGAATTTTTCATATTATTAGCAGTTTCATTGTAATCATTATGCGCACCACCTAAAGGTTCAGCAATTTCTTCATCAATAATTCCTAATTCAAGCAAATCTTTAGAAGTAATTTTAAGAGCTTCAGCAGCGTCAGCAAATCTTGCAGCATCTCTCCAAAGAATAGAAGCACAGCCTTCAGGAGAAATAACAGTATAATATGCGTGCTCAAGCATCATAACTCTATCTGCAACCGCTAAGCCTAAAGCCCCGCCACTGCAGCCTTCGCCTGAAATTATTGCAACAATAGGAACATTTAACTTTGCCATTTCTCTAAGATTTACAGCAATTGCAGCACCCTGACCGGTTTCTTCAGCTTTTATACCAGGATAAGCTCCAGGAGTATCAATTATTGTTACAATTGGCAATTTAAATTTATCTGCATGTTTAAACAATCTTAGAGCTTTTCTATAGCCTTGAGGTTGAGGCATTCCAAAATTATATTCCAAATTTTCTTTTGTAGTTTTACCTTTTTGAATACCTATTATCATCAATGACTTACCATCAATTTTAGCAATTCCGCCAATAATAGCTCTGTCATCCATCCCTTCTCTATCACCGTGTAATTCTATAAATTCATCACACATCAAATTAACATAATCCAAAAATTTTGGACGTTCAGGATGTCTTGCTATCTGTAATTTCTGTGAAGGTTTCAATTTTGAATATAACTCCTTTTTATAATCTTGAGCTTGTCTTTCAAAGTTCTGAATTTGACTATCCAAATCCATGCCTGAATTTTCACTCATTTTTTTTAATTCATCTATTTTTTTTTGTATTTCAACTATTGGTTTTTCAAAATCTAATACTACTGCCATCTTCTCTTATACTCCATGCATATCTAAAATGCTTGAAAGAGTTTTTCTTAAATTCTTTCTTTTAGATACTATATCCACCTGTCCAAACTTCAATAAATATTCAGCAGTTTGGAAGTCATCAGGTAATTTTTGTCTAATCGTTTGTTCAATAACTCTTCTACCTGCAAACCCAATTCTTGCACCTTGTTCAGCAATAATAATATCACCCAAAGTCCCAAAACTTGCAGTGATACCACCAAAAGTAGGTTCTGTAAGCAAATTAATATATAAAAGTCCAGCCTCGTCCAATCTTGCAACAGCACAAGAAGTCTTTGCCATCTGCATAAGACTTAATGCACTTTCTTGCATTCTTGCACCACCTGAAGATGTAATAGCAAGCATTGGAAGTCTAAGTTCAAGAGCTTTTTCCATAATTCTTGTAACTTTTTCTCCAACAACACTACCCATAGAACCGCCCATATAATCAAAGTCCATAACAGCTACAGCAAGTTTATGACCTTCAATTGTAGCAAGCCCTGTAATTACAGCTTCATCCAAACCGGTTTTTTCGTGTGCTTTTTTTAATCTTACTGCATACGACTCAGTATCAACAAATTCTAAAGGATCACAAGGAAGAACATTTTTAAACATTTCTTCAAAGCTTCCTTCATCAAATAATTGTTTAATTCTTGTCGTAGCATTTATTCTAAAATGATAATCACAATGAGGACAAACCATTAAGTTGTCTTCTAATTCTGATTTCAAAATTTGAGAACCGCAATGAACACATTTTGTCCACAATTCAGGAGTCTCAATATCAATCCCTTTCATTTCCTTAGCACGACGTTCAATCTGTGCTTCTTTACGCTTATCAAACCATTCTTGTATCGTCATATTCTATACACATCCGACTTTTATTAAGTCGTCCTTCTCCTAACATAATTTACCAAAACATTTTACATCAAACAAAAAAAAAGGGGAAGTTTTAATAATTTGTTAATTAAAATTAACAAACACATCCCCCTAAAACCTATTTCTACACCAAACCCTCTTTTAAAGCTTTTACTGCTGCTTGAGTTCTATCATCAACTACAAGTTTTTGGATAATATTACAAACGTGAGCTTTTGCAGTATGTTCAGATATTGTTAAAGTTTGTGCAATTTGGCTATTTGATTGTCCATCTACTACAAGTTTTAAAACTTCATATTCTCTTTGTGTCAAATTCGAATGATGCTCTTTAAAAGCACTTCTTGAAAGTTGTCTTGATGGAATTACACCACAATTTTTGTCACGAATAAACGGAACTACTTGCGGATCTATCCACATTGCCCCTGCTTTTACCATATTTATTACACTCATTAAAAAATCCGTACTTATATCTTTTACAATATAAGCACTTGCCCCTGCACTTAAAGATGCATTTAACTCACTTTCGGAAATATGAGAAGTAAGCATTATTACCCTAATATTTTCATTATGTTCAAGAATTTGTTTGGTAGCTTCAATTCCTGAAATATCAGGTAAGCCTATATCCATTAAAATAACATCTGGTTTTATAAGCTTCGCTTTTTCAATAGCTTCTTTACCATTTACAGCCTCACCTATAATTTCCAATTCAGGATAATCACAAAACAAAGATTTTATTCCTATTCGCATTAATTTTTGATCTTCTACAAGTAATATTTTTATTTGCATAAAAACCTCCTCTGAGTAATAAATACCCAAAGTTATATTAAAAGATATGTTTGTAAATAAAAATTGTAAAAATAAGTGTACTATATGCTATTGTTCTTTAGTTTAAATTTAGAAATATTTTTTTAAAGCATCCTGTAAATCTAAAATCCTAACATGATTTTCTAACATGGCCTGATTTCTTCCTTCATAAGCTGCATCATAATTATCATTTTCTTCAATTGCTAAATTAAAATAAATAATTGCATCATCTAACTTATCTTGAATATAATAAACTGTTCCAAGTAAAGCATATTCAATTTCTTTACTGGAAGAAAACTCTAACGCTCGTTTATAAAAATCAATCGCAACATCATAATTTCCTCTAAATTGATTAATACAACCTAATCCTCTAAGAACTGCCGGATTATTCTTATCCAACTCATATGCTTTATTTAATGATTCTAAAGCTAAATCATACTCGTATTTATCATATTCAACTTTTGCACGCTTTATCAAACTAATTAATTTAATTTTATAATTAGTTCTTTTAAAAAAATCAGAAATTTTATTTAAATTATCAAGTTCTTCACTCATAAAAAATCTATACAGTATGCATTTTTTCAAAAATACCTTTTTTCTGAACCCAAACTTCAACTTCCAATTTATTACCTTCTTCAATTAAAGCATTTTTAAGTTCTTTAAAATTCAATTCAGCATTTTGAATATCACACAACATAAACATTACAAAATGTCCTTGCATAAGTGTTTGTTTAATATCTTCAATATTAACTTTATATTTTGCTAAAACAGCAGAAATACCTGATACAATACCAACTTTATCACTACCGGAAACAGTAATAATTATTTTATAATCATCCATTGCAAAATCTCCTTTTTAAGAATTATATTATGATTTCATTAAATCTTCAATCCTTTAAAATATTTTCTTTACCTTTACAATCAAGCCTTTTTATGTTGTAATTATTGTGATTGGGAAAAACCCGAGTATTATATTAGGAGAAGTTATGAAAACAGAAGAAAGAACATTTGTTGCTATCAAACCTGATGGTGTTAAAAGAGGGCTTATCGGAAAAATTATAGACAGATTTGAAACAAAAGGTTTCAAAATTGTTGCAATGAAGCTTTTACAAGTAACTCCAGAAATGGCAGCAAAACATTATGAAGAACACAAAGGGAAACCATTCTATAACAGACTTGTACACTATATTACAAGTGGTCCTATAGTAGCTATGGTTATTGAAGGTTATGAAGCAATCGAAAGTGTTCGCCATATGGTTGGAGCAACTAACCCTATGAAAGCAGATGTTGGAACTATTCGCGCAGATTTCGCTCAAGTTATGGAATACAATGTTATCCACGCTTCAGATTCTCCTGAAAGTGCTCAAAGAGAAACTGCTATTTATTTTAAGCCGGAAGAAATTTTTGACAACTGGCAATCAATGTTAGAACTTATTACATATAACGAAGAAAGATTTAACGGATAAATGACAAGTGTTTTTGACAATTTTAGCTATGAATTACTTCATGTAGATTCTAAAACCGGTGCAAGAGCAGGAATTTTACATACTCCGCACGGAGATATTGAAACTCCTATCTTCATGCCGGTTGGAACTAATTCTACGGTTAAACTTGTTACAAACAATAATTTATATGATACAGGTGCTCAAATAATTTTAGGAAATTCCTATCATTTATACTTGAGGGCCGGACATAAATTAATTGAAAAATTTGGAGGCATTCACGGATGGATGAATTGGCAAAAACCTGTTTTAACCGATTCCGGAGGCTTCCAAGTTTTCTCACTTGCTCACTTAAGAAAAATTTCAGAAGAAGGTGTTGAATTTAGAGATCCTAAAGATGGGAAAAAACACTTTATAAGTCCTGAAATTTCTATGGAAATACAACAAGCAATCGGAGCTGATATCATTATGGCTTTCGATTGGTGTGCACCATTCCCTTGTGATTATAAAACTGCAAAAGAGGCAATGGAAAGAACTCACCGTTGGCTTGAAAGATGTATTAAAGCAAAAACCTCTACAAAACAAGCTTTATTTCCAATATGTCAAGGAGCTTTTTATGATGATTTAAGAAAAGAAAGTGCGGCTTTTGTTTCTTCTATTCCTGCAGTTGGGTATGCAATTGGAGGATTAAGTGTTGGTGAAGACAAAGAAACTATGAATCATTTTGTCGAATTAACTGCACCACTTTTGCCGCATAACAAACCTCGTTATTTAATGGGAGTTGGAACTCCTGAAGATTTGTTAGACGGAATTAAACGAGGAGTTGATATGTTTGATTGCGTTTTACCTACCAGAAATGCAAGACACGGTTCTTTCTTCACTTATGAAGGTAAAAAGCAAATTAAGAATGCTCAATATTGGGATGATCCAAGACCTCTTGATGAAAATTGCGATTGTTATTGCTGCAAAAATCATTCAAGAGCGTATTTAAGACATCTTTATAAATGCGGAGAAGGAACTGCACAAGCTTTAATGTCTATTCATAATATCAAATTTTTAATTGATTTTGCTAAAAAATCCAGACAAGCTATTTTAGAAGACAGATTTGAAGAATTTTACAGCGAACATTATTCAAAAATTGTAAATAATTAATTTTCATAAAATTTTAATTTATTTACCCTCTTGCATTCATTTTTTCAAGTGCTATTATCAATAAGGATTTAGAAAAAGACTTCTTTTTTAGGAAGTATGAAGTTTAAATAGAACATTAAAATACTTAAGCTTTAATATATAAATAGTAAAATAATTAATAAGTATAATTTTCGAATTCTTCGAATTTTATCTATAGCTTTGTATTGACTAAAAAAGAAAATATAAAAAGGAGAAATATAAATGGAAGAAAAAGTGATTTCAACACAAGACAGCCTTACTCCTAGTGCAACAGTACACGAATTAAGTGATAAAGTTATGACAGGAAAGGCTGATTATAGTAAAACAAAAATGTTTACTTTAGCTATTGCAGCAGGTGCTTTTATCGCATTTGGTGCTCAAGTTTCACTTACTGTTATGACTGGTGATTCTAATATGGGATGGGGCTTCACTAAATTAATTGGAGCTATGACTTTCGCTACAGGTTTGATGTTAGTTACTCTTACCGGTGCTGAATTATTTACTGGTAATGTTATGATGACATTCTCTGTTTTAGAAAAAAAAATTAGCCTAGCAAAATTATTAAGAAGCTGGTCTATAGTTTATGCAGCGAACTTTATCGGTTCTGTATTGGTAGCTGCTTTAGTTTATTTTGCAGGAATGGGACACAATGGTGGAGATGCTGTTGGTGTTACCGCTATGCAAACTGCTTTCTCTAAAATTAACTTATCATTCACAGAAGCTTTCTTTAGAGGTATTCTTTGTAATTGGTTAGTTTGTTTAGCTATATTTATGGCTTCTACTTCTAAACGTGTTATTGGTAAAATATTTGCAATTTTCTTCCCTATTACAACATTCGTTGCTTCTGGTTATGAACACAGTATTGCAAATATGTTCTTTATTCCAAACGGTATTTTAATGAAACATTTTCCTTCTATTGTAGCAGCATCTGGTATGACTCCTGATCAATTAGCTACTATGACTTGGAAAGGTTTCTTCTTACACAACTTAGTTCCTGTTACTTTAGGAAATATGGTTGGTGCATTTGTTTTTGTTGTTCTTTTATTCTGGACTGCTTATTTAAGAGAAGAACACAGACATCAAAATTAAGTGATACTCTAAGAAAAGGTCAATCTTTTAAAGATTGGTCTTTTCTTTTTAAAATATAATAGAATATAGTTATGAAAAATAAGATTTTACTAATAATAATCGGATTAATAATAGCAACAATTACTCCAGTTTTAGCTGCAGATATTAAAAATAAAAACAATGACAATTTAGAAGAAATTGTTTTAGAAGATATTCTTGATAAAGAACTTGCAGAAGCTCCGCAAGCGGTTTCTGTTAGTGAGAGTAGTATTAAAAAAGAAAAAAGTTTAAAAGAAAAACTTCAAGATGTTTATCATTTGGAAGTTGATAAATATGATAAACCTACATACCTTTTAAAAGATGTTTTAACTCATAAATTTGATGAAAATTCTATATGGGATAGAACTCAATTATGGGCAGGTTATAACGGTGATATAGG
>CALUUP010000033.1 GCA_944323985.1 Candidatus Gastranaerophilales bacterium | reverse complement strand
ATTTTATTAAAAATTGGCTCATAAAATATCATTACGAGCAGCCCTGCCCGCAAATAAAAGGAAAAACAATAGGCGAAGTTCTTGAAAGCGGCAAGGGAACAGCTGTTAATTTAGAAACATTAGATGACCTTATGATGGCTCGTGAAATAAAGAAAATTTACAGGAACGGCATTTTATTCTTAAAAAACAACTATTATGACGAAGCTTTATTTGGATATAAAAAAGAAGTCATTATCAAATATAGCCTGTTCAACTTAAGTTCAATTAAGGTTTATAAATTGAACGGAGAATTTTTGTGTGAAGCCAAAAGGATTGAGTCTATTCATCCTCTGGCAAATTACCTTGGTGAAGCCAAGGACATTGAAGATCTAAAGCAAAAAACAAAAATTAAAAAGCAATTAGAAAAAAGAACCGAACAGGAATATATAAATCAAATAAAACGAAATCAAGTTCATACTCCATTATTAACAATGGATTTGATTGAAAAGCAAAGTGAGGATGAATTAAATCAATTCAGGCTTGGAATAAAACAAGAGGAAAATAGTGAAAATTTTAGCGGCTGTTTTCAAACAAGGTTTGAAAAGTATGAATATCTTCTAAATAAAGAAACTCTCTCTAAAAAAGAACAGGACTGGATTTCAGAATATAAATTAACTGATGAATATGAACAAATATATGGCTGATAAGGAGGTTTTAATGCACAAATTATTTGTAAAAACTCGTAATGTAAAAAACTTCATAGGATTAATGAATAACTTAATAGATAAATCCAATGAAGTACCTAAGATGGGATTAATTTACGGTGATCCGGGATTAGGTAAAACCCAAACCGCAGTGTGGTGGGCGACAAACAATGATGCAGTCTATGTAAGGGCACAAAATAAAATGACTTGCAGATGGTTATTAGAAAAAATCGTTTATGAATTAGGTGAATCTCCCTCCAGAAAAATGGCGGATCTTATAGAACAATGTATTACTCATTTAAGATTAAAACCGCAAGTCATAATCATTGATGAAGTGGATTATCTTATCAACCGTCACAGAATTGTTGAAACTTTAAGAGATCTACACGACTTAACAGGAGTACCCATAGTATTAATCGGAATGCAGGAAGCAAAAACAAAACTCGGTAAATACAGACATCTATATGACAGAATTTCTGAAATTATTGAGTTTAAGCCTTTTTCTAAAGACGATATGGATGTTATTGTTGAAGAATTATCAGAAATTAAAATAACCGATGAAGCAAAAGAAATATTTTTTGAGAAAACAAACCGTTTTAGACAGGTAATTAAAGGAATTTCTTTGTTGGAGAATTTAGCCAAAACAAACGGATTAACCAAAATAGATGTAAAACAGGTGAAAGGACTAACAATTGAAAAATAAGGATTTAATAATAAAAATAGCAAGAAGATTAGACAAATTTAGCCTTGATGAAATTATAGTAGTATCTGAACTTCAGGAGCAGGAAGTGAAAGATATATTATCTGATTTATTAAAAAGTCAGGTGATTATAAAAAACAATGATACATATTTTGTTAATCCCAAAAAGATTTTCAAAACATATAATTATACTCCCCCTGCTATTAGTACTTTTAAACCAATCATTATTGAGGAGGAAGATGGATATGAAGAACTTCTAAAATTTGGTGAAGAAACTCAAAACAAAGTAAAAAGATATGCAGAATTATTGAACTTTGTCCATCAAGCCGGTACAAAAAACTTAAGACAGGTTGTTGACTTATTTAACGAAACCTCCGGCTATAAAAAGATTCCATATCCTACATTTACCAAAATTCTCAGGAATTACAACAAATACGGGTTCAGAGGAATATTACCAAATTATCATAATTATTCAGAAAACTCTATACCTGATGAGATATATACTTGTTTCAAAAAATATTACCTGACAAAAGAAAAATTATCCGCATCAGAAGCCTTATACAGAACTCAAAAGCAACTGCAATCCGAACAAAAAATAGAACAGCCTTATGCCTATAATGCTAATGCATTTTTAAGAAAGATAAAAACTGAATTTACCAAAGAACAGATTAAATATTTTAGAAATAATATAAACCCGCCAAAGGTCAAAATATACTCGATGAAAGCTGAGGAACCTCTTAATATGGAGTTTAAAAAGGCGGCAAATATTTATTTAACCCGTCTGCGTCTGGAAAACAAACTGGAAAGGTTTATGCATGAAAAAACAGATTATAAAAATCATTTGCAAGCACATTTTGACAATTTAACCATAAGAGAAATAACAACTCGGACAGTTTCAAAATACAAACAATATATGTTCGACAACGGATTTCAGCTGGTATCTGTCAATATGTATATCTCATTACTAAAAAGAGTCATAAGATCAGTCTGTCCTAAAACAAATAGCCTTGTTACAAGAGGCGATAAAATCATTCAAAATGTCTATGCCCTTGATATGAATATTTTATCAGAGGATGAAATAGCCTACTTGTTACATATTTGTCAATTAAAATACCCTGCTGCATACCCTGTTTTATATCTTTCACTATCAACAGGTGCAAGTGTGCCAGAGTTGTTAGGATTAACCTGGGATAGGATAAATTTTGAGAATAACACAATATTTTTAAAATATTTTCTTTATGAACAACGCCTTGTAGTAAATAAAGGCGGAACTGCAGCAAGAACACTGAAGATTGATAATAAAATAGCAGGCATTTTGCAAAAGAAATTAAAAAAGATAAACCCTGCTCCGAGTGATTTTGTTTTTAAATTCAATTCTCCAAAATCTTCTCAGCAGTATTTTGAAGGAGTGGTTTTAAGAGGTTTATCCATACAACTTGGAGTTCAAAGACTATACCCAAGCGACTTACAGCACAATTTTGCCAATTTATGTTTGAAACAAAATATTCCCGTTACATTTATCCAAAAATCATTAGGTTATTACAGTTTAGCCAATTTTGTTAAAATATACAAAAATCTAATAGAAAATCAAGAAAAAGAATATTATAACCCGCTTGATAAAATTTATAATAAAACAGGACTTGAAAATGCTGAAAAATGAGTTATCTTGTGTATGCCAGAGGTACTCAGAATATGAAAAAACATGTTTTAGCAGAAACTGCCGCAAAACTTTATACTGAAAAATTTATGACATTAGAAAGTATAGCAAAACAATTGAATGTGAATGAAAGAACTCTTCGCCGTTGGAAAACTGCTGATAATTGGGAAAATAAACGGATTGAATACATAAAATCCCAAACAACATTCCATGAAGATTTATACAATTTCGGCAGAACCCTTTTAGAAGCAATAAAAACAGATATATCAAACGGTAAAAGGGTTGAACCATCAAGATTGCATACAGTAACTAAAATTATGACGTTGCTTAAAAACGTAAAAACATATGAGGATAAAGTTTTAAACGATAAACACATCCCGAAAAAAGCAAACCATCGAGAAATATCTTCTGAAACCATCAGAGAAATTGAAGAAAAAATTTTGGGCATAACTTATGAAGAGTAATTTTCTTGAATTTGCCCTTTTAAAGCCTTAAATGCTTTTGATGATGGTTTATTATATAAGTCATATCCACTCCGCCTTAACCGACCGGTTGAACACTTTTTGAACGGGGTTTAATTACTCTTGTTCTGTTAACAATTTTATATTTTCTTTTTGAATCATATCCGCAAGTTCTTCTTCTGACGGAAGAACGGTTTTATACTTGCTTGCAAAAATCTGTCGGCTTTCCTGCAACACAGAATATTTAACCATAGTTTCGGATTTATCCGTACAAAAAATGATGCCGATAGTCGGATTGTCGTCCGCTCCACGCTTTAATTCATCAAACATTCTGACATACATATCCATCTGCCCGATGTCAGCGTGGGATAATTTTGTTGTCTTCAAATCAATAACAACAAAGCATTTTAACAGATAATTGTAAAACACCAGATCCGCATAAAAATGGTCAGTTTCTGTGCTGATTCTAAATTGGCGGGCAACAAAAGAAAACCCTTTGCCAAGTTCAAGTAAAAACTTCTGTAAATTATTGATTAAAGCTGATTCCAAAGCACTTTCTTTGCCTTCAATGTTTTCAGGCAAATCCAGAAATTCCAAGACATACGGATCTTTAATGAATTCTTTTGTATCAATAACGGCAGGCAGACATTTTTCTGTGTTACTTCCCCCTTCTTGAGTTGATAAAAGTCTGTGATAATAACCGCTTTTGATATTGCGTTCAAGTTGACGGTATGACCAGTTTTGTGATGCCGCTTCATTCAGGTAATAATTTCTTTCATCTGGATTATCAATTCTTATAATCCTTGCTATATTGGACCAACTCAAATTTCCTAGACACTGTCTGGGGAATTCAGGATAAACTAAATAAAAATTCCTCATATTCTGCAAATTTGCTTCCGAAAAGCCTTTACCGAAAGTATCCGTCAGATATCTTGACAAATTTTCAATAAGCTTAGTTCCGTATTCCGCACGGGAAGCACCACCCTGCTCTTCTTCTACAATACGCTGTCCAATTTTCCAGTATGTTTCAACCATAATGGAATTCACAGTATGATACGCTTTCGCCCGTGCAATATTAAGTAACTCTGCTATATCACTGTAAATTTTAGAAATTTCATTTGACATGAAAGGCCTCCGAATACCTTTAGTTTAGCATAAAAACCGTTTAAATTACTGGTTACATTATTATTTATTTTATTTCTTTACTACTGTAAAAGTAAAACGACATGGAATATAGGAGAAAGATATGATATACGGATATATTAGAGTTAGTACAGACAAACAAACTACAGAAAATCAAAGATTCGAAATACTTGAATTTGCCAATAAACAAGGTATTACCATCGATAAGTGGATTGAAGAAACGATTTCAGGGACACAATCTTTAAAAAAAAGAGAATTAGGCTACCTTTTAAAACATTTGAAAGCAAATGATATTCTTATTGCATCTGAATTATCAAGACTGGGAAGAAATCTTTTACAAATAATGAGTATATTACATTATTGTATGGAAATAGAAGCCAAAATCTGGACTATTAAAGATAATTACAGACTAGGTGATGATATTCAATCAAAAGTTTTGGCTTTTGCATTTGGTTTGTCTGCTGAAATTGAAAGGAATTTAATATCACAAAGAACAAAAGAGGCATTAAAACGAAAAAGAGAAGAAGGTGTCGTATTAGGTCGTCCCAAAGGTAGTAAGAGCAGTTATTTAAAACTTTCAAAATATGAAAAACAAGTTTTGAAAATGAAGAAACGAGGGTGTACTAATACCAAAATAGGTAAAAAATTCGGAGTTACCCGTGATACTGTTGCAAGATTTTTAAAATATTGTGAACAACAAAATACTCTTTAATTAAACGACCGCTTATTTCTCGCATATTTGCACACATAAGCAATCAGTTTAGATTGGCGGTGCAATATGCGTAAGGTAAAATTATCAACCTGTGGTAATTATGTTTTATCGTCCAAAATATCTACAAATAATTTAACTCCTGAAAATTATATAACAACAGACAATATGCTTCCCGATAAGGCAGGAATTATATATTCAGAAAATATACCTAAAAATACACGAGTTACGCAATTTCTGAAAGATGATATATTACTGTCAAATATAAGACCGTATTTTAAAAAAATATGGTTGGCCGAATATACTGGTGGATGTTCTGCAGATGTGTTAGTTTTTAGAACTAATGACAAATATGATCCCAAATATATAAAATATTGTTTATCACAAGATGCCTTTTTTGCTTATGATATGGCAGGTTCAAAAGGATCAAAAATGCCAAGAGGCGATAAAAATCACATATTAAACTTTGAATTATTGGATTATGATATTGCAACTCAAAAGAATATTGGTAATTTATTATTATCTATTGATAATAAAATTAAAATAAATAATAAAATAAATACTGAATTAGAAAAATTTGCAAAAACATTATATGAATATTGGTTTATTCAGTTTGATTTTCCTGATGAATTTGGACGACCGTATAAATCAAGCGGTGGCAAGATGATATATAACAAAGAACTAAAAAGGGAAATTCCTATTGGATGGGAAGTTAAATCATTATACGAAATAGCAGATTATACCAATGGTTTGGCTTGTCAAAATTATAGACCTGTTGACGAAAATTTTTACAATGTAATAAAAATAAAAGAAATGCATGAAGGTTTTTCTACTGATACTGAACAGACAAGAATTGATATTCCTGAGAAATATATCGTTGAAAATGGTGATATTCTATTTTCTTGGTCTGCTACATTAGAAATTCAACAATGGGTTGGCGGAAAAGGTGTTTTAAATCAACATATTTTCAAAGTTACATCAGAGAAATATCCTAAAAGTTTTTATTATTTTATGATAAAAGACTATATTAGAATCTTTAAAAGAATTGCAGAAACAAGAAAGACGACAATGGGGCATATTACCATAGAACACTTAAAACAAGCGAAAGTGGTTGTTCCACCTATTGATTTAGTTATAAAATTAGATAAAAAAATAAGATTCATTTTTAATTTAATTCAAAACAACCGAGAAGAATGTCAAAATTTAACAAAATTGAGAGAATTTTTACTTCCTGTGTTAATGAATGGGCAAGTTAGTATTATTGCTGAATAGTTACTTGACCGTTCATAAGCATAGGCAAAAGAAAATTCCTTAATAATATTAGTTGTTTATTTTCTTCACAATTTTTAAAATATGTGTCAAGTATTGGTTTTACGGTGTCATTAAATTTATTTATAATTTCTTCATTATATGGAATACCTAAATTTGCTAAATCTCCTAAAACAATATAGGGAATTGCAGAACCGTGCGTACCTCCTTTGTATTGTGGTTCAAAAAAGAATTTCATAAAATAGTATAAAAATGGAATTAAGTTGTTATCTGTATTTTTTAATGTACAAGCATAGGTTCTTTGGTATAAATCACACTTCCCCTTATAATAGGATACTCTGCCTGTATAACTGCCATTACCTGCAACAAGAATTGCTTTGCCGTCAAATATATAATCATTTGATTTTAATGGCTCAGGAGCACAAGAAAAAAATGGATATTCCCCATTTTCAACTGCCATTTTTACATCTTTTTTCCCTGTAAAAATATTGCAAAAATCCTGTAATTCTTTCCTTTCAAAGATAATAGGAATTTCCCTTTTTAGTTCTTTGTTATATATCATCTTGCCACCGCTTGATTTATACGGTCGTTTATTTTCGTCAGGGAAATCGAACTGAACAAACCAGTATTCGTATAAAGTTTTAGCAAGATTTTCTAACTCTTTATTAATTTTATTATTAAGTTTGATTTTATTATTTATTGCTACCAATATTTTATTAAAAATTTTCAAATTTTTATCATCAAATGGAAACGAAATATTATAAACAATTTCTCTATCTAATTCCCCTTGACCAGAGCTTCCTGTCAATAACTCTAAAATATAGCTTTCTTGTTTATACAGCGAATATGCAAAAAATCTTGCTAATTCTATATTCTCAAAACGAAGAATTAACATATGTGAATCAACTGTAACTTTATAATTCTCTGGAATATGATCAACAAAAGCACATCTTCCTGCTGTTCCTTGACCTGTTGAGTTTAAAAGCACATCTCCAATTTTGACATATTTTCCATCTGCTATATTTTGTTGTTCTGATATATATTGTGAAAACGAATAATCAACCATTCCGTTTCTTACACATTTTTGATTTAATACTATTGTTAAACTTTTATTAACATATTTAGGTGTTGAGCCTTTGGTTTCAAATAAAAGATTATCTTTTATACATAAGTATTTTTTATTCATACTTCAACAACTCCAATTGTTTTTGTATTTCATCTTCCAATTCATGAGATTGTTTGAAATATTCTTTAAGATTTGATTTATATTCATTCATTTTTGCTTCAAATTCTTCAGCGGTTATATCAACATATTCAATCTTTACATCAAAATATTGTCCTGCTGAAAGTGAATAGTTTTTGTTTTTAATATCTTCATAAGATACAAGAATTGAAAAATCATCAACAACTTCTTGTTTATTGAAAGTTTCAATGATTTTGTTTTCTTCATCAACAGATAAAACTGTTTTTTGGTTTTTGCCGTCTTTTACTTTTGTTCCGAGTTTTGAAGCATCCATTAAAAGAACTTGTCCACCCTTATTTTCTTTATCGATAAAAAGAACAGAAACATTTGTACCTGTTGTTGCAAAAATGTTTGAAGGCATAGAAACTACACCACGCAGCATTTCTCTATCAATAAGTCTTTCCCTAATTTTCTTTTCTATGCCAGATTGAGCAGTAATAAATCCTGTCGGTACAACAACTGCGGCTTTTCCGTTATCTGCCAAAGAATACATAATATGCTGTAAGAAACAAAGATAAATTGCCATTTTGTCTTTATCCTTGTTTGGAATTTTAGGTATACCGGCAAAGAATCTTTCTTTTTTATCTGCTTGGGTATCTAAATCTGCTCTGTATTCAGAAAAATCAAGTTTAAAAGGCGGATTAGAAACTATATAATCGAATTTTTTTAAATTATTACCGTCTTTGTGTTCAGGGTTTGTTAGTGTATTACCTTGTATGATATTTGCAATAGAATGAACTAAATTATTCAAAATCAAATTTAATCTCAACATTGTTGAAGATTTTTGAGAAATATCCTGCGAATAAATAGTACACTTATCTTCGCCTATTGCGTGAGCTAAGCTCATTAACAAAGAGCCCGAACCTGCTGACGGATCATAACATTTTACATTTCTTACATCTTTATCACCAACAAGAACTTTTGCCATAATTTCAGCAACACTATGAGGAGTAAAGTATTCTGCATATTTACCGCCTCCATCTTTGTTATAATCTTGAATCAAATATTCAAAAATTGTCGCAAAGAAATCAAATTTTTGATTAAACATTTTTTCAAAACTAAAATTGATTAGCGGATTTATAATTGCTCTTGCGAAATTGTCTCTTTCTGAAACATCAGAAATATAGTTACTTATTGTTTCAAACAGTTGTATTTTTTCACCTTTGCCTGTTTTTACTGCAAATATATCGTTATTTGAAATTGCAATATCTCTCAATGTGTCATCAAGCAAAGTTGCAAATTCCGGTTGAGTTTGTCTTGAAAATAGGTATGAAATATAATGTTCTCTCTTTAGTTGAGCAGAACTTGGATTGATTTTGAATAACAATTCTCTGTATTGTTCGTCAGAATATTTATTGACTTCCTGTTCCCAATTTTCAGCATTTTTAAGTCTATCATCAACTTGCTTTACTTCATAAGCAAATTTGTCATTCAAAAACTTATACAAGAAAATTTGAACAATAATTTTGTATTCGTTACCGTCATTTCCCAATCCATATTGAGCACAGGTAGATTTTAATTTATCTACAAGTGCTTTAGTTTGTTCAATAAAAACTTGTGTATCAGCCATTATGCGACATCTCCATTATATTCTTTTAGGTACTCATCAACTATTAAATTATTTATAGTTTCAGAAGTACGTGTATCTACTTTAATTTCTTTTTTATTGAATATTTTATAAACAATGTAGTTCATAGTTCTTTTGAAAAATCCTTCATTTTCAACAACATCTTTTCTGTTTAAAACAGTTTCATCTGCCTCTGTTTTTATATCTTGTAATGCTTCACAGATTTTCATTTCCTCTTTTGGTGTATAGTTACTGCGTTTTTGCATTATTCTTTTATGTACTCTTGCGTATTTTTTATCATTATTATATTTCGCAAGTAAAAGATTGTTTCGTCTGTTTAATTCAGTAATTCTTGAATAAATATCTTCGATAAGGCTCATATTTTGTTTCATTTCTTCTTGTGAAACTTCGTAAATATTTCTTTGTGCAAATATTCTTTCTAATTCTTCTTTCAATGATAACCATTCCGGATCTTTTTTATCGAAGTTATTATTTACGGCTTCTCTCGTCTTTGAAAGAGTATTTCTTAAATCATCAGCAATTTTTAGTTCTGCTTCACCAATTTTTGCAAACTTGAATACAATATCTTCCATAGCAACATTCAACAATTCGGAAATATCAACATTATTTTCAAGTTTTTCCATATAATTGATGTCTGCAATTCGGAGTTCAACCATTTTCAAAAGGTCACTATACTTTTTGAAATCAAGTCTGTCTAAAAGTTCTGTATTACCTTGACATCGGATGATATTTTGCAATTCTTTTGCCAAAACTAACGTTTTTCTAATTTTTAAAAGGGTTGGTTTATCTTGAATATCGTTAATTTGTTGAGAGAAAACTTCTAAATTTCTGGTTTCGTATTCCCATAATACTGTTTTGATTTCATCAATATCATCTTTAATTTCTTCTTCTGTCTTAAAGATATTAGAGAATTTATCAATTTCATCACCTAATTCAAGTTGTAACTCTTCCCAATATGCTTTATTTGCTTTATTAAATTCTGTTCTAATATCTGCAAAATCAACTACATAACCATATTTAAAATCATTATACGGTCTATTCACCCTTGTAAGTGTTTGTAATAAGTTATGTTCTTTAATTTCTCTATCTATGTATAACTTTTTCAAACGAGGAGCATCAAAACCCGTAAGCAACATATTATAAACAAACAGAATATCAATGTTTCCATCTTTAAATTTATCAACATATCCTTTTCTGATTTCTTTGTCGTCAATGTCGTGCAAAATCAATGCGGCAGTTTTGATGTCGTTTTTGTTTATTGATTTATTTTCATATTCAGCCTTGAATATTTCAAAAAATTTCTTTGCTTGCTGTGAACTACTACATACAACCATTCCACCGATTGAGCTATCATTATAGGCAATACGGGATTTTCTCATATCGTCTGCAATATATTCAAGCATAGGTCTAACAAATCTTTCATCTGAATATATTTGTTGTTTTGCTAAATCACCATGCTTTATATAAATTGTGTCTAACACTTCTTTTAACTTTGATTTATACTGTGTTTCAATATCTTCTCTAATCAGTTTTAAAGTGTAACCATCAGCAATAGAAGAATTGTAATAATATTGATGAATGTAATCACCCCACAAATCTTTTGATGCAGTTCTGTTCTTACCTGCTAATAACGGAGTTCCTGTTAATGATATAAATATTGCATTTTTATCCAAACTCATTAAATTTGCAAAATAACAGCCTGTTTCTTTATAACTTCTGTGTGCTTCATCAATAAAGTATATTCTTTGAATATTAACATTGTAATCACTTGGTTTTACAGAAACGTTCGGTGGTATTTTTTGAATATTAATTACTGTTATTTCTTTTGCCCCTCTTGCGTTAGATATTGCACCTTTATCATTTGTAATATCTTGTTCAAAATCACTTTTCGAATTTATCGTATGTACTGTTAAACCACGGCTTTTAAATTCTTTTTCTGCTTGAGTTTTTAAATCAAGTCTATCAACAATAAAATAAAATTTGGGAATAATATTTTTCTTTGCAAAATAATCTTGAAGTTGTTTTACATTATAGTATGCAAGGGCAGTTTTACCTGATCCTTGTGTATGCCAAATAATACCCCGTTTTATACCTTTGTCTAATTTGTTTTGAATTGCTTTTGATGCAAAGTATTGAGGATAACGCATTATGTGTTTTTCTAAATGCGTATTTTCGTTTTCGTCTTTTCTTTCAACATAAACTATTGCATAGTACAAAAAGTCTTTTAATCTTTCTTGTGAAAACAATGATAAAATCAATCTATTTGTTGGTGTTGTTATCTGTTTATTAGTTTGAAATTCTGGCGAATGTTTGATTACAATATTATTGGTATCTTTTAATATAAAATTTTCATCATCTTCATTTGTTGGCATTAATTTTGTTGATAATCTTTCAAGTTCACCTTCTTCTTCTCTAAAACAGTTTAAAAATGCTTTTGTCGTTGAAGTTGTACCATAAAAAGCACCGTGAACAGGTGTAATTGATTCATTATCATATTCTTGATTATTTGAAAACATTAGAATTTGAGATATGTTGATAAATTTCTTAAATTTCCTGTTAGAAAATCTAACATTCATTCTATTGCGTTCAGCAATAATACCTTCTCTGTTGTGAGGTTTTTTAACTTCAATAAAACATAATGGCATACCATTTATTAACAAAGTAATATCAGGTCTAAATTCATCCTCATCTTTGATGCAAGGTAATTCTGTAACTACATTAAAAGTATTATTGGCAAAATTAGTAAAATCAACTAATTTTATACCTGTTTGCGAAGTTAACCTTTCATAAAATTTTCTGCCTAAATCATCATTATCAAGTTCTAAATTTATATCTTGAAGCAATCTTCTTATATCATCATCGGATAAATTCGTGTCTTTATTGATTTTTTTGATGCTTTGAGAAAATATATCAGTGAAAATATTTGTTTCATTATCCCATTTAGCATTTTTTAATGATAGATACTTATAACCTAACCTTGTCAATGTAATTATTGCTGGTATTTTTACTCGTGTATCTTCATTAAAAGCCATTCCACACTCCTATTGCTTGATTTAATATTAACACAAACATATAAATCTTGCGTTTAATAAGATTAATGTAAAAAATCAAATAAATTATGTTTGTAATATAATAAAAAGAGGGAATGGGACATTTTCGGGAAATAAAGGACATAAATAAAAGTTATAATTTTTTCTGGAAATTGCCGTTACTTTTTCTGGTTTCTTATGTTATTTTACATTTATTTTATGTAATAAATGTTAGGAGTTGGAATAGCGTTTTTTTCATATATACAGTAATTCTCAGGGTGGCATATAAATCCTGCATCATATAAATTTTTTGACGCAAAGGAACCTGATGTATCATCAAAATTTCCGATGACTACGGCTGAATTTTTATCTAATTGTTTATATAAATTATTTGCCATCTGAATTCTTTTGTTTTCATCTTTTAAATATGGCCAAAAATTTCTTGCCATTACGATAGAATTATTTGGTTCTACTAATTTACATTCTTCAGTTGCATCAGCCGTTTTGAAAGTAACTTTATTTTTTAATTTCGGTTTCACCTTTGCGATGAAATCAAAATCAATATCCATGTCTTTTACGCATTCAGGAATATTATCTATGATTTCAAAATATTCATTAAATTTACCTTTTGTATGTTTATTAATTAAAACGTCATCCCCTTCAAACATTGGAAGATAACCTTCTTTAGCCATTCTAATAATTTTTGAATCATAATCAGAGGCAAGTATAGGGAAGAATTTTTTTGATTCTTCTTCTCCATATTTTTCGATTAGTTTCATAATAAGAGAATAAACTTCATCTCCTGCTGAAGATGACAAGCTATAGATGTTTCCTTTCGGGCTATTTTTAAATTTTTCTCCAATGTATTCAGCAAATTTATCCCAGTTTCCTAAATCAGATCGAAAAAGACTGGTATCGTTTCTATGCATTAATTGTCCAACTGCATTATAGACGTCTCTACCGCTAGATGTGAAAACTGGTGAATAATATTTTAAATGACTATTATTATTTACGTTCATACTTTTATAAAAAAAACGTAATATTAAAAATTGCCTTTCTTTTATATTTTGTAAAGAAAAACTAATTCAAATCAGCAACCATTTCTTCTATGGTTTTGCCGACAACATTTGCAAGTTTGATAGCGTTTACAAGCGAAAGGTTATGTTTTGCACATTCAACATTGCTTATATAGCTTTTGCTGAAACCAGTTCTATCAACTACCATATCTTGGGTAATTTTCAATTTGGTTCTGTATAGTTTGAAATGTAATCCAAAATTCTCTAATATCTTTTGTTCGTCCATAGTAGTATTTTATATTCTTGACAGTATTTTATCGATAGTCTATAATCTTTTTAAATGGACTATAGACTATTAATTTGTTAAATTTTTTTATCCCGACATATAGTTTACAGACATTTTAATTTGTTTATTTTATATATGATTTAGAAAGGATTGGAAAATATGTTAAAAGAAAAAATAGAGAGAAAAATCGATAGAAGAATTGATGGTTTGAGAGAAAGCTTGCAGTATTTGCATGAAAGTGTTGCTGATATTATGAGCGAGGTGAGTGTAATTAGTAATTTAATTTACCTAAAAGATTCATTAGAAAAAGAAGAAAACAAAGCTTAGGGTTTCAATAAAAGAGCTTTATATGGTACAATAGTGTTGGAAGGTATTATATGGTTTTAGAAAACAAGCTTGGTATTAATGATTCAGCAGAACTTGCTCGTCAAGAAGAAAAGATAAGTAAGAAAAAAGCTCTTGAATTGTTTGAAAAAGGTTTACTAGATTCGTTCGAAGCTGGAACTTTTGATACGCTATCTAAAATTCATAAATATTTGTTTGATGACATTTACTACTTTGCAGGTGAAATTAGAGATGTCAATATTGCAAAAGGTAATTTTCGTTTTGCACCTGTAATGTATTTGAAACAAGCTTTAGAGCATATTGAAAAAATGCCTCAATCGACTTATGAAGAAATAATTGCAAAATATGTAGAAATGAACGTTGCTCATCCTTTTAGAGAGGGGAATGGAAGAAGTACTCGTATTTGGCTGGATTTGATTCTGAAAAAAGAAATAGGTAAAGTAGTTGATTGGAATATGGTTGATAAAGAGGATTATTTGCTTGCAATGGAGCGAAGCCCAATTAAGGATGTTGAAATTAGAGAATTATTAAAACAGGCATTGACGAGTAAGATAGACGATAGGGAGGTCTATATGAAAGGTATTGATGCGAGTTATAATTACGAGGGCTATTTTATTTATAAAACAAATGAGCTTTAGATGTTATAATAATATGTGAATTATAAGCTTTAGTAAGGATTTTTATGGAACTTAATACTGAATATTTATCTAGATGTATTGAAACTTTAGAAAAAGCATATACTCTAATCAAGCAAACAAAAGAGGGTACTGTGGATTATGAAATGTATAGAAACTCTCTTGTAAAAGGCTTTGAAATGACATTGGAACAGAGTGGAAAACTTTTAAGAAAAAGGCTTTTACCTTATCTTTCAAGTAAAAAAGCTGCAGATATATTAACTTTTAAAGATTTATTCAGACACGCTTATAAATATTCATTGATTAATAATGAAGAAGCTGAACGTTGGATGAAATATAGAGATAATAGAAATAATACTGCTCATGATTACGGCAGAGCTTTTGCAGAAGAGACTCTATGTTTGATTGATGATTTTTTAAAGGATGTCAAGAATTTAAAGGCTATGATTGAAAATGGATAGACTCTTTATTAAACCTCAATATTTACAAATCCTTTTAGATGTTTTTAAAAATTATTGTCCTAATGCAGAAATTTGGGCTTATGGAAGTCGGATTAATGGAGATGCACATGAAGCAAGTGATTTGGATCTTGTTGTGAAATCTTTTAATGATGTGAATAAAAGTCTTTCTGAGTTAAGAGAGCTTATTAATGATAGTGATATTCCGATAATTGTTGATATATTAGAGTTTGATAAAATTCCATTTAGTTTTCAAAAAGAAATAGAAAAAGATTACATATCTATTTTTAATTAATATCAATATTGAAATGTTGTATAATATCTTTATGAATGATATTTTGCGTGATACTATAAAGCTTGTTCCAGAACAGCCTGGCTGCTATCTTTATTATAATAAAGATGGTGAGATTATTTATGTAGGAAAAGCTAAAAACTTAAAGCGAAGGGTATATAGTTATTTTCATAAGCACCATGAAAGTGTAAAAACTAATGTTCTGGTATCACAAATTGAGAAATTGGAATATATAATTACGGATTCTGAAGTTGAGGCTTTGATTTTAGAATCGCATTTGATAAAAAAGCATAAGCCTAAATATAATATTTTATTAAAAGATGATAAAAAATATCCGTATTTTTTGATTACAGATGAAGATTTTCCAAGAATTCAGGTTGTAAGGAAGAAGAATTTAAATCCTGATAAAGGTAGATTTTATGGACCATATACTGATGTTGGTGCAATGTATGCAACATTGGATTTTTTGAAAAAACTTTTTCCACTTAAGCAGTGCAAGACTCCTAAATTTTCTAATAGACCTTGTCTGTATTATCATATCGGGAAATGTCTTGCTCCTTGTCAGGGAAAAGTTACGCCTGAAGAATATCAGGAATTAATTAAGCAAGTTGAATTATTTTTAAGCGGTAAACAAAGTGAATTATTAAAACAAATTCAAGAGCAGATGCAAAAATATGCTGATGCTGAGCAGTTTGAAAAAGCTGCAAAAATGCGTGATAGTTACTTAGATTTACAAAAGACATTAGAAAGACAAAAAGTTGTCTATGAAAATACGAAGCTTAATGAAGATATTATTTCGGTTATTTATGAGGATGGAATTTTAGCAATCGTTATTATGATGATTAGAGAAGGACGATTGATTGATAAAAAAGATTTCACTTATTTTGTAGATAATATTGATAAAACCGAATACTTTGAGACATTTTTTAGAGAATATTATACGAATTTGAAGTTGGAATTTCCTGATAGAATAATTTCTAAAGATTTGGAAGAAATTGGTGATAAGTCTTTATATGAGGATTGGCTAAAAATTATTTCAGGTAAAAAAATTACTATTAATTATGGTAGGGGTAAATATAAGGAATTATCAGAGCTTGCATATAAAAATGCGGATAATTTATTAGCTAATGCAAGGCTTAAAAAAATGGCTCAAATCCGAGATGATTTTAATGAGGTCGGCTCTTATTTAGCTGAAAAATTGCAGCTTACAAATTTCCCTAATAGAATTGAATGTTACGATATTTCGCATATTCAAGGTACAAATACAGTTGCATCAATGGTTGTATTTCAAAATGGACTTCCTAAAAAGACTGCTTATCGGAAGTTTAAAGTGAAATCTACGGAAGGAAAACCGGATGATTTTTTATCAATGAAAGAGGTTTTATCACGCCGATTATCTCGTTTAGGTGAGAAAAAATGGGAGAAGCCTGATTTGATTATAATTGATGGTGGAAAAGGTCAGCTTTCAAGTGTTATGCAAATTGTTGAAGAAATGGGAATTAAGGTTGGAGAAGGCGGAATTGATTTCGTTTCATTAGCAAAACGAGAAGAAGAGGTGTTTCTTCCTAATCAATCCGAGTCAATTTTACTTCCAAGAGATTCAAATGCCCTGTATTTAATACAAAGAATCCGCGATGAAGCACATAGATTTGCAATAACTTATCATAGAGAGCTTAGAAGTAAAAAAATGAAAAAAAATATAACAGGCTAGTATTTATTATTGTTATTTTCTACTCTTACATAGCAAACTTTGCGTGTAAATAAATTATATAAAAAATTAATTAAATTAAGCATAGTAATCTAACCTCTTTTTTTGTTTGTTTTGTAAATCAATAGCTTGGGATTTAATACTTTTAGCTTGAGCAGCAACTTTATAGTCTTGACTAGATGGATCAGAAGGAGCCATTGCGGAATTTATTACAGTATCAGCTTGTTCTATTGTACGCTTTGGATTTTTAGGATTAAGTGTCGGCATTTTTATAGAAACATGCCCACCAACAGGAATTCCTTGTGCGTTTTTTTCAATGACAATAGCTCCTGCTAATGCTCCAGCAGCATTTTTATGAGCTTTCTCGTGTGCATAAATTTTTTCAAAATTACTTTTAATTAGTTGGTTTTTAAAACTTGGAATGCTCATGTAATTCATATACACATAACCTCCATTAACACTTTAGATTATTTATTATACAGATTTTTTTAGTATATGCAATAGTTTTTTTGTAAAAATTGTAAATCTTAATAAAAATTTAATAAATGTTGTATAAACAACTGTGTAATATTTTATTTACGCGGTATAATATTATTAAAATTAGAAGTGTTAAAATTGTCACAAAGTATGACGAAAAAAAAGGAGATAAAAATGTCAGAATTAACATTAGAAAAACAATCTTCTACAACCGATTTCGTTGGCGGAAAATGGCAAACAGAAATCAATGTAAGAGATTTTATCCAAAAAAACTACACACCTTATGATGGTGATTCAAGCTTCTTAGCAGGTCCTAC
>CALUUP010000032.1 GCA_944323985.1 Candidatus Gastranaerophilales bacterium | reverse complement strand
CCAAAAGTTGATTTTTCTAATCAATTGAATGTATGATTAATGTATGAAAAATTTAGTCTATCAAATGTTTATTTTAGGAACAGGGAATTCCTTAGATTATGCTTTAGAAAACAACTTAGGCGGAGTAATATTTTTTACTCGCGATATAAAATCTAAAGAACAATTCACAAACCTTATAAATGAAATCAAGCAAAAATCAACAACACCTTTATTTTTATCAATAGACCAAGAAGGCGGACGAGTTGAAAGAACTGAAAATATCCATGCAAGATATCTTTCAGCAAGAGAAGCTTATAAAAAAGGAAAAGAATTTTTAGCAAAACAAACAGAAAAAATAGCAAATGAGCTTATAGAATACGGGATAAATTTAAACTTTGCACCGGTAGCTGATGTAAATACAAATCCTAAAAATCCAATTATTGGGGAACGAGCTTTTTCTAATAATACAGATGAAGTTATAGATGGAGTAAAAATAACATCAGAAATTTACAGAAAATACGGAATAATACCTTGTTTAAAACATTTTCCAGGACATGGTGATGCAGATAAGGACAGTCACTTGGATTTACCACAAATTAATCTACCACTAGAAGAAATGGAAAAAATTCATATAAAACCTTTTTATGAAGCAAAAGAAATGATAATGGCAGCACACCTTCACTGTACTTGTTTTGACACTGAAGCTATACCAAGTTCTTTAAGTAAGAATGCAATCGGTTATTTAAGAAATAAAATGAACTTCAATGGAATTGTTATTTCAGATGATATGGTAATGAAAGGGGTTCAAAATTTTGGAAGTGTTGAAGCTTGCAAAATGGCAATAAATGCCGGAGTAGATATGTTTATTTTTAGAGATGCTGACTCTAAAACAATTGAAATTATCGAAGATTTAATAAAAGAAATTCAAAAAGATTCTGCTTTACAACAACGGGTAATCGAATCTAATAAAAGAATTCAAGAATTAAAACAAAAAATGCTCGGGTAAAACCACCCCGAGCATTTTTATAACTAAATCTATAAAACTAAGCAGACGCTGCTGCAGCTTTTTCAGCTTCAAAGCATTCTTTACAAAGTACATCTCTACCTTGAGTAGGATTAAAAGGAACTTGAGTCTGTTTACCACATTTAGCACAAACTGCATCGTGCATTCTTTTCTTTCCTCTACGTTGTTGTTTTTTTGCTTTTCTACAGCTTGGACATCTTTTTGGCTTATTTGTCAAACCTTTTTCAGCATAAAACTCTTGTTCACCGGCAGTAAAAACGAATTCACAGCCACAATCTTCACAAATAAGCGTTTCATCTTGGTACATGACTTGTTCTCCTAAATAATTTAATAACCGTAACACTTAAAAAGTGCTATTCACACATTTTAAACTTTTTTTCAAGCCTCGTCAAGGGTAAAAGAATAATCCAGACTAAAATTGAAACAAAACTTTATTTGCCGGTAGAACCAAACCCGCCAGCTCCGCGTTCAGTTTCAGAAAGTTCAGTAACAACTTCAATTTTAGCTTGTTCATATTTTGCAATAACCATTTGAGCAATTCTTTCATCCGGCTTAATTGTATAAGGTTCATTAGAAAGATTTACAATTGGAATACAAACTTCACCACGATAATCTTCATCAATTGTTCCCACACAATTGATAAGACTAATTCCGTGTTTTATAGAAAGCCCTGAGCGAGGACGAATTTGAGCTTCATAACCGTGCTCAAGTTCAATTTTCAAACCTGTAGGAATAAGTTTTCTCTCTAATGGTTGTAAGGTAATCTCTTCACTAATAGCTGCACACAAATCCATGCCTGCAGCACCTTCTGTTTTGTATTCAGGCACATAACGATTATGTTCCATTCTATAAATCTTTAAAATCATAACACTCCTTATTACGCTGTTATAATTGTTTTACCATCAATAACTTGTTTAGGGAAAATAGTAAGAGTTTCAATTCCCTTAACTTTATCAACTTTAGTTTCAGGTTGAGTTTTATGAGCTTTTTCAACAGGAGATTCATTACCGTTAGGCATAGACATAAAACTATTAGAATATTTAATAAAGAAATTTCTTCTAGGTCTGTAATCTTCGTTCATTGAAATTGATGAAATTTTCATACTTATTACCTTCTTTCTATAGAACAATTTTGAGTCAGATAAGGATATAAGTCAACGGATTTCAAAGATTTGTAAAGAAAAATTTTTATGCTAGAATTAGAGAGTTGAAAATTGAATATTAAGTCGATGTGGCAAGGACTCCCGAAAAACGATTAAATATCGTTTTGAGAGGAGGTAGGCGAGTCCGAGTGAAAACAAGGCGAGCCGTATATAAAAAAAATACCGATTCAGCCACAAAGATTTTTGAAAATTAAATATTAAGTCGATGTGGCGGAATCGGTATACGCGCACGTTTGAGGGGCGTGTGGAGAGATCCTTGCGGGTTCAAGTCCCGCCATCGACATTTAAAAAGAGGATAACATTTGTTATCCTCTTTTTAATATACTTGGTTGGTGAGGACTTTAATCCGTTTTAGTGGGTTCAGCGGATTTGCGGACGGACGACACGACAGAATGGAGTTAGTCCGGATAGCGAGGAAATTGAGCGAAGTTGAACCGCAGGTTCAAAAAGCGAAACTTTCCGAGCGTGGAGCAAATCCAAGACAAGTCCCCCCGTCGACATTTACTTTTTCTTTACTAAAAAGAAAAAGTAAACAAAAAGAAAAGAACATTTTGTCGGCAGACAAATTACCGACCATTATTTAAATTTATTCTACAAGTCTGCCTCAAAGTAAAACTACTCTATAAAGGGGCGCAGAACAACAATGCGAAGCATTTTAAGGGCTCAACCGAGAACGAGCAGAGAGTAAAAAGTTTTTACAAAAGTCGAAGACTTGAAGCAAAACTCGCAAACTCGTTTAACGCGAATAAACAAGAAAGTCCCCCCGTCGACAATTAAAAAAAACATTTAAACTAATTCAATTAAACAAATCCAACAATTAAAAAAATTAAAATATAAAAAGATTCTCTCCATCTAAAACAGATTCTTTTCCAATCGGGACAGTAATCTTATCTCTATCATGGGTTATTTTAAACCCTGCAACAACCGGAATTTCTAACCTGTTGGCTAATTCATAAAAATACTCTTCCAACCATTCTCGATTATCTACATTTAAAAAATCACCTAAAACTATAGCCTTACAATTATTTTTAAATTGATTTATATTAATTAATTGTTGAAACATTTTATCAATTTTATAAACAGGCTCATTCAAATCTTCTGCAAAAAATATAAAATCTTTACTAGGAATAAAATCAAGCCCGCACAAAGAAACAACCGTTGCAAGATTTCCACCCCAAATTATACCTCTAGCTTCACCCTCTCGATAAATCTTATTCCCATCAAATTCTAATTTTTCATCATTTATTGCTTTTATTAGATTATTCCAAGAAAACATCATTCCCTCTCCTTGAAGGAGAGGATTAGGGTAAGGTATAAAATCTCCGAAATCAGAACAAGCCATCGGACCATGATAAGTTGTAATACCTGTTTTTTTATAAATCATTAAAAGCAGTGCAGTAACATCAGAAAAGCCGATAAAAGGCTTAGGATTATTTTTGATTAAATCGTAATCAATTTGATTAACTAATCTAATTGCACCATAACCTCCTCGAGCTGAAATTATCATATCAATTTCCGAATCTTCGAAGAAATTATGTAATTCATCAACTTTATCTTTATCACTTCCAGCCAAATACCTTTTTTTATCAAAAATATTCTTAGCAAGCTTAACTTTATAGCCCTTATTTTCAAAAAAAGCTATAGCATTATTCATTTTAATTTCATCAACTCCGCCAGATGGCGCAATAATTCCAATAGTTTTCATAATCCGATTGTAACATATTTTTAAACTTTTGTAACAAATTATATTTTTATAGCAATTTTTTTAAATTTTAAACGTTTATAATATTGTATACGTAAAAGAGGACAAAACTATGGGTGGCGTACCAGGATTAGAACAAAATTATCAATATGGTCTTTACGGACAAGGTAACAAAGTTCCTTTTGGCGGCTTAACAGTCGGACCAAGAGTAACCCCTGCGACAACAGTTGAACCTACAACCGGAATTTCTATGCCGGGACAAATCGGATATGTGAACGACGAAAGCGGTAATAAAATATCACTCGGTCAAGATGGCGTAGGTTTAGCTCATCGTGATGCTAAAGACTATGGATTTATGCTTGTTGCATAAGATTTTCTAATTAGAAAAAACAAAAAAATCGGACAATAATTTGTCCGATTTTTTATTTTTATTCATTTAACTTTTCATTGTAACAATCCTTTACAAAATTCCCTATACATCAAGTTATCTTCATGATAAGCTTATATTACTTGAAATTATAAAATTTAAGAGCGTATTACTATTATTCAAAAAGGAGAAACAAATGGCTGATAAAAGAGTATGGCTATTTAGAGAAGGTAACGCTGATATGCGTAACCTACTAGGTGGTAAAGGCGCAAACTTAGCAGAAATGACTAATTTAGGTTTGCCGGTTCCTCCTGGATTAACTATCACAACTGAAACTTGTATGGATTACATTAATAACGGCAATAAAATGCCAGAAGGTTTAATGGATGAAGTAAAAAAAGCTTTAGCTGATGTAGAAAATCAAATCGGTAAAAAATTCGGTGATACAACAAATCCTCTATTAGTTTCTGTTCGTTCTGGTGCTAGGGTATCAATGCCTGGTATGATGGAAACTATTCTTAACTTAGGATTAAACGATGAAACAGTAGAAGCAATGGTTAAATTAACTAACAACCCACGTTTCTGCTACGATTCATATAGAAGATTCTTAACTATGTTTGGCTCAGTAGCTTGGGAAATGGACAGACAAAAATATTTCGAAGCTGAAGTTGAAAAAGTTAAAGAAAGAGAAGGCGTAAAATCTGATACAGAAGTTTCTGCAGAAGGCTGGAAATCTTTAATTCCTGTATATAAAAACGTAATTAAGGAAGTAACAGGTAAAGAATTCCCACAAGATCCATATGTTCAATTACAAGAAGCAATCGAAGCTGTATTCCGTTCTTGGAACATTCCTCGTGCAGTTGCTTATAGAAATATGAACAAAATCGACCATAACTTCGGTACTGCAGTAAATGTTCAAACAATGGTATTCGGAAACATGGGTGATGATTGTGCTACAGGTGTTTCATTTACTCGTAACCCAGCTACAGGTGAAAACAAATTCTATGGTGAATATTTAACAAATGCTCAAGGTGAAGACGTTGTTGCTGGTATAAGAACACCTAAGCCTATTTGTGAATTAGAAACAGAAATGCCTGAATTATACAAACAATACGTTAATATCGCTAAAAAATTAGAATTAGGCTATAAAGACGTTCAAGATATGGAATTTACTATAGAAAAAGGTAAATTATACATTCTTCAAACACGTAATGGTAAAAGAACTGCAGCAGCTGCTGTAAAAATTGCTGTTGATATGTGTAAAGAAGGTATTATTACTAAAGAAAGAGCTATTCAATTAGTAGATCCATATTCAGTAAACCAAATTTTATTACCTTGCTTCGATGTAAAAGCAATGGAAGAAGCTAAGAAAATTGCACACGGCGTAAACGCATCTCCAGGTGCTGCTGTTGGTAAAATCGTATTCGATACAGAGGAAGCAGCTAAAAGAGGGGAAGCAGGTGAAAAAGTTATCTTAGTACGTGTAGAAACTTGCCCTGATGATATTCACGGTATGGCAGTTTCTCAAGGTATCTTAACACTTAGAGGCGGTGCTACATCTCACGCAGCTGTTGTTGCTAAAGGTATGGGTATTCCTTGCGTTTCTGGTTGTGAAGATATGAAAATAGACTTAGCAAACGGAACTCTAACCGGTGCAGATGGCTCTGTTTACCACAAAGACGATGTAATATCTCTAGATGGGGGTAAAGGTATCGTTATGGCTGGTGCTGTTAAGTTAGCAGATGCTAAAATTGATGAAAACTTCACTACTTTCTTTAAATGGGTAGATGAAATCAAAACATTAACAGTAGAAGCTAACGCGGATACTCCAAAAGACATCGAAAATGCTTTAAAATTCGGTGCTGAAGGTGTTGGTCTATGCCGTACAGAACACATGTTTATGGATCCGGACAGACTTCCTTGGGTTCAAAAGATGATTATTGCTGGAACTGCTGAAGCAAGAGAAGAAGCTTTAGCTAAATTATTACCTATGCAATACTCTGATTTCTATGCTATGTTCAAAGCATTAGGATCTGATAAGCCTATGACAATTAGACTTTTAGACCCACCTCTTCACGAATTCTTACCTTCTAAAGAAGCTTTAATTGCAGAAGTTGCTACATTGAAAGCTAAAGGTGAAGACTTTAAAGAAAAAGAAGAAATGCTTCATATCGTAGAAGGATTATCTGAATCAAACCCTATGATGGGATTAAGAGGTTGCAGATTAGGCCTTACTTACCCTGAAATCAATGAAATGCAAGTAAGAGCAATCTTTGAAGCTGCTTGCGACGCTAAAAAAGAAGGTGTTAACGTAAAACCTTACGTTATGATCCCTCTTATCGGTCACGTTAACGAATTAAGAGTTGCGAAAGAAATTCTTGAAAGAGTTGCTGAAGATGTAATGAACGAAAAAGGTATAAAAGTAGATTACAAATTCGGTACTATGATAGAAATTCCTCGTGCAGCATTAACAGCTGATGAAATCGCTGAATATGCAGAATTCTTCTCATTCGGTACAAATGACTTAACTCAAATGACATTTGGTTACTCTAGAGATGATGCTGAAGGTAAATTCTTAAAACGCTACGTTGAGCAAAAAATTCTTCCAAGCAACCCATTCGAAACACTTGATACAAAAGGTGTTGGTCAATTAATGGAAATCGCTATGGAAAGAGGCAAAAGTGTAAATCCTAAATTATTAGGAGGTGTTTGTGGTGAACACGGTGGAGATCCTGATTCTGTGAAATTCTCTCACAAAATCGGACTAGATTACGTATCTTGCTCTCCATTCAGAATCCCTCAAGCTAAACTTGCTGCTGCTCAAGCGGTTGTTGAAGGAAAATAAATTAGCTCAATAAATAAAAGAGGCAAAACATAAATAGTTTTGCCTCTTTATTTTTTTGTACTAAAATTTATGATATTATATAAAAAAGGATTTATTAACAATGTCAAGATTATCTCAAAGAATTGAAAATTTTAATAAAGCGTTTGAAATATACAAAAAAGCAGTAGAAGAATTTAATACTGATAAAATTTTAACACATATGGCACTAGTACAATCTTTTGAAATTTGTTTTGAACTTGCTTGGAAATGTTTAAAAGATTATCTTGCAGAAAACGGAATAATTGCAAATTACCCCAAAGAAGTAATTAAAGAAGCTTTTGACAAAGAAACATTAAAAGATGCTCAATTATGGATTTATATGCTAGATGCAAGAAATTCTACTTCACATGAATATAATATGGATAAAGTTAATAAATATTTATCAAATATGTGTACTATATATTTTGAAGAACTAACAAAATTTCATTCTTGGTTAGGAGAAATAAAAATAAATGAATAACAGCTTTGGGCTTCCAGAAAGAACAATGAATGAACTTTTAGACTATTTCAAATCTAAACCAGAGATAGAAAAAGTCGTAATATACGGTTCTCGAGCAAAAGGAACGTATCGTAACGGTTCAGATATTGATTTTGCTATTTGGTCTGATAATGAATCAATCTCTGGTATTGCAATAGACCTTGACGATCTTCCAACTCCATACAAATTTGATGTAACAAACTACAAAACCCTAATACATCAAGGGATGAAAAATAGTATTGATAATGAAGGTAAAATTTTTTATCAAAGATCTTAAAAAAGCGACTTTATTAGTCGCTTTTTTAATTTATTAATTTATTTTACCACTTCTAATGTATCATAATCATTCAAATATGGTAAATGTTCTTCTGTAATTAATTCACCCGGAAGCAATATCGAAATTCCCGGAGGACATTCCGCTACAACTTCTGCCGAAATTCTACCAATAGCCTCAGATTTTGGAATTCTTTCTTTTTCTGCGTAAAAAGCATCTCTTAAACTCATCTTGATTATTGGATCTAACATTGGCATATGTTTACGTTTTTCCAAATAATAAATATCTTGATAATGATTTTGAGCAATTTTCTCCAAAGCATCTGCCAAATACTTGAATTCAGAACGCTTATTTCCTAAATTACATAAAATCAAAACTCCAATATCAGAAGCTGATTCAACTTCAATCTTAAAATCAATCTCTAAAATAGATTCTAATCTCTTTCCTGAAAGACCGTCTATTTTTACAAAAACCTTTGTAACATCAGTTTTATAACCAAAATCACCTTTTAATTGATGTAAATTTGGAATTGCATCCAATCTTTTTCTCAAATATTTAGCATTTTCAACAGCTTTTTCTAAAAGTTTCTGCCCTTTTTTAGACTGTAAATTTGCTCTAGAAGCGTCTAAACTCGCCAACAATAAAAGAGAAGGACTAGTTGTATGCAATAATTTTAAAGCCTTTTCAACCGCAACTTCATCTAGACAAGAATCTTTTGAAATATGCAACATTGAACTTTGGCTCATACTTCCGCCTGTTTTATGCAGAGAATGCACAACTGCATCTGCACCCAATTTCAAAGCTGTTTCAGGCAAATCCTTATTAAAATTCCACAAACATCCATGAGCTTCATCTACAATAAATGGAACTCCATGTTTTTTACATACCAAACTTATTGCCTTAATATCAGAAACAACACCTTCATAGGTCGGATTTGTTATCCAAACCATTGAAATATCTTCATTTTCAGTTAACATTTTATCAATTTTATTAGCTTCAATGTTACCCCAAACAGACCAATCATCTATTTTATTTGGACAAATCCAAACTGGTTCTGCTCCTGATATTATTAAACCTGTCAAAATAGATCTATGACAATTTCTATTTACTAGAATCTTTTGTCCTTTTTTAGTTAAAGCCATAGCTAAAGCAAGATTGCCGGAAGTAGAACCATTTAATAAGAAAAACGTTTTCTTAGCGCCAAAAGCTTCAGCTGCAAGTTCTTGAGCTTCCTTTATCGGTCCTGTTGCAGGATGTAAGGTTCCCAAATTATCAAACTCATCGGTTGTATCTACTGTTAAAACTTTTTCTCCAACTAATTTCTTAAAATCTTTAAATATTGCATTCCCTTTTGTATGTCCTGGAATATGAAATTGATATGTCGGATTATCATAAGCTATCTTTAATGCTTCGACAATAGGAGCTTTTACTTTTTGTTCAACCTCTTCTTTGATTGATATTTTCTTCAATAATTCTTTAGCCACTAATCTTTCCTTAAATTCTGGGTAACAAATTACTCATTATATAATACATAAAAAAAACAAAATTTGCTAAAATATTGACCATTTGATTAAGAAATATTAACCCTTTGGTCGTTAAAACTTTACGCTCAAAAGTATAAGATATAGTAGGGAGAGGAATATGCTTATTAATACAGGAATTCATTCTGTAAATAAAGATAATTTGGCAAAAGTTACTGAAAGAGTTGCTGTGCCAAAACGATCAAAAGCTTACAGTCTTTGTGTAAAAGCAGATGCTCTTCGATTTTCTAAAATGTACAAAGATGCTGTAAAAACATACCTTCAAGCTATTTTAATGGACAGAAATGAAGTCAAGGCTTATGTTGGACTAGCATCTTCATACAAATACTTAAAAGAATACTCAAAAGCAATAGATATTCTATTAAAATTAATCAATATTGATGATAGCAACGATGAATATTTCTTTGAACTTGGAGTTTGTTATTTATCAAAAGGCGAACCTGCTAGTGCAATTCAATATTTAGTAAAAGCTATTTTAATAAATCGAGAAAATTTAGAAGCTCAAATCCAACTTGCAATAGCGCACGAACTTGTTGATGAAGCAGATTTATCTTTGATGATTTACAATAAATTGATTGAAACAAACCCAGGATTCCTAAAAGCATACTACAATAAAGCTGCTATGCTTATGGGAATGGAAAATTTCTTGGAAGCTTCAAAAACCTTCTTTAAATTAATAAAACTAAACCCTGATTATTACAAAGCTTACTTAGGAATTGCGATGAGTTTTGATAAACTCGGAAAATATAAAGATGCAATAAGATATTACAAAAAATTCCTTGAACTTAAACAATTCTCAGAAGATGCTATTTTTGCGAGAAACAGAATGATTGAATTAAGAAATATTCATTTTTCTAAAAATAATTCATTAACAATTGTATAACCCCAAATGTTAACTTTTGTAAATTTTATATTTAAAAACCTAAAGTTTTAACACAAATTAACCGATAACAGTAATAAGTTAAATTTAGGGAAAATAAGGAGCATATTTATGTCAAATGAAATTTCAAGAGTTTATCAATTTTTAGCCGAACGTCCAGACTGGAAAACAGATATGGATATTGATGGAAATGGAACAATATTAAAATCAGAATTCAGCGAATTTATGAAGAATGAATTTGATTGGGAAAGCTTAGAAGGATGGAATGGAGAAACTTCTAAACAAACTGATTTAATAAATGAATTCTGGAAAAATATTGATACTACACAAAGTGGCAACGTAACCGGAACAAATTTCAAAAATAAAAATGCTCTTGATACAAAAGAAGTAACAAATATGAATAATAAAATCGAAATGTATGAAATATTAAATGAATACACTTCAACATTAAGTGCTCCAAGTATAATTTCTGATTCCTCAAGATGGAAACAATCTGTAAGCACCAGTTTAGCAAATTTAACAGAAACTTTTATTAAAAATGGTGGCAAAAAAGAAGATTTATTATCATATTTAGAATCAGTTTCAACATCAGTTCAAAACAAAACAACTGCAGACTGTGTTGCTGATGAATATTTAAATCAAGAATTAAAAGATTTTATGAAGGAATACAATTATTCTTATCTTGAAGACAAAACTTTGCAAAACATAATAAGCAATTATATTCAAAATATACCTGAAGGTAGTTCTAATGAAGATATAAAATCTACAGTAGAATTGATTATAGACGCATACTTAGCAACTGCAGGATTAAAAGAAGATAATGCATTTGATTTAGGAAACTTTGGCTACACTCCTAATGAAAATTCTCAACTTAATGAACTTCAAGTAAGCATGCTTACAAAAAATCTTGAAAAAGAAATTCAATCAAGTGATTTATCAGAACAATTTAATAATAATAACGAATTATATACTAGTGCTATTACTTCTTACATTTCAACATTGAAATTCGGAGATTTCTACACTGTATCAAATAATCTCTTAGAATCATTTAAAGCTAGTAATGCATACAAAGACGTACAAAATACAATTACTGCAAAAAATATACTAACAAGTGAAGATTTTTACAATAAGTTATCAGAAATCAGCGAGTCATTAGCTGAAAAAGTTAAAAATGACGGCAGATATCTTGACATAATGGATGATTTAGAAACAGCCCTTTTAAATAAGGTTAAAGCTGGAGAATTTAACGATAACAATGGTACAATTAATGAAGAAGAAGCCTTAAACTGGTTAATAGAACAAGTAAAATCAAATTTAGATGATTTCTTCCCTAATGGCTTAGGCGATATGAGTGTTATAGAATTAAATAATCTATATAACACTTTAGTAGAAGCTGCAAACAATATGACAGATGATGATGAATCTTTAAAAGCTCATCGAGATGCTGCAATAAAATATTGTGATGCTTTAACTACAAAAAGTCCTAAACTTAAAGAAATGGTAACAAATGCATTCGGAGATAGCTATAAAACAACTATTAACAAGCTATATCCAAGTGAAATTAACGAAAAAATCCAAGAATTGCAACAACAAGCAGCTCAATATGGTGATCCTAAAGATTTAGTAACAACTAGTGCTTGTTGGGGAAATTTAAAAGATCAAATTTCTGTAGCACCTGGAAATAATAAAACATACACATTAACTCCAAACTTTAAAGATAAATTAGGTAATACACAAACAATAACATCCGACAGAATTACATACAAATCTAGTAATACTAGTGTAGCTAATATTGATTCAAATGGTGTAGTTACTATTAATGGAAGTACAAGCGGAACATATACCTCTACAATAACAATTTTGGTAGATGGCATAGAAGTAGGAAATAAAACAATTACCGTAAAAGTTGTACCTTCTACAATCGATTGGAAATCAATAGAAGAACGCTACAACGGATATATATCTACAGGTAATTCAGATACTCCTAACGGTTCTAAAACTATCAAAGAACTATATGAAGGAAATGGAGTTATAAACTTACTTCCTTGTGAAGGTATGTATGGAGATAAAGATTGGAAAGGTTGTATTGAATTGGCTAAAACTAACATAGCGACATTTATAAATAATACTTTATTAGATGCTATTTCAAATTCTGGTGGCTATGATACTGAAACCGTAAAAGAGGCTGCTAACAAAGTAATTGCATTATATCAATTAGCATTAAGTGATTCAATTGACAATTGGGCTGGCAAAAAATCTGATAGATACAACTTAATAAATTATGATGGAGAAAACTATAAATATGGAGTTTCTAAATGGTACAGTAATGGTACAGCCCAAAACACTTCATATTCAGCAAGTTGCTCCGCAGATAATAATGAACTAGGACTAAGAATAAGCGAGGGATATGATCATACTAACTTCCAAATAACAGTTAATACCAAATGTATAATGGATTTATTTAATAGATTTTATGAACAAATACTTAATTCTTAAAATTTAAAAATAACGATTATTAAAAATGTGGTAAATTTACCACATTTTTAATAATTAATTCATAAATATTTCGGCTTTTAAATTTCATTTATATTAATTCTGGTACTTATTGTAAACATTTGTAACAAACTATATTTCATCTCTAAAGTTTCTTTATAAAAAGCCGTAATAAATACTATAAAAAGAAAAAAGGGATTCGATATGGGAAACGATATTCAAAGAGTGTACAAATTTTTAAATACTCAAACTAATTGGCAAAAAGATGCTGATATTAACAAAGATGGAACTATTGTAAGAAGTGAACTTAAATCTTTTCTTGAAAAAAATATCGAATGGGACGGCGAAACTTCCGAATCAGGCAAAAATGATATAATTAACAAATTTTGGAATTCTATCGATACTAATAAAACTGACTTTATTGATGGTACTAATTTCAAAAATAAAAATGCTTTCGATTCAAAAGAAATTGAAAATTTACAAAATAATATGGAAATATACCAAATTTTAGAAAATTTCTTATCTACTATTTCGGCTCCTGATGTTTTAAATAATACTAATGATTGGAAAAAATATGTTACTGAAGATTTAGGCAAATTATTTGAAAATTATACTCAAAACTTTGGTAAAATAGAAGATTTTGAAGCATACTTAAAACAAAATGCACCTGCTATTCAACAAAAAGTTACAGCTGAAATCTGTTCAAATGAATATCTTAATAATGAAATGGGTAGTTTTATTCAAGAATACTCATATTCTTACGAAGATGATGAAACTTTACAAAATTTAATTAAAAATTTCACAGACAATATACCTGCTCAAATGTCTGATATTGAAATAAAAGAAAATATTCAAAATATTATTAATGCATATATGGCAACTGCAGGATTAAAAGAAAGTAATAACTTTGATTTAACTGCATATGGATACAATATTGAAGATACTACACCATTAAACAATTTACAAAAATCTATTTTACAAACTTCTATTAAACTAAAACTAGAAGAAATCAAAAATCAAGAAGATTATAATACCAATAATGTCGCTTATAATAATGCAATAACTTCTTTTATTAAAAATTTACTTTCTAATGCTACTAACGCAGATTATGCAACTCTTCAAAACTTTGAATATGAAGAATTTTTAAACAGCAATGAATACAAAAATACAAAAAATTCTATTGACGCGAAAGCTTTAATACAAAGCGACGAATTTTACAACAAAATATCTACTGAAATCTCTACTTACACAGCTGATTACATAAAAAATAACAGAAGATATAATAGTACTATTCAAAATATAGAAAAAGAATTAGCTGAAAAAATTAATAATGGAGAATTCCTTGACGAAAATGGAAATTTAGATAAAAACGCTGCTACAGATTGGATTTTCGCAGAAATTCAAACAAATATTTTAAATTTATATAATAATAATTTAAAAAATCTTAGTTTAAATGATATAAATAAAGTTTACGAACAAGCATATGTGGGTGCTGAAAATGAAACTGACAATTCTATATCAAATAACAATCATAAAAAAGCTGCATTAGCTTATTGTGAAGCTATTATTAATAAAGATGACAAATACGAAGAATTTATAAAAACAATCTTTGGAGAAGATTATAAAGATGCTATTAATGAATTAACACCTTTTGAAATCAAAAATAAAATAGCAGAGGTTCAAGATTTAATTTTTGATTATAGTGATGTAACCAATTTAACTCTTAATGAAAGTAGTTGGAATAATTTAAACAGCGTTAAAATAAATAAAGGCAATAGCAAAACTTATAACATAACACCAACTTTCACTTCTAACAGCGGAGAAAGTAGAATCATATCAAATGATAGAATAAGCTATCAATCAAGCAATACAAATCTCGCAACAATAAATAGCAATGGTAACGTAACAATATCCGGAGCATACATCGGTACACACAGTGTTACTCTTACGATTTTAGTTGATAATGTAAAAGTTGGAGAAAAAGAAGTTACTATATCTTGTAGTAACACTTCTTCAACTTCTTCTAGCGGGACTTCTACAAATAGTACCAGAGGAAATGTTGGTATAAAGCCATATCAACCTACTTTTACAGATTATCGTACTGGAGAAAAAATACAAACTCATCCATACCCAACAACAAACGTAAAAGCAGAAGAAACGCTAAGATAAAATTAGAGGCGGAATGAAAATTTTCAATCCCGCCTCTAAATATTATTCTATGCAATTTCTGCCCTTGTTTTTTCTGAAATATCCTTAGGTTTACTGTTAGGAAGATGAATTAACTCCGCCTGATTATCAATTTCATCTTGTTTTTCAACCATTTCTTTTGTAATAGTAAACTTAGTAATATCATGTTTAGTCGGAATATCATACATTACATCCAACATCAACTCTTCTACTATTGAACGTAATGCTCTTGCACCTGTTTTTCTCTTTATCGCTTTTTGAGCAATTAAATCAATCGCTTCAGGTTCAAAATCTAACTCTACTCCATCCATTTCTAATAAGCATTTATATTGCTTCAATACAGCATTCTTAGGCTCGGTTAAAATCATTTTTAATGTTTTTTCATCCAAAGCATCTAATACAGCATAAACAGGGATTCTACCAATAAATTCAGGTATCAAACCAAATTTCAACAAATCTTCAGGCTGCAATTTCTTAAGTAATCTTGCAGAAGCTTGTTCTTTTTCTACTTGAGTTGGAGCAGTCTTACCAAAGCCAATAGAAGTTCCGTCTTTAACTCTATGCTCAATAATCTTATCCAAATCAACAAAAGCTCCGCCAACTATAAATAAAATATTGCTGGTATCTATCTGGATCATTTCTTGTTGAGGATGTTTTCTTCCACCTTGAGGAGGAACATTAGATAAAGTTCCTTCTATTAGTTTTAATAAAGCTTGTTGAACACCTTCTCCAGATACATCTCTTGTAATTGATGTGTTTTCAGATTTTCTGGCAATTTTATCGATTTCGTCAATGTATATAATGCCTTTTTCAGCTCTTTTAACATCATAATCTGCGTTTTGATATAATCTTAATAAAATGTTTTCAACATCATCTCCAACATAACCGGCTTCTGTTAAAGTTGTAGCATCAGCTACCGCAAAAGGTACATCAAGCATTTTTGCTAAAGTTTGAGCCAAAAGTGTTTTCCCGCTACCTGTAGGACCTACAAGCAATATATTAGATTTTTGAATTTCAACACCATTTTTATCTTCTTTTTGATTATGTTTTAGACGTTTATAGTGATTATAAACAGCTACAGATAAAACTTTTTTTGCATCATCTTGACCAACAATATGTTGATCCAAATATTCTTTGATTTCATGAGGTTTTGGAATTGGTTTTTCTTCAACATCTTCTTGATGTTTTTCACCTTTTTCTTTTATACCTTCTTTTGCTTCAAAAAATTCTTCATCTAAAATTTCATTACAAAGTTCAACACATTCATCACAGATAAAAACATCAGGTCCTGCAATTAATTTTTTAACCTGATCTTGTGTTTTTCCACAAAATGAACATTTTAGTCTATCATTTGATGCCATAATATCTCCCGTATTATTAAGTCTATTTATATTTTAAGCTTAAAATATTTGGGGGACAAGCCCCCAAATAACTAAATATCTTTTGTAATAACTTTGTCAATCATACCATATTCTAAAGCTTCTTGAGGAGTCATAATATAATCTCTATCAGTATCTTTTTCAATTTTCTTGATAGATTGACCTGTATTAGAAGCCATAATTTCATTCAAGGTTTTCTTAATTCTTAAAATTTCTTGAGCTTGAATTTCAATATCAGTAGCTTGACCTTGAGCACCCCCTAAAGGTTGGTGAATAAGAACTCTTGAATGAGGAAGAGCCATTCTCTTACCTTTTGCACCTGAACATAATAAAAATGCGCCCATTGAAGCTGCTTGACCTAAACAAATTGTTGAGACATCAGCTCTTATATGTTGCATTGTATCATATATTGCTAAACCTGCGGTTACACTTCCTCCTGGAGAGTTGATATAAAGCATAATATCTTTTTCAGGATTTTCACTATCTAACAACAATAATTGAGCTACAATCAAATTTGCTACCATATCATCTACAGGTGTTCCTAAAAAGATAATTCTTTCTCTTAATAATCTTGAAAAAATATCAAAAGAACGTTCGCCTCTGCTTGATTGTTCTATTACTACAGGTACAAAACTCATATTCTTCTTTTCCTTTCTTCTTATATAGACACTTTAACTAAATGATTATACCTTAGATAAAAGTTTTCTAAAATAAGCAATTTGTATGAATCTTTATTATTGGGTTGCCAACATTATAGCACAAAAATATTCTTTTATAAATAAAATTACTAAACAATTGCTCCATGACTAGCATCTTGCACTATTCTTGAATATTTAGCTAAATAACCTTTAGCATCGCTTTTAAAAGGTTTTAGTTCTTTCCTTCGTTTTTCTAATTCTTCATCACTTACTAATAAATCAAGGGTTCTCTTATTAATATCAATTTTTATTTTATCTCCATCTTTAATTAAAGCAATAACCCCTCCATTAGCAGCCTCAGGACAAATATGCCCTACACAAATTCCTCTTGTACCGCCTGAAAATCTTCCATCTGTAATTAAAGCAGCTTTAGTTCCAAGACCTTTTCCAACTAAAAGTGAAGTTGGTGCCAACATTTCTCTCATGCCAGGACCTCCTTTTGGCCCTTCATAGCGTATCACAATTACATCGCCTTCTTTTATTAAGTCGTTTTCTAAAGCTTTCATTGCATCTTCTTCAGAATCAAAAGTTTTTGCAACCCCTTCAAATTCATAACAACTTTCATCTACTGCAGAAATTTTTATAACCGAACCTTCCGGAGCTATATTTCCATATAAAATACCCAATCCAGGTTTTGTATTAAATGGTTCTAAATAATCGTGAATAATACTTTTATCTACATACAAATCATTTTTATATTTTTCCCCAACATATTCAGGAACACTTTTTACAAGTTCATTAATAACAGCCGGAATTCCTCCCGCATTATGAAACTGTGTCATTGTGATATTAGAAGATGGTTCTAATTTTACAAATTGATGAATTTTATATGATAATTCTTCAAAATCTTTTAATGTCACATTAATTTCCGCAGCATTTGCAAGAGCAAGAATGTGTAAAAAAGAATTTGTAGAGCCTCCCATAGCCAAATCTGCAATAATTGCATTTCTTAAAGAATCTCTTGTAATTATATCTAAAGGTTTTATATCATTTTTTACCCAATCTACTATTTGCATACCACTTTCAAAGGCAATTCTTCTTTTTTGAGAAGAAAC
>CALUUP010000031.1 GCA_944323985.1 Candidatus Gastranaerophilales bacterium | reverse complement strand
GACATGGCCAAGTGGTAAGGCAGAAGCCTGCAAAGCTTTTATCCCCAGTTCGAATCTGGGTGTCGCCTTTTTAATTTCAAACTAATCACAATCAGAGTTTATGGAAAATATAGAATTAAAGCGTTTCTGGGAGCAAGTAAAGGAAGATTTAATCGGGGTTTTGCCCGAAAATGTTCATCCTTGGATTTATCCGCTTGAAGTCTCCGGTTATGATAAGGGCGTTTTAACTGTTGTTACCGGACAGATAATGGGAAGGGATTTGCTTAGAAGAAATCATTCCGAACAAATGAATTCTGTTTTAGTAAAGATTACCGGTAATCAGAATGCTAGAATTGTTATTATTTATGATGAAAGTGCCGCTAAAACTTTAAAAAGAGAAACCGAAAAAATTCAGAAAAAAGCTATTGAAAAAAATTTGAAAGAACAAGCTTTAGAAAATCTTTCTAATATGCAATCTGCATCTAATTTGAATTTGAAATATAAGTTTGAAAATTTTGTGGTTGGTGAAAATAGTAAATTTGCCCATGCTGTTGCTATGCAAGTAGCTCAAAATCCTGCTGGAAAATATAATCCTTTATTTATATATGGTAATTCCGGTTTAGGAAAAACTCATTTAATGCAAGCAATTGGACATTATACTATTTTTAATAATCCTAAATTGAAAGTTAAATATACTAAAACTGAAGATTATGTAAATGATTTTATTTCAAATTGCAGATATTCTAAGGATTCTATTGAAAATATGTCGAAGTTTAATAAAAAATATACTAATATTGACATTATTTTAATTGATGATATTCAATTTATAGAATCAAAAAGTAGAACAATGGATCAAATGCAACATACTTTTGATAGTTTGTATAACAAAGGTAAACAAATTGTTATTACATCTGATAGGTTGCCGAAAGATATTCCATCTTTAACCGCAGCATTGTGTTCCAGATTTGAAATGGGGTTAATGGTCGAATTGGCCCCTCCGGATTTGGATACAAGATTTGAAATTATTAAAAAATTAGCAATTGATAATGATTTAAAATTTGATAATGAGGCTTTATATTACATTGCAAAACATTTTTCTAAAAACGTAAGGGAATTAGAAGGTGCTTTTACAAAGGTCTCTGCTTATGCTGAGATTATGAGAGAAGATTTAACTTTAAAGCTCGCAAAAGATGTTTTGAAATGTGATGATTGTGATGAATCTTTATCTTATGATAATATTGTAGACGTTGTTGCAAGTTATTTTGATGTTGATAAGAAAGACATAAAAGGTACTGCAAGAGGTCAAAGAGTTGCTTTAGCAAGACATATTGCTGTTTATTTGGCTAGAGAAATTACTAATCAAAGTTTTGCGAATATTGCTGAGTTTTTTAATAAAAAACATACTACGATTATGTTTGGGTATGAAAAAATTAAAAAAGAAATTCATAATAAAGAAATTGCAGCTGCTCTTAGAGAAATTAGACAGGCGTTAAAAGTTTTATAGTCAATCGGATACTCGTTTTTCTAAAAACTTTATGTTAAATAATAAATACAAAGGGATAATGAGTCGATTATGTTAGAAAATATTAAAAATTTAATGTGTTTAAAATCTATAGACAAGTATATTGCCGAAGAAAATTATGAGTTAGCTTTAGATAGATTAAATTTTCTTATTGATGAAGAATTTAGGCCAGCTGAAACGTTTTTAAAAAGAGGTAAACTCTTAAAAAAACTTCTTATGTATGAAGAAGCTTATTCAGATTTTACTTATATAATTACTCATTGTGTAAAAAAGGATGAAGCTTATTTTGAAAGGTTATTACTTAATTTTGATATGGGTAATTTTGAAGGGGCTTTGATTGATGCTAATAGGATTTTAAAAAAAGATGAAAATAATTTTGAGATTCAAAGAGTTAAATTTTTAGCATTAGTTTATACGAGTCAAGAAGATATTGCTAAAGATTATATTCTAAATCTTTTCAATAGTGATAGATACAGGACAATTCAATTTTTGTTTAAAGAATCAGCAATAGCTATTTCAAAAGATGAATTGGCGAAGGCATTAAAATTGTTAAGTGTTATTGATTTGATTGATAAGGATAACCCAATTAAACTTTTAAAAGAAGCTAATATATATGGTTTAGCTAACCAGAATGATAAAAAAGATGAAATTTTAAATAAAATTGATTCTATTTTTCCTAAATATTTTATTTCTCATTTTAGGTTTTGGGATATGTATCAAGATAAAGATTTGATGCAAATATGTTTTTTATTAGAACTTAAAATTTTTGATAAGCAAAATCTTTTTGCATATCCATTGTTGATTTTAGAAGGATATAAAAATCATATAGAAGGTCATATTATTGATTCAAAGGAGTGTTTTGAAAAAGCAATTGAGCTAAATCCTAATAAACCGGAAGGTTATGTCCTTTTGGCGCAAACATTGCAACTTATGTCTGGGTATGATAATCCTGAATATAAAAAAGATGCTGAATTTAATTATAAAATAGCTCTTGAGATATATCAAAACGAACAACTTAATGACAAAGTTGAAGAAATGAAACGTCAAATTAGACATTTAAATTCTAATTTGTTGTTAAAATGAAATTTTTATTTTAATAATTTTTCAAGTTTTGAAATTCTTTCTTCTAGTTCTGAAATCTTTTGTTCTTGAGTTTTTATAATTTTATTTTGATGTTCTATTTTTGTATCTAATTCTATTATAGCATTAATGGATGCATAAAACATATCTTCAAGTCTTATTTGTAAATAACCATCTTGATTCTTAGATACTGCATTTGGAAATATTTTTTGTAAATCTTGAGCCAAAACTCCTACGTGTGGAGTTTTATTTTCATCATTTTTATAGGTAAAGTTGTAAATTTTTAATTTTTTAATATTGTTTAAACCTTCAGTAAATTCATTTTTTACGTTTTTTAATCTCTTGTCTGAAGGAAGTTGTGGAGTTATGATACCTTGTCCTGTGACTAATAAAGATCTACCTTGACCATATACAACAGTTCCAAATGTATTATTTGCTCCATCGGCAGAGTGACCTTCTGCTGTTCTTAGTCTTACTCTTGCAGAGGAGCGTGTTGCTAGTTCTACTGTTCCTTCAACCCGAAGATTTCCTGGTATATATACTGTATCTTGTGAGGTTCCAATTGCAATTTGATTTGTAGCAGTAGTATATGCATTTCTGCCCACAGCTGTTGAATAGTTGTGTAGTGCTTGAGCATTATATCCAAAAGCAGAGGCGTGTGTTTTATTTGCTAGTGAAGCGCATCCAATAGCAGTTGAATATTGAGCTTGAGAAGATGCACTAAATCCTATTGCAGTAGAACGATCTCCATTTGCTTTTGCATTATATCCTAATGCTGTACTATCACTTGCTTGAGAGTTGTTGCCGATAGCTGTACCGACTCCTTTAGCGCTACTATTATAACCATATGCTACTGAATTTCCATTTGTAGCTTTTGAATTATATCCAATAGCAGTTGCATAATTACTAGCGTCGGTACTGTATCCAATAGCAATTCCTCCATTGTTGGAGGTTGAACCATAACCTATTGCAGTTGAGTATATTGAAGGAGCTTTTGCGTTGTAACCAATTGCTGTGCTATATTGTCCTTTTGCTGATGAGTTTGATCCGATAGCAGTTGCATAAGAATCGCTAGCTTCAGCACTATGCCCAATTGCTGTTGTGTTAGAATTATTTGATACTACATTACTTCCTATAGCAATAATGTTACTCCCTGCTAAAGATTGATTCATTCCGAGGGATACTGAGTCATTTGGAATATTTACATTAGAACTTGCAGAAAATATTCCTATTCTTTTTCCTTCAGGGTCAGCTAATATACTGGCTGCCGTATTACCTTTTCCTAAAGCTATTTGAGCTGTATCTTTACCGCAGTCAATATATAATTTTGCTTTAGTATTACTAGGACATTTTAATGTTCCAATTAGTACTGTAGCATCTGGACGACCTTCCATATTAAAGGCAATATTTGCACCTTCTCCTGTAAATACCCAAGGACTATTTCCTGTTACACTGTCTCTGGCCATTTTCTTAGTTATCATTGGTGCAGTTGCGGCTGCAATAATCGATATAATTAGAAGTACAACCATCATTTCCATTAAAGAAAAGCCGTTTTTATTATGCAAAGCCATATATTCTCCTTCTTTTTACCCAAACATTGTACACTTTTTTTTATATATGTTCAATTTGTTAAAACAGAGTTAACATGTTGCTCGTTAGAACCTTTATAATTAATTTTTGAAGATGTAATAGGCTGTCTGTAATCATATTTATTAATAGACCTGGATTCTACAATTACTGATGGCGGTAATATTGACCATTTATATAGGGCTGTAGACATTCTTCTAAAAAATTTATCGAGCCATTCGGTCTTTTGCTCTATAGAGATAGGATTATGTTTTTCGTATATAAATTCAGTTTTTAGTAATGTTTGATAGCCTTCATTTTTGTTTTCAATACGCCATATTATTTCGTCTAGAAATTCATAAGGCATAAGAGCATCTTCTGCAATTAAAGGTTTTCCCGTTTTAGGGTCAATTGCAAGTTCTGCTCCGGGTTTTTTTAGTATAATAGCTTCTGGAATAGCGTCTTTTTCTTCTCTATTTTTATTAAGCCATCTTGCAAATGCAAAAAGTTTCGTTTTAGGTACATCCGCAATAGGAGCAAAACCTCCTGACATGTCCCCGTTAATTGTAGCATAACCCATGTATAATTCTGACTTATCAGAGGTTGCAATCGGAATACAAGAAGAAAATTCATTACTTATTCCCCATAAAAACATTGCTCTTGAGCGTGCTTGTATATTATCAGGGGTGAAAGATGTTTTATATCGTCCATCCCAATGGCTCTCAACTGTTTTGAATAAATTATTTAAGCATTCTGTAGTTGTGTTTATCATTGGACGAATACTCGCTTCTGTGAAGTTTATGCCTAAATTTTGGGCTAATTGTTCTGCATCTGACATACTTTCTTTACTTGTAATGTGTGACGGCATTGATATTCCAAATACATTTTCTTTGCCTATAGCATCAGCAAGTAGAACTGCACAAACCGTAGAATCTAAGCCTCCTGAAAGACCTAATACTGCTCGTTTAAATCCGCATTTTTTAAAATAATCTCTTATACCTTGAATAATTGTTTTATAAGTTCTCTCTAGATCAGATTCGTATTCTAATGTAAAGATTTTTTGTTCTGTTAAAGATTTATCTAATCCTTTTGTTAATGGGTAAATTTTTCCAATATTTTCTTTGGGATTAACTATTAAAAATTGTTCTTCAAAAGATTTTGCTCGTGCAATTAGTTCTCCTTTAGCATTAAAAACTCTGCTTGAACCGTCAAATGAGCTATTGTCTATTGCTCCAACTTGATTTACGTATACTATTGGGGTTTTATATTTGTTTGCTATAAATGAGAGCATATTATGTTTTAATTGTTCTTTCTTTGCTCTGCTGGGAGATGCTGAACAATTAATAAAAATTTCTGGATTGTCTTGAGCTAGCTCTTCAATAGGGTCTTTTTCGTATAAGTTTTTATCGAAAAATTCTTTATTATTCCAACAGTCTTCACATATTGAAATACCGTATTTATCATAAATTTTGGATTGTTTTTTTATAGAATTTTTATCAAAATGTCCCAATGTATTTGCAGGCTGAACTCCTACAACAGGAGATGGTTCTATATATCTGTAATCATTAAATTCAGAATAGTTAGGAAGTAATGATTTTCTAACTATTCCATCAATTTTTCCGTCTTTTAAAATGGCGATGGAATTATAGTATTTTTTACCTTCGGAATTTTTATTTCTAGGTTCAATAAAACCTACTAAGGCAGTAGTCCCTTTAGTAATTTTTGCTAGACCTTTTAACCATTTTATATTTTCTTCTACGATTATCGGGTGTCTATCAATAGTATCTTCTATTGGATATCCCATTAATGCAAGCTCTGGAAAAACTACTAAATCCAAGCCTATTTTTATTGAATATTTTATATACTTAGCTATTTTTTTTGCATTATATTCGATATTTCCTGCTATAGGGTTTATTTGAGCCATTCCTATGTAATTTTTATTTTGTGTAATATTTTTTATGCTTTCGATTATATTTTGAGGAATATCTTCTCCATTAGCAAATTTTTTATCCACAAGTTCTGATAATTCATATAAATTTCTAGTCATTATTTGAATCCCCCATTGAATTATACATTGTAGAATTTTTATTTGCAAAAATAACTTTTTTTTATAAAAAAATATGTTAAAATAAATTTATAAGAAGATGAGGATTTAAGATATGTATAAAAAAGGTTTTACATTACAAGAATTATTGGTTTCTATGGCTATAGTAGGTATAATTGCAGGTGTTATTGCTCCTGCTATCAATGCTATAATGCCAGATAAAAGGAAAGCTATGTATCTTAAAGCTTATAATACATTAACAAATTTAACAGATGAAATTTTAAGTGATCCTCTTTTGTATTGGACTACTTATAATGATACTACAGGTGCTGCAACTTGCTCCGGTTTGAATTGCACTTCTCAACCTACTAATTATGAACCTTGTAATGAGCCTGATTGGCAGTGTACTGGGGTTCATAAATTTGGTAGAATATTTGCCACAAAAGTTAATTATGTTGAGAGAACAAGTCCGATGCCCTCTTCTGTTAATGGTACTAATGTAAAGACAATTGATGGTATGGATTGGACTATTTATTCTTATGTTTCTGCTACAAATGGTGATAATAGCTATATTATGGTTATTGTTGATGTTAATTCAAATAACAAGAATGAGAAAAACAAATGTGCATATACTTCTACAAGCTGTCCAAATCCGGATATGTTTGAATTCAAAATAGATAATGAAGGTGGTATTTCTGCTGAAGACCCATTAGGAAAAGCTTTTTTGAAGAATCCGACTGACATGAATTCTATTCGTGCTGATAAAGACGTTGCAAAATCTATAGAAAAGAGTGGTTCTTAAAGAATTTGTTTAAAATATTCTATTGTTTTGTTTAGGCCTTCATTTATATCAATTGTAGGTGTCCAATTTAGTTTTTCTTTGGCTAGGCTAATATCAGGTTTTCTTTGTATTGGGTCATCTTTGGGTAAAGGTTTATAGATTATTTGTGATTTTGAGTTTGTTAGTGAAAGAATTAATTTAGCTAAATTTAGGATTGTTCTTTCACTAGGATTTCCAAGATTTACTGGACCAATGAAATCTTGATTCATCATTTTTATCAAGCCTGATATTAAATCATCAACATAACAAAATGATCTTGTTTGTAAACCATTACCATATATTGTAATATTTTTATTTTCTAAGGCTTGAATGATAAAATTTGAAACGACTCTTCCGTCGTTTAACGCCATATTAGGACCGTAGGTGTTAAATATTCTCACAATACGAATATCAGTGTTATATTGTCGATGGTAATCCATCATCATTGTCTCTGCACAACGTTTTCCTTCATCGTAGCAACTACGGATTCCTATTGGATTAACATTGCCCCAATAAGTTTCTTTTTGAGGGGTTTCTTTGGGATCTCCATATATTTCACTTGTTGATGCTTGTAATAATCTTGCTCCGGTTCTTTTTGCAAGTTCTAATAAATTATGGATTCCAAGTATAGATGTCTGGATTGTTTTAACAGGATCATTTTGGTAATGTGGTGGACTTGCTGGACAGGCTAAATTGTATATGTAGTTAACATTACAGTCATAATATTTTATGATGTCGTGTTCTACTAATTCAAAATTTTTATTATTCAGTAAATCTTTTATATTTTCAATAGAGCCTGTATAAAAATTGTCTAAGCATATAACTTGATGGTTCTCATTTATGAGTTGTTTACATAAATGAGAACCTATGAAACCCGCTCCACCTGTTATTAAAATTTTTGCCACAAGTTTTCCTTTTATTTTATTTTATTTTATTTTATTTCTGATGATTCTGTTAATGTTTTTAAAATTGAGTAAGAAGCATCCCAACCACTAATACCACCTGTTGCTTTATATTGTGCAACATTTTTTATTCTTTCTTGTTTGTTTTTTTCTTGTTCTTTGTTAAATTGAGCTAGTTTTTTCTTATCAGAATTTCTTTCTTCTACTATTTTATTAGCATATTCCGAAAAAGCTCTATATTCTTGACAACCATATCCTGCTTTTATTTTTGAAGGATAATTATATGTTAAATAGTCAAAAACATTCATTGCTCTTTCAGTATTAGAAGGTTTTCCTTGTAATGCTTCCATTGTACTACCTGGCATTTTTGTTATAACGACAATCATTGCAAGAGGATTATAACCAGCTTGTATCATTAAGTCTACTCCCGTTATATCTGCTGCTTTATTATCAGATAAGTTAGATTTATTTTTTAAATATTCACTGTTTGCGGCAACCGAAATTATATTGCCGGAACTAAAGGTGTTTGAAATAGCTGATTTTGCGATATCTCTAAATTTGTCTTTAGATGCTTTTCCGTTTATTATATGACCTATTTCATTTGATATAACTGCAGCTACCTCGTGGTCATTTCCTGCATAGTTTAAATCTGAGGAAGAGATTAATATTACATTGGTTGTTGATGTGTTTGAGTTGTCTGCGCTCCCTTCTATTACTTTGAAGGTCGTTTTCGCTGGTAAGTTATTTTTTGTGATTATATTTTTTCCTATGGTACTAACTCTATCACTTGCTTTCCATTGAGATGCATTTGCTGGAACGATAAGAACTGTTAGGACAAACAACGCTGTTAATATTTTTTTCATAACTACTCTCCTTTTTTCCACTCTTAAATTATATTATAAATATAGTAATAATATCTTAAATCTTTACACTGTAAAGGTATTATAATATAATTTTAACGTTATGAAGGAGATGCTATGTTACACTATTTTTTAGGTTCATATATTGTTACAGTTTTAGGTTTTATTGCTGCTTATCTGTGGGGTGAACACGTTCATAATGGTACGGGGTTAACTTGTATTTTTATTGCTTTTGTTTTAGCAGTTTTAGAGGTTAGTTTATCTTTTGATAATGCTGTTGTTAATGCAATGAAGTTAGAACATATGTCTGAAAAATGGCGTCATAGATTTATTACTTGGGGTATTTTGATTGCTGTTTTTGGTATGAGATTTTTATTTCCGCTTTTAGTTGTTGCAATTTTTGCAAAACTTAATATTTTATCAGTTCTCGATATGGCTTTAAATGATGTGAATTCTTATGCTCATTATCTTGAACTTACGCATGCTCCTATTGTTTCTTTTGGTGGGGCTTTCTTGCTTATGTTATTCATGGATTATTTCGTGGAGCAAAAAAAAGAAGTGCATTGGATTAAATGGATTGAAATTCCTTTACAAAAATTAGCATCTGTTAAAGGGGTTTGTACTATTACAACTTTAATTGTTTTGGGGCTTTTAATGTTTGAATTATCTCCTGAGGTTAGAATTCCTGTTTTAAAATCAGGTATAAGCGGAATTATAATTTATCTTATAATTGATGGTTTAGCTGAATGGCTAGAAAAAAGACAAGAAGAGAGGATGAAACTTTGTGCAGATACTGTTAAGTGTTCCGGTTTAGTTGGGTTTTTGTACTTGGAACTAATTGATGCTTCTTTTTCTCTTGATGGGGTATTGGGGGCTTTTGCTTTAAGTAAAGATATTTTAATTATCACAATTGGCTTGTTTATAGGGGCTATGTTTGTTAGATCTTTAACAATAATGTTAGTTGAAAAGAAGACTTTAGCACAATATTTATATCTTGAACACGGTGCTCATTGGGCTATTGGTACTTTAGCTATATTGATGTTTGTATCTACATTCCATGAGGTGCCTGAAGTTGTTACTGGGTTGTTAGGTTTAGCTTTCATTGTATCTGCATTTATTTCTTCTATTATTCATAATAAAAAGGTTAAAAATGAAGCTAAAGGATAATAATTTATTCTATGTAGGTGGGGTTGTTAGAGATGAAATTCTTGGAATTTCTTCTCTTGATATTGATTACACTTATCAGGGTAATGCGATTGAGTTTGCTAAAAATTTAGATGTTATCAAAGTGAATCCTGATTTTGGGACTGTAAGAGTGTTAGTTGATGGTAATGAAATTGATATTGCTTCTACAAGAATTGAATCTTATCCGAGAAAAGGGCATTTGCCTGTAATTGAGAAAATAGGCTGCTCTTTAAAAGAGGATTTAAAACGTAGGGATTTTACTATTAACGCAATGGCTAAAAGATCTACGAATAATGAATTTGTTGATTATTATAATGGAAAAGGTGATATAGAAGATAAGAAACTTAGAGTGTTGCATGAAAATAGTTTTGTTGATGATCCTTCCAGAATTATAAGAGGGCTTAAGTTTTCTGTAAGATTTGGTTTTGGATTGGATAGTGAAACTAAGAAGTTACAAGATTATTATCTTAGTAATATTAATTATGATATGAGTTATCATCGTTTAAAAAAAGAGTTAAAAGAAACTTTTAATTTGAATAAAGATCAAGCTTTTGAAAAGTTTTTATCTCAAGGTATATATAAGTTGTTGGGAGATAATCAAATTTTGCCAAGTATAAATGGGTCTATAGAGGAATTGATAAAAAAGTTTCCTTGTGAAAATGTTTGGTTAGTTTATATGAGTTTTTTTGATTTGTCTAATTTTGAACTTACAAGAGGTGAAAAACGAATTTTAGAGTGGAATGATAAACTTAGAACTCAATCTCCAAGTAATAATACTCCTAATGAAAGTATTATTTTTAACATGTTAAGAGAGTTATGATGTTGAAAATTGTATTAAAAAAAATATTAAATACAAAGCTTCATCTAAGATTTGTTTTTAAACCTTGGATTAAATATAAAGCGGATAATTTAGGAGATTATGTTGGTGTAAATATAGTTAAACGCGATATCCCTATTATTGTTTCTTTAACTTCTTATAAAGAAAGATTTGATAATTTAACTTTAGCCTTGTATTCTTTATTAAATCAATCTGTTAAGCCTGATAGAATTATTCTTTGGCTTTCTGATGAATATAAAGATTTGTTTGAGTTGCCATATGATATTACAAGGTATATTAAAAATGGTTTAGAAATAAGGTTGGTAAAAGATATTAAATCGTATACAAAAATTATTTATGCTTTAAAAGAATTTTCAAATTCAATAATAATTACTGCGGATGATGATATTTATTATCCGGATAATTGGTTAGAAAAACTTTATTATTCTTACATAAAATATTCTAATGATATTCAAGTTCATAGGGCTCATAGAGTTTTTTTTAGTGAAAATCAAATATTACCTTATGAAAAGTGGGGAAAACATGTTGAGCAAGAATCTGCTAGGTATGATAATTTTTTAACAGGAGTCGGGGGAGTTTTATATCCTCCAAAGTGTTTTATTAATGAAGTATTTAGAGAAGATTTGTTTTTAAAGTATTCTCCTGATGCTGATGATATTTGGTTGTGGGTTATGGCTTTGTTAAGTAAACGTAAAATTCGGGTTGTTAAAAATCATATTAGTTTTTTGTATTCTTTAAACTTTTTTAAACAGATTTTTGGTTTAGGTAGGTCTTTATATAAGAAGAACCAGATTGGCGGTAATGATGTTCAGTTAAAAAATTTGTTAAACTATTATAAATATAATGTAATGGATAAATTAAAAAATAGTTAGGGGTATTATTTTGAAAAAAAAGTTTTTACTTACAGGATATTATTTTGATGGCTATCACGGTTCTATGATTCATATCGCAGAAGTTGCAAAAGAATTAGTAAGTATGGGGTTTGATGTTGATATCGTAACTTTAGAATTGAATAATGATATAAAGGTTTATGTAGAAGATTATAGTGGGGCGAAAGTTTTTTACATAAAAGATTTTGATCTAAAAAAAGAGTATGATTATACTTTAGCGTATCATGCTCCTATTTTAACTTTTCTTTTATCTAAAGGTGTAAAATTTGGAAAATTGGCATTAGGATGCTTATCAACTTTTGTTGATTTAGAACAACCCAATTTAATAGGTTTAAATGGAGTGCCTGTTTTTGCTCATAGTTTAGAATTGGTTGAATATTTAAATGATAATTATGGAATTAGTGCAAATTTTTTAATAAATTCCGTTCCGAATGAATATAAAAATATTGAATTAAAGATTACTTCATTGAAAAAAATTGCTATTGTTTCGAATCATATTTCTTCTGAAATTGTAGAGGCAAAAAAAATATTAGAAAGTGGTGGCTATAATATTGATGTTTATGGAAATAAATATAATTATGAACCTATAAATGCTAAAATTTTAGCAAATTATGATTTGATAATCACTATAGGTAAAACAGTACAATATGCTTTATATTTAGGAATACCTGTTTATAATTATGATCATTTTGGAGGTCGTGGTTACATAAAACCCAGTAATATAGATATAGAAGAATATTATAATTTTTCCGGTAGAAGTTCTTTTAGGAAAATAGGTGCACAAGAAATTGTTTCTGAAATTTTGAATGGATATGCAGATGCTCTTGCTTGTGTTGATGAATTGAAGCATATCGCAAGAGAACGTTATGATTTGCATAATAATGTGGTAAATCTTTTAATTCAGCTGGATAAAACAGAATTTAAAAGTTTTAAAGAGGTTCCTGGGTTAAAAATTTACGAAGCTCATTGTTCTTATTTAGTAAATAATATTATTCATAAAAATGCGATTATTTCACAGTTATGGCACTATTTTAGACAATATTATAATTTTTATAAGTTTATTAATAAAATTACTTTTGGGCTTTGTTTTAAAAATATTATAGATAAAATTGATGAATTAAATTTTAAAGATAAAATTTATTAAAGATCTTTTTCATAAATGAGTTTGTATAAAAAGAAAATTTTAAATTTATTTGGTTTAATGGTGAAAGCTATGATGCCTTTTCTTAGAATAATTAAACTAGTAATTAATTTTTTTATGAAATTTTCGTTTTTATTCCTTAAAAAATATGTTTTTATTTTAAATTCAACTTTTTTTAACCAAATATCAGTAGAAGAATTAATATAACTGGATGAGTGTAATCTCCATTTTGTAAGTTTTTGAGTCGTGTAATAAATATTTTTATCGTGTAGTTGGTTCCATAAATATAAATCTATAATTTGTGGAATAGGTGTTTTATAGTCACAGTTTTCAAGAAGTTCTTTTTTGGTCATGACAACAGAGAATGTTGGGATTATATTTACATCATTTATAATTTGTTCAAAATTGTTTATAAAACCATCTTTTTGAAGAATATTGTATTTTTCTTTTATGAATTTGAAATGTTTATTTAAATTTTGTATGTTTTTTTCTTCTCCAAATAAACTTACATCTGAAAATATTAAATCAATTGTTGGGTTTTGATTTATTAATTTTATTCTTTCTTCAAGAGAATTTTTTTCTAATATATCGTCACTTTCTAAAAAAGCAAGCCATTTGCTTTGGGAGTGACGAATTGCTATTTGTAAAGATTTAGCAAGGCCAAGGTTTCTTTTATTTTCAATTAATTTAATTCTGGAATCTTTTTGTTGGTATTTTTTGATTATTTCAATGGAATTATCCTTGGAAGCGTCATCTATGATTAATAGTTCCCAGTTTGTATATGTTTGATTGAGGATACTCTCTATTGCTTCTGGTAAAAATCTAGCATAGTTATAGCTAGTCATAATTATTGAAATCAATTCTTGCATATAATGATTTTATCCTAAAATTAGTTTGATGTACAATATAACTATGAAGTTGAGCATTATTACATTGACTTATAATCATTTAGATTATACTAAAAAATTTATAGAGAGTTTGTATAAGTATACAAAAGATTTTGAGTTGATAATTGTTGATAATGGCTCTACGGATGGTACCAGAGAATATTTGAAAACTCTTAGTGGTATAAAATTAATTTTAAATGATAATAACTTAGGTTTTTCTAAAGGTAACAATCAAGGTCTTGAAATTGCAGAAGGTGAGTATATTGGTTTTTTAAATAATGATATTTTACTTTATCCTAATTGGTTTGAAGAATTAGAAAAAGTTTTTCAAAAAGAAAATGTAGGTTTTGTTTCTCCAAGACATATAAATCCTCATTATGATAATACGAATGAAAAGCATTATATAGATTTTTTTAGGAAAAATTTTAGTTATAAGAATGCGTATGAAAAAAATTTTGATGAATGTGTTTTTTCTTGTGTTGTGACTCGAAAAAGTGTAATAGATAATATTGGAAATTTTGATGAAAATTTTACTCCTGCGTTTTTTGAAGATAATGATTTGAAATATCGTGCAATTGAAGCAGGTTATGAAGTTCTTGTCGTAAATACTGTTTGTTTTTTTCATTTTGGTTCGATAACATCTGCAGATAAAGATTATAATTTATTAAAAAATAGAAAATATTATTTTTCTAAACATCCGTTTGCTGAATATTTAACAATTGCAGCAGAAGAACGTGATGTTTATAAATTTGTTGCTTATGATATGAAAAAATTTCCGCTTAGTTTTATTTATTATATTTATGTTATATGGAAAAAAATAATAAGACGTTTAAATAAATTAAAGAAGGTTATAAAGAAATGAAAATTTTATTTGATGCAACAGAATTATCTTATTATTTAGAGAAAAATGGACATCGGGCGGGTGTTTTTTTTGTTGCATTGAATATTTTTAGAGAATTAAAAAAACGCGATATTGATTTAGTATTTGTTTGTAATTTTAAACGTTATTATTTCTTGAAGGAAGTTTTGGCAAAAGTTGATGAATTTAAAGATATTATACTTTTAGAAGAAAATTCAAGAATTAATAAATTATTCGCTTTTTTTAATTATTTAGTTAGAAAAATGCCTTTAAAAATTCAGTATTTAGTTTTGAGTTTATCAAGGTATTATGAAGGGATATGTTGTAAAATCAATAGTAAAAATTTTTCTCAATTAAGAGGTTTTGATACTTATTTTAGTCCATTTACAGCACCATCAGTAGAGATTGCTAAAGCTAGTTGGATAAAACGTTTTAGAATGATTCATGATGTGATTCCGATTTTGGAGCAGGGTGAAATTACAAAAAACAAAAGACTATGGTGTTATAAAATTTATAATGATATTAATGATAGGGATTTTTATGTAACAAATTCTGAAAATACTAGAAAAGATGTTTTAAAGTTTTTCCCTTTTATTAATGATGATAATATTAAGAATATAAATTTAGGTGTTGATAATGCTTTCTGTAGATTGAATACAAAAAGTGATAAAAAGTATGTTTTTTCTTTATGTACATTAGGAAAACGAAAAAATCTTATTTTTACAATAAGAAATTTCTTTGAATTCATCAAAAGAAATAAAATTAATGATTTATATTTGGTCTTAGCTGGCGGTGTTTGGAAAAAGTTTGAAAAAGAATTATATAAGACGATAGGTGAATTTGATAAATCAAAAATAATATTAAAAGGATATGTCTCAGATGAAGAACTTCCTAAGTTGTATTCTGAAGCAATGATGTTTGTTTATCCATCTTTATATGAAGGGTTTGGACTCCCTGTTTTGGAAGCTATGAGCTGTGGTTGTCCAGTTATAACATCAAATTGTTCGTCATTGCCAGAGGTTATTGGAGATGCTGGTATTAAAGTAGATCCTAATAATGATGAAGATATGGTTAAAGCTTTTGAAAAAATGTATTTTGATAATTTCTATAGAGAATTATCTATAGAACGAGGGCTTGTAAGAGCTAGAAAATTTACTTGGGTGAAAGTTGTTGATAGTCTTCTAGATTTTATAGAGAAATAAAATACTATTAGTATATGATATTAAAATAGAATTCTTATTATATAATAAACTCAACAGAGGGTTTATATGGTAATACGAATTTTATTATTATTTTTATCTTTACTAGTTTTAGTAAATCTTTGTATAATAACTGCTTGTTATATACGAGGTGAGAATTTGTATGAAAAATATGGAAAACAAATGCTTGTGATATTCGGAAGCTTTGTTTTTTTAGTAGCTGTAATATATTCGGTAATAGCGTTAGTTGCATTAAATTAAGAGAAAGGAATGAAATGGACAAGAAAATTTTTGGTATGCCAATTTTAGTACTTGGTTTGCTAATCTGTTTTTTGATTATGTGTAATCCGTTTGTAATGGTTGGACCAGGGGAAAGAGGTATAAAAATTAAGTTAGGAGAAGTTCAACAGGAAAGCTATGGAGAAGGACTTCATATAATTTGTCCGTTTATTCAAAAATTTAAGACAATGAATGTTAAGACTCAAAAAAATACATATACAACCGCTGTTTATACAAAAGATATTCAACAAGCAAGAATAACTTATGTGATTAATTATAATGTTCAACCAGATAAAGTAAATAAACTTTTTCAAGAGGTTGGTATAGATTATGCAACTACAATATTAACTCCTGTTGTTGAAGGTACAATAAAAGATATTATAGGTAAGTGGAATGCTCAAGATTTGATAGCAAATAGAGAGAAAGCTACTGGTGATATTTTATTTAAATTACAACAACAATTAAAGGATAATTATATAAATGTAACTGATTTTCAAATGACAGAAATTAATTATTCTGATGTTTTTGAAAGAGCAATTGAGAGTAAGGTAACAGCAGAACAAGAGGCTTTAAAAGCAAAAAATAAGACTGTTCAAGTCCAAGAAGAAGCTAAACAAAAAGTTATTGCAGCTGAAGCAGAAGCAAAATCTATGGCCATAAGAGCTCGTGCCTTGAGTCAAAATAAATCATTGGTACAGTATGAAGCAGTTCAAAAATGGGATGGAAAGATGCCTCAGTATATGTTAGGAAATTCTGTTCCATTTATAAATGTGAGCCCTTCAAAATAATTTTTATAAAAACAAAAAATCCTCTGAAATTTATTCAGAGGATTTTTTTATAGATAAATATTTTATTTAGAGCATCCGGAATTACAAATACTCATTTCGTCAATTAATAAAGCATAAACTGTTTCGCCTTTTTTAGCTTTATAGTGACAACCTGGAGTTACAAGCCCTAAAACAAGACCAACACTACATCCGATAGGTATTCCAATTGCTAGACCAGCACCGATTTTTGCTGGGTTCGGAATAAAAGCAAAACCAACCCCTGCGCCAGCTCCAACAGCTCCCATTGTAAGAGTTGATAAAGTTAGTTTACCTGCAGTTGTCCAAGGACCTTCTTTAAGTTTGCAGTCTTTAGTGAATGGACGAGCTTTAATGTCTATACAAGTATTGTCAGGTAATACAATTTTCCTGAAAATTAAGCTAACTCTTGCATTTTTATTAAACCATTTCGGTTTTTCTACATTTGTAATTTCTGCCACAATCTTTGTTCCGCATGGAAGTAGCATAGTTCCTTCACAAGTATATAAAGCTTGAGGAACTACGAAATTTACGTATTCACCGGCTTGAGCACATTTAGAAAAGAATTTTTCGTCAAAGGCGAATTGTAAAACATTACCTTTTTCTACTACTTTTCTTAAATTTGTAATTGTAACAACATTACAAGGTGCTTCTTTATGAACATCTAAGTGCTCAATAGCAACAGTTTTTTCACAACAATTTGCAAGTGTTGGTATTGTATTTAAGCCTAAAATGGAGCAAATTGTTAAAAGTGTAAAAATTTTTTTATACATTTTTTAACTCCTATTTTTTACTTAGTATAACTTATTAAATTTTTTTTCTCAAGTTATACAGTCAGTAGCAAAAAATATTTTTACAGATTTTTACTTGTTAGGAGTACAAGTATGGAAATAATTAATCGACCAACTAATAATTATAGTAAAAGTTTTACAGGTTTAAATAAAGTAATACAGAAACGAATATATAGCAATCCTGAGTTTTTATCAAACTTGACAAATGTTTATACAAGAGAACAAGGGAGTGTTGGTAATTTACCAAAAGATTTTTTTGAATTATTCAAAACTTCTTCTAAACAAGAAAATGCAAAAAAAATAAAAGAGGTTAAAGACATTTTTAATGCATTAAGTTATATATTATTACAGATAGAAGATGAAAAGATAAATAATGCTAAAAGAATGAATAAAAATAATTTATTCAATCAATTTTTGCCATTTATTGCGAAAGTTTCAATTCAGCCTGATAGAATTCCGCGAATTATAAGTGATATTAGACGTAAATTTACTCCGGATAAAGAAACTATTTCTCAAATAAGTTTAAAAGGACAAAAATTTTTAGAAGAAAAGTTAAAAGAGATAGGTGTAATCCAATCAAATGATTCTGTAAGTTTATCATATTTAGATCAAGGTGTATTTAAAAATACGTTTAAACTAAGATTATTGAATAAAAATGGTGAAGATATTATTCATCCGAAAGTGGTTTTAAGTTTTAAACCTCAAAAGAAAGTGATAGAACAAATAGACTTATTAATGGATATGATGCAGGATTATTTTAAATCGTTTACACCTAAAAAGTTTAAGGCTTTGATTGATAATATTTTAAGTCATGCTTCAGAGAAAGTTGTACCTAAAAATCAATATGATTTGTATAGAGCTTCTTTATTGGATATTTATTCAAAAATGAGGACTTGCGGAGAATATGACCAGTTTAATAAATTATTAACTGCAAGGGCAAGAGATGATATTAAATATAATGGAATAAGTGCTGAGGCTAATATTACTCAATTTGTAAAAAAAGCAGCAGGGCATCCTTTAGAAAAATCTGATTATATTGATATTTATTATTTGAATATGGATAATAATATAGGAATTTCAGAATTTGCAGATGATAAGTTGCCAAAGATATCTCAAAATATAAACCTTCATAAATATGGATTATTTCATGATGATTTAATGTTAAATAAAAATAATTTGGTAGCCGGAAGAGTTATTGATTATGGCGGAATCAAACCTTTGTATGGTTATAGAACGTTTACCTATAATAAGGAAGCAAGAAGGTATTATCATAAGATTTCTCAAATAAAGTATAAAGATGATAAGAAAACTCAATTAGAGCGAGTTAAATATTGGAATAATTTATATAAATTAGCATCGACTCATAAAATTCCGAATCATGGTGATATTTTAATAAGTTTAGAAAAATCAAAACGATTGATAGCTCCTGAATATTGGTCAATGCTAGCTGATGTCAGAAAGTTTTTGTAGGCTAAATTAAAGTAAATAAAAAAGACTTCCTTTTGGGAAGTCTTTTAAAAAACTGGGGCGGAAGCTCTTGCTCGGTCGCGTGTAACGGCATTTCGAGTTGTGCTTCAAGATTTCATCTCTTGCAAAACTCTTCAGCCTCAGCTCCCTCGCGTGATTCGAACCTCCTTCTCCGGTTCGAACCCTT
>CALUUP010000030.1 GCA_944323985.1 Candidatus Gastranaerophilales bacterium | reverse complement strand
CAATACCATATGTTTGCATAATATAGCTTCCTCCTTTTTTTAAAGCTTAAACATATACATGATTACTTTATTACAAAGATGTTTTTAAATCAACAAAAAAGCGAGGTTCACTCGCTTTTTTATAATTATGAATTTTGTAAACCACGCTTAAATTCTTCCGGTCGGCTCGAACGAGCAAGGGCATCTTCTAAAGTTACTTTCTTTCTCATATACAAATCTCTAAGAGCCATTTCTAAAGTTTGCATACCAAAACCGGAGTTTGTCTGCATTGTAGAATATATTTGAGCAGCTTTTGCTTCACGAATCAAGTTAGCAATTGCAGGAATTACCAACATAACTTCTTGAGCCATAACACGCCCACTCTTTGTACCATCAGCTTGCAATAATGGTAAAAGAGTTTGTGAAAATACTGCAACAAGAGAGTTCGATAATTGTACACGAACTTGTTGTTGTTGACCTTCTGGGAACACGTCAATGATACGGTCGATAGTTTGTGAAGCAGAAGATGTGTGAAGAGTTCCAAATACCAAGTGACCTGTTTCAGCAGCAGTTAAAGCTAATCTTATTGTATCCAAGTCACGCATCTCACCAACAAGTATAATATCTGGGTCCTCACGAAGTGCTGATTTCAAAGCATTTGCGAAACTTCTTGTATCTTGACCTAATTCTCTTTGGTGAATAATTGAACGTTTTGACGGATGAATAAACTCGATAGGATCCTCAATTGTCAAAATATGTTCTGATCTTGTTTCATTAATATAATTAATCATCGCAGCCAAAGTAGTAGATTTACCAGAACCGGTAGGACCAGTTACCAAAACTAACCCACGTGGCTTTTCTGCAATTTTTCTAACTGTATCAGATAAACCTAATTCTTTGAAAGAAGGAACTTTTGATGCAATTACACGAAATGCTGCAGCGTAGTTTCCTCTATCTTTATAAATATTTACCCTGAAACGACTAAGCCCTTGTATTCCATAAGAGAAATCCAATTCCCAGTCTTGTTCAAGTTTACGACGTTGCTCTTTGTTTAACATTGGAAAAAGTAATAATTCTACTTCTTCCGGTTTTAGAGCTGGGACGTCCATTCTTTGTAAATTACCGTCTATACGAACAACAGGTGGTAGCCCCGCAGAAATATGTAAATCGCTGCCTCTTTGTTTAACTACGACTTCCAAATATTTTTCAATAAGCATTTAATTAAGCCCTCTTTTATATATTTAGTAGTTTTAACTACTGACAATTCTCTCATATTAAAATATATCATGCAATCAAATTTTTGTAAATAAAGGGTTGAATAAAATTCAACCCTTTACAGTATTATGATAAATTTGCTAAATATTCATTAATAGCTTTTGCAGCTTTTTTACCTGCACCCATAGCATTGATTGCATTAGAAGCTCCAACTGGGGCTACGTCTCCACCTGCAAAAATTGTTGGAATTGAAGTTTCTCTTGTTTCGGTATCAACAGTAAAGTATCCCTTTTTATCTGTTACAAAATCCAAACCATCCATATGCGCAGATTTTTGTATGATTGGGTTTGGTCCGGTACCTAACGCTACAATAACGGTATCAACATCTAATTCTGTGTATTTACCAGTGCCAACAGGGGAACGTCTGCCTGATTCATCAGGTTCACCAAGTTCCATTATTTCAAATTTCATCCCTGCTACATAACCGTCTTTTTCTAAAATTTCGCTTGGGGCATGTAAGAATTGGAAGATTACTCCTTCTTCTTTAGCATGACGAATTTCTTCTAATCTAGCTGGGAGTTCTGCTTCTGTTCTTCTATATACAATATAAACTTTTTCAAAACCTACTCTGACAGCAGTTCTTGCTGCGTCCATTGCAACGTTTCCGCCACCAATAATTGCAGCAGATTTACCTACTTTAAGCGGAGTTGCTGTATTTTCTTCATTTGCTTGCATCAAATTTACACGAGTTAAAAATTCATTAGCTGAAAATACTCCATTTAAGTTTTCACCAGGAATATTCATCATCTTAGGAAGACCTGCTCCTGAACAAATAAATATTGCATCAAAACCATCTTCTTTTAATTGTTTTAATGTTATTGATTTTCCTACAATAACATTCTTTTCAAACTTAACACCCATTTCTTTTAGAGAATCGATTTCTCTATCTAAAACAGTTCTAGGAAGTCTGAACGGAGGGATACCATATCTTAAAACACCGCCAAATTTATGTAATGCTTCGAAAATTGTTACATCATGCCCAGCTTTCCTTAAATCAGAAGCAGCAGTTATACCAGCACAACCGGAACCAACTATTGCAACTTTTCTACCAGATGGAACAATTTCAGCTTTTTTAGCTTCAGTATTATCACCTACATAACGTTCCAAAGCTCCTATTGCAATCGGTTCACCTTTTATACCTAAAATACATTTACCTTCACATTGTCTTTCTTGAGGACAAACTCTACCACAAACAGATGGAAGCATGCTTGTTTGTCTGATAACTTCACCGGCTTTTTCTATATCATCTTCTTTCAAAGCCTTTATAAAATCAGGTATTTGAATATTTACAGGACAACCTTTTACACATTGAGGATTTTTGCAAGTTAAACAACGACTTGCTTCAGCTTTTACCTGTTCTGCTGTTAAATTATCTTCTACAGGTAAAAAATTGTGTCGACGTTCCATTTTATCTTGTTCGTGTGGTCTTTGGCGCATATTAACAACTCTCCTTAATTCTTAATATTTTCTACGATAAAAGTATAACAAAAAAATCTTTTATTGTATAATATTTTCTATGAAGAATATTATTTTTATCTTTGGAACACGTCCGGAAATTATAAAACTTGCACCTGTGATATTAGAATTAAAAAAATATCCACAAGATTATAACGTGATTATATGTAATACTGAACAACAAAAAGAGCTTTCAAATCAAACTTTAGCTTATTTTGGGCTAAAAGCTGATATTAATTTAGATTGTATGAGAGAAAATCAATCTTTATCATCTGTTCAAGCAAGAATTTTGACATCTTTAGATAAAGTTTTCCAAGAAAACACTATTGATGCAACTATTGTTCAAGGCGATACAATGACTGTTTTATGCGGAGCTTTAACAAGTTTTTATCATAAAATTCCGGTTTTCCACGTAGAAGCAGGATTACGCTCTTATGATATTTATGAGCCATTCCCAGAAGAAGTTATGAGGCAGATGACTTCCAGAGTTGCTCAATTACATTTTGCACCTACAGAAGTTAATAAAAAAGCTTTATTAAAAGAAGATATTTCAGAAAATAAAATACATGTTGTCGGAAACACAGTAATTGACGCTTTATTCTGTTTATCAGATGAAGTTATTGAAAATTCCAGAAAATTCTTTGAAGAAACTAATAACATTAAAATTGACGATAAATTAGTTTTAATCACAGCTCACAGAAGAGAAAATCATGGTGAAAGAATTGATAGAATAATCGAAGCAATTTCATATTTAGCTAAAAAATATGAAAACCATACTTTCGTTATTCCTGTGCATCCAAATCCTAATGTTAAAAATAAAATTCATGAGAGATTAGGACATTTTTCAAACATTCATTTATTAACGCCATTAGATTATCCATATTTAGTTTATTTAATGAAAAATGCAAAACTTATTTTAACAGACTCTGGCGGAATACAAGAAGAAGCACCATCCTTTGCTTGCCCTACTCTTGTTATGAGATATGAAACAGAAAGAAAAGAAGGAATAGATGCAGGAGTATCAAAACTCGTTGGAGCTGATTATGATAAGATTCTTGCGGAAAGCGAAAAAATTCTATCTTCTACAAAAGAAAATACTCGTCTAAAAGCTCAAAATCCATATGGAGATGGAACTGCATCTAAGCAAATTGAAAATATTATAAGAAAGTTTTTTGCATAAATCTATCGTGATATAATTCCTTTATGGATGAGAAAGAAACAAAAAAAATTATAGGCTTAATGTCCGGAACTTCTTGTGATTCAATTGATGCTGCTTATTGCGAAGTAAATCCGGATTTTTCCGTAAATTTGATTCATGGAATAAATTTTTCTTACCCTGAACATATAAAGGCAAAAATTTTTTCCGCTTTTAGAGGTGAAATTAGTATAAAAGAACTCTGTCAATTAAATTTTGCAGTCGGTAAATGTTTCGCTGATGCCGCTAATATTTTAATTAGTGAATTTGGCAAACCCGACTTGATTTCAAGTCACGGCCAAACAATTTATCATTATCCTTATGATGAAAAATTAGATAATATTTCTTTAAAAAGCACTCTACAAATCGGAGAAAGCTCAATTATTTCTAAAGAAACAGGTTGTATGACGATTTCTAATTTTAGAGAAAAAGATATTGCATATAATGGGCAAGGAGCACCATTAGTATGCTTTGCTGATGAAAAATGGTTTAAAAACTCATTAGTACAAAATATAGGTGGAATTTCTAACGTAACAGTTGTAAGTGATGATTGCGAAACCTTCGGTTTCGATATCGGCTGTGGAAATATTATGATTGATTACTGTACTCAGAAATTCTTTGGTAAAAAATTTGATAAAGATGGAGAAATAGCTAATTCCGGTCAAATTTGCGAAAGCTGGCTTGATTGCCTTCTTCAAGACGAATATTATTATCTAAATCCTCCTAAAACAACAGGAAGAGAATATTTTTCTCCCAAATATATAGAAAATATCTTAAAAATTGCACCGCAAAATCCAAATGATATTATTGCAACACTTACCGCACTTACGGCTAAAACAATAGCTCAAGCTTATGAAAGATTTGTTTATCCACAAATTTCAAGAGTTGATAACGTTATCATTGGCGGAGGCGGAGCGTACAACAAAACTTTAATGAAATTTTTAAGAACATACCTTCCTAAACATATAAACTTAAAAACTCACGAAGATTACGGTATTTCTAATAATTATAAAGAAGCAATGGCTTTTGCTTTACTCGGCTACTGTACATATTATAACATCCCTAATAATATCCCATCTTGTACTGGAGCTGATAAAAGAGCTGTTTTAGGAAAAATAACTTATTAAAAAAAAAGTAAAAGCGATAATTAATCGTAAATTACCGCTAAATTATGTGTGTGTATTATATTATAGATTTCTAAATTTAAAACTTACGCAATCGCACTAAATTGTTTAGATTCTGAAGGTTGGTTGTTATCGTTTTCTCTAATCATATTAAAAGTTCTGTATAATTTGTAACCTAGTGCTTTTAGAGGATTAGCATTTATTGAATCAGCATTTTGTGCGAATTCTTGGTTTTGTTGGAATTTAATAGAAGCATTAGCATCTCTTAACATTAATATAGCATTTTCTGATTCAGGATTTCTACTAACTTTATCATTTCCTCTAAAACCTATATTAGACATATATGAAATTTTATTTACTAACATAATCATCACCTCTGTGACCTTTCTGTTAATTAAGTGTTTGTTTTACACTTCATTCAACAATTTCATTATGCACCATATAAAAAAATTTGTCAAGAGGGTTTTTAAAGTTTTGTTAAGCTTTGTAAAACTCAATAAAAACAATACTTTTAGGATAAAATGTCAAAAATACACTTATAAAATAGCCCAACTGGTTTTATTTATACAGTGTATTTTTTACACTAATTAGCATGAAAATGTTTCTATTCCTTTTTATTCTTTGTTGTGATAAAATATTTGAGTGGGAGGGAATATGCTCAGAGAAAGTGATAAAAGCAGAAACAATCTTTTTGCAGAGCGTATGATGTGGTTTCAATATATTTTTGTTGGGGCATTATTCCTGTTTATCATATACCTTTTTTGTATTCAAGTTCTTGATTTACGACATTTTAGAGTCAAGGCAAAAAATCAACGCAGAGCAAGCTCTTTTGTTATGCGTGGGGATATTTATGACAGAAACGGTATTAAATTAGCTACTGATACTGTATATTATGATATTTTTGCAAGAAAAGAAGATTTTGTTCATACTCCTGAAGAATTAGCAAAAATACTCGCACCTATTTTAAAAATATCTCAATTTGATTTAACTGAAAAATTAAAACAAAACAATGAAATGATTTCATTAAAAAAGAATGTTGACAGACATACCAGAGATGAAATTGCAAAACTAAATTTACGTGAAATTCCTATGGATAAAAAAAGTATTAGAACATATCCGCAAGGAACTTTGGCTTCTCACGTTTTAGGATATTATAATTTTGACGCAGATGTAGCTTCAGGAGTTGAATTAACGGCTAAAGATAAGTTAGAAAGCGTTTCTAAAACTTCTAATTTTGAAATGACACCTAAAGGGAAAGTTATATATAACATTACAACAGATCCGATTGCGGCAACAAAGCCTGTTAAAGGGAAAGACGTTACTTTAACAATAGACGCCGCTGTCCAGCATATATGTGAAAAAGCTCTGATGAAGGCTATAGAAAAATTCAAAGCCCCAAGAGGTGCGGTAATTGTTATGAATCCAAAAAATGGAGAGATTTTAGCTTATGCTGTTTATCCTTATTTCGATCCAAATAATTTTAAATCCGCATCCAGTTTTCAGATTAAAAATTGGACATTAACTGACGTGTTCCCTCCGGGATCTACTTTTAAAACTATTACTGTTGCTTCTGCAATGGAGTTAGGAAAAATCAACAAATATACTAAAGTAAATGACACCGGTAAAATTAAAATCGGTTGGTGGACTATTAAGAACTATGATTACGCAAGACATCCAAATCCAGGAATGATTGATTTAGTTTATTTATTTGAACATTCCAGTAATGTCGGCTCAATTTTAATAGCTCAAATGATGAGTAAATATGAGTTTTATGGGATGTTGAAAAAATTTGGTTTTGGAGAAAAAACTGGAATTGATTTACCTGGAGAATCTGTTGGTCTATTAAAATCACCTTCCAGATGGGACACTTCTGACCACGCTTCTATGAGTTACGGATATGGCTCTTCTGTAACAGCTATTCAAATGGTTTCTGCAGTTTCAGCTCTTGCTAATAATGGAGTTCGAGTTACACCTCACGTTATAAAATATTCTCCGGAAGAAGAAGCTGTTAAAATTAAAAGAACTCAAGTTATGTCTCCTGAACACGCTAAAATTGTAACAGAACTTCTTATGGAAAGCGTTAACAGAGGTAAATCTGCTATAAAATCAGAGAGCTTTAACATTGCAGCAAAAACCGGAACATCAATCAAACCTAAAGAAAACGGTTCTGGATATACAAATAAATTATATACTTCTGTTGTAGGTTACATGCCAGCTACTGACCCACAGGTTCTAATTTATGTTATTGTTGACTCTGCTCAAGGTGGTGAAATCTGGGGGAACACTGTTGCTGCGCCTATTTTCAAAGAGATTTCTACGCAGATTGCTCATATTTTAAATTTAAAACCTGATAAAATTTAAGTTGGAAAGGATTTTTACATGAAATTAAGAACTTTAATTGATAATATTAATTACTTGAATTTAGTTAATTTAGAAGATTTTTCAGAAGAAATAAACGGAATTTCCTATAATTCAAAAAAAACCAACCCTAATGATTTATTTATATGCTTAGTTGGAGAACATGTTGACGGACACGAATATGCAGAAGAAGCTGCTGCAAACGGAGCTTGTCTTTTCGTAGTTGAAAGACAATTAAATCTTGATGTCCCACAAATTATAGTTTCTGATACATCTGAATCAATCGCTCAAATTGCGGATTTATTCTACTCATCGCCTTCTAAAAAATTAAACTTAATTGGTGTTACTGGTACTAATGGAAAAACAACCGTAACTCATTTGATACAAAAGATTTTTGAAGAAAATAACAAAAAATGTGCATTAATCGGAACTTTAGGACACAAATTCTTCTCTAATGATTCATATCATGATGCTAAACATACAACTCCGCAAGCTCCAGAATTACAAAAAATATTTTATAATATTAACGAAAAATGCATTGATAACGTTGTAATGGAAGTTTCTTCTCACGCTTTAGCTCAACATAGAGTTGATTGTTGCGACTTTAACGGTGCTGTTTTCACTAATTTAACCCAAGATCATTTAGATTTTCACATTACTATGGATAACTATTTTAAAGCAAAAGCAAAACTTTTTTCTGATTTAGTTGCAGAAGACTTTGCTGTTATTAATGCTGATGATGATTATGCTTGCAGATTTATTTCTGTTGTTTCACCTACTGTAAATTTATACACCTATGGAATTAAATCTTCTGCTGATGTTAAAGCTCTTGATGTTAAATTTAGTAATAATGGTGCATCGTTTATTTGTGATATCAAAGGAGAAAAATATCCTGTTTCACTTAAAATGAACGGAATGTTTTCAATTTATAATGTTTTAGCAGCCATAACAACAGCTTTAGCTTCCGGCTTAGATGTAAAAAAAGCGATATCAACAATGGAAAATATTATGGGAGTTGCCGGACGTTTTGAAATTATAACTAGTAACCCTACTGTTATTGTAGATTATGCTCATACTCCTGATGGCTTAGAAAACGTTCTCAAAGCCGCTCGAGATATTACACCTAGCAATGGGAAATTAATTTGTCTATTTGGGTGCGGAGGAGACAGAGACGCTACTAAACGTCCTAAAATGGGAAGAATTGCAGAAGATTATGCTGATAAAGTTATTGTAACAAGTGATAATCCTCGTTCCGAAGATCCTCAACAAATTATTACAGATGTTTTAGCCGGATTCAAAAGTGTTAATGATGTTATTGTAGAACCGGATAGAGAACTAGCTATTAAAGAAGCTAAGAAAATTGCTTCTGATAATGATGTTATTTTAGTTGCAGGAAAAGGACATGAAGACTATCAAATTCTTGCCAATGAAACAATTCATTTTGATGATAGAGAAAAAGTTAGAGAAATTTTTGGGGTAAATTAATTATGAGGACTCCTCTTTTAATTGAACAACATTTTCACGGTGCTTTTGGTGTAGATTTTAATAAAGCAGGAGTAAATGATATTGTTGAATTGTCTTATAAGCTTAAAGAAATAGGTATAGGCGGTTTTTTTCCTACTCTTGTTACAGATTCTCTTGAAAATATAAAAAGACAAATTGAAATTATTAAAATTGCGTCAAAAAAATGTGATAGAATTATGGGGGTTCATCTTGAAGGAATATTTATTAATCCGATAAAAAAAGGTATTCATAATCCTGAGCATTTTTTAGATTTAACAATTGATAACTATAAAAAAATTGAAGATGATTTCATTAAAATTGTAACTCTTGCTCCAGAATTAGATAATGGATTAATTGATTATTTAAAAGAAAAAAATGTTAAAGTTCAAGCCGGTCATTGTATTGGCGGAGATTTGTCTAAGGTTAACGGAGTTACTCATACTTTCAATGCTATGGCAGGGATTTCTCATAGAGGACAATCAACAGCTCTTTCAACTTTAATTAATGATAATATTTTTGCGGAGATAATTGCAGATGGGTGTCACGTTAGTGATGAAGCTTTAAAATTATTTTTCAAAACTAAGCCTATTGATAAGGTAATTTTAATAAGTGATTCTTTACCAATAACTTACAGCAAAATTAAAGAAACATATTTTGCAGATTCGAAGATTTTTTATAACGGCTCAACTGCGACATCTTCAGATGGAACAATAGCAGGTAGCACAAAACTTTTACCGGAAATAATTAAAATTTTAAGACAGAAAAATTTATTCAATCCCGAATTTATAACAAATCCATACAAATATCACAATATTGAACCTAAAGGTTATATAGAATGGGATGATGAATTTAATATTATAAATATTGAATATTAACCTAAATTAAAATATAATAATTTAAAAAGTTTAAGGGGTATTTATGGCAGATAAAAAAAGAATTTTAATCGTTGACGATGATACAGAAATAAGAGATTTATTAGAATTTGATATCTCATCAAGCGGATATTTTGTAGATACTGCAAAAGACGGAATGGAAGGACTAACAAAAGCTCTTAATAATAGTTATGATTTAATTCTATTAGACGTTATGATGCCTAAAATGAACGGTTTTGATGTCGCTAAAAATATTAGGCAGGCAAAAATTAATGTCCCAATTCTTATGCTAACTGCCAAAGGTACTATTGACGATAAAACAATCGGGTTCGATAGCGGAGTTGATGATTATTTAGTAAAACCGTTTGATGTTCAAGAAGTCCTTTTAAGAATTAGGGTTCTATTAAGGAGAAACCAACCACCTGTTGAGACTTTTACTTCTAACGAAATCCTTGAAGCTGGTGAAATTGAAATTTTTCCTGACACTTTAGAAACCGTTATTTTAAATAAAAGAATGAAATTAACCCCAACAGAATTTGAAATTTTATATTGTCTTATGCAACATTTTAATAAAGCAGTAACCCTTGCAACATTACTGGAGGAAGTTTGGGGCTATTCAAGCGATGAAGATGTAAGAATGCTTAGAGTTCACGTTGGGGCTTTAAGAAATAAAATTGAACCGGATACTAAAAATCCTAAATATCTTCATACTGTAACTAATGTCGGATACAAATTAACACCTTTTGGAGAATAAATATGTCAAAATTCTTTAGTAAAAGGCGTTTGAAAATAGCTGAACAAATTATTATTGTTATATTTTTTGCTGTCCTTATTCCAATGACAGTCAGTGGAGTTATTATTAGTAACATTAACCAACAATCTAATAGAGCACAGTTAAGATCTGCCGCTATTATGATTGCGAATATCGTATCAGAAGAAATTGATGTATTTGAACATTCAATTAACAACGAATTAAATCAAATTATCTCAACTATAGAATACTTAAATAGTTCATCTGAAGAGCAAAAATACTTAAATAATATTATTAAAAATTTGATTTTTTACAAAGAACTGAGTATTGTTAATGAAAATGAACTTGAACAATACGATATTTATAATATAAAAGATGATTATGCAGTATTTAAAAGAAAATTAAAAGATGAAAGATATCTTGTTGCAGTCTTAAATATTAAAAATTTACAAAAAAATCTATTTAAAACATTATCGGATGATAAACGTCAAATTTATGTTTTAGCAGGAGATAATAACGATTTAGTTGCGTCAAGTAATTATTCAGATATAGGTTTTCAAAACAGTATTTTTCAACTTCCTAAAAAATTAGAAACTAATAAACCTATTGTATATGGAGATAAAAAAAACCAACCTCTTGTATATTTAAAAAAATCATCTCCTGATGCTTTAATAATAGTTAACACCACTGAAGATGTTACAAAACACGCAATTGACTATAACCGCGATAAAATAATTCTTTCTATTATCATAACAATACTTACCGTTTTCTTTGTTGTCGGACTTTATACTTATTATTTATACATAAATATTAGACAATTATTTAAAGCTATAATTGCAATCTCTAAAGGAAATTATGAAAGAAGAATAAGGCTTCTAACCAATGTCTTTACCCCTTTTGAACTCGTCTTTCTTGGAACAGAATTTAACAAAATGGTAGGACAAATCCATAAATCATATATTCAACTTAAAAAGAAAAATAAAGAACTTCGTCAATTAAATGAATTTCGCTCAAATATGGTAGATACAGTCAGCCACGAATTCAGAACTCCACTTACAAGCATTCAAGGATATACTTCAAGACTTTTAAGACAAGATATTGAAATTGATGAAGAAATGCGACAAAAATCTTTAAAAATAATCAAGAAACAAGCAGAACGTCTAAAAAGAATGATTGAAGACATTTTGGTTATTCCGGATATTGAAGGTGCAAGATTAAATTTTGATGTAACGGATGTACCGGTTGCTTCTGCGATAGAAAATGCTATTTTATTAGTCAAAAACGATGCACAAAAAGAAGTCATAAATAATCTTGCTGATTGCAAAATTTCAGTTCTTGCAGACAATGATAGGTTGGAACAAGTCTTTGTCAATTTAATTGAAAATGCTATAAAGTATTCTAAAGATGACTCTAAAATTACTCTTGATTATGAAATCGATGGTGAAAAATTAGTTATAAGTATAAAAAATGATTATGATATCATTCCAAGAGAAAAACTAAAAACTTTATTTGACAAATTCACACGAGTAGATGATAAAACAACAAGAACTACCAGAGGAACAGGTTTAGGACTCTTTATCGTTAAAGGACTTGTAGAAGGAATGAATGGTAAAATCAGATTATATTCAAATGAAGAATGCGGATTTTGTGTAAAAATTTATTTGCCAATTGCATAGTTTTAAGAAAGTGAAATTAAAATGCAAAGACTACCGGAATATTTAAAAAGACCAATTATTGATACTGAAAAAACAAAAACTGTCAGAAAAATTTTAAAAACAAAATGCTTAAATACAGTATGTGACGGAGCAAGATGCCCAAACAAAAGCGAATGTTATTCAAAAAATACAGCAACATTTTTAATTATGGGAAATGTTTGTACTAGAAATTGCAGATATTGCAATATTTCTACTGCCAAACCAGAACCATTAGATTTAAATGAGCCAAAACATATAGCAGAAGCTGTAAAAGAATTAGAACTCGAATTTGCAGTAATTACATCTGTTACCAGAGATGATTTAACTGACGGTGGTGCTGAACATTTTAAGAACTGTATTGAAGAAATCAGAAAAATATCAAATGCAAAAATTGAAATTTTAACACCTGATTTTAAAGGAAAAACGGAAGCCTTAGATTTAATAATACAATCCAAGCCTGAAATATTTAATCATAATATTGAAACAGTAAAAACTATTTTTAAATCAGCAAGACCTCAAGGTAATTACCAACGCTCCATTGATGTTCTAAAATATATTAAAGAAAATTCTTCAATCATTACAAAATCAGGAATGATGGTAGGACTTGGGGAAACAATTAACGAAATCGAAGAAACTCTTTTAGATTTAAAAAATGCTAAAGTTGATATTTTAACAATAGGACAATACATCCAACCATCTAAAGAACATTTGAAAGTTGAAAAATATTACACGCTGGAAGAATTTGAAAGTTTAAAGAATTTAGCTAAGAAAATCGGATTTAAAAATTACCAAATAGCACCACTTGTAAGAAGTTCTTATCAAGCAAAACAATCTTGGCTTCAAGCCTTGAAATAATTTCAAATCCAATTTAAAATATTATTAGTAAAAAAGAAGAGAGAATATTATGCCAAAGTTGGATGAAGAGGTAAAAAAGATATTTGATGTAGGCTTTTCACTACATCAACAAGGCAAGCTTGAAGAAGCTGAAGTTGCTTATAATGAGATTTTAAAAAATAACAATGAAAATGCTGAAATATATAACCTACTTGGAGTCCTAAAATTACAACAAAATGATGTAATTTCAGCTATTCATTTTATTGAGCAAGCCATAAAAAAAGAAGAAAACGAATATTTTTATGAAACACTTTTTCAAGCATATATAAGAGCAAAACTATATAAGCAAATTACATCATATGAAACATTAGTATTAAAAAAATTTCCACAAAATTTTTCTCTACTTTTTAATCTTGCATTAGCATATAAAAATTTAAAAGATAACAAAAAAGCAATACTATTTTATGACAAAGCTCTAAAAATAAACCCAACATCTTATGATGGATGGTTTAATTTAGCACATCTTTATAATATTGAAGGTGAAGTTAAAAATGCAATCTCAGCTTTAAAAATATGTCAAAAATTAAGGCCTAAAGACAAAGATACTGAATATTTTTTAAGCTTGGCATACATGAGATTAAAAGATTATGATAAAGGTTTAAAACTTTTTGAAAATAGATTTTCAAAAGATACAGCCTTCTCTTTACAAAACAAAAGTTATCCAAATAAAGCAACCGCAAAAAATCTTTGGCAAGGAGAAGATATAAAAAATAAAACTCTTTTAGTATATTATGAAGCTGGATTTGGAGATACGATTATGTTTGCAAGATATCTTCCTCTTGTTGCTAATCGTTGTAAAAAATTGATATTTATGGTTCAAAAACCTTTAGCTCCATTATTTAAAATTAATTCTTTAGGAGTTGATGAAATAATTGATTCTTATATCCCTGAACAAAATATTGATTTTGATGTGCACGTTCCGTTATTGAGTTTACCATATTTATTAAAACTAAAAGGTGAAAGAGTTTTTGCTTATCCTGAAGGCTATTTGAAAGCAGATGAAAAATTAACAAAAGTTTATAAAGAAAAATTTTTCAATAATGATAAAATTAAAGTCGGAATAAAATGGCAAGGTAATACTTTTTTTGATATGGATAGGGTAATTCCCAGTGAAGAGTTTTTGCCTTTGATGGAAGTTGAAAATACCCAATATTATTCATTTCAAACGTTTGAAGGCAGTGAAGATATCTCAAAATTAAAACAAAATAATATTATTAATATTGGAAAAGATTTAATTAATTTTTCTCAAACAGCAGCAGCATTATCAAATTTAGATTTAGTAATATGTAATGATACTTCTCTGGCTCATCTTGCTGGTGCTATGGGAATTCCTTGTTGGATAATTCTTCCTTATGAAGTTAATTGGAGATGGCATACGGACTTAACTAAATGTGATTGGTACGATTGTGTTAAACTGTTCCGCCAACATAAAATAGGTGACTGGAAGGGTGTTTTTGAGGATATTTTAAATGAAATGGTTTAAGAATTTAGATTTATACTTCATTAATAAATTTAATTTCTTAAACATTCTATTTTCCTCTTCTTTTGCTTTTCTTTTAAGTTCTATTTTCTATAAATTATTATTACCTATCTGTAAATATACCAAATTAAATGATTTTTATGTCGGAACTTCTATTTTTGAAAATCATAATAAATATTTAGATTTAGCTATATTTTTTATTTATGTCATATTATTTTTTTTAATATATTTTTTTAATAGAATAAAATTTCCTCAAATTGGTATAGAATGGAAGCATAAATATACTAAAGTAGTTTACCTTTTAAGTATTATTATTTTAAGTTATTCTATTTATTATTTTTTTCCTACAATGAAGATTTTAGACTTTCACCATTTAGGAGAAAAAATTGCCGTATATCATTCACACTTTAAATATGGAATGAAATATTATAAAGATATTATGTTAGTTCATGGGTATTTAGATATAATACCTTCTTATCTTGCTCAAAATATTTTGGGAAATCTAAATGAATATAATGAAAAAATTTGTAGTTATTTTATTCAAATAATTTTTCTATTATCTAATATATTACTATGTTCTAGAATTTTTAAACGAAAATCTTTTTTACCTATCTGTATAAATATTTTACTTTTTTTTAATAATTTCTCTCTTCAAATACATTGTTTAACTTTTGTATTAACATTTGTCTATTTAGTTAATAATTATAAAAACTTAAAATATTATTTATGGTTAATAATCTATTATTTATTGATGATTTTTGCAATTATTTATCATACTACATTTGGAACAGCCTTTTTTATTTCAACAATACCTTTTCTGATAAAAACTATTAATAATAATAAAAAATTAGGTTTTATAATAAATTCTGTTTTTTTGTTTTTAATATTGATATTCTTTAAAAATGATATTATCGTATATTTTGAAAAAGCATCTTATTATATTACTTCAAATTTATATTCTTTTGGAAACAATTTTCCTCAAAAATTCAATATAATTCGATTAAGTATTTCATTATTTTGTTTTTTAATATTTCCAACATTTGTTATTTTATTTTTTAAAACAAAAAATGATGTCATTAAATATCTTTCAATTTTTACAATTTTAATTATTTTATTAATGTTGAACTATGCTTTAGGAAGAATTGATGAAAGTGATATATTCCCTCGTGCAATAAGTTTATCATATTGCATATTAACTATTATTCTACCGTTTTTTCAATATAAATATAAATCTAAATATTTTGTAATAACTAATTTTATAATTTATCTATTAACATTTTGTTTAATGATTAATGTAAAAATAGTTTTAGATAAAAACTATCAACATTTTTCTTTACAAACAAAAAAACTATTTTTACCATCAAAAAAATTTATAGATAGTATCACTAAAAATGACGGAGCAATATTAGATTTAAATAATTGTGGAATGATTTATTATTATTTAGATAAAAAACCTGCAATAGCTTATACATCATACTATAATATTGTAAATACTAAACAATCAAAAGCTGCTTTAAAAGAGTTAGAACAAAACCCTCCAGAATGCATTATTTTATATTTAAAAAATTTAACAAATAATTTAGATAACATAAGAATATCCCAAAGAATTAATCCTATTTATCGTTGGATATTTTTATCGAATCAATATAAACTTATTAAAACAAATAGTGGATATTTTTTAAAACATACCAATATTTCTAATAAAATTGAGCCAATAGAAGATTTGGATAAGATTTCAGGGTATGATTTGAACTATTTACCTGATGTTTGGGGAAATTCTATTAAGACATTGCCTATGGGAAAAGTCGAAAAGAAAATTAATTTAAATAATAATAAAATTTTATTTAAAGATCTAGCACCAGCAGATGCTGATTTATTATATATTGAATATGAAGAACAAGGAGATGTCGCATTTGAAATTACTATGAATAACCTACCTTCAGTTTTGAAATTTAAATCAAGAACAGAAAGAATTCTAATTCCTATTGATAATTATCCTACTTGGCTTTTGCAAGATGAAATAAAAGAAATCGACTTCAAAACTTCAAAGCCGATTTCTATAAAAAAAGTTGAATTATATAAACGAAATTAAAATTATTGCCCTAATTCATGAGCTTTTTTTGTTGTACTTTCAATAACTTCGAAAAATAATTTTTCGGTGTTATTATTATCCATACAGTCTACTCCGACTCTAGTACAGCCACCTTTAGTTGCAACATTAGAAATAAGTTCTTCCATAGAAATTTCTCTATGTAAGGCCATTTTCGCAGATCCAATAGCAGTTTGGATGCTTAACATAAGAGCTTTATCATAATCAAGCCCTAATTTTTCACCCGCACGAGCAATTTCGTTAATAACTTTATAATAAAACGCTGGACCGGAACCTGAAATTGCCGTTACAATATCAATTTGAGCTTCATTATCAACTACTATACATTTTCCTATTGTTGATAAAAGTTTTTGGATATAATCTAAATCTTCTTTTTTAGCAAATTTACCCCCAACCATACCACTCATGCCTTCACCAACAAGAGCAGGGGTATTTGGCATAACTCTTATAACTCTTGTGCTTTGAGGAAGATTTTTTTCTAATTTTTCCGTAGTAACTCCTGCCGCAATAGAAACAATAAGCTTATCCTCAGAAATTTCTTTGCTAATTTCAGCTAAAACATCTTGAACTTGATTAGGTTTTGTAGCTATGAATATTATTTCAGAATTTTTAGCAATTTCAAGATTGTCTTTAATTACTTTAATGCCTAATATTTTAGATTTTTCATCAATATTATCTTCAACTTGAGATGCAATAATATTTTCAGGATTTAAAAAATTTGTTTTAATAAGTCCTTTAATAATTGCACTAGCCATTTTTCCGGCACCAATAAAACCAATTTTGTACTTATTCATATTAACTCTCCTTTATTATCTTAATCAAACTTAACCAATTATTTGACTAGAATACATGTTCATGATTACATGAGTATATCATAAGTAAAATTAGCTGAAAAGGAAATAGAAAAATGAGACGTACATTAGAAGGAACAAAGATTAAAAGACAACACGTAAGCGGTTTCAGAGCAAGAATGTCAACTCCAGGCGGACAAGAAGTATTAAACAGAAGACGTGCAAAAGGAAGACATCAAATTGCTATTTCAGGAAGCAAAAGAGCGTAGTTAAAAAGTTTATTTTAATAAAAAACGAGAGTTTTAAAAAACTCTCGTTTTTTGTTTCAACAATTATGCACCCGCCAGCTGTCCAAGCTGAAGTAATTGATTAATGGTATCCTCATAGTTAATTTTGTCATTTGTAGATTGTAAAAGAAAATCATTAATATTATCCATAAGAGCAATTGCCTTATCACAATTTGGATCAGAACCTTTAACATATGCCCCGATATTAATTAAATCCTCATTTTTTTTATGAACAGCAAGTAAGTTTCTAATAACCCCCGCAGCTTTTCTATGTTCAGAAGAAGTAACATCACCCATAACACGACTTAAAGATTGCAAAATATCAACTGCCGGATAATGATTTTTATGAGCTAAATCTCTAGACAACATAATATGTCCATCTAGAATACTTCTTGCCGTATCCGAAATAGGTTCATTGAAGTCATCCCCTTCTACTAATACAGTATACAACCCTGTAATTGTACCCAATTCATTCGTACCGGCTCTTTCCATTAATTTTGGCATTAAGGCAAAAACAGATGGAGTATAACCTCTGGTTGCCGGAGGTTCTCCGATTGCTAAACCGACTTCTCTTTGAGCCATAGCAATACGAGTAACACTATCCAACATAAACAAAACATCAAGTCCTTTGTCTCTAAAATATTCTGCAATTGTAGTAGCAACAAAAGCCGCTTTAATTTTTACTAAAGAAGGTTGTTCAGACGTAGCCGCAACAACAATCGAACGTTTCATACCTTCAGGCCCAAGAATTTCCTCAATAAATTCTTTAACTTCTCTTCCACGCTCTCCAATTAACGCAATAACATTTAAGTCTGCAGAAGTATTTTTTGCCATCATACCAATCGTAGTACTTTTCCCAACCCCAGAACCTGCGAAAATTCCCATTCTTTGACCTTTACCTAATGTTGTAAACCCATCTATCGATTTAATCCCAAGACTTAAAGGTTCTGATATTCTTTTTCTTTTTAATGGATTAATAGCTTCAGCTCTTGTAGAACGATATTCGGTAAATCGAATTTCTCCTAAAGTATCAATAGGATTTCCCAAACCATCAAGAACTCTTCCTATTAATTGATTACCTACCCCTATTTTCATAGCACTACCAGTATTTACAACAAAAGCTCCCGGTCTAATACCATCAGCACTTCCTAAAGGCATTAGTAAAATTTTATCTCGTTTAAACCCAACAACTTCCGCCATTATTGGAATTTCATTATAATCATTATAAACATGACATAAATCCCCTATCGAAGATTTTGGTCCATCAGATTCTATCGTCAAACCTATTATTTCTGTAATTTTCCCAACTTCTTTAATTGATTGGGTATTCTTAATAATATCCAAATACCTACTCTTGTTCCAATTCATTATCCATACCAGTCAACATTTTTTGTGTAATTTCAGCAATTTGTGATGAAATTCTAGAATCCAGTCTGGAATTTAAAGTTTCTACAATAACCCCATCTGGAGATAAAGAATTATCTTCAACAATCTTTATAGACTCAATCTTAGGAATTTCATCTCTAAAAGTAGGCATCAATTCAGTAATATTATCAACCAATTTAGGATTTACAATAATAGTAATATTTTCTTTTTCTTTCAACTGTTTTATTGCTTCTAAAGTTAAATTATGCAAAATTTCATTGTTAAATTTTACTTTGCAAACCTTATCTGTAATAATAGAAATTAATTCTACAATATCCAACGAAGCAGAATCAATAATATTCTTTTTTAAATCAAAAGAACTACTAGCTAAAGTATCCAAAGATTTCAAACCATTAACAGCATCATTTTGAAATTTATATAACCCATCCTGCTCACCTTTTTGAAATCCCTCATCATAAGCTTGCATCTTAATTTTTTCATATTCTTGTTGAGCCTTTTTTCTAGCATCATTAATAATACGTTCAGCCTCAGTATTTGCCGTTTGTAAAACAACTTGCGCTTTATTTTCAGCATTATTGATTATACCCCTGGCTTTTGCATCAGTTTCTTCAATAATTTTCTGCACCTTAGCCTGTTGAGCAGTAACCTTTGACTGCTCAATCGGTAATATAAAATTATCACCAACTTGAATTTTTTCACTTTTAATTCTATTACTACTCAATTAACTCATCCTCAACACTAGCTCTTGTAATAGTAATTTCACCGGTTGCTTCAAGAGTTCTAATAGAATTAACAATGCTCGTTTGCGCCTCTTGAACTTCTTTAGCTCTAACAGGTCCTAAATATTCCATATCATCTGTAAGCATTTGCTTAGCACGCTCTGACATATTTTTAAAGATTTTTTCTTTTATCTCTTCTTTTGTACCTTTAAGAGCCAAAGCAAGTTGTTTAGTATCAATTTCTCTAAGAAGTCTTTGAATAGCTCTATCATCAAGAATAATAATATCTTCAAATACGAACATCAAATCACGAACTTCTTGAGCCATTT
>CALUUP010000029.1 GCA_944323985.1 Candidatus Gastranaerophilales bacterium | reverse complement strand
AAAAACACAAAGGAAGGATGTAAATTATGTCAGAAGTTAGAGTAAGAATAGCACCTTCTCCAAGCGGGAATCTGCACGTAGGAACAGCTAGGACAGCTTTGTTTAACTACTTATTTGCGAAAAAGAATAATGGAAAATTTGTTTTAAGAATAGAAGATACAGATGCAGAAAGAACAAGTCAAGAATATGTTGATAATATTTTTGATAGTTTAAAAGCATTAGGTTTAAACTGGGATGAAGGTCCTGATGTTGGAGGGGAATACGGTCCTTATACTCAATCTCAAAGATTTGATATTTATCCTAAGTATATTCAAGAATTGTTGGATAAAGGTTTTGCATATGAATGTTTTTGTACTCCTGAAGAGTTAGAAGCAGAAAAAGAAGAAGCTACTCAAAATAAAAAAGCTTATGTTTATTCTAAAAAATGTGAAAATTTAACAGAAGAAGAAAAAGCAAAATTAAGAGCAGAAGGAAGAAAACCTGCAATAAGATTTAATGTCGCAAAAGCTCAAGCCGCTTTTCATGAAGGCTCAATTTTGGAATTTGAAGATCTTGTAAAAGGTAAACTTCATATGGATACAAATTTGATTGGTGATTTTGTAATTATGAAATCAAATGGAGCTCCAACATATAATTATGCTGTTGTAATTGATGATGCATTGATGAAAATTTCTCACGTAATTAGAGGAGAAGATCATATTTCCAATACATATAAACAAATTCTTATCTTTGAAGCTTTAGGTTTTGAAGTTCCAAGATTTGGTCATTTAGGTATGATTTTGGCTCCTGATAGAAGTAAATTATCAAAAAGACACGGTGCAACTGCAGTTTCAGATTTTGTAGAACAAGGATATTTAACAGAAGCTTTAGTAAACTTTGTTGCTCTATTAGGCTGGGCTCCTTCTGATGGTGAAGAAATTAAACCAGTAGATAAAATAGCAGAAGATTTTAGAATTGGTGAAATCTCTTCTTCTAATTCAATTTTTGAATACGATAAATTAAAATGGATGAACAGTCATTATATAAAAATGCTTCCTATAGAAGAATTGAAAGAAAAATTAAAAAAATATTTAACAAAATATGATTTAAGTGAATTAACAGATACGCAATATACAAGAATGGTTGAAATTACAAGAGAACCTTTAATATTGTTATCTGATATTACAGATGCTGTTTCATATTTCTTTGGTGGTGAAAATGTTGAAATTGAACCTGAAGTTCAAACAGAAGTTATTGATACAGAAATTTCTCAAGATGTATTAAAATCATTTGTAGAACAAGCTAAAGATTGGGAATGGAGTGAAGAAAATCTTCATGAAAAATTAGAAGCTTTCAGAGGCGAATATAAAGAAAAAGGTATTAAGCCAAAAGTTACAATGTGGGCAATAAGAGCTGCAATAACTGGCAGAACTCGTGGAGCTGATATGACTGCAACTCTTGCTATTTTAGGAAAAGATAATTGTATTAAAAGAGCTGAAAAAAGCATAAAATAAAAAATTAAATATAAAAAAGAGCTTTTAGATTTTATCTAAAGGCTCTTTTTTATTTGAAAATTATGAAATAATACCTTCTTTGATTAATTGTTCTTTAATTTCTTTTTTTGTTTGGAATTCACTTCCACCTTTGTCAGTAAGTCTTTTAATAAGCATTGCAGCAGGTGTTAATACACCTAAAGCTAAAATACTTACTCCTATATTAGTTCTTATTGAACATCTTTTTAGATTTCTTACTCCATTAAAGAATTTATCAGAGCTTTCTCCTTTTTTTAGAGCTCTTTTATATTGCTCATATAATTCGTTTACATTGTCTTTTAGTCCTTCAATGTCTTTTAAGTCAATAAAAGCTCTTGTATCAATTTTATCGGTTTTTTCAAACGTTTTTATTAAATCTGATTGTTTTGCAAACTTAACTATTTGGTTTTCAGGGTTTTTATGTAAAAATTCATATAAATTTATGTTAGAAGTGTTTGCCTTATTAAATTCCGCAAGACTTTTTTCTATAGAAGAATTTTCGAAGACTTTTTTGAGTTCTTCACTTTCAATAACTCTTGAATCTAAAGAAATAGATTTGTCATGTTTTTTCTTTGCAGCTTTTTCCATTAATTCTTGAATTTTACCGCCGGCATAATATAGAAAACACAAGCAAGAGCCTTCTTTAATTGCATAACCAACAAATTCTTGAGGAGATCTTGAATCAGTAAGTCTTTCTGTAGTAATAAAACCATCCATTAAATACATATTTTTTACAGGAGAAAAAGCTAAATCTTCAACAGCCTTACCTAATCCTTTAAATGTTAGATTTGATTGTTTGTTTAAGTCTTGTTTTTTCTTAGCATTATATTCTTTTATTAAATTTTTTCTAATTTTATTTTCGGTATATTTTTGTTTAAGTCTAGTTAATCCAAAATAAGTAGCAGCTGCCAGAACTGTAGAAACTGCAAATTTTCCCATCGCAAGTTTTTTGAATAATTTTGATTTTTTTTCGGCTTTTATGAGATTATCTTTAATTTCTTGAGTAGGTGCATATTCTTTTGCTTTTTGATAAATTTCCATATTTTTTAAATTTCTAGGGTCAATTTTTGCATCTAATTTACAAGATTTAAAAATTGTTTTATCAAAAATCCATTTATAAGCAGGAATTCCTCCAAGCCAAAGAGCCTCAGTTCCAAATTCATCAATAAATCTGTCAACACCCTCTTCTTTACCTGTTGCGTAAGAGCCTGCGGTCATACCAACACAGCTGGATGCATCTTTTACAGCTAGTGGGACTAGTGAATTAGGGTTTCCTAATGTGGAATAAATTTTTGCAATGTTTAATGGCATAGGACTACAGCCCCCACTTCAAATTTTTTAGTTTTTTAGATTTTTTGTTCATACTACACGACCTACCTTTCTTTTAAGTACTGAAAATATTAAAAATTGCTATTTTATTAAGAAATTTTTACAAAAAAAAGACTCCCTCAATTTAGAAGGAGCCTTTTTTATTTTTAAAGTTTCTTATCCAACTAACTCAGTATCATCAGATTCAGAAGCTTTAACCATAATAGCGTGTTCTACAGGATTTTCTTTTTTGTAAGAACTATCGCTAATAGGCTCCTCAAATCCGAATTCGTCTCGGGCTTTTTTCATCTGAGTTTCATCTACTAATTTTTTTGCAAGCTCAGCAATTTCATAAACTAATTTGTAACGATTTTCGCTATTTTCATTTAATTCCCAAGCTACTTTGATTATTTGATCCATTTTTTACCTCATATAACTTATTTTACTTGATTGTATAACACACAAAAAAATTTGTCTAGAGTTTGAAAATTTACATTTGTTTACAAAAAGTCAATTTTTGATTATTTAGATACTTTTTATATACATATACACGAAAAAAGGAGAGAAAAAATGACAGTTGGTGGAAAATTAACAGTAACAAATACTGGAGCATACGAAAACTTTACAGTTTCATTTGGAAGAAACACAGAGATTACAAATTTTCATAAACGTGAAATGGGCGAAATTGGTGATGTTAAAGCGACTGTAAAAGGTGGAAATTCTGGAAAGACCAAGCAAGTATTTGCCAGTGGTTTGAGTAGTGATTTAGCAACTTTAGATCTTGGAACTAAAAGATATGGTATCTTTGATGCTTTAAGAAAGCTCGATGGTAATGCAGATGACATTAGTGATAAAGATTTATTAGGAGCAAAAAAACTTATAGGTACAGCAGGAGTAAAAGATGTAAAAATAGATGCTGGAGCAGGTATCACTACAATATATTGTGATGATGGTGCTGTTTTGAAATTTGATGTAGAAACAGATGCTGAAAAGTCTGTTAGAGAAAAACAAGAAAAAGCTGAAGCAAAAGCTCAAGAAGAAATGAAACAGCAAAAAATGGCAGAAAAAAACCGTAAAGAAGTTGAATTAAAAGAAAATTGTAAATCGGACTTTGAAAGAATAATGGAAACTGTTATTGGTTGGTTTAATTAATTCATCAAAGTTGTCATAAGAATTGGTTCGCCATCTGTAGCTAGAACGGTATGTTCAAAGTGAGCAGATGGCATTCCATCTTTTGTAACTACTGTCCATTCGTCATCTAATACCATAACATCATCTCCACCTAAATTAAGCATAGGCTCAATTGCTATAACCATTCCAGATTTTATAAGAGTCTTATCACCAACTCTATAATTGAATAAAAACGGATCTTCATGCATAGAATGTCCTACTCCGTGCCCTCCGTATCTACGAACGATTCCTAGCTTTTCGCGGTTTGCAACATCTTCTATTGCACCTGAAATATCATCTAAAACATTTCCAGCTCTCATTTTAGCAATTCCCGCCATAAGAGATTCTTCTGTCACTTTCATTAATCTTTTCTTTTCTTCTGAAATTTCACCAACAGCATAAGACCAAGCACTATCTCCTACCATACCGCCATAAGTGGCTCCAACATCAATTGCAATTATGTCACCTTCTTTTAGGATAACATTTTCTGAAGGAATACCATGGACAATTTGTTCATTAATCGAAGTGCAAATAGAAGCTGGAAATCCCGCATAACCTAAAAATGTTGGAATGGCTTTGTTTTCTTTGATTATTTTCATTGCAATGTTATCAAGTTCTTTTGTAGAAATACCAGGTTCTACAACTTTTTTCATTTCTTGATGAACTAAAGCTACAATATGTCCGGCATGACGCATTCTTTTGATTTCATCTCTAGATTTTCGATTAATCATATTGTCCTCATTTCTCTAAACTATATGAATTATATTATTCCTAACAGGAATGTTTTTCAATATAGTAGAATGAAGATTGATTTTTTTTGATGAATTAAATATTTATAATTAGTAATTTGTAGAGTTTAAATAAAAAGTGTTATGAGTTTTTATAACTGAATGGTTTTAATATTAAATTTTGTAAATTTTATTATAGTTTTTAGCAAAAAATTTTTTTATCTGGTTTACGATAGAATGACTAACTAAAAAGTATATCCCAATTATTATAAAAGGAGTGTAATGTATGAAAATCAATGCAAAAGAACTTTTGTTATTAAACAAAAAGGTTAAGTTCGGAGAAGCCGTTGGCTCGCAAAATAATCCGGAACAAGGTAATAATGTTAAACCCGAAGATTTAGGCCCACAAACTGGTTTAAATACTTTAATGTTTCAAGGTGCTAAAAATTTAGTAACCGATCCTCAATTGTCTCAACAATTGAATATGTTCAATGATGTTAATACCGTTGAACAAAATCCGGAAGAAGCAAAAAATTATGTTGCACCATTCAAATCTAATATTGCTTTTCAAGGTTTTAAGGGAAATAAAATTAAGTCTATTGCTTTAGCTGCATTAATGGGATTGGCAACTTTAGGAGCAACATCTTCTTTAACTTCTTGTGTAGATGTAAAACAAGATGTTGTTGTTGATATGAAAGAAATAACAGAAATGTTAAATAAAATGACAGAGATTCTCAATCAAATGAAAGAACAAAATGCTGATAATAGTGAACAATTAGCTCAAATGAATGCTTATATGCTTCAACTTATAGAAGAAGTAAAAAATGGAAATTTGTCAGCTGATGAATTTTATAAAAGAATGTTTGAGTATATGGTTGAAAATCAAACAAATCAACAAATTATTATTGATCAATTAGTTCAAAATGGTAATACACAAGAAGAAGCTAATAAGTTGATACAACAATTGATAAAAGATGTTAATAGCGGTCTTGTATCTGCAGAAGAAGCTTGGAATAAGATACAAGAATTGTTAGGAGATATTAAAGGTTTATTATCTCAAGCTTTAGCAGATTTTAATAAGTATTATGAACAAATGTTAGCTAAACAAGATGAATTAATTCAAACTAACAAAGATGGTTTTGAAGAATTGATTAATACAGGAAAAATTTCTAATGAAAAATTAGATAAGTTAACAGAACAAAATGATAGTTTGATTATTTTAAGTAATAAGCAATTAGAAGCTCAAAAAGAAATAAAAGAAGCTATAGAAAATGCCGGTATTGGTGGAAATGTAAGTTTTGATGAACTTATTGAAGTTTTAAATGCAAATAAAGATGAAATGATTAAAGTTCTTGTTAATATGGGTTATAAACAAGAAGAAGTAATTAAGATGACAGCAGATCAAATTACAAATGCTATTGATAAAAATACAGAAGTAACAGAAAAGGGTAATGAATTATTATCAAAAATTACTGAATATGTAGCTATTCTTCCTAAAATGTTAGAAGAAAATAAACTAACAAATGCTCAGCTTAAGGATATTTATAAATTATTCTCAGAAGCTGTTGCTGCAGGTGGTGAATATTCAGAAGAAATGCTTAAAAAATTGGAAGAAGTTGTTAATAAGCTTGAATCAATAGAAGGAATTTTGGAAGATATGAATGCTAAATTAACAACTATTATAAATGAATTCCAAGCATTCAGAACAGAATATACTAATGATAAGAAAGAAGAATTTAATAAATTAGACCAATTAATCCAAGACAATCGCTTCCAAACAGCTATATTGAATGAGATGAAAGAAGCTCAAAAAGGAATGGCTGAAAACTTAGAAGGATTGAAAGCTAACTCTGATACGTTATTAGTTATTGCGAAGGATGATACTAGACATAAAGAATTAATTGAAGCTATCAAAAATATTCAAGTAGGTGGTGGAAGTTCGAGTGAAATTGATTACGATAAACTTGAAGCTATGTTTGAGGCTATGGGTATTAAAATTGCAGATGCTATTAATATGTCTTCTACTCAATTACAGCAAGCTATAAGAAATTTCCAAGATTCTTATATTAAGACAGAATCTGAGCAAACTGAATTAATGGCTTCTATCAATGAAAAATTAGAAAAAATTTCTAATTTCCAAGGTTTAAACAAAGATGAAATTATTAATGCTATTAATAATGTAACAGAAGCTGTTAATAATAACTCTGCTAATATTGTTGATGAAATTAAAATTTTAGAAGCCCAAATTGAAAAACTTCAAGCAACAATTGATGCTATGTTTAAAGCTTTTGGTGAATACACAAATATGGTTAATAAATACTTCTCAATGTTTGATGCAAAATTCGATTCAGTTTTAAATTCTTTAGATAAAATTGATACTGATATGGATCAAATTATTAATAATCAAAATATTGCGAACAAGTATTTAAAAAACTTGAATAATAGTGTTGAAGACTTAAAAGTACAAATTAATGAAATTAAAGTAATAATTGAAGGAAACGAAGGTGGTTCAGGTTCTGGTATTACATTAGAACAGTTAGAAAAATTGTTAAAAGAACGTGATGAAGCTAATTTCCAAAAATACAAAGAACTTTTAGAAAATCTTAAGATAGATGTTGATATAGATACTTCTACAATTGAAGATTTATTGAAACAAATAGATGAAAAAATGAATATTATGAATGAAAATAATAAGATTTTACAAGAAATCTTAGATTTATTAAAAGGTATCGATTGGTCACATCCTGACTACAGCGCTAAGTTAGATGAAATCATTGAAATCTTAAAATCAATTGATAAAAACTGCAGCAGCTGTAACGAAGGAATTTTAGGTGATTTAGAAGACACATTAGGTAGATAATAAAACCTAAGAGCGAGAAAAAAAGAGGTCGATTTTAAAATCGACCTCTTTAATTTTTAACAACCATAGAAATTCTAATTTATTTTAATAATTCAGCTTCATTTGTATATTCTTTTCCAGTTTTTTCTTTTAATTTTGCTAAAGCTTCTTGTTTTGAACTTGCAGTAACAGTTTCATTAGTACAATCATCACTTGCTGTATATGTTGTATAACCACTATTGTTACCAACTTCTTGAATTAAAGCTTTACCATTACCGGAAACTTTTACTTTTTTAACTTTTGCATTGTCAACTCTGTCACAGTTATCAATTGAAGCAGGTAATTTCATTGTTTTTGGAAGATCCCCTCCGTTTAATAATGCTTGATAAGTTTTTTCATTAAATGTACCGTCTTCATTATAACTTAAAGCTTTTTTAAGTCTTCTGATAGCACCATCTTTACCAAACATTCCATATTCTTCTTCAAGACAAGGATAAAATGCTTTTACAATTCCCATCCAAGTGTCTCCACCTTGACGTTCATAAGGATATGTTGTATCAGTATATTTTGCTTCAATATTTGCATTACAATCTTCGCAAGGTTCTGGTACTGTTTCTGGAACTGGTTCTGTAACTGGGATTTCTTCTTTAATATCTGGAGTATGATATTTCATCATTCTGCATTCTTCAGGATTTAATTTTGAACCGATACCAGCCATATCTCTTAGAGCTTGTTGATAATGTACATGCCAATCGTCACCATATTGGGTGTAATAAGTATCTGCTAATACTTGAATTGCTTCAACTTTTTTAGGATTTGTATATGTTTGAGCAATATACTCTTTGTATTTTTCTACATTTGTATATTTTTCGTCATTAATATCATAGTCTGAAATTGACATACAAGATTTTTCATCGATTTCTTTTCCAAAAGCTAGTACCATTAGTGCACTTGTTAAAGCTCCAATTCCAGCTCCTGCTAATGTATCAAGAATTCTTGTATCTATTAGGACTTCTTGAGAAACTTTAATACCAACTTTTCCACCAGCTAAATTTTGGATTTCTGGTTGATATCCCATTCCTTCCATATCTTTAATGATATTACTTGCTAAATCTTGATTATCTATAGGTATTAGTACATTTTGATTTACGTGTAAACGTTTACTTAAAGCTAAGCCTGTAATAGCTCCTCCAATGATTCCTGGAAGATTACCTAAAGCTTCTTTGCCGGCTGTTTTTAATGATCTATCTTTCTTTTGTTTTTTTATTTCGCATAATTCCATTAATTTCTTAACTTCTTTTTCTGTAAAATCGATACCAGTTGTTGATTTTAAATGACGTTTTATATTTGTTAATTCTGCCATTTCATTATCACTTGAATAATTAACTTGATAATCGATACCAACTCTTGTCATAATGTCTTTTGATAATTGTGACAAATCATAATTTCCTTGAGAATTAACTTTTGTTCCTAAGTATGCTCTATTTAATTTTTCAAATAAATCGTTTCCAAGTTCTTTTCTTAATTCTTCTCTAGAAATATTTGCAAGTTCAATTTGTCTGTTTTCAATAGTATTTTTTCTTGCAAAAGCTTCTCTTTCAACTTCTAAAGATTTAATTGCTTCTTCTTGGTATTTATCCTTACCTTTATTTGCTTCGTTTAATTCTTTTTTAATTTTTTTAGAACTATTTTGATTTGTTAATGCTAATCTAGAACTTACAATATTTTCTGCATCTTCTTTAGCGTAATCTTGAAGTAATTCAAAAGCTTCTTTTGTATAAGATTTATCCCAAGCTTTTTTACCATCAGCTCCTTTTTTCTGTAATTCATCTTTTACAATTTCTACATATGCTTTATAGTTATCGCCTTTTTCTTTTACAATATCAGTGTTTGCCATTGTTGTTTTGACTTCTGCATACATTGCTTTTAAATTCTCAAATTCTTTTCCAATTTGAATTGCTTCAGCTTGTGTTTCTAATAATTTTAAAATATCTTGTGTAAAATTATTCCATTTATCAGAATCTTTTAATTCTGCTTTTACATTTTTATAGATTTTTTCAACATCTTCTTTTGAATTGTATTCAGGGATTAAATTTAATACATATTCTACATCTGATAACAATTGAGAATATTCAGGATTTGTATATTCTGCTTTTAATTTTGTCATTAAATCTTCTGCAGAAACTTCTGATTTTATATATTTTTCTACAGATTCTGTTACTGAATTTTTATTTCTTCTGAGATCTTTTTTAGATAATTCTACAGGAGTTGTAACTGCTTTTTGACTTGATTTTACTGAAGGTTGAGTTTCTTCTAAACCAAAAATTGCTTTGAATTCATTTTCTGTTATTACACCATTTTTTACAGCATTTTCTGCATAACCTTGAAATACAGAAATTTCTTTCCCTTCAATTTTGTTATTGTTATTCGAATCTGATAATTCTCCTAATGTTTTAAGAACTCCATTTAATTTAGTTAAATCAATTGTCATGATTATACTCCTTTTCCTCGTTTTTACTCTCGTTATTTATATAAAGTTTTTTTGTATTTAAAAATTGCGTTGTTTGTTAAGAATTGTTACAAAATGTAAAATGCGACTGAATTTTATTCAGTCGCATTAAAATATATATTTACGCTCTTAATTTCCAATAATATTCAACAAGATAACTTATTGCATCAAAAGGATGTTCTAAAAATTTATAATCTCGATTTGTTTTTATTTGATTATGAGTTGGAACATTTACAATACTTGTACCTTCTTTAAATGATAAATTATATATATTATATAAAATCCATTTACATCTTCTTGGATCTATAAATAAATGTCTTTCATTATTTGAATTTTTAACTCGAGCATTAAAAGCAGAAATTCTACTTAATATTGGCGGGTTATAATCTCTTAATTTGAATTTTACTTTATCATAACCATAGTTATATAAAGCTTTTTTTATAATTGCGTAATTTGTATATTCACTTTGAGTACTTCTGTTATCACCGGAAGCATCACCGTTAATTATAATATCCGATTTGTGTTTTGGATATCTTCTTATAAATTCTTCAATGCATTGTTGAGTAGAAGTATTTTCAATAACTATTTCATCAAAAAAATATACATTATCTTCATCTTTATGAGCTAAAGCCCAACACATTGGGTCTACATTGAAATCACAAGTGAGATGAAGAGGTAAATTGGGGTTGTATTTTAGTTTAAGTTTATTTTCTTCGCTAAATCCTTTTACAACAAGACCGGATGAATAATCTCCAAATTCTCCTAAAACATTTATTTTATAATACTCTTCATCAAAGCTTTCTTTCATTGATTCTATAAAATGTTTGGGGAGATGAATATTATTTGTTGTAGGAGCAATAATCAGTCTGTAATTTTCTTTTGCGTGTTCTACGAAACGCTGCCAAATCCAACCTTTTTCTGCCTGAGGGTTTGTGTGTCCGAATAAACGGTATCTAAAATCAACCCAATTTTTGCCTCTATAAGTATTTCTTAATCTTCCTAAAAGTTGTTTAAATGAAGAATCTGAAATTTGTGATGCTTCTTCTATTTCTGCCCAATGTAAGTTTAGAGATTTAAATTTTTCGGGATCTTCCAACGATGAAAATAAGATTTCGGAGCCATTTGAAAATTTTATTATTTTATCTACTTTATTGTATGTATAGTCTTTATCTTCTTTATAACCAAAGTTTTCTAAATGGTCTAAATAAGCAACAAGAGTTGTTTTTCTAACCAGTTCATATTCTTTTGCCCCAACTAAACCCCTTGAGCCGGGATATTTTTTAGCTAGTAAAATTCCTAAAAGAGAACCACACCAAGTTTTTCCACTTCCATAACCGCCTTGATATATCGCAACATCCAATGACTGTGAATGAGGTATTTCTATAAATTCTTTTTGCTTGTCTAACAATTTATATTTTACCATTAGTTTAATCCTCCCAATGACAAAATCGTTGGAAGAAATTTACAGAATGTTTCATAAAAAAACGTTTCAAAGTACTGACTTCACTTGCTTCTAAAAGAGCATTAAAAGTTTCGGTTGAAAAATTTCTATCATTATCAATATAATTATGATTTTCGCATAGTGTATCATGTATAAGAGCAGAAATTAAAAATCTATTATCAGTATTTGAACCGATTACTCGCCAAAATAACCTTGGAATGGTTGCTCCGTCATAACAATAACCTTTAGGAATTTCAAAATTATATGTTTTATTTTTTCTATAATCAACAAGACGAACTTTTAAATTTTTTTTATTTATAAAGGGGTATTTTTCAATGGATTTTCTATCCTCGTTTGACATAGAAGGAATATAATATCTTATACAGACACAAGGTATATCATCGAAAAATATCCCAACTTTTTCGTTAGAATACCATTCTTTCATACCAATTCTCCTGTTTTATGGTCCTGAAACTTTTTTAGGATAAACAATAATTTGATTTAAATCTCCATAAGTAGAATTCTCTACAAATAAAGTATTTTCTGTATTTGTTTCTTTTTCAACAATTTTTATTCCATAATAATATATTTCATAAGGCTTATTATCCGGAACCTTGAGTAAATCGGTAAATTCAGGAGTTAAAAAGAAACTTACTGAATTAACATTACTAGCTATGATTTTTAATTCATTGCCTATTAAATTTCTTTTTTTATCCTGTATTGCAAAATATACTTCATACGAATTTGTGTTATCTATTCCATTGATTATAATTTCACCGCTATCTCCTTGATATAAGGAAATTGTTCCATTTTTATCTATTTCTATACTCATTTTTTCTCCTATTGTATATATCCAACAGCTCTCCATACTCTTGTAAAAACTGTGTTACTGCTATTCTGTATTGTAAATGTTGTGTTATCAATAATATTTACGCTGCCAAATGAAATGGTTATAGAAGCATTATTATTACAATTTTTATAAGTAGTTAAAATTTGATAATTAGTATTTTTGTAAGGTTGTAGTAATGTTAGTGTTTTAACTCCACCTGCAGTAAATTCTCCACCTTGTTCGCACCAATTGTCTGACCAAATTCTATACCAACTTGTTTCATTTTCATATGTTTCTACAATATAAGGTTTTGTATCATTTGAATGGTCTGAATTCATTTTTCCAGAAAGACTTGCTGCCCAATTACTCCAATCTATTTGAGATTCATTAATAGAACCGTTTGCGATTACTATAAAGTATCGAAGTGCTATAGAATTTGGTTGAACTGTTGTAGAATTGCCATAAATTTCATTCGATAGTGAAGCATCAAAATAACAAGTGTTTGCAGCGCCTTTTATTGAACTTGGAGCTCCTGTAACATATGTTGAACTTTGATCAGGAACATTAAAAGCTTCTTGACCAGAAAGGTTTACACCTCTATCTCCTAAACTAAAGTTACCTGTTATATTAGGTAAGCCTGCATTGTAACATTTACATAATTTTTCGTCTAACATCGCTTGTTGAATAAATGTTCCATCTGCAAGTTTAGGAACTTTAAATTTTTTATTTTCCAAATCTATTCCAAATTTTGCACATTTCCCGTAGGTATTTATTTCTGTATCATATTCTTCGTAGCTACAAGTACATATTTTTTCATTTATTAAATAATTTGTGTAGAAATTGGGAAATAATGATTCTGAATATTCATTACCATCGCAAGGAAGACAGCCTTCAGGAATGTAGTTATTTGAACAAAAAACGGGTATTATTGTTCCTATTGGCATACTACTACATACTTCTTTTGCAAGATTTTTAATTACATTTTTACCATTTTCGTTAATGTTTGAAAGGTTAGTATTTGAAAAATTTTTGCTTATATTATTAGCAATTTCCTGAGCTTCATTAACTGCTTCATTTGCTAAGGTTACTTGTTCTTTAGCAAGATTAACTTGTTCAGAACCTTTTGTCTCTGCTAATACTACTTGTTGCTTAGCTAAATCTACTTGTTCTTTAGCGAGATTGATTTGCTCTTGACCTTTTAATTTTACTAATGATACTTGTTGTCTTGCTAATTCAACTTGATTTTCAGCTAAACTGACTTGTTCTTTTACAATTATAATTTCATCATTTATTTCAGTTTTAGCTTCTGAAATGATATTTTCTACATTTTGTTTTATATTTTGAGCATAATACTTTGCAGAATAATCTTCATTATTAACTAATGAATCTGAAATAGCCCATTTTTTTGCTAAACTTGAATAATATATAGTTAAATCATTTTCTACATTTATCTTACAAGAATTATTTTTACTAAAAACATTTATATTCATTGGAGTATCATTAGATGAAGTACTTATTTCATTCCCCATATTATCCCCCAAAATCCATTACTGTTCTATTAAGACATTCTCCTATAAATTCTAATGTAGCATTTTTTCTTTCTTGTAGTGAAATCATATATTCTTCACTAATTTCTTGACTAAAATCAGGTTGTGAATAAGTTATAATTTCAACAACTTGACCTAATTCCAGTCCAGCTTTTATTTGTAATAACAAATCTGATAAAAAATCTTTTTTAGAGCCATCTTTCATGTTAACTTTTCTTCTTATCCAACCTAAAGATGTATTAAAAAATTCATTTTCAAAAAGAGCTTTCCGAGATTCGATAAGTTCATTTTCATAATTTATATTTATTATTGGTTCGTTATTTTGCATTATTTCATTTTCTAATAATGCATAAATAGCATTTTCAGTTTCTTCTATTTTTAAGCCTTGTTTATGGTTATACTTAACTATAAAATCAGCTCTTTCTTTATCATTGCAGGGTTTATTTAATTTATAACTCATAATACCTCCTTAATATCCACACGCAAACCAATTTTCAACAACTCCGCCATTACTTTTAGTTTGAGCTGAACTAATTGTTTTAGAAACAAATCCCATCCAATAAGCTGCAACACCTCCGGAGCTCCAAAATCCATAATTTTTAAAAATACAATAATTGGTATTTGAAAAATTTTTTAAAAATTGCAATACATATGTGTTTTCTCTGCTAGAACTTATTATTCCTCCTTGTTCTAGCCAAACACGATTTTTCTTTTCTTTATCAGAAAAATATTCTTTATACCAAGACGTGTCATTTTTATATAAAGTAATATAAAGTCCATTTTCTTCAAAACTAGTGCTAATTTCTTCTAATTTTGTATTTATATTTTCAATATTATCATTTGTTTGTTCATTAAAATTTGAAATAGAATTATTTATACTTACTATGTTTGAATTAATACTTGCAATATCAGTAATATGATTATCTGATTCAGAAGAAATTCTATCATCTAGATATTGAAAATTGTCATTTAATGTTTTTGAAGAAGCTAATGAACCGTATTCTATGTTTATTAAAGCCATTATATTCCCCTTTCGTTTATTAAAGTATCATATATTTTATCTACCTTTTTATTTATATCCACTAATTGTTCTTTCATATTCCCAAATTCAGATTTTGTAATATAAACTTGTGCTACTTCGCTTAAAATTTCTCTATGCTTTTGTTCTAGTTTTTCAGGAGTTACGAACAAATTATATTGAAAGATTATTGCAAAACTCATTACAATTACGGGAATATATTTATAAAAAATAAATTTATCCATATTGCAACCTCAACTAATTTTTGATCCAAATAATTTTGCAATATTTCCCAGTATATTGATTAATTGTTCTGAAGAGGCTAAACCATTAGATATATTTGTTCCGGAACCATAACTAGTTGTTGTAGTGGCATTACCGGCACTTGTTTCTAATGATTGATTTTGCATATCTGAAATTACGCCGTAGCCTTGTAAATACGCATTTAACAAGTTGTTGAGCATACTTGCACTATTATTTTGAGATTCTGACAATAATTCATTAATGTATGATGAAATTGAATTTGTTGCACTATCTGATAAATTTTTATATAAATCTGTTGCTTGAGAAGAGCGAACCATATTTCTATTAGATAATGGATTAATAATATTATTTTCTAGATTTTTTTGCGTTTCACTTGCAAGAGTATTTGAAAAACTATTTAATTTAGCTTGATTTGTTGTTGAATTTAAATTTGGATTTAAATAATCATTTAGCATTGAATCCATATTTTTATTAACAAAATTGTAAATAGTATCAAAAGCAGAGCCTTGTACAAATGACGTTGTTGTTCCTGAATTATTTGTTGTTGCATTTGCATAAGGATTTGATGTTGTAGTATTTCCATAAACTTTGGAAGTTGTTTGAGAACTTTTTCCCATTTTTATATCCTTTCTTTTAAACTACTTTTAATTTAATTTTTTCAAATTCAATATTTCTTATACAAAAATCATCTTCTTTATTTTTTGTAAAAAAAGTTATTTGCAATGTTTTAAAATAAGAAGTTGGAAGTTTTTTTATTGTATTAATATCTTTAACCGGATAATATGATTCATCCCAAAAACCTATATCATAATAAAGAGTATTTTTTAGAGATTTTGCTTTTATATATCGGGTTTTTGTGGTCATACTATTGTAATTTTTTGTATAATCTATATAAAAACTATTGTTATAATTCATATCCAAACTGACTTTTGGAGGATAAGAAACTATTTTCAAAGCATTTTCATAGCCTAAATTTAATGGAGTACATTTATAATAAGATTCAATATATTCTCCATCAAATTCATTTGAAGAATACTCTTCATAGATTTTTTTACCAGCTGAATAAAGTATGTTATCTATAATCCCAATACAATTTATTTTTTGAGATTTTCGTTTAATCCAACTCTTTCTTAAATAATCATATATAAGTATTATTGAATAATTAATATCATCATCAGGAATAAGCATCCAAACTTCATTCCTGTCAGAAGTTACAACTGATAAAGTTTTGATATTTTTCAAAGAATCTTTACTAATTCTTAGTAATTCTTCTTGAATATTAATTGCAATATTTTCTCCTAAAGTTTTGTCGCCATTAACTATTTGTTGAAAAGAAAAAATTCCCTTTTTAGTATTGTCGTAAAAATATAATTCTGTACCGTGAAAAACTAAAGAATTATAACTTGCACAACCGCCAGGTGAATCATATGATTTAAAAAAAGTTGCATTGTCATCATCTGTAGCGATTAAACACGAAGAATTAGAGTGAAAAACTGCCAACGTTCCTAAATATGGATAAATTGCTGTGATTTTTTTTACAAATTCAATATAGCCTGCAGATGTTGATATTTCGGCTGAAGATGTTGAAAAATCGAAAATGTTTTCTTGTTGTGAATACCATAAAATATGTTCGTTAAATACCCATAGTCTTCCTGCATATATTACAATTCCTAATCCTTTAACATCTCTTTCGTCCATATCTTTTAGATTCATCATCTGAACTTCATCTAATTCGCCTTCTTCATTATATTTATTAATTTCTATAGCCAACATTTCTTCTGAATTAGAAAATACCCATAAATCTGACCAACCTTGAGCTGCATCTGTTGCACAGGATTGACCTGTTATACTTAGTCCTTCTACTTTTAAAGTTAATAAATTAGCATTTCTTTGAAATAAATAAATTTTTCCTTCTTCTGAATTTTCTGTATGAACAAAAAAATAAGATTTCCCTTTTTGAATACTTTCAAATATATTTATAACAATTTCATCCTCAGGTATTAAATCGCAAACTGAAATATTACCTTTTGTTGTTCTTATACCAACCCCTGAATTAATACCGGTTGCAAATAATTCAACATTTTGAATGTCTGATGCTGTTATTACAGATGAAGAATATAATGAAGAAGTTCTGTTAATACCGGAAAAATTATTACATATTAATCCCGTTGTCTGCATTGTTTCTCCTTCCCAAATTTATTGATTTTTATTACAAATTTAAAATTTTTTTAAACTTAATGTTACATTTCTTAATAAAACTGCTAAGAAAAAGCAATTTTTGTATAAGTAAATACTTTATATATACATAAGAGATATTTAAGGAGTAAGCAGATGAATTTATTTATAAAATCAGAAGTAACAACAGAAGAAATGAATTCAGTAAAAGACTTTTTTGTAGAGTTTGATAAAGAAGTTGAAACAGTAACTCCAGAGGAAGCAAACAAGGAAACTCCAGTTACAAGATATATCTCTTCATTAGTGACATCTTGCTACGAAAAATCCGTAGAAGATATAGCCAATACAAAAATTGGAAATAAAGTAGTTAGAAAAAGAAATTTACAACAAGTAATGAGAGAATCATTCTTCTATGGTTCAAACAGATTTGGAAATAATTTTATCGCATAAAACACATCTCTTATATAATCTTACTTACATCTTACATCTTACAAAAATTTTTAGTCCCGATTAGGGGCTTTTTTTTGTTTAAAATTTTACAGTTTTATCTAGCCCCACCCCCTTAGAATATTTTATTAATTGTCTGTAAGCTATTTCAGATTGTTTTTTGTATGCAGAATAATTTTCATCAGATTCAGATGCTATAGAATTAAGCATTGTACGAGAAATAACCGCAATTTTAAAAATTTCTTCTAAATGTGTTGGAATAGTTACCGTATCAGTATCATTTTTTAAGCTAAAAATTTCATCTCCATTCGAATTTTCTCCAATTGCTAATGTAATATATTCTATTGTAATTATTGATTTTTCAGTAGGAATTGGATTTAAAATTAATTTGTTATTTTTTATTGAAAATTCTTTTGGGATACCGTTTTTTATTAAAATATCATTGGAGTTTTTTATAAATTTTAAAGACTCTGCCCCAATTTTTATCATATATTCATTGTTTGAATTTTTAAGAATATTCCCAGATGGCAAATCATAAGAATTTATTCCTGGTACTGTAAGAACAATATGAGTTCTTTCTCTAAAATTAAATGGGTATGAATATAAAATTTCCTGAATAGCTTTATTAAGAGAAATTACAAGAGAGTTTTCAAATTCTTCTTGAGATGTTGCATCATTATCATACATAGACCATTCTTGAGTTGCGGCAGTATTATATAAATCTAACAAAGTTATTGTCATAATTATCTCCTTTTTAATCACAAATTTGTGATACATCATAATCTGTAAATTTTTTCATATATTCTTCTATAGAAGTTCCAAAGCCATCTTTTAAACAAGTTTTCCCATTTGATTTAAGATATTTTAAAACTGATGATGCACCTTTTAAATGTGCACCGGCTAATGTTGAAGATTGGGTGATTTTGAAATTATTTATAATTTCTCCAATAAAAGATTTTATCCCTAAAGCTTTTAAATATCTCCATTGGCATTTAAGAAATTCAATTTCGGCTTTATCTTGAACTTGTGGATTATTTAAAAAATCGTTTAAAGAATTTACTCCATCTTTACCCAAAAATTTTCCACTCCAATCATTATTGTATATTTTTGAATCTTTTTTATAATAGCCACAATCTATAAGAGCAGTTTCTCCCATCTGATATTTTCCGATATATCCAAATTTATTTATTATTTTATAGTTACCTCCTGATTCTCTTAGAGCTAAATCATTTATAAACTCTTTTAAACTTTTCATGATTTTTTCCTACCTCTTTTTTTAGGAGTATCAAGAACTTTAGATAAAATAGATTTATCGTTCAAAGAGGTTTTTTCATTTTCAATTTTATCTTTAAATTTAATTCCATCTTTTTCTAATATTAAATAATCATTAGGGAATTTTTCTTTCAAATCTTCAGCAACAATTTGGGGTAAAGTGAAAATATGGCCTGTTTTTAAATATTTAATTTTATACATTTTTACCTCTTTTATATACAAAATTCAGGGAAGAAAATCTTCCCTGAAATATAAAATTTACGCAACTTCTCTAACACCAGCCCATTTAGCGATAGCGTAAATTGTACCGGTAAAACCTTCTGCAAAATCTAAATCTAAAGAACCATCAGCTTTTTCAAATCTTGATAAATCTTGAAGCTGAATAGCAGAAATTCCTTCCGGTAATTCTATTACAATATCACCTAGCATAGAATTTGGATAAGCTTCGCCAGCTTTTACTGTTAATAAAGAACTGGATGCTGTGTTATCAATAACTATGAATAGAGAGTTGTTTTTGTTGGAAAATGCATCTGCAATTGTAATACCATTAGCTTGTGTAACTGTTTGTTTTTCGATACCAATATTTGCAATTGATTCCGTATGATCTAGTGTTGGGTATTGTACATTTATAATATCTCTTACCATAATAAATCCTTTCTTAATTCAATTATGCGATAGTTAATTTAGCAGAAACTTTTACAGTACCTAAATAATCTGCTCTAGGAGCACCCACTCCGAACAAGCCATAACCTTTATAGCAAGTGTTAAAGTTCTTTTCAGGAGTATAATAAGTTGTATTCAAATCAGAAGATATACCACCAGCTAAAGTTTTATCTTTTACACCGAATAATGGGTAGAATACTCCATCTTCAGGTTGAGCGATATTATTTGAAACAAGAATTTCCCAACCGCAAAGATTTCCAATATAACCTTTTTTGATTTCTTCTTTGCCTGATTCAGTATATTTCAATTCATCTAACTTTCCTAAATAGAATTGATATTCAGGAGGAATTACACAAACCATTGAACCATCAATCCAATTTGTATGTCCTTTACCATCACCTCTTTGGAATTTAGCTTGCATGTATGCAAAAATATCTTTAGCATTTTCAGGAGTTAAAGTGATAGCTTCTCCTTCATTATCAAGATAATGTCCGGCTCTAGTGTATAAATTAGCATAAGCAGTATCAACAGCTGCTGCAAATTGTTTGATTGCATCATTAGTGTAATCTTTTGCTAATTCTACTTGAGATTCTGGACTATCTGCAGAGCCTTGTAACATTTTTTCTTCCATTTCAGATAATTCAAAGTGGAAAGCTTTTCCTCTGTCAATTTTTACTTTACAAGTAGAAATTGTAGCGGCTTCTGCTGTTGGTAAATCTCCGCCATCATAATCAAATAATGTAACCAATCCAGGCATAGTAACATCAACTTCATCACCTTTGTTTATATGATTTTTCATTTCTGAATGAGCTAATTTACCAATTACTAATTCATTGTAAAAATGTTTGTTAAAAGCTTTAGTAAATGCATTTACAATCATTTGTTTTGTTGTTGTCATAAACTTTTTCCTTTCTAATTTTTAAATTAATCTTTCAAGAAGTTCGTCAACTTCTTTAGGAGTCATTTCATCAAGTCGTTTTTTAGGCGGTTCAAAAGAATTGGTGTTATTTTTTTCAAATCCCATTGAATTAACAATTTTTTGAGTTTCATCTTGTGCCGAACGATTTTTTTCGTGAGCAAAAATTCTTGAAGACACGTAACCTTCTATTAAGTTAATAAATTTATCTGCATCAAGATTATTTCCAAGAGCAAGATAAGCTTGCTTATACATTTCTCTAAATGAAGGATCTTGAAAATATTGTGGGGTATTATATTTTCTGGCGATTTCCTGCAATTCATTTGAAGCATTTTTTATCTTCTCTTCTTTTGCCCAAGCTTCTTTTATTAAATTAATAGCAGAAGTGTTTTGTCTTAATTCTCCCAATTCTTGAGACTGAATCCCTTGATGTTTTTCAAGCTCTTGATAAGCTTTAGAAAGTTCTTCGACTGATTTAAATTTTCCTAAAATAAGTTCACTTGAAGGGGTTTGATTTTCAACTTGTCCTTCTTCTTTGTTAATACTTGAGTTATCAAGTTTAACTTCACTTGGCTCTTGTACTAATTCTTTTTCTTGAATTTCTTCCATAAAAATCCTTTCTAATTTTCTTGATTATTAATTTTAGTCTCAGCATTTTTTATATCAGGTAAAATGTTTTCTAAATTTTTAGAATTATCTTGGAGTTGCTGGTCTTGTAAAACTTTACCTAAATTTTCTAAAATGCTTGGATCTAATTGATTGATATTATTTTGAGGAACTTCTCCTAAAAATCTTTCAGGATTATCCACACCTTTTTGTTCGAAATACCAAATAAATATTTCTTGAATGTTTAAAGGAATTAAAGATGCAAATCTTTCTATTGATTGAACAACCAAATCTGCTTGTTCTGATTTTTGAGCAGCCATTGAAGAATCTGAATAAGTGTATTTATAATCACCTTGTCTTACAAAATCATCTACTTCAATAATTTCTTGTTTATTGTCTTTATTAATGAAAAAGGTTTCAATTCCGGATTTAAAATCTGCACATAATTTTGCAACTTTTTCTACACTTGGGATAATCAAATCTTGATTTATCGTATCTACAAGCATTGAAAGTCTAATCATTTGCCCTTGTGTTTTAGTGTTAATTTCAGTTGCCGTTTTTGATGCAGTATATTCAACAGCCCCAATCATATTTGGGAAAATTCCTGAAACTTCTGCCATTAAATCATTTAAAAATGTAATATCTTCCATAAATACATTTGAATTAAATGTAAATTGTTTAAATGCAGCATTAGGAGAAAGATTGTCTCCGTACTCAATGATTTTTCCGGGATAAAGAGTAATTTCGTCTTCATCAAAGAAACCTTCCGGAGCTAAAAGAGGAGGGTTTTCATTTAGAGTTTGTAAGTTACAAGTCCTATTCATAAGCTCTTCTTGAAAATGTGCAAGCGATAGAATCGAATATAGAGGACTAATACCCCTCTTAGATTCAGGATCAGTAATAAAAGCTCCATAAGAAAACGGATTTATTAATCTTTCATTTTTTTCAAAAGCTACTAAGTATTTTCTGGCAACAATCACAGCGTGCCAGTTCTTTAATAAAGTTCCGTCAGGAAGTTTTAAATCTCCCCAATGTTCGAGAACTTCTATGGTTCCGCCTTTGATAACATCTTGGGGATTGTTTTTATAATTAGTATCAGAATCTTTTATTAAAGCATTAATTTCTTTAGCTTCTTCTTCTGAAATTTTATAATATTGATTAGTTATAATTTCTTGCGGTGTTTTATATGTTCTATAAATTTTAGGACAATTATCCCAGTTATCCTTTTGCGAAGAATCAAAAACTAAATCTGCAGGATTAACAGAGTATACAAAAGGATTATCGTAAATCTTTTTAGTATCTGTCCAATAATTTTTCCCTTTAGAAATTGCTTCTAATATTCTGGGTAATTTATTTACATCCTGAAAAAACAGGTTTTGAAAAAACTCTATCGGACGTCTATATTCTTCATAATTCTTTTTCCACGCAGTAAAAGAAATTAATTCACCATATAATAAAGCGTTATCGATAATTTGGTCACAAGTTTTTTGGAACTCCATTTTTTCAAAAATGTCAACCAACATGGCTTTTTGTTTGTTTGACGCATTGTTGGAATCGTGATTTTCTCCACTGACATCAAACATAGAATTAACGTTCGCATAAGTATTTCTCCAAATAAAAGCTTTAAGTGTTTGATAAAACATAAAAGTTTTACACATTTTAATTTTGGCTTTCCATTTTTGAGTTTTGTCAGAAATAGATTTGAAATCATTTTTAAAAAAGATTTCATTGGCGAGTTCAGACGCCATTTCTAAATTCTTAGAGCGAGCAGAATTCAGTGAAACAAATTTTGAGCTAATTCTTTTAACGAGATTAGCTTCTTCACTAGGGTTGAGTTTTTTAGTTGAATTATCTTTTTCAATAATGTACTCAAAAGA
>CALUUP010000028.1 GCA_944323985.1 Candidatus Gastranaerophilales bacterium | reverse complement strand
TAAAACTACAAACGTGTAAGATTTCGAAATAAATTCGGAATGACAAACATTATTAACTTTTTTAACTAGTGAATAGTTAATAGAAATTTATTATTAACATCTTCTAAACTCCTCAACTTATCCTCTTCTCTTCTTAAACAACACCTCATCCCAACCTTCCCCCATTGGGGAAGGAAATTTGTTAACTCCTCCTCAACTTCTAAACTTCTCATCTTATAAACTTTATTCAGTTTACATTGTTTAAAAAAAGTTTACATGATATAATTTCATTATGGCGAATACTGTAGAAACAGAGCAAGTAGAGAACAAAAAAAAGAAGGGAATGACAGCACAAACACGTTTAATCTTAGCCGGATTAAGTGTTAGTACTGCGTTTATCTTTTTGGCTGCAGGTTTTGCTACATATAGTATAAGTCAGAATATGAATAGTGCTTATAAAAATTTTGCACAAGTTTTATCAAAAACTCTTGCCATAGAAGGCGTTGAGATAACAAAAGAAGTTCCGGAACTTGCAAAATATGATGCACTTAGGTCTAATTGTGTGTCTGTATTAAAAAGTAATGATGATATTTCATTTATCATATTTAAAGATAATAAATCAAAAGTAATATATACAAGTAAGGATGATTATCCAGATCAGGCAGAAAAAGCAAGAATAACAGTAAGTTCTCCAATGGTTGTGAAAAATATGGGAACAAGTAGTGTAGTTGGTTCTGTAGAAGTTGGTTTAAGCGGAAGTATTATAGATAGAGTTTCATCTACATCAAAATTATCTTTAGCTACTGTATTTTTACTTGCTTGGCTTGTGATAGTTGGTATTATTTATATGAATTCTTCTATAATAACAAAGCAATTAAGAAAGTTACATCAAGGAGTTAAGAAGATTTCAACCGGTGAATTCGGTTATATGATTAATGATAAAGATGTTGATAATGAGGTAAAAGAATTATATTCAGCATTTAATGATATGTCCGAAAGATTAAGCAGATATAATGAACAAACAATAGAGAGTTTGACTTTTGAAAGAAACAAACTTGAATCAGTTTTAATGAGTATAGTAAACGGAGTTGTAGTTTGTGATAACCATGATAAAGTTATTATGGTTAATAATTATGCAAAACGACTTTTAGAAGTAGAAGAAGAAGATATTGTTAATACTCAAATACAACAATTTTGTGATTCAAGTGGTGAATTTTGTTTTGCAGAAAAAATTACTGAATTTAAAGATACTCCTTTAGATGATGAAGGTTTACCTGTTCCTTTTAATATAACGATTGATCAAAGGGTTTTAAAATGTTTAATATCTCCAATGTTTACACGTTCAAATTCTTATGTTGGATATATTATAGTTTTAATTGATGTAACTAAAGATGTTGAGATGGATCAATTGCGTTCTAATTTTATTTCAAATGTATCTCACGAATTAAGAACGCCTGTTACTGTTTTAAGAAGTTATATTGATACTTTGTATAATTTCGGAAATGATTTTGATTTTAATACTCAAAGAGAATTCATTGGTGTTATGAATCAAGAAATTATCAGACTTAATAGAATGGTAAATGATATTTTAGATTTTTCAAGATATGAAGCTCAAAATGTAAGATTAGAAAAAACAAAACAAGATATTATAGAAATAGTAGAGGATGCAGTAAATCAAGTTCAAGTTTTAGCAAAAGAACATGATTTAACGATTTCTATAATGCGAGAACCGGATTTACCACAAATATATGTAAATGTTGATAGTATTTCGCGCGCATTTATGAATATATTATCAAATGCAATAAAATATTCACCAGATGGAAAGCGTATAAAAATACGTGTAGAGCAATCACGAGATGGTGAGTATATAGAAGTAAGTGTAGAAGATCAAGGTCCTGGAATTCCTGAAAAGGATATAAAGAAGGTATTTGATAGATTTTATAGATGTGAAAATGCTACTCATACCGTAAAAGGAACAGGTTTGGGGTTACATTTGGTAAAAGTTACTGTAGAAAAACATCACCACGGTCAAGTTTTTGTAAATTCTAAAGAGGGAGAAGGTTCTACATTTGGTTTTAGATTACCAATAAAACCAGTAGAAGAAGAAATAGAAGAATATATACCTAAAAATCAGCTTCCTGCAGAAAGTGAAGCTTAGATTTTGATAAAAAAAATCAATGGTGGCGGAATTTTATTAAAATTCCGCCACCTCATAATTATTGAATTTATTTATTTATTTATTAATCTACCGTTAGTTTTTTAATGTTGTCTTTTTTAAAGTCAAGTTTAGGAGCAATAATTTTCAAAATACCGTGTTCTAACTTAGCATTAGTTTTTTCAACATCAATTTCTTGAGGGAAATAAACTGTTCTAGAAAATTCACCATATCTGAATTCTGATTTTCTGTAACCTTTGGTATCTTCTTTGTGTTCTTCTTCTTTCTTAGCATTAATTGTAATATGGTTTTTATCAATATCGATATCTAAATCTTCTTTTTTAACTCCCGGAAGTTCAGCTTTTACACTATATTCATTTTCTTTTTCGTGAAGTTCTACAGGCATTGCAAACTTATCAACTTCTTCATTATAAATGTATTCAGGGAAAAAGCTGTCAAAATTTCTGTTTAAAATAGAACTAATTTCATCATTTACGGATTTTATAAATCCATCTGGTGATTTTTTAATTAAGAATTTCATGATGTTCTCCTTTCATATTTTATAAGTGTTTTTTATCTATTAACTTCAACACTTATATTATTACTCTATTTTTCATTAATTCTTTGTTTTTAACTAAAAATTAACAATTCCCAATTTTATCTTGATATGATAATATTTTAAATAACTAAGGAGATTAATTATGAGAGTAGGATTTTTTCAGAATTTAAGAAGTAAATTGGATGGATTATTTTCTGTTCGTATTGTTGACGAACATTTAGTCATAAGATTATTTACTTTAAAATTTTGTAAAAAATTTAATTACAAATATGATTTTCAGCCGGTTAATGAATATAGTTTAAATCAAGAAGCTCGTAATCCAAAGCTTATTGTATCATTAACGACATTTCCTGCAAGAATAGAGATGGTTTATAAAACAATAACAACAATTATGCAGCAATCAGTTAAACCGGATAAAATAGTTTTATGGCTTGCAGAAGAACAATTTCCTGACAAAAATTTACCTGAAAATTTGACCAGATTAGAACAATTTGGACTTACTATAAAATGGTGTGAAGATATTCGCTCTTATAAAAAATTAATTCCATCATTAAAAGAATACCCTGATGATATTATTGTAACTTTAGATGATGATTATTATTATGATAAAGATTTATTAAAAACTCTACTAGAAGAACACGAAAAATATCCTAATTGTATTATAGCTAATAGAGCAATGCGTTTGATTATAAAACAAGAAGGTAAACATAGAATGGTAAAAAGGAGTTATATATATGATAGTTCTTATTTACCAAGTTATAAAAATTTCTTTATAGGATTTGGAGGTGTTTTATATCCGCCGCATTGTTTGTATTCAGAAGTGTTAGATAAAGAAAAATTTATGACAATAATACCAACAAATGATGATGCTTGGTTTTGGTTAAATGCAATAAGAAATAATACTAAGATTGTACAATCAAGAAATGGTTATAAATTGAAAATGTATCCTATTGAAAATTCACAAGAGGTAGGTTTGTATAAACTAAATTGTAATAATTCAACAGTAGGAATGACAGGAGAAGTTGCTGCTAATATGTTTGCAGAAAAATATCCTGATTTTAATTCACGTATTCACGAATAAATTTATACAATTAAACCGTAGCCATTTTTTCTTGAAGAGAGTGAGCAGAGTCTTCATATCCTGCTCTTCCCATAAGAGCATATGTATAGTTTTTAGCTTGTTCAACTCCAGGTTGGTTGAAAGTGTTTATATTATAAAGTTCTCCTGCTATTGCAGTTTGAACTTCTAACATATATAGTAATTGAGCAACATTATATTCATCAATTTTTGGAATAGTAATTGTCATAGTAGGTCTTGAATAATCAGCTAAAGCAACTCTTGTAGAATCGGCTTCTGCATTGATTAAATCGTTAATAGTTTTTCCGCCTAAATATCCAATTCCTGTATATTCAAATATTTTTGGAATTTCTAAAGTAGTATCAAAATTTTCCACTCTAATAAATGTAATGATTTTATTATTAGGTCCTTCATTGTAGAGTTGAATTTGCGAATGTTGATCAGTTGCTCCGAGCGCTTTAATCGGAGTAGGTCCAATATTAACTTTTTCACCGTTATTATTGAATTCTTTACCTAAAGATTCAGCCCAAAGTTGAACATACCAATCAGAAACATATTTTAGTCTGCTGGAATAAGGCATCATAACAGAAAGATTTTTACCTTTTTTTACATCCATAAGATATTGAATTAAAGCCCCTTGAGCTGCGATATTTTGATAAATATCAGTATTTTTAAGAGCTAAATCCATATCTTTAATACCGTTCATAAGTTGATCAATATCTAAACCGACTAAAGCAAAAGGTAAAAGTCCAACTGCAGAAAAAACGGAGAATCTACCGCCAACATCATCCGGAACGAAGAAAGTTTTAAAACCTTCTTGATCTGCGAGTTGTCTTAAAACGCCCATTTTTTTATCTGTAGTTGCCACAATATTTTTTCTATAATCGTCACCTAATTCTTTATACATTAAATCTTTAAGAATCATAAATTGTGACATAGTTTCAGCAGTAGAACCTGATTTTGTAATAACGTTAACTAAAGTCTTTTTGAGATCAAGAATTTCTAAAAGCCCGTTAATGGTATCAGGATCAATGTTGTCTAAGAAGAAGATTCTAGGAAGATTTCCTCTTTGTTCAGGAGTAAGTAAATTCCAATAAGGTTTAAGTAATGCTTCAGTAACAGCAATTCCGCCTAAAGCAGAACCTCCGATACCAAGAACTAAAATATTATCAAATCTGCCTTCCACAAGTGAAGCAAACTCTTTAACATACCAGACAGTTTCTTCATTGTAGCCTAAATTCATCCACTGTAGCCATTGACCATATTTATCTTTACGTTGATTTAAACTTTTAATAATATCAGAGATTTTTTCTCTATAATTTTCAAATTCTTCATTGAGGTTTAAACCATTTTCTGCGCCGATAATTGATAAATCAGTGTTTTTATAATTCAGTTTAAGCATTTCAAATCCCTTATATAATACCCATATTTTAATTGTACTATTAACAATTATTTTTTCAAGAACTCACCCTGCTAAAAGGATAATATAGCTTATGTTTACAAAGATTTTTTTGAGAATATAATTATCTGTATATAAAGGTTTATATTAAGGAGTATATATGAAAATTTTATCTGTTAATTCTGTTGGTTATAGAAACAATAATTATTGTTTAAAAACTGATAAAAATGAAAAAAATAATTTTTTGCAATCGGTTAATGAACCAATGACGACAGTAAATTTTAGAGGTATAAATACTTTATCTCAAAATTTTGAGTATGGTTTATCTTTAGAAGAATTAAAAGACAGGTTAAGTTCTGAAAAATATACAAAATGGGATTTATTATCTCCAGAAAGTATTGAGTATAAAAGTTTAGCTGATGGAGATAAAAAAGCTTTAGCTCATTTAGTAAGAGCTTCTGAGTATTTTAATGATGTTTATAAACGTTTAGATAATGTTCATAATTTAGAGTTTGAAAAATTCTTAGCAACACGAATTGCTCAAGGTGATGAAAAAGCTGTTTTGACTAAAAAGCTTTATGACGGACAAAAGGGGATTAATGGAAAATCTATTGACGGAGTTGAAGTTAATTTGGCTAAAGGAATTAAAACAATTGCGGGAAAAGGTTTTTATCCTGAAGATTTATCAGAGAAGGAACTTCAAAACATTTTAATAAAGATGTTAAAATCTAATAAAATTGCAGAGGTTAGAAATATTTTAAACCAACGTTCAGTTGTGGTTAGAGATAATGATGAATTAAAGGCAATTGATTATACAGAAATTTTTAAGAAAGAGTTTTCTTCTGCAGCTGATGAACTTGAATTAGCCGCAAAAGAATCTACAGATAAAGATTTTAATGAGTTTTTAATATTACAAGCAAAGGCATTAAGAGAAAATAATCCAAATTTAGATTGTGCAGCTGATAAAAAATGGGCGACTTTGCAGGATACTCCGTTGGAATTTACAATAGGAAGAGAATCCTATAGTGATAAAATGACTCCAACAGTGACTAAAAATCCTGAATTAAAAGCTTTGTTAGAAAAATATAATATTCCTGTTTATGCAAAAGATAATATCGGAGTAAGAGTTGGTATTGTTGATAAACAAGGAACAGCTTATTTGTTAAGAATAAAAGAATTTTTACCTTTTATGGCAGAACAAATGCCTTATAGGGATTTGTATAAACAAAGTATAGTTAGTGGAAAATCAAATCAAACGATGGTGGATGCTCATATTGTTGAAATGGCAGGGCATAATGGCGCTTATCGCGGCGGTATAGGAATAGCATCAAATCTTCCTAATTTTGATAAATTAGCAGTACAAACAGGTGGTGGTTTTAGAAATGTTTATCATAAAGAGTTAAGAGAAGCTAAGTATAAAGATGGGATAGATAATAAATTAAATGCTATTTTAGATAAATCTTTGCACAAGTATTTTAAAACAGATGCATTACATGATTTTACCATTTTGCATGAAAATTTACATTCTTTAGGTCCCAAAGAAGGTTTAGAGGGATTAGGGGTTTATAAAAATACTATAGAAGAGTTTAAAGCGGATATGGGTTCTGTAACTATGTTAGAAAAATTAAAACAAAAAGGATTTTATACCGCTCAAAGACAAAAGGAAATTTTAACATCTTGGATAGTCGGATATATTCCAATGGGTGCTAATCTAACAGATGCACATAAAACTAGGAATATTATGCAATATAATTATTTTATTCAAAATGGCGGAATAAAATTTGATAATAATGGAAAAATAAAAATAGATTTTGCTAAAATTATTCAGTGTGGAGAAAAAATGCTTAGTGATGCTATAAAAATACAATTAAGCAAAAGTGAAAAGATGGCAAAAGAATACATAGAAAAATATGGAGTTTGGACAGAAGAATTAGATATGCTTGCAAATAAATTAAAACCTATTGATAAAAGATTGAATTCTTATTTGTATTCTCCAATTGCAAAAGAAGTTTTGAAAAAAATAAAATAATTCCTAAGTTTCTTTGATGTATAATTAATTTAGATTATTTAAATATGTAAATCTCAATAAAGTTGATTAAAAAAGGGAATTAATTATGCTAAAAGGAAATGAAATCAGACAATTATATTTAGATTATTTTAAAAATAAGCATCAACATACTGTAGTAGAGAGTTCAAGTTTAGTACCAGATAATCCGACAGTACTATTAACAACAGCAGGTATGTTGCAGTTTTTACCTATATTTTTAGGTATCCAAAAATCACCTTATGATCCTGCAAGAGCAACATCTTGTCAAAAATGTGCAAGAGCAGGCGGTAAGGATTCTGATATTGAAAATGTTGGAAGAACTCCTAGACATCATACCTTTTTTGAAATGTTAGGAAACTTTTCTTTTGGTGATTATTACAAAAAAGAAATCATTCCTTGGGCTTGGGAATTTGTTACAGAAGTTTTGAAATTAGATAAAGACAGACTTTGGATTACTATTTTTGAAACTGATGATGAAGCTTTTGATATTTGGAGAAGTGTTGGAGTTCCTGCTGAAAGAATAAAAAGAAAAGGTAAAAAAGATAATTTTTGGGGACCTCCGGGAGCTTCAGGTTCTTGTGGACCTTGTTCTGAAATTCATTATGATTTAGGTGAACAATATAAGTGTTCTGATGATTGCGGTATTGATACTTGCGAATGTGATAGATGGGTTGAAATTTGGAACTTGGTATTTACAGAATTATATCAAGATGAAGAAGGTAATCAATCACCTTTAGAAAAGAAAAACGTTGATACAGGAATGGGTTTAGAACGTATTACAATGGTTTGTCAAGGTGTTGCTTCTACTTTTGAAACTGATTTATTGAAACCTATTTTGGATAAAGTTTCTGAAATGAGTGGAGTTCCATATAAAAAATCTGAAAAAACAGATATTTCTTTAAGAATAATAACTGACCACGCAAGATGTGTTTCTTTCTTGATTTCTGATGGAGTAATTCCTGGAAATGAAGGAAGAAGTTATGTTTTAAGAATGATTTTAAGACGTGCATTAAGGCACGGTAAAATTTTAGGTATGGATTTACCTTTCTTATACAAACTTGTTGATACAGTTGTAGAACATTATGGTGAAGCTTATCCTGATTTAGTTAAAAATAAAGCTAAAATCGTTGATGTTATTAAGAAAGAAGAAGAACGTTTTGCTAAGACTCTTGATAGAGGTTACAAAATGTTAGACGAATTTATATCTGAAAAGAAAGATATTGATGGTGAAAGTGCATTTAAACTTTATGATACCTACGGTTTCCCATTTGAATTAACAAAAGAAATTGCAGAAGAAAATTCTTTAAAAGTTGATGAAGAAGGTTTCAAAGCAGCAATGCAAGAACAAAAAGAACGTGCAAAAGCTGCAACTGCAAAAATTTCTGTAACAGGCGATATAAAGTATGCAAAAGTCGAAGAAGAAGTAGGTTCAACTGAATTTGTAGGATATGAAGAAAATGTCTGCGAAGCTAAAGTTTTAGCATTAATCGAAGGAGAAGGTTTTGTAGATGTTGTATTAGATAAAACACCTTTCTACGCTGAATGCGGAGGACAAGTTGGCGATAGCGGATTTATTTTTAATGAAAACTTGAAAGTAGAAGTTTTAACTACATTTAAAGTAAATCATTTATTTGTTCACAGATGTCAGGTTGTAAACGGTGAAATCAATGTTGGTGATATTGTAATTGCTCATATTGATACAAATAGACGCAAAGAAATAAGAGTTCACCATACATCAGCTCACTTACTTCAAGCAGCTTTGATTAAAGTTTTAGGTGATGAAGTAAAACAAGCAGGTTCGCAAGTAGAAGAAAATCGTATGAGATTTGACTTTACATTCTCTCGAGCAATGACTCCTGAAGAAATTGTTAAAACCGAAGCAATAATGAATGAATGGATAGATGATAAATTACCTGTTCAAACAGAAGTTATGGGAATAGAAGAAGCAAAACTTACCGGTGCTACTGCTTTATTTGGAGAAAAATACGAAGATGAAGTTCGTGTAGTATCAATTGGTGGTAAGAAAAAATGTCATTGTCACGGCGGAAAATGTAAAGGACATCATAACCATCCTGAACATGAAGTTGTTTCAATGGAATTTTGTGCAGGAACTCACGCTAAAAATACTGGCGATTTAAGATTGGTTAAAATTGTTTCAGAAGGTGCGATTGCAGCAGGAACCAGAAGAATAGAACTTGTTGTTTCAAATGCGGCGATTGATTATTTGAATAAAAAATCTGCTGAAATTGATAAGTTAGCTTCAAGATTTAAGCTACATTTTGATGAAGTAAATTCAAGAGTAGAAAAATTGCTTGAAGAAAATCGTGAACTTCAAAAAGAATTAGAACAAACAAAAGCAGATATGGCAAAATCTAAATTTGCTACATTTATTTCTAAAGCAGAAGAAATAGATGGTGGAAAATTGTTTGTATCAAAGATAGAAAATTTTGATGCCGATGCGGTTAAAGCAGGAATTGAAGCTCTTGCTAATAAATTAGGTGAATGTATTATAATCCTTGCAAATGAAAAAATGGTAATTTCAAAAGTTACTGAAGGTTTTGTTAAAAAAGGAATTAATGCAGGAAAATTGGTTGGAGAAATTGCAAGATTTACTGGTGCTAATGGCGGTGGAAGACCTAATTTAGCTCAAGGTGGGGTTAAAGATTTTGCGAAGCTTGATGAAATTCTTGCTAAAATCGAAGCTGATTTAAAAGCCTAAGTTTAATTTTAATTTATTAGTGGCGAAGTTATTTTTAAATAACTTCGCCACTTTTATAACTTGAAAATTTAAAAAAATAATTTATAATTATATATATATTATATATGTAAATTTGAAAGGATTTAATTATGGTAGATGGATTATCATTGAATTTACAATTATTGCAAAATATTTCTGAAGTTACAGGAACAAAAAATAATAATACTGTTCAAAATAGTGAACCGCAAATATACGCAAAAGATGGAGAACCAAATTATAATGAAGAAATGGACTATGATAAAGATGGTGTAGTCACAATGGAAGAGTATCAGAAATATTGTAAAGAAAATAATATAGAAATGGAAGAAACAGTTCAGTCTGTTCAAAATATGGCAGGTTCAGCTATTCAAAAACAAGTTGCAGAACAAAAATCTTCAATAGATTATAATGAATATATGAAATTTTGTGAAGATAATGTTGTAGAAAATGCTAAACCTGATGTAAGTACTGTTGTTTCTCATAATACTAATAAGGAATCCGGTTTAGAAATACGTAATTTAGGAAAAGCTTTTACTAATTATTCAAATAATCAGATTAGACTTCCTCAAGCTCAAATTGAAAAAAATGCTTAGATTTTGATTAAATATATCTAATTTACTAATTTATATTTTTAATAAATAGTTTATTATAATAGTATGTTTAATTCTCTATGGTATAATTCTTTAACAAAACCTTTTTTAAATCCTCCAAATGCTATATTTTCTTATGTTTGGGGCATTTTGTATTTTATGATTTTTCTTTCTTTTGTATTTTATACGAAAGAAAAATCTATAATTTCTAAAAGAAAAGGTTATATTTATTTTATATTACAACTTTTGTTTAATTTTATTTGGACACCAATTTTCTTTATATTAAATAATATTCCGTTGAGTGTATTGATAATATTGATTTTAGATATCTTAGTTATTTTGAATATTAAAAGCTTTTATAAAATTTCTAAATTATCAGCTTATTTATTAATACCTTATTTATTATGGATACTTTTTGCTACATACCTCAATATATCAATTCTTTTACTTAATTTATAAAAACAAAAGCCGTCTTTATTGGACGGCTTTTTATATATTAACTTCTACACATATTTATTATTTACGTAAGAAATCAGGAATTTGAATGTCAGAGAAAGATGACATTGTAGGCGCTTTAGGTTGTTGAGCGTTGTTGAAAGCTCCAGAGAAGAATTCAGCTGCACTAATTGAGCGATTTTCAACTTTTTCTTCAATAGGCATTTGAGATTTAAGTTCAAATCCTGTAGCAATAACCGTAATTTGAATTTCTCCTTGAATATTATCATCAACAACAGCTCCGATAATAACTCTAGCGTCATCTAAAACTGCATCATTAATAATATTAGTAGCATCAGTAACTTCGTGTAAAGTCATATCAGGTCCACCTGTAATGTTAACAATAACGCCGGAAGCACCATTGATAGAAGTTTCAAGAAGTTGAGAATTGATAGCAATTTTAGCAGCTTCAATAGCTCTACCTTCTCCGGTACCACGTCCAATACCCATTAATGCAGAACCTGATGCAGCCATTACGCTCTTAACGTCTGCAAAGTCTACGTTGATTAAACCTGGTATTGTGATGATATCAGAAATACCTTGTACACCTCTTAAAAGAACTTCATCAACTACGATGAATGATTCTTGAAGAGATACTCTTCTATCTACTACATCTAATAACTTGTCGTTAGGAATAACAATTAAAGCATCAACAGATTCTCTAAGTTTTTCTAAACCTTGTTGAGCTTGGTTTTGTCTTCTTTTACCTTCAAAAGAGAAAGGTTTAGTAACAACACCGATAGTTAAAATTCCTAAATCTTTAGCGATTTTAGCAACAACAGGAGCAGCTCCGGTACCTGTTCCACCACCCATACCGGCAGTTACGAATACCATATCAGCGCCTTCTATTGCTTGAGTAATTTCTTGTTGAGCTTCTTCTGCTGCTTTTTCACCAACTTGAGGCTCTCCACCGGCACCTAAACCGTTTGTTAATTTAGCACCTAATTGAATTTTATTTTTACAAGTTGAATATTGTAATACTTGTAAATCTGTATTCATTAACCAAAATTCGACACCTGTCAATCCTGACTTAATCATTCGGTTAACAGCGTTTCCGCCTCCGCCTCCAACACCGATTACTTTAATTTTCGCTGGGTTTATTCCCGGTGCAGGTTGCATTACATTGTCAGATGATTGAATATTTTCTAAATCTTTTCTTCCAAAGATATCTGGTCCTAAATTATCCACAATTATTCCTCTTTTTACTTTTCTATACTATACCACTATATTATCATACTATTTTAAATAAGGACAAATGTAAAGTTAATTGCAAGAATTTTAATATTTATTTACATGAAGAAACCATGTATTGATAAGGCTTTGAGATACTTTTTGTAAATAAATGTAACGATATCTTTTAAAATCCTAAAGTTTTTTTTAAATCTGTCGATAACATATCTGTAAGCAAAAACAAAGTAAAAGGAAAGAACTTAAATTTAGTATAGTTGTTGTTTAAGAGGTATGTGATGGACGAACATGAAGCATTAATTGAATATTCTGAAATGACGTCATTTGATTTTAATTCAAAAGAGTTTCAAGAAGTTAAAAGGGATTATTTAAGTTGTAGAAATATGGTATTGGATTTAATAACTTTAATATCAGGTTTCTTTAATAGATTGATGCCAATGAATTTTATTAAGGAGTAATAATATAATGAGTACCAGAAAGGAGTATGATAATAAGTGTTTTTGTCCGAATTGGATAGAAGTTGATTTGGATGAAATTAGACAACAAACAATTAATGAGGATGATGAATTGGGCATTCAGAACCTCAATGACAGTCCGTATGAAAATAAGGAGGATCGCCTAGAGAGTCAAAGACGTAAAGATTTAAATACATTATTAAAAGAACTTGATGAAATTAAGCAAGGAATTGAAAAAGCTGCTGAAAAACAGCATAGATTAGCTAATCTTATGAAATTTTATACCGGTGAATTTGCAAAATAAATATATAAGATTAAATCTAGAAATTATTGAAAAAGGACGAAAGTTATGAGATTTCGTCCTTTTTAGTTTTAATGCTGGGATTTTTCTTATTGTATTTTGACTTTGTGTTGTTTAAAATAAATGTATAAATTACACTAAACGAAACGATAGGGAATGAAAAATGGCTAAAAATATTAGAAATATTGCGATTATCGCTCACGTTGACCATGGTAAAACTACTATGGTTGATTGTATGTTAAAACAAAGTGGTGTTTTTAGAGAAAACCAACAAGTACAAGAAAGAGTATTAGATAGTAATGATTTGGAAAGAGAAAGAGGAATTACTATTCTTTCTAAAAATATTTCAATCAATTACAAAGGTACAAAAATAAATGTTGTAGATACTCCTGGACACGCAGACTTCGGTGGTGAAGTTGAACGTGTATTAGGTATGGTCGATGGGGCATTATTAATTGTTGATGCTGCGGAAGGGCCTATGCCGCAAACTAGATTTGTTCTTTCTAAAGCATTAGAATTAGGTATCAGAATCATTGTTGTAATAAACAAAATTGATAAGCCTGCAGCTAATCCCGACGGAACTTTAGACAAAGTATTTGATTTATTCACAGAATTAACTGACAGAGAAGATTTAATTGATTTTCCATATATTTATGCAAGTAGCTTAAACGGTTTTGCTATTAAACATCTTGATGATGAAAGAAAAGATATGACTCCGCTTCTTGATTGTATTATTGAAAATATTTCAGAACCTAGTGGAGATTCTAATAAACCTTTCCAATTCAGAGCTACAACTCTTGACTATAACGAATATGTAGGAAGAATTGTAATCGGTCGTGTTGCTAACGGTAAAGTATCTTCTCAAGATCAAGTTGCTTGGGTTAAAGCTGATGGTTCTGTTGAGAGAGGTAAAATTACTAAGTTATTTGGATTTAAAGACTTAGGACGTGTGGAAATAGATTCTGCTGAAGCTGGAGATATCGTTGGTATTGCCGGTTTTTCTGAAATCCATATTGGCGAAACTTTATGCGATCCTAATCATATTGAAGCTTTACCTTTAATAAAAGTTGATGAACCTACTCTACAGATGAATTTCTCAGTAAATGACAGTCCGTTTGCAGGACAAGAAGGTAAATTTGTAACATCACGTCAGTTAAGAAAAAGACTTTATGATGAATTAGAAAAAAATGTTAGTTTACGTGTTGAAGATACTGATTCTACTGATTGTTTCAGAGTTAGCGGACGTGGTGAATTACACCTTGGTATTCTTATTGAAACTATGAGAAGAGAAGGTTATGAATTCCAAGTTTCTAAGCCTGAAGTAATATTTAAAGGCGAAGGTGAAAATAGACAAGAGCCGTTTGAAAATCTTTTAATTGATGTTCCTGAAGAATATGCGGGTTCTTGTATTGACAGATTGTCAGGAAGAAAAGCTACTATGTTAGAAATGAATAATGCTAACGGTAGAACTGAGATGAAATTCTCAATTCCGGCAAGAGGCTTAATCGGTTTTAGAACTGAATTTATCCGTATGACTCGTGGTGAAGGTATTATGTATCATACATTTGATGAATATAAACCATACGCTGGAGATATTCCTAAACAAAGAAGCGGATCAATCCTTGCTCATGAACAAGGTGAAGCTATTCCGTATGCTTTAGCTCAGTTTGAAGATAGAGGAGTCTTCTTTGTTACTCCAAAAACTAAAGTATATCGCGGAATGATAATCGGAGAAGGCAACAGACCTCAAGATATTGTTGTTAATATTTGTAAGACTAAAAAATTAACAAATATGAGAAGTGCAACTGCTGATGTTATGGTAACATTACAAGCTCATAAAGAATTATCTCTTGAAGATTGTCTTGAATATATCGGTGATGATGAGCTAGTTGAAATTACTCCGGAAAATATTAGAATGAGAAAACAAGATTTAGTTAAATTTAAGAGTATTTAGAAAATATAATAATAAAAAGGTTTAACAATTATGTTAAACCTTTTTTATTGTTGAATTTCTTTGAATATAATTTCATATCCTAAAATCTTTGCTATATTTTGACACTCTGTAAATGAAATAGAGTCTCTATTAATTTTTCCATATAATTTTGCAGCAGTATAATTTTTATTAGTTTCCTTTGAAAGAAGTTCTGCTAATTTTTCCATAGATATATGTTTAAGTGCTAAAAGTATTTTTAATTGTGTCTTTATGTCCATTTAATTATTATACAAAATAAATTAATTATAAAAAATAGTTTTAAATTTCTCTTTACAATTTTTATCAACTAAACAACTTCCATTTACATTTAAAACCTTTGCTATACGAAAAAATTTCGTTATGTTTAATCTATATGCATTACCTTGCTCAATTTTCTTTAAATATTCAATTCTTATTCCTGTTTGAATAGATAATTCGCCAATGCTCATTTTTCTAAATTCCCTAATTATACTAATATTTTTACCTATTAGTTTTAATAAACTATAAAATCTCTCCTGTTTTTTCATTTTACTTTCCTTTGTCTTTCCAATAGAAAGTATACAATCTTGTAAAGACATTGTAAAGTAAAAATAACTTTTAGGAGAAATTATGAGAAAGAAACTTTATAAAAGCGGTAATGCTTGGGCATTATTAATACAAAAAGCTATACTTCAGCTAATCGATTTAGACCCTGAAAATGATGAAGTGGAATTAGAAGTAGAAAATAAAGTCCTAAAAATTAAAAAAGCATCTAAAGATAATTGATAATAAATTTATTAAACAATCTCTTTTTCTTTAATATATCTAGGTCTGCTTTTAACTTCGTTAAAAATTTGTCCCATATATTCTCCAATAATCCCAAGACAAAATATTTGAAGCCCTCCAAAGAACGCAAGCAAAATAACTAAAGTCGCCCATCCGCTTGGTGCTGAATGAAGAATATATTTTTCAAATAAAACTTCTAAAGCTAACAAAAAACTTCCTAAAACGGTTAAAACACCAACTGCTGCAATAATTCTTAAAGGCACAATACTAAAAGCTGTTATTCCATTAAGTGCAAGACTTGTTAGCGAGAAGAAATTGAATTTTGAATTGCCTAAAGCTCTTGGCTTTACATCAAAATGAACATAAGCAGTCTTTAAACCTAATTCGTGGAAAAATCCTCTTAAAAAGAGTCCTTCTTCTGAATATTTTTCTAAAATATCAAGGGCTTTTTTACTCACCAATCTAAAATCTGAATGATTAGGCGGGATTTTTACCCCAAGAAGATTCATCAACTTATAAAAACATAGTGCTGTATATTTTTTAAAGAATGAATCAGTTTTTCTATCATTTCTTATACCTGAAACAATTTCAGCACCTTTATGGAATTCATCAACAAAAATTTCAATAGCATTTTCATCTTGTTGCAAATCCGCATCAATTGATACAACACAATCACAACCAATCTCTTTGACTCCCAAAAGTCCTGCTATAAGAGCTTTTTGGTTACCATAATTTCTTATAAACTTTGTTCCTCTAACTTTTGAGCCATATTTTGCGTGTAATTCTTCTATAATCTCCCAAGTTTTATCTTTTGAACCATCATCTATTAGATATATATAGCTATCACCTGAGATTTTACCTTTTGAAATAATGTCATTTAATACTTCCAAAAGCCTTTCAACAGTAGATCTTACTACAAGTTCTTCGTTGTAGCATGGAATAATTATTGCAAGTTGTGTTTTATTTTCGCTCATTGTAATCCTCTTGAAATTATAATACAATAAATTATTAGAATAGTGAATACTAATTGAGGGAGTAAATTTTGGGTAAAAAATTTATACTTAATGCAGACGATTTTGGGATGAGTGAAGCTTTTAACAGGGCTGTTTTTGAAGGATATCAAGCCGGAATCTTAAAAAGTGCGAGCTTAGTTGCTAATGGAGAAGCTTTTGAAGAAGCTCATAAAAATATTATACCTGCTTGTCCTGATTTAGGAGTTGGGATTCATCTTAATATTATTGAAGGTAAGTCACTTTGTTTGAATCTTGATAAATTAACTGATGAAAATGGTTGTTTTAATAATTCTTTTGGACAATTACTTTTAAAATCTTTGAACCATAAAGATAATACTTTTATGGAACAGGTTGAAAAAGAATTTAGAGCTCAGATAGAAGAAGTATTAAAGGTTACAAAAGTTACTCATATTGATTCTCATGTTCATACTCATTCTATTCCAAGAATTTTTGAACTTGTATGTCGTTTAGCAAAAGAATATGGTATAAAACAAGTTAGAACTCAATTTGAAAAACCTTATATTATGCCTGATGTGCATAGACATTTAACTCTTACTTATCCAATTAATTTAATAAAAGTCATGCTTTTAAATATTTTTACTCTCATTAATGAACATCAAGTTAAGGAATATGGGCTTAATACTAATGATTATTTAATTGGTGTCACATATACTTCTATGATGAATAGCTTAGCTATTTCTTACGGGCTTATGGCTATAAAGCAAGATGATGTAACTGTAGAAGCTCTTATTCATCCTTGTAGATATGAAGAGGGTACTATCGATAATCATTTTGTAGAGTTTCAAATTACTAAAAATATGAAACTTAAAGAAAAAATTGAAAATTTAGGGTTTGAAATAACTAATTATGTTGAAAAAGAAGATTAGCATAATATGTTTAATTTTACTGGCAATTAGCTATTCTATATTTTTCTTATTGACAAAGGAAGACTCTTTTTATGTTAGTAAGGTTATATCTCCTGTTGAGTTTATTTTAGAAAATAATCAAAATTTTTTTATAAAAGGAGTAGATTATTTTGATAGTTATTTCAGTGAAAAAAATAAAATTTTTGCTGAAAAATTTAATCTTAGTGAAGAAGAAGCTTTTATTATTGGGAATTTAGGAAAATATTGGGCAAAAAATTTAGTAGAAAATAGAGAAGTTAAAATTAAAGAGAATAATTTCATCTTTTTTAAATACAGTTATTATGAAAAATTTTTAAATTCTCCGTTTGCTGTTATTAATGGTGAAATTAGTAATTTTGCCGCATTTGAAAGACTTGTTAATTCTATAAGAAAAACAAAGTATGTAATTGTTCAAGATGAAGAAGTTTTTCCTGTTTCGAAAGATTTAGAATTAAAAGATTTTGTAATTATTAAGAAATCTGCTTATAGCCGAGTTTTTAAGAAAAAACTGAAGTCAAGGAATGAAAATGAGTTTTTAGAAGCAATATCTGATTCGGATTTTAAAAATTATAAATTAGATTTAGGTGATATAAAAATCGTAGTTTCAGATTTTACTAAAAATTTAAAACCTGATAGAGATTGTAAATCTGAAATCTGTAGAGAGATTTTAGGTAATATTAATTCTTCAAAAACTTCAATTGATATGGCGATTTATGGATACTCTTCCGTACCTAAAATTGAAATTGCAATTAAAAACGCTATTAATAGAGGTGTGAAATTTAGATTAATATATGATATTGATTCTAAATATCAAAATATTTATCCGAATACTTTTGATTTAGTAAAACTTATTCCAAATTCTGTTAGTGATAAAAATTCCAAAGAATTTAATTATATAATGCACAATAAATTTTATATTTTTGATAACAAAACAGTAATAACAGGTTCTGCAAATCTTTCTCACACAGATATGTCAGGATATAATTCAAACTCAATTATTATAATTAAATCACAAGATGTTGCAAGAATTTTCCAAAATGAATTTGAACAAATGTATTTAGGGAATTTTCACAATGACAAAAAATCTATTCCGCAAATTAATAAACCTAAAAATATAGAAATTTGTTTTTCTCCGCAGGATAAGAGTTATGAAAAATCAATTTTTCCTTTAATAAGAAATGCAAAACACTATATTTACATACCAATATTTGTTTTAAGCGAAAAAAGATTAGTTCAAGAATTAATCAATGTTAACAATAAAGGTGTTGACGTTAAAATTATTACAGATGCTTTGAATGCTTCTGCTAAGTATTCTAAAATCAAACAATTAAGAGATGCGGGAATTCTTGTCAAAACAGAAAATTATGCAGGAAAAATGCATTCTAAAACGATGATAATTGATGATGAATACTTAATAATAGGTTCAATGAATTTCTCTAATAGCGGAGAAAATAAAAATGACGAGAATCTGGTGATTCTTAAAAATAAAGAGGCCGCTGAGTTTTACAAAAGTTATTTTTTATATCATTGGAATAAGATTCCAAATAAATGGTTAAAATATAATCCACTTGCAGAAAGTAAAGATTCAATAGGTTCTTGTACTGATGGTATTGATAACAATTATGACGGAAAAATTGATAAAGATGATATTCGCTGCCAATAAATAAACACAATAATTCCGTACGATAAAAATATTTTTTGTAACAAAAGATTACAAAAAAGCAATTTTTTTATTTAAAAAGTTTTTATATATGTATATAGGGAAAATAAGGAATAGGAATTATGGCAGTTGGAGCAAGAGATTATATCGATAAATTGCTTGTAAAAAAATATGCGGATGAAAAAGTTGATAACCACGAAGCAATGGAATCAATGATTGATCCGCAAAAAATGCTAGAAGCAATGAATGATGTTGCAACAATTCAAAGAAACATGTTTATGTTATCTCAAAAATTGAATACAATATGTTATGCAGTGAATGCGAAATCAGCAAGATATAAAGGTAAAGAAGTCGCAGAAGGTTAAATTTTATCTTTAACAACTTTTTGCAAACCTTTAGGGTGATCGACATTACGTTTCAATTTTAATGCAATTTCTAAAGCAAGTTGTTGAATAATTAATACATTCGCAAAAAGTTGCTGAATTTCATTTTCACAATCAATATTAATGATGTAATTTGGATTAAGTAGATTATCAACCAACCCGATTATAACCAACTTAGGATTATAGTCGGCTTTTATTTTTTTAAGATTCAAAATTGAACGCTCTGAAATTTTATCAACAGAAATATAAATTAGGGTTGATTTATTATTCAAAACAGCAACATGCCCGTGCATAAATTCACCTAAAATTGCGGCTGAAATATTTTTATAAGAAGTTTCCTTAATTTTTAAAGCAGCTTCTTTAGCTAAAGAATAAGAAATTCCATCAGCTGTAATTACAATATTTTTTTCTTTTGCAAGGATTTTGGCTAGTTTTTTTATTTCTTCTCTCTTTGCAAGAGCTTTTTCTATTGTTGCAGGAATACTAAATAATGATTTTTTATATCTCGTAGTTAAATTTTTATCGGCATTACTATTTTCAATAAGTTTTAGAGATATTAAAATTAAACATAACATTTGTGAAGTAAAAGATTTTGTAGCAGCAATTCCTTTTTCCTCACCTGCATAGCATGCAACTTTATAATCCGATAAATTCCAAATGGTTGAATTTTCTTTATTTGTAATACATAGAGTCGGTAAATTTGAAATTGATTTTACTCTTTCTAAAGATTTTATAGTATCAGAAGTTTCTCCGGATTGAGTTATGAATATGTACAAAGTATTTTCATCATGCGGAATTACACTCTTTAATAAAAATTCGCTCGAATAAATCGCTCTTGTTTCTATTTTAGAAATTTTCTCTATAAGTTCAATCGCAAATCTTGCACAATGATATGATGAACCTGAAGCTACTAAAATAATTTTTGTTATATTTTGAGGTAAATCAATCTTAATTTCACCGGTTTGCGGATCAATATATTTCATCAAAATATAAGGAACAATTTTAGTTTGTTCACAAATTTCAAGCTCCATATTTGTTTTCTTTTTATTAAACATAGCTCTCCTAAAACTTACATACCTATTTTAACATATTTTAGTCAGGACTTGAAGCTGCAAGACATAAAATAGTGTTTATATTTTTACTTTTCAAAGTTTTTATCATCTCTTCAAAAGTCGCACCGGTTGTTGAAATATCATCAAGAATTAATACAGGCTTATTAAGATTTTTTTCTATATTAACTTCAAAAGCGTCTTTTAAATTCTCCATTCTTTCTAATCTTGCAAGCTTATATTGAGCTTTTGTATCCTTAATTCTTTTGATTAACTCATAATTTGGCTCAAAATTTGAAAGTTTACAAAACTCCTCAACCACTAAATCCATGTGATTATATTTTCTCTTTTTAATCCTGTTTTTATGTAAAGGAGTCGGAACTACCTGAAAATCCCTTTTATCATCTAATAGAATAAAATATTCATACATAAATTTAGCAAGATAATATGCTAATTCTTTTTGATTGTGGTATTTTAATCCTCTAATTAATTTTTGCAAATTTTTATTATAAATCCCGCAAGAATAAATATTAACTCCCTCAATAATTCTAATAGGCTGAATAGATCTAAAATCAAGTTCTTGATAACACTTCGGACACATTTTTAGAGAATATTTGGAAGAAGAGCAAAAATAACACTTTTTCTTATAAATATAATCCAATAAAGATAATAAAAACTTTTTCATACCAAAATATTATAATGGAATCTAAAGAATTTTAAAATAATAAAAAGCCCCTTTTGATTTTGGGGCTTGGAATATTATTAATTAGGAGAAATATTATTTTATACTTGAACGATTGTTGCACCTTCAGGGATTTTATTATCTTTAAGAGCTTTTTCAATATATTCCATAATAAGTTTTTCATTATTTTTATCACTTGAAGTTTTTTCAAGAAATGCTTTAAATTTTGTTGTACTTAAATCATAAGTCTTTCCGCCTTCAATCATAGCAACAGGCTTGCCATCTAAGACTAAAATTTTCTTTCCTGCTCCAAAATCAAATGTAAATTCACCGACTTTAAAACCATTTGGCAATTTATTGTTAGTAATGAAATCTTTTTGAGTAATTGCAGAAATATCGACTCCTTTATCACGCATATCTCTTATATAAGCTAAAACTTCGTCAGAATTTTCATTTAAAGCTTTTAATCTGGTTAATTTCATATTATTAGGCTTAGAATTTATCGCATCTCTAGTTGCTTCTAATAAATTATCTCCAACTTTAGTTTGATATCTGATATTAGTTAAACCTTGCCATTCTGCTTTTGTCAAATTACCTTTTTGTACTTTTGAAATTTGTTCAAGAATTTTTTCCGCAAAAGCTTGGTTAGTAGGATCTAAACCATCAATTATTTGTCCGTCTTTAAAGAAAGTATTTAAAATATCATTTGTGCCATTATTAAGTCCTGTGACTTTACCATCTTTAAATGTAACTGTATTTTTAATACCTCCATCAACTAGCTCAAAAGTACCATCAAGAATTGTAGTTTGACCTGTTTTTGTTCTAACACCTTTTAATCTAGCATTCTTTTCCAAGAAATTAGTAATTTCTGTTGGATCAGTAATTGTTTCAGTTTTGCCAGGAACATAGAATTTAGGTTTACCTTTTTCATATATAATTTTTAATTTATTAAGCTTATCTTTAGCTACATCTCCAGCAGCATCTGCTACTTCATCCGTAGCTTTAGAAACAGAACCTTTTAATCCGTTAAAGATATTCCTAAATCCGGCTTTAATTCCTTCACCATTACCTCTTTTGCTTGCATAAACTAAAGTTGCAACACCAAGTCCTGCAGCTACAACACCGGCAACTAAGCCTTTAGAACTTGAAGATTCTGAATAATCTGCCTTTGGTAAACTTTTAAATGCAGGAGAAGTTGTTGTTGTTTCAGCAGGTTGAGAAGTTGTCGTTGCTGCTGTTGCTGTTTGGTTTGCACCTTTATAATTCACATTGTATGAATTGTATGCATTCCAAAAAGCTTGATCGTTAGCATATTGATATGGATTAAATCCTATGCTATCTATCGCATATCCTGACATAAAAACCTGCCTTTCTGTGGTATACAATAAGTCTACATCTCTTTTTTTAATTACAATTCAGTAATCCCAAATCGAAATGATTCTTACATCTACCTTATAATTTTGTAGTAACCTATTTTTTCCCTATATATTCATGAAGTCTTTTTTTCTTTAAAAATTGACTTTTAAAAAATACAAGTTTACAAAACTTTACATTTTAGACTTAGTACGTATGGTGCAATTCTTCGCACCAAAATATTGTATTTAGTGACTAGTGAAGAGTGAGTAGTGAATAGAAGTTTTTGTTGTGTTTCACCCAACCTACTTATATTTAGCAAGTAGGATGCAATTCTTTCCATCAATTTAAATTAAAAATGGTACTCGACTTTTTAATCGTTTATTTTGTCATTCCGAATTTATTTCGAAATCTTACACGTTTGTAGTTTTACTTTCTAATTTATAAGACCCTGAAATAAATTCAGGGTGACGTAGTATGAGTGGATAAGTTTAGAAGTTGAGGAGTTTAGAAGAAGTTAACAATAAAATTCTAAT
>CALUUP010000027.1 GCA_944323985.1 Candidatus Gastranaerophilales bacterium | reverse complement strand
AGTTTATAAGTTTAGGAGTTTAGAAGAAGTTAATAATAAAATTCTATTCACTATTCACCAGTCACTATTCACTAGTTAAGAAGTTTATAAGTTTAGGAGTTTAGAAGAAGTTAATAATAAAATTCTATTCACTATTCACCAGTCACTATTCACTAGTTTAGGAGTTTATAAGTTGAGAAGGTGGTAATGATAAAACTCTATTTATGTTAAGATACACTTATGACGAATATTTCAGTTGGAAAACAAGGCGAAGAAATTGCTTTAAATTATTTAAATAAAATCGGGTATAAGATTTTGGAGACAAATAAAAGATTTTCTCGCATTTGCGAAATTGATATTATTGCACAAGAAAAAGATGTACTTGTTTTTGTGGAAGTAAAAACTCGAAGTTCAAATTCTACAGGTATTCCATTAGAAGCGATTACAAAAACAAAATATCAGCATATTAAACAAGGTCTATTTAATTATTTACAAGAAAATCCAAAATATAAAAAATATAGAATAGATGCGATTTCGATTATTTTGAATCCAAAAATAGAAATCAAGCATATAAAAAACATTTAAAAATGTTTATGTTAGAATATTTTTATTAAGTGAGGTAAAAATTATGTCAGATTTAAGAGATAAATATGAAGTAGTGATTGGTTTAGAAGTTCACGCACAATTAAAAACAAAATCTAAAATATTTGCACCAGATTCAACAGAATTTGGTAATGAACAAAATTCACAGATTAGTGCAATTACTTTAGGTATGCCTGGTGTATTACCTGTTTTGAACAAAGAATGTGTTAATATGGGTATTTTGTTAGGACTTGCTTTAAATTGTAAGATACCTAACAGATGTAAGTTTGATAGAAAACAGTATTTCTATCCTGATCTTCCAAAAGGGTATCAAATTTCTCAGTATGATGAGCCAATTTGTGTAGATGGATATATTGATGTTAAAGGTAAAAGAATTGGTATTACAAGAGCTCATTTGGAAGAAGATGCAGGAAAATTGGTTCACTTAGGTGCTGCAGGTATTAACGGTGCTACAGGATCTTTAGTTGATTTAAACCGTGCCGGAACTCCTTTATTAGAAATTGTTTCTGAGCCTGATATGAGATCTAGTGAAGAAGCTAGAAATTATATGGAAGAATTAAGAAATATAGTAAGATATCTTGGCGTTTGTGACGGTAATTTAGAAGAAGGCTCAATGAGATGTGATGCTAATATTTCAATAATGCCAAAAGGTTCTAAAGAGTTTGGAACAAGGGCTGAAATTAAGAATGTAAACAGTTTTTCAGCTTTACAACGTGCTATTGAATATGAAATAGATAGACAAATTGAAATTGTTGAAGAAGGTGGGCAAGTTGTTCAAGAAACAAGACTTTGGGATGATAACTTGAGAGAAACTCGTTCAATGAGAGGAAAAGAAGATGCTCATGATTATAGATATTTCCCTGAGCCTGATTTAATGCCATTAGAAATTTCAAGAGAATGGGTTGAAGAAATTAGAGCAAAAATGCCTGAACTTCCGGAAGCTAAGCGTCAAAGATATATGAGTATTGGATTAAGCGAATACGATGCATCTGTTATAGTTGAGCAAATGCCGTTAGCTTTATTCTTTGATAAAGTTTTGGAATTAGGGGCTAATGCTAAGATTGCTGTAAACTTTATGATGGGTGAAATTGCTGCTTACTTAAAAGAGAATAAAATAGAAATTAATGAAACTAAATTAACTCCTGAAAATTTAGCAGAATTAATTTCATTAATCGAAAAGGGTACAATTTCTAATAATATTGGTAAACAAATTCTTGTAGAAGATATGATTACAAAAGGTGAAAAAGCTTCTGAAATTGTTGAGAAAAAAGGTTTAAGTCAAATTTCTGATGAAGGAGCTATAAAAGCTATTGTACAAAAAATTATAGAAGCTAATCAGCCTCAAGTTGAAGCATATAGAAACGGTAAGACAAATTTATTAGGTTTCTTTGTTGGTCAAGTTATGAAAGAAACTAAGGGAAGAGCAAATCCAAAAACGGTTAATGAATTAGTAAGAAGTTTTTTGGAAGGTTAGTATAAATAAAAAAAGGAGGATTTTTTAAATCCTCCTTTTTTTATTTTTTTAAATAAGAATTAACTAGATTTTCAAAAAATTGACGTCTTGGCGAGTTTTTAATTACTGAATTATAGTTTTTATCACCAATTATATCTTTTAAATTATCTTGATAGAGGTTATTAATAATATTATCTATGTTAGAAATATCTGCTTTAATACCATTTCTGATATTTTCAAGTTCTCCATTATCTAAGAATTTAGCTCCACAAACATTGCAGTAATCAATTTCAACACCTGCAATTCCTGCTCCCATTTTTACCATTGGAGTATTGCATGCAGGGCATATTCTAGTTGCGGTAGAATCTACTTCTTGGAAAGTTTTATTTTTGATTTCTTTTAAAATAGTATCAGCATTTTCGATATTTTCATCAAATTTATCTAATTCTCGATTATCAAAAAGAATTCCGCCACAACCATCTAAACAAATATCAATATTTATACCTTTTTCTTCATCGTAAATTTTTGTCATTGTATTTCCGCAAGCAGGACATACTAAATTTTCTTTTGTATCAGACATATAATCTCCTATTATCCTAAAATTAAATCGCCATTTTTCTTAATGTGTTCAATTAATCCGCCATCTTCAAGAAGTTTAATCATAACATCAGGTAATGGCTCTATTGCAATAATTGTACCCTTTGTGAGATTTTTTAACGTGCCGGCTTTTATATCTAAATCTAATTCATCACCTGCATCAATACCATCAGTATCGCATTCAATTGCTAATAAACCAATATTGATAGCATTTCTATAAAAAATTCTTGCAAAAGATTTTGCAATAACAGCTCCAACTCCAGCGATTTTAATAATTTGTGGAGCATGCTCTCTTGAAGAACCTAGTCCAAAATTATTACCTGCAACGACAAAATCTCCTTTTGACATACTTTTTGCAAAATTTTCATCCGCATCTTCTAAAACGTGCTTTGCAAATTCATTTAAATCAGAACGCAAATGGAATAATCTTCCCGGTGCAATGTGATCTGTTGAAATGTTATCTCCAAATTTAAAAGCTTTTCCTTGCACAATATACCTCACAATCTTTTTCATTTATATTACAACAATTTTTAATTGAGTTCAATAAATTTTAAGTTATAATCAGAATATGGGTTATGATATTGAAACGTTACAAAATTTATTAAAAAACGATCCTTCAAATTTTCAAGCAAGAAGAGAACTTTCTATTTTATTAGTAAATCAAGGTTTTAATAAAGAAGCAGAAGGAAATTTGAAATATTTAATAAAATATTTTCCGGAAGATGCAGAACTTTATTATAATCTTGGAATTGTATATGAAAAATTAAAACAATTTCCAGAAGCCAAAGAAATGTACGAAAAAGCTCTTCAAATTTCTCCTCAAGAAGATTTTTATTATAATTTGGGGGAAGTTTTAGTTGAATTAAATCAATGGGATGATGCTATTTTTGTTTTTAAAAAAGTTCTTGAAACAGATAATAAAGACGGAAATTGTTATTTTAATATCGGGCTTTGTTACTTTAAAAAAGAAGAAAAACATTTAGCAATGGATAATTTTCAAAAAGCTGTTGAATTAAATCCGAATGATGTTTTTGCGTATTTTTATTTAGGTTATATTTATCAAGAAGAGGGGTTAACGAATTTTGCAATTCAAAGTTATAATAAAGTCTTAGAGATATCACCTGATTATAGTTGGGCATATTATAATTTAGCTTCTATCGCTTTTAAATCAGGAAATTTGGAGGAAGCAAAAAATTATTTATTAAAAACTATTCAATATAATTCTAATGATATTCAAGCTTATGAGCTTTTGACAAAAATTTGTTTAAAAGAAAATAATATAGACGAAATTTTAGAAATTTTGCATACTCAACTTTCTAAAGAAGCAAATGGGGATTTATATTATTGTCTTGCAAGAGTTTATAAATATATTGGACAAATGAATGAATATTATCAGAATTTAAATTCAGCTTTAGAAAATCCCTATACTTTAACTTTTCCTAAAAAAAATATTAAAGAAGAACTTAAATATGTAGAATCTAAATTAGGAAAAGAAACGTTACTTCCTCAAAACAAAATTGAAGATTATCAAGAAGAAAATGTTGATAGTATGGAAGCTGAAGAAAAAACTTTTGAAGAAGATAATGTTGAAGAAAATGAATTCAATGAAGAAGAATTTAATGATGAATTTGAAGATGTTTCAGAAGATGAACTAGAAGAAGATAATCAAATTCAAGAGGACGATGAAGTAGAAGATTTTGATGAAAATCATAGTGTGGAAGAGTAATTAGGATATGTTATCAAAAATATTTATTAAAAATTATATATTAATAGATGAATTAGAATTAGAATTTTCTGGCGGTTTAAATATTATTACCGGCGAAACAGGGGCTGGAAAAAGTATTTTGATAAATGCTATTGATATAGCTTTTGGAGCAAAAGTTTCTAAGGAAGTTATAAAAAATGGTAAAGATAAAGCTATAATAGAATTAACAATTATTAATAAAAAGCAGGATTTGTCTGAATTATTTAAAGAAAACGGAATAGATGATCAAGGTGAAGAAATAATTTTATCCAGAGAAATAACTCCAACAGCTTCACGTTCTAGAATAAACGGATGTTTGGTTAATCAAGAGTTTATGAAAAATTTTCGGGAATTATTTTTGGATATTCATTCTCAACATCAAACATATTCTTTTTTACAACCAAAATATCATATAACATTATTGGATTCATATACTAAAAATACTTGTGGAGTAAAACTGGATAAATATAGAGAAGAATTTATAAGTTATAAAAATATGTTATCTAAATTAGAAGAATTGAAAAATTCTGCTAATAAAACGGAAGAGCAAATTGATTTTTTAAGATTTCAAGTAAATGAAATAGATGAGGCTCAAATAATATCAATAAATGAAGATGAAGAATTGACAAATGAATTAAGCATTTTAGAAAATGTAGAGAAATTAAAAGATTTAACAGGTTCATCTTATTGGTCAATATCCGGAGATGATAGTTCAATTTTAGATGGTTTAATACAAATAAAAACAAATTTAACTAAGGCCGTTTCAATGGATAGTAGTTTAGAGGAATATGAAAGTGAACTTATAGATTTGATTGAAAGAACAAAAATTTTAGGTTCAACTTTAAGAGATTATTCAAGTTCTTTAGATAATGATGAAGAAAGAATTAATACAATTCAAGAACGCCTATTTTTATTAGAAAAATTAAAACGAAAATATGGTGGAAGTTTAGAAAAAGTAATCTCTCAAGGAGAAAATTTAAGAAAAGAATTAGAAGGAATAGAATTTTCAACTCAAAATATAGAAGAATTAGAGCAAAATATACAAATAAAGAAAAGAGAATTAGAAATATTGGCAGAAGAAATTTCTTCTGAGCGAAAAAATTATGCAAAAGTTTTATCTTCATTAATTGTTGAAAAGTTAGAGAAATTGGAGCTTCCAAAAGTAAAATTTGCAATAGATTTTGAAAGAACAGATTTGACAATAAACGGAATTGATAAAGTAGAATTCTTGATTTCAACAAATATTTCCGAAGATTTAAAACCTTTAGCAAAAGTCGCTTCAGGAGGCGAGATTTCAAGAGTAATGCTTGCTATAAAAACAATATTTGCTCAAAGCGATAATATTGATACGGTTATTTTTGACGAAATAGATACTGGAATTTCCGGTAAAACATCTCAATCAGTAGCAGATGAAGTCAAAGAATTATCAAAATACATGCAAATCATAATGATAACCCATCAGGCAATAATAGCTTCAAAATCAGATAAACATATTTACGTAAAGAAAACCCAAGAAAATTCGACAAATGTAAATATTTCAATATTAAATGGCGAATTAAAATTAAAAGCTATTGCAGAATTAGCAGGCGGCGAAGTAACAGAAGAATCGCTTAAATTTGCTCAAACTCTTATTTCTTAAAAAAACTAAAATCGTCATTTATAAAATTAAATAAATTCATATGAGATTGCTTAAGCTTTGCTTGAAATTTATGTTTAATAGCAATTCTTTGAGGATTAGTCGTATTATTTTTAGATAAATTATTTTTTGCTCTGGAATTTTGGGATAAAAATGCGAGATTATTAGTAATCATAATAATACCTTTCGGACAGTGTATATTTCCTCCCCCTAAAGTTAGGGTGTTTTTTTATTATAATTAAAAAATTTAATTTGCCAAGTAAAAATTTAAAAATAAGCCAGGAGGCTAAAATAATCGCTTTTTGGGAAGAGTTGCGAGAAAAAATCATTTATGTTAGTATCAAAATAAGAATAGATAAGTATTAGATATGAATTTTAAGGAGTCGGTATGATATCAGTAAATGATTTGAAAAACGGTTTAACATTAGAGTTAGATAATGGTTTATGGACTGTTGTAGAATTTTTGCATGTAAAACCTGGAAAAGGTGCAGCTTTTGTAAGAACAAAGCTTAAAAACGTTGAATCAGGTAACGTAATTGAAAAAACATTCAGAGCTGGTGAAAAAGTTGCAAAAGCTATGTTAGATCGTAGAGAAATGCAATATTTATATAAAGAAGGAAAAGATTACGTTATGATGGATAACGAATCATATGAACAACTTCAATTAAATGAAACTCAAGTAGGAGATGGCGTTAAATACTTAAAAGAAAATATGATTGTACAAGTTTTAATGCATGACAAAAGAATTATTGGTGTAGATATTCCTGCACACGTAGAGTTAGAAGTAGTTGATACTCCTCCATCAGAAAAAGGAAATACTGCACAAGGCGGAACAAAACCTGCAACATTAGAAACAGGTGCTGTTGTACAAGTTCCATTTTTCGTTTCAAATGGTGATGTAATTAGAGTAGACACCAGAAGTAATGAATATTTAGATAGAGTTTAGAAGTGAATAAGTTTAGGAGTTTAGGAGAATTTATAATATAGCTTCTTCTTAGCTCCTAAATTTTTTAAATCTTCAAAGGAGAAAATAATGAAATTTGAATCAGATTATATAGAAAAATTAGCAAAAATAATTGCAGATAATGGTTTAACAGAAATTTCTTTAGAAGATGGCGAACAAGCTATTACTATAAGAAAAGATTTACCGGAAGTAAACATGGTTTCAGCTCCTGCAGCGCAACCTGTAGTATCTGCTCCACAAGCTCCAGTAGCTTCGGCTCCGCAAGCTGCAGCGACAAAAGAACCTGAAGTAAGAGGAAAAGCAATTACATCACCTATGGTAGGAACTTTTTATGCTGCATCTTCACCTGATGCTGCTCCTTTTGTTGAAGTAGGTTCTACTATTGCGGCCGGTGATGTTGTATGTATTATTGAAGCAATGAAATTAATGAACGAAATAAAATCAGAACATTCTGGTAAAGTTGTTCAAATTTGCGTTAAAAATGGTGATCCAATAGAGTTTGGTCAAGTTTTAATGTATGTAGAATAATTAGTGAATAGTGAATAGTGATTGGTGAATAGTGAATATTTACTGATTATAAGGAATAGGAATATGTTTAAAAGAGTATTGGTAGCAAATAGAGGCGAAATCGCAGTAAGAGTTATAAGAGCTTGTAGAGAATTAGGAATTCCTACAGTTGCAATATATTCACAGGCTGATGCAAAATCTTTACATGTAAGATTAGCGACAGATGCGTATTGTATAGGTCCTGCACCAAGCTCTCAAAGTTATTTAAGTATTCCAGCAATTATATCAACAGCATTAATGACGGGTTGCGATGCAATTCATCCGGGTTATGGATTTATGTCAGAAAGAGCTGATTTTGTTGATATTTGTACTGAGCACGGAATCAAATTTATCGGCCCATCAGCAGAATCAATGCGTAAAATGGGTGATAAAGCTACTGCAAGAAAAACAATGATCGAAAATAATGTTCCAGTAACTCCTGGAACAGGTTTATTAGAAAGTGTAGAACAAGCAAGAGAATTTGCTCATAAAGCGGGTTATCCTATAATTCTAAAAGCTACAGCAGGTGGCGGTGGCAAGGGTATGAGAATTGTTAGAAGTGATGATGAATTAGAGTCTAACATGACTTTGTGCCAACAAGAAGCAGAAAAATTCTTTGGAAATCCTGGTGTTTATGCGGAAAAATTCTTAGAAAATCCTAGACATATAGAAGTTCAAATTTTAGGTGATTCTTTTGGAAATGTTATTCACTTAGGCGAAAGAGATTGTTCAATTCAACGCCGTCACCAAAAATTATTAGAAGAAGCACCATCTCCTGCAATTGATGAAAAAACAAGAAAAGAGATGGGAGCGGCTGCGGTTAGAGCTGCAAAAGCTATTGGATATGAAGGCGCTGGAACTTGTGAATTCTTACTTGACCATGATGGCAAATGGTATTTTATGGAAATGAATACAAGAGTTCAAGTGGAGCATTGTGTTACAGAGATGATTTCTCAAATTGATATTGTAAGAGAACAAATTCTTGTTGCTTCAGGACAAAAATTAGGTTATACACAAGATGATGTTTTATTAAGAGGACATGCTATCGAATGTAGAATAAATGCAGAAGATCCTGATAATGATTTTATGCCTTGTCCAGGTAAAATTGACGGATATTTTGCTCCGGGAGGTTTTGGTATAAGAGTTGATTCTCACGTGTATCCTGGATATTCAATTCCGCCTTATTATGATTCAATGATTGGTAAATTGATTTGCTGGGGTGAAAATAGAAACGAAGCAAGACGTAGAATGTATCAAGCATTAAAAGAATATGTTGTTACGGGGATTAAAACAACTATACCTTTCCATCAAGAAATCGTTGAGGATGAAGTCTTTATGAGCGGTAAATTTAATACCGGATTTATTGAAGATTATTATAAAAGAAAAGGTAAGAATTCTTAAAAGTAAGTAGTTATAATAACTTTTTCTCAAATTTAGTGTTTAGATTTCAAATAACCTAAGATTTGGGACTGTGTTGTAGTGTGAATTAAAATATTAATTAAACTTTGATGATATTTTAATTTGTTAATAAAAATTTGTTTAGATGGGGAATAGATATATTTTATATTAAATTTAAATTATTAGTATGAAAGTATCTGTTAATTTTGTTCGTTTAGTAATTTTTTTGCCTATTATAATTTTTTTATTTGGAATTATAAGTAATTATAATGTATATTCTTCGGATTCTCCGTATAATTTATATGATAGTGATAATTATCAATATGAAAAAAATGGAGATAAAGTTCTTTTTGTTGTTGATTATTCTAATAGTATGGGAGAATTTCTTAACCATAAAACTAAGGCGAATTTGGTAAAAGAAACTATGGATTATATTCTTCCTCAAATTTCACCACAAACAAAAGTTGGTTTACGGGTTTATGGTCATACTTGTAATCTTATTGCATATAATGCTTGTAGAAGCTCTGAGCTTCTTGTCCCTTTGGGTTTTGTTAATTCTGCTTCAATAATGCAAAGTATGTCTAAATTACGCCCAAGAGGCATGACACCTATTACTTATTCTCTTAAACAAGCAGTAAAAGAGGATTTCGCAGGGTATGATGGAATGAAACATATTATTTTATTAACAGATGGTGGCGAAAATTGTGATGAGAGTCCGTGCGATTTTTCTATTGATTTGGTTAAGGAAAGAAAGGACATAAAAATTGATGTTATTGCTTTTAATGTGCATGATAAAGACGATTTAGCACAGCTTAAATGTACTGCAAATGTGACTGGTGGAAATTTTATACAAGCTGAAACACAAGCTCAGTTAATGAATTCTATGGAAAATTTAATTATTCCGCACAAAGAGGTTGAAGCTAAGATTTATAGTTCTTCATCGGATTGATTTTTTCTTTCTATTTTGAGTTTATCGATTCTTTGGGAATCCATTTTTAAAACACAGTATTTGAAGCATTCATCTTCAATTTCGTCGTTTTCTTGAGCAATTTTACCTAAGTTTTTAACGAAGTATCCGCCTATTGTATTAACATCTTCGTCTGATAAATTAACATTAAAATATTCACAAAATTCGTCCATTCGCATTTTTCCGCAAATTTCATAGCACTTGTCGCTTAATACTTTAACATCAGATTCTTCTTCATTATCAAATTCATCTTGAACTTCTCCAAAAACTTCTTCCATAACATCTTCTAATGTTACAAGCCCGCTAGTCCCTCCAAATTCATCTAATACAATTGCGATTTGGGAATGGCTTTTTTGAAATTCCATAGCTAAGTTTTTTACAGGCATTGTTTCAGGGATTTGAAATATTGGACGTAAAAGCGATGAGATATCTATTTTTTGGTTATTAACCATCAAAGGATAGATGTCTTTTACGTGTATAAACCCTATAATGTGATCATAATCTTTATCATATACAGGATATCTTGTGTATTGATTTTCAATTAATAAACTATTTAAATCATTTAATTCTATATCAAGCGGAACACAAATCATGTCTGTTCTTGGAATCATAATTTGAGAAGCTGTTAGGTCTGAAAATTTGAAAACATTTTGAATCATTTCAGCTTCTTTTTCATCTATGACACCGCCTTTGCAACTAGCATCAATTAACATATTTAACTCTTCAGTGGTGTGTACCATATGGTGTGATGTCGCAGGTTCTATTTTAATTAGTTTTAAAAGAGAATTTCCAAGACCATTTAATAAAAATACCATTGGTGCAAATAACCTTGTAATAATATACATTGGTTTTGCAACCCATAGAGTTGTTTTTTCAGGATCTTGCAATGCAATAGATTTTGGCATTAATTCTCCGACTACTACGTGTAAAATTGTTATAATAGCGAATGCTATTGTTACAGAAACAGTGTGTGTAGCAAACATATCAAGTTTTTCCGGTAAGAATAGAAATAATGGATGAATTATTCTTGCAAGAGTAGATTCTCCAACCCAACCGATTCCTAAACTTGATATCGTAATACCTAATTGAACGGCTGCAATATATCTATCAATATGATGTAAAGCATCTAAAGCAAGTTTTGCATTGAAATTTCCTTCATTTGAAAGTTGCGCAATTCTTGTTTTTCTAACTCCAACAAGTGCAAATTCTGCTGCTACAAAAAAACCATTTAAAAATAACAAAAATGTTATAAAAAATAAGTTAAAAATAAGTTTTAAATCTACTTCCATAAAGCTCCATTGTTAAGTTAACTTAGTTAATGATAATATAAAATGCTGTTAATAGCAAATTTAAGAAGTTTTATCTAGGTAAAATATAGCCCCAAATTGGAGTACAATCGTTTTCTAACATACAAACATAAGAAACTCTTTTCTTCCGAGCACCTTTGATTTTAAAATCGGCTTCTCCATAGACTATGGAAGAAATAAATTTATCTCCTAGTCGTTGTTCGTATTTATCTATGAATTCTTTCTTTGATTTTATTGTAACTTCCTTGTTACAAGTTCTGGAATAAACTTCTTGTAAATAATCAGTAGAAGTTGTTGCAAAAACAGAAGTTGAAAATATAAAATATGTAAGAACACTTAAGATTAATAATTTTTTCATAAAGAGATTATAACATAAATTAAAAGTTTTTATGTTACACTAATGAAGTGAATAGTTAGGGGGGTCCACCCCAAGAGCCTGGTAAATTTTAGAATAAATGTTATTATTTTAAATTTAATTTACCAAAGAGCCTAAAAGGACAGAAAGAAGAAAAATGGAAAAAAACAAAGAAACTTTGAGCGTGCTAAGGCACTCTTGCTCACACATCATGGCACAAGCTGTACAAAAGCTGTTTCCTCAAGCAAAGTTAGCAATCGGACCAGCTACAGACAGTGGATTTTATTATGACTTTGATTTAACAGACGGGTATGCGTTTACTCAAGATGATTTAGTTAAAATCGAAGAAGAAATGAAAAATATCATCAAACAAAATTTGACGTTTGAAAGATATGAAGTAAAAGATGTAGATGCTAAAATTGCTGAATTTAAATCTGAAGGTGAGATTTATAAAGCAGAGTTATTGGAAGAGCACAGAAATGATAATCCGACTCTTTATTTAACAAAAGATAAAGATGGAAATGTTTTATTTAATGACCTATGTGCGGGACCTCATATTCCTAATACATCATATATTAAAGGGAATGCGATTAAGCTTTTGAAAGTTGCAGGAGCTTACTGGCGTGGTAATGAAAAAAATAAAATGCTTCAAAGAATTTATGCAACTGCATATTGGAATAAGGAAGATTTACAAGATTATTTGACATTCTTAGAAGAAGCTGAAAAACGTGATCATAGAAAATTAGGAACTCAGCTTGATTTATTCTCTGTAAGAGAAGAAATTGGAGGAGGACTTGTTTTATGGCATCCAAATCTTGCAATTGTAAGAGAAGAAATTGAAAATTATTGGAGAAGTGAACATAGAAAACGCGGTTATGTAATTGTTAATACTCCTCAAATTGCTAAATCAAAACTTTGGGAAATTTCAGGACATATGGATCACTATAAAGAAAATATGTTCTTTATTCAAAAAGAAGAAGATTCAGATGAACAATTTGTAGTGAAACCTATGAATTGTCCGTTCCATATTTTGATATATCAAGCAAATAGACATTCATATCGTTCTTTACCTCTAAGAATGGCAGAGTTAGGAACTGTGTATAGAAAAGAAAAATCAGGAGCTTTAGCTGGATTAACTCGTGTTCAAGGGTTTACTCAAGATGATGCTCATATTTTCTGTACTCCTGAACAATTAGTTAGCGAAATTAATGAAATTATTGATTTTGTAGCTGATACAATGGATATTTTCAAGATGAATTTTGAAGTTGAATTATCTACTCGTCCTGAAAGTTATGTTGGTGAATTAGCTAATTGGGAACTTGCTGAAGCTGGGCTAAAAGAAGCAATGGATAAGCGTGGAATGAAATATGACGTCAACGAGGGTGATGGTGCATTCTATGGTCCTAAAATAGACTTCAAAGTCAAAGATGCTATTGGAAGAACTTGGCAATGTGCAACTATTCAGCTTGATTTTAACTTACCTGAAAGATTTGGTATTAAATATCAAGATAAAGATGGTAGTATGAAAACTCCTGTAATGTTACACAGAGTTATCTTTGGTTCTATGGAGAGATTCCACGGTATTTTAATTGAACATTATGCAGGGGCTTTCCCTACATGGCTTGCTCCAACTCAAGTTGCTATTGTTCCAATTTCTAATGAAAAACACGCAGATTTTGCAGCAGAAGTATACAAAAAAATGCGTGCGCTAGGAATTAGAGCAAAATTAGATGATAGATCTGAATCAATGAATTACAAAATTAGAGAATCTTTACAAGATAAAAAGATTCCTTACGTATGTGTAATTGGTGATAAAGAAATTGAAGCTAATGCTGTTGCAGTTAGAAAACGCGGTGTTGGGCAAATCGGAACTATTTCGGTAGATGAATTTATTGCTCAAATTGAAGAAGAAATTAAAACAAGAGCTTAGTTTTAATAACTTAAAAGCCTCTGTAATTTTTATATTACAGAGGCTTTTTATAGTAAAATTTAATTTAATTTAATCTTGCATTTTTAGGGACAATCGTAACACCGCCTTCAGATACATAAAATCCTCTTGCTAAATCTTCTTCTCTTTTTATTCCGATTTTAGTATATGGAGGAATATCAACATTTTTATCAATTATAGCTTTTCTGATTTCAGAGTATCTGCCAACATTTACGTTTTCCATTAAAATACTGTCGGTTACTTGTGAGTAACTGTTGATTTTGACTTTAGGAGAAAGTATACATCTTGAAATCATCCCACCTGATACTACACAACCTTCGGAAACCATTGAGTTTGTTGCCATTCCAACCCTATCTCCTTGCTGCCATATGAATTTTGCAGGTGGATAGTTATAATTAAATGTTCTTATTGGCCACTCTTTTGAATACAAATTTAGTTCAGGTTCATAATCAAGTAAATCCATGTTTGCTTGCCAGTAGGCATCTATACAACCTACATCTCTCCAGTAGCCTTTTTCTTTTTCTGTAATCCCTGGAAAATGGTTTTCGTGGAAGTTATAGATAAAGATATTTTTACCTTGATTTAATAACATTGGTATAACATTTTTCCCAAAATCGTGGTTAGATTCTTGTATTTTTGAATCTTCTTCTAAGGCATTTAGTAAAATATCTTTGTTAAAAATATAATTCCCCATTGATGCTAAGCACATTTTGGGATTATTTGGCATTGCTTTAGGCGGAGTTTGAGGTTTTTCTACAAATCCTGTTAATCTCCAATTTTCATCAACTTCAATAATTCCAAATTCAGAAGCTTCTTCTATTGGAATTGGAATTGCTGAAATTGTTAGGTCGGCATTATTGTCTTTATGAAAATCAAGCATTTGTCCAACATCCATTTTATAAATGTGATCTCCGCCAAATACACAAACGTAATCTGGTTCTTCGTCATGTATATGAAATACATTTTGGTAAACTGCATCTGCTGTTCCTTGATACCAAGCTCCACCTGTTCGCATTTGTGCAGGGACTAAATCTACGTATTGATTTAAAAATGGTGATAATGCCCAGCCTTTTGAAATATGCTTGTTTAAAGAATCTGATTTATATTGAGTTAACACTTTGATTTTGAAAAATCCTGAGTTGATAAAATTATTTAGAACAAAATCTATTATTCTGTATCTACCTCCAAATGGTACTGCTGGTTTTGCTCTCTCTTGAGTTAGTGGAAATAATCTTTTCCCTTCTCCTCCTGCTAATATCATTACCAAAGCGTCATCAATTGACATATAAACCTCCTACACTTTATTTTATTCTATCAAATTTTATTAACCTTTGCACTCATCCTTTAGTATGGTTGTTGTTTATGTGATATAATCTTTTTATGAGAAGAATTAGAAAGCTTTATTATTTTGATAAGAAAAATATGCAAGAAATGATTTCGTTTCTTAATAATAACGAAGCTAGGATAAATAATATTATGTTTAATCCGTTTTTACCTTTGCATTATTTTTTACCTTTAAAATTAAAGTTTTTACCTGAATCTTATGTTCTAAAAGATAAAGATGAGATTAAAGGGTTAATTACGGTTTCTCCAAGCAGATGTCCTCAAAAGAAAATGAAAATTCAAAGATTATTTTTTGAAGAAAATTGTTATGAAGATGCTGCGGAACTTATTCAGTTTGTTGTATCTAAATATAAGGCAATGGGAACTACTTCTTTTATTGTAAAAGTTGATGATTATTTGCCTGAATTAATTAAGCTTTTTATTTCAAGATGTAATTTTACTCAAATTTCTTATGAAAAAGTTTGGGAAATTAAAAATTTTGAGTTTGGAGATTTTAATAAAAAAGATTATAGAGAGTTTAAAGCTTCTGATGCTCCATTAGTTGCTAATTTATATAATGAATCGCTTTTGCCGCATTTTAGAACACTTTTAAGTAAAGATGCAAGAGAGTTTAAGGAAATTATTTTTAAGGGGTTAGCTGATTTTGTTGAATATAGATATGTAATTGAAAATAAAAAATCAAAAAATATTACTGCTTATATTTCAATTAAATCTTCTGATGGAATTAATTATATTCTTGATATTTATAAATCTTCTTGGATTGATTTGAATTTGGATGAAATTATAAGTTTTGCATTTTCGCAAGTTAGTAAAAGAAATAAGAAATTTAATTTGTTTATAAGAACTAAAAAATACACTCAAACAGGTCAACAGGATGAACAGGATTTTATGGATAGAGGTTTTGAGTGTGTACAAAATCAGGTTCTATTAACAAATTCTTCTGCAAGAATTATTAAAGAGTCTAGTAAGGTTAAAAAATTTACCATATTAAATCAGTTTTATGGGAATTGTGAAACAAATTTAAGTTAGATTTTCTTGTTTAGATTTTTATGTTTTTTATGTGGTAAATCAAATCTTGGATCGTGGTCGGCTATATCTGCTAAAATTGTTGAGATAAATGGAATTATCATATAATATACACTTCCGACTATTAAAATTGGTTTTGCTACTTTTATACCGAGTAGTTGTTTTTCTAAATTTGGTTGACCTTTGTTTGCGTTTTTGAATTTTTCTATAAATTTTTCTGTTGGTTTATCCATTAATTTGTCTGCCAGATATCCGGTTCCAATACTTAAAGCTGTTGATATTCCCGCGTTATACATTACCGCCTTTTTTCTTCTTTCTTCTATATTTTCGCTTCGATAGACTTCGTGGATAAATGTTCCTGTTGTTAGGGCATCTGTTAGTGCTACTATATGCATTACGAAATTGCTATCTTTGTATTTTTCGCTGAAGTTTTGCAGCCATTTTTTATCCAGAATTTTTCCGATACCTTTTGAAAGTTTTTCTGAACCTTTTGATTTGAAATTTATGTTGTTTGTTTCAGAATTTTCTTTATTTTTAGAGCGTTTGGGTTTGTGGAAAATTTTTTGGAGAATAAATGGCATACAGGCGGCTGTTAGTATTGCTTTGGGAATTGAGACAATTAATCCTGAACCTAATTTGAATAATTGAGTAGCAAATTCATAATTTTTTGATTCTACTAAATTTTTACTTGTTTTTTGTAAATTATTAATGGTTTCTGGTTTTAAAAATTTGTTAGGATTTTTATCAATGTTTTTGATGGCGTTTCCCATTGGGGTTGCAATAATAAATGTTAATATAAATTGGGCAACTGATGATGCTAGTGATTTAGCACAGGCAAATTTTTTGTTTTCTTTATCTGTATGCGGGGCAAGCATTATTGCAGCTGGTCGAGCGAATGTCGAAAGTGCTAAAGTTGTTGTTGCTGCAAACATTGCCCCATAATCGGCGGCAAATTCCAAGCTCTTTTTTAAAGCTTTATTGTTATAAAATCCTTTGAATGAGATATCCCTATTTGAATTTACTTTCATCTATTTTTATTAGATAACATAAATATGAGATTTATTAAACTAAAATTTTGTAAAAATTTTGAACTTTGTTTTCTTTTTTTAGTTTATTTTGTTCTTTTGGTTAATTTTTTGGTTTTTAAAGATAGTGTCCCTGCTTTATTATCTGCATTTTTTGGAATTACTTATACTGTTCTTGCTGGTAAAGGAAATCCTATTTGTTATTTATTTGGACTATCAGGATCAGGTTTTTATATTTATCTTTCTTATAACAATTTTTTATGGGGAAATTTAATTTTGTATTTGTTTTATTATGTTCCGATGCAAATTTTAGGTTTCTTTAAGTGGAAGATGAATTTAAAGAGGGGAAAATTTGAAATTAAAAAAAGTCAGTTGGATAAAAAAACATTTTTTAATTTATTAATTATTTCAACAATAAGTTCAATATTGTTTTCATTTATATTGATTTATTTAAAAGATAAAAATCCTTTTTTTGATGCAATTACTACTATTTTTTCTATAACAGGCATGTATTTAACAGTAAAAAGATGTATTGAACAATGGATTTTTTGGATGATTGTAAATGGTTTAAGTGCAATCATGTGGATTAATATTGCATTAGGTGGAGAAAAAGTATACTCCACAATTATTATGTGGAGTGTTTACTTTTTTCTTGCAATTTATTTCTATTTTAGTTGGAAGAGGGAGTTGTTAAATAATTAATAACTTCATCAACGTGTCCGTTTACTTTAACTTTTCTCCATTCTTTTTCAATTTCACCATCAGGAGATATTACAAAAGTTGAGCGTTCGATTCCCATATATTTTTTACCGTACATTGTTTTTTCTTTCCAAACTTGAAAAGCTTCTGCTAATTTATGTTCATCGTCTGAAAGTAGTATGAAATTCAAATCTTGTTTATCTCGAAAATTTAAATGACTTTTTATACTATCAGGACTTACTCCAACAACTTCTGCATATGAGGTAATTCTATTTATATTATCTCTAAAGTTGCAAGCTTCTTGAGTGCAGCCTGATGTATTATCTTTTGGATAAAAATATAAAACAATTCTTTTACCTTTAAAATCGTTTAGGGAAAAGTTTTTTTCTTCTCCGTTTTTATTAATACCTTTTAATTTAATATTGTACATAGCATCTTCTCCTTTTTTTGTTATTATAGATTAAAAGAAATTTATTGTAATAATAAAAAAGGCTAGACGAAATGATTAATGATTTGACAAAGGGAGCTCCTGTAAAATTAATGTTGCTTTTTTCTATTCCTTTGCTTATTGGGAATATATTTCAGCAATTTTATAATATAGCAGATATTATTATTGTTGGTAGAACATTGGGAATTAATGCTTTGGCTTCTGTTGGAGCAGTTTCTCCCTTGTTTTTTCTTATAATGTTTATCTTAGTCGGTCTTACAAATGGATTTTCAGTAATTACAGGACAAAGATTTGGGGCTAAAGATTATCAAGGGGTTCGAAAATCTGTTACTATGTCTTGTATTTTAGGATTTGTTTTTACAGCTTTATTTACTATAGTTTGTTCTGTCTTGATGAAATATATTCTGATTTGGATGAATGTTCCTGTTGAAATTTTTAAGGATGCTTTTGATTATATTCAAATTATTGTTTATGGATTAATGGTTGTAACTTTTTATAATATGCTAGCAAGTATTATAAGAGCTTTAGGTGATAGTATGACTCCTTTATATTGTCTTATTATCGCTTCTGTATTGAATATATTTTTAGCGCTTTTATTTATTTTAAAATTTCATTGGGGAGTTGCCGGTTCTGCTATTGCAGTAGTATTATCTCAGGGAATTTCAGTTATATTGTGTCTTTTATATGTAAAAAAACATTTTCCAATTCTTCATTTAAAAAAATCTGATTGGTTTTTTAATTGGAGCGAAGATTATAAATTTGCATTAGAACATTTAAAAGTTGGACTTCCAATGGCTATGCAGTTTGCAATATTAGGTTTAAGTATTTTAATAATTCAAACAGTTTGTAATTCTTTTGGTGCTGATGTTATAGCATCTTTTACTGCGGCTCTTAGAATTGAGCAAATGGCAACATTACCAATGATTTCTTTTGGGGTTGCTTTGGCAACATTTGTTGCTCAAAATTTTGGGGCTAATAATTTTTCAAGAATAAGATATGGGGTTAAAAGAGCTTCTTTAATAAATATCGGACTTAGTCTTTTTATGGCTTTTATAATGCATTTTTATGGTGGAAATTTAGTTCGAATATTTATAGGTAATGGTAATGATTCAATAGTAAAATTAGCCCATGATTATTTATTTATAAGCTCATTATTTTATTTCTTCCTAGCACAAATTTTTATTTATAGAAATGCACTGCAAGGTCTTGGAAGAGCTACAATTCCATTATTGGCTTCAATTGGCGAACTTTTAATGAGAGCTTTTGCTGCAATATTTCTTGCGACGAGAATTGGATATTTTGGAGTATTTTATGCTGGTCCTATTGCTTGGGTAACGGCTGCTGCTGTTTTAGCAATAGGATATTATTCAACAATTAAAATGTTTATATTTAAAAAGCAACAAGAACTTAGGAAAATACGATTTAATGCTGATTAGGGGGTTAATTTAAGTCTTTTACTTTTTTCAGACCGAATTTCATGCTTTGGCAAATTGTGTTTAAGATTTCAGGAGTTGAATTTTTGTATTCGGTTGTTTTAATTTTTTGTTTTCTTTGTCCGTCGGTATAAATTATTTCATTTTTTCGTTTCCTGAAAAATAAAGGTTTGCCTATGAAAATTTTACCTAAATTATTTTTTTCTTTTGTGTATTGAATACTTACAGGCACAACGCGGACACTTCTTTTATTATTTACCGATTTTTTTACAAAATTAGCAACTCCATTTTGTAATCTTTCTTCTAGAGGTTTATCTTGGTAAGAAGAATTGTTGCCCTCCGGAAAAATAAAAATATTTGCTTTGTTATTTACAAAATCTTTTAGTAAAGAATGAATTGAAATGGCATTAAAATTGCTGTCTTTATTTTGTAATGATGCATCAATAGGGGTTAATCCCATTTTTTTATATATATTGCCAATTTTATTATGTACAATTTTTAACATATTTCTACTTACAAGAATTTTTGGTACAGGACATTGAGCTTGTTTGTTTTCTTTAACATAGAGTTTATTTAAAATTGAATTTATAATTACGTAAATAAATTTGTCTTTATGATAATTGGGATGATTTAAAACGAATATTGTAGAGTTTTTTGATTTCGCTACTCGTTCTAAAATTTGGTCTTCGTTGTTTATTATAATATATTTATCGTTGATAGAATTTCCGATTTTAGCAAGTTCTTCTATGTATTCATTAGGTTTGTTTTCTATTTTTTTGAAAATTTTGTTTGCTTTGTTAATTTGGGTAAAATTTTGTAATAAAAAAATTCTATCAGCAAGTTCTCTGGCAAAAAGTATTGATTTATATTGTAGCAAGGCTAAAATTTTGTCTGTTTTAGTTTTTGGTTTACTAAAATATTTACAAAGAACATTGTTTTTCATGAAAATTGAGTAATTATCAAGTTTTTTTACTAAATAATTTTCATTAAACATTGTATCAATACAGGTTTTTTGTATTTTTGAGCTTGGGTTAGTGTATATATTATTCAACTCGTTTAAATTTAATTTTGCTTTAAAATTGGGGGAAAATTTGTAATTTGAATTATTTATAATCATAGTAATATTGTAAAACCAGATAAAATATTTTTTGCTAATAAGATTAAAAAAACGAGAAAGCTTTAAAACTTTCTCGTTTTTTTTTCTAAAAATTAATTACTTTTGAATATCTTTAACAGATAAAGCAATTCTGTGTTCTTTTGGAGTGAATTTTTTGATTAAAACATCAACTTCAGCCCCAACTTTGAACATATTGAATGGATTAACATTTTCTTCAGCCATTTCTGCAACAGGTAATAAAGCTTCAACACCAGGGAAAATGTTAATAAAAGCACCGAAAGTAGTTACTTTGTTTACAGTACCTTTAACAACTTGTCCTTCTTCGAATTGTCCTTCAATTTGTTGCCAAGGATTTTCACCCATTCTTTTTAATGATAAAGAAATTCTCTTTAATTCGTGGTCAATTTTAATAATTTTAACTTCGATAGTGTCACCTAAAGTGATAACATCAGAAGGGTGTTTAATTCTTTGCCAAGAAATTTCAGAGATAGGAAGAAGTCCATCAATTCCGTTAATGTCAACGAAAGCACCAAAATCAGTGATTCTAACAACATTACCAGAAACAACTTGACCTTCTTCAAGAGATGATAAAACATTATCAACAACTTGATCTCTTTGTTCTGCAACAGCTTGTCTTTGAGATAAGATAAGTTTGTTTTTCTTTGGATCAGCTTCAAGAACTTTAACTTCGATTTTTTGATCAACAAGACCTTCGAAAGGAGTACCTGTTCTTAATTGAGAAGAAGGTATGAAACCTTTAAGATCAGCGACATCTACTAATACACCACCTTTAACAGTTGAAACAACTTTTGCAAGGATTGTATCGCCTTGTATTTTAGCATCATTAAGTTGAGCCCAAGCTTGAGCAAATGCAATTCTTTTTAATGATAATTGCATAGCATCTTCATTGTTTTCTTCTTTTAATACATAAAATTCTCTAATATCACCGATTTCTAATTCTTCAGAATCGCTTGATAATTCTCTGTTTGATAAGAAAGCTTCCATTTTAGCACCCTTAACGCTTACTAAATAGCCTTCTGATTCTTTTTTTATTACTGTACCTTCAACGATATCAGCAACAGTGTTAGCTTTTGCAAAGCTTTCTTCTAGTAACATTTCAAATTCATCACGAATTTCAGTTGTTGTCATAATTATATTCCTCCTTTTATATTTTCTATGACTTTATCGATAATTGATTGCGGAGTTGATGCTCCAGCTGTTATTCCTATGTTTTCAACATTATTGAATAGTTCTTTGTATCCATCCAATTCAGTATCATTTTCGATATGGATAGTTTTTGTACAATCTTTTAAAATCTCTGCCAGATGAGTAGTGTTAGCACTTTTTTTAGATCCGACAACTACCATTAAATCACTTTCTTTAGCTAATTCTTTAGCTTCTTTTTGCCTCATTGCTGTAGATTGACAAATTGTGTTATAGATTAAAACTTCTTTTGCAATAGTGTTTAAATAATTAACAATAAGATTTAAAGAAGAAACCATTTGAGTCGTTTGTACGACAACTCCAACTTTTCTGTGAGATTTTATCGCAGAGCTAAATGGTTCTAATTCTTCAATCGTAGTTGCAACAACTACTTTGTCAGAATATAAGTCAGCATTTGCTTTAATTGCCATAACTTCCGGATGATTAGGTTTCCCGACAATTACTACAAAATAATCATTCTTAGCTAATTCAATAGCTCTTTGTTGAACTTTTTTTACGTCAGGACAAGTTAAATCTACAACTTCAAATCCTGCATTTTTAATCTGTTCAAATACTTGAGGAGTTGCACCGTGACTTCTTACAATACAAATTCCTTCTCCTTTTGAAGGTAATTCATAAATGGTTTTTATTCCCAATTTATCCAACTCATTAATAACATCTGTATTGTGAATTAATTCTCCTAAGATGTATATATTTTTGTTTGGGTTCTCTTTTTTTAATTTTATAGCAGTTTCGACGGCTCTTTTGACTCCGTAACAGAATCCTGCAAATTTTGCTAGTTTAATATTTGGATTATTCAAAAATTTATAAAATCGCTTTCTTAGTGAACTAGAGGAATTTCCCTCCGTATGATTATTAAAATATAAAAAAGATTATATTTCAATACGTTATTGTTACAAATTGTTTCGTAAATAGTGACAATAAGGAGAAAAATTTGCTATAATTCACATGAAAAATGGAACTAAAAATTTAGGAGTGTGTAGTATGAAAATAGGTCTAAATCCTGCGGTTAGTAGTGTAAATGGTGTGGGGTTAAATAGAGGTGTGAAAAAATCAAATTTAAATCAACCAACATTTGAAGCTGTAAATAAAAGATATTTAGAGTGGGCTGAAAAAAATTATAAGATTGCTAAAAATGGTGCTACAGCAACTTGGTTAATGTCATTAGAAGATGATGTTATTTTGTTTAAAGATATTTTAAAACAAGATGCGATTGATACAATGAATGCGGCTAGAAAATATGTTAATAAAGGAAGTATGGAAGCCTTTGAAACTACTTTAGCAGCGATAAAAAGATCTTAATCAATTAATTTTGCAATTTGATTTCCGGCAATTGCACCGAGTCCCATTCCGACAAGAGAACCGATTGGGCCGATGCATTTTGCACCAATTGCACCTCCGTAACCTATACCGGCAATTGTGCTTGTGAGGTTTATGGCTGATTTTGCTGTTGATTTAAGAGCATTTTCTCCATCAGAAATTTCTCTTGCTAAATGAACAGTTTCCAGTCCGCCTAAAACGGCTGTTCCGATTTTGGTTGTTCTTGTCATTGCTCGTGCAGTTAATTCGCCAAATAAATTTTTGGCTTTGTATTGTTTTGCTTTAATAAATAACGGAGCTTCTTTAGTTGATGTAATATTTTCGATTTGGGTATTATGAGAAATGTCTTCAATATTAAATTTTTTTAAAATAGAATTTCCTAATTTTGTATCCATAAGTGTTGTATCATGTTTAAAAAGCCATTTAGCTAATTTGGGGTAAGGGCTTGTTGAGGGGTTAACAAAGTTATGTAATAATGTTCCTCTGAAAAATGAAAAAGGGTGTTGTGCAATTCTATAGTCGTATGAAGGTTTGAAAGTTTGATTTGTCGCAGCACATTTGAATTGATTATATGCAGATTTCATATCTCTCCAATCCTCAGGAGCATTTAATACTGCAAGAGATAGTAATCCTGCTGCCGGAATATAGTCTGAGTGCTCGATTTTATTCGGAATATTCTCTACTCTTCTAAATGTTGGTATAACATCAAAAATTGAGCTTAAACTGTTATCTTTATCAACAGAAGATTTTACTTCATTATAATCCTGTTGGATTTGAGGAAGCTTATCTATTTGATTTTGATACATTATCGGATTAATTTCATTCATTTGTAATCACACACTCAAAAACAATGCTACACAATTATATAAAGTATTTTTATTTTGAAAAATTGACTGATTTTTACAAAAAATAGTAAAGGTGGCTAATATAATTATTAATTATAAGTACGGGTGCATTTTAGTATTGTTGAAGAGGAGAAGTTTATAAGTTTAGTAGTTGAGAAGGAGTGAAATGTGCCCCACCCAAAAGTAAGTAAGGTGCAATTTTTTGCACCAAAATTTTATAATTAGTGACTAGTGAATAGTGAATAGTGAATAGAAATTTATTATTAACTTTTTCTAAACTTCTCAACTTATAAATACGTCACCCTGAATTCAT
>CALUUP010000026.1 GCA_944323985.1 Candidatus Gastranaerophilales bacterium | reverse complement strand
CGCGTGATTCGAACCTCCTTCTCCGGTTCGAACCCTTCCCTTTATTATAATTTATATAAATACTAAAAAAGACTTCCCAAAAAGAAGTCTTTTAAAAAAACTGGGGCGGAAGCTCTTGCTCTGTTGCGTGTAACGGCATTTCGAGTTGTGCTTCGAGATTTCATCTCTTGCAAAACTCTTCAGCCTCAGCTCCCTCGCGTGATTCGAACCTCCTTCTCCGGTTCGAACCCTTCCCTTTATTATAATTTATATAAATACTAAAAAAGACTTCCTTAAAGGAAGTCTTTTAAAATCTGGGGCAAGATGACAAAGTTCGCAACTTTCGAATTGAACATATTGCGAAACATTTTGTTAACAATATTGATAATATAGAACAAATTTTGCTATTTGAAGAATTAAAAGCATTTGGTTATTGATATATATATAACTATCGTTATATATAAGATATGAAAAAATGCAAAAAAGGAATTAAAGTTGTTGTTTCTGTTGAAAATAGATTGGTAACTCAAGATGAGTTTATAAAAGATTTGTGCGGTTACATTTCATTATTGGCAAGTTGGGAAATCAGTGAACTCTTAAAAAAAGAAGATTTAAGTATAGAGGAAAAAGAAAGATTTACTTATTTAAAAACTATGCAAATGCAATGCAATAAAATTATTAATTGACTATTAAAAAATTCTTTTCATCAATATTTTACTTACGCCAGATTTAATTTTAAATTTTGAAATTTTGGGAATCTTTCTATAAAAACTAAAAAATATTTTTTGAAATCTCGGGAAATAAAAATAACAAAAAAAGAAAGTTTTTCTTAAAAATACATTTTTATACTTATTCTACTTGTTTTGTGTTAATATTTTGTTGATTTTCAAAATAAGAACAGGCTTTTTCATAAAATTGAACCTCTAAATTTGCTTTTTTATCTGCTATCGCATCTATATTAGCAAGTCCTGTTGGATAATAAGCTCCTGCAATATCACTAAATGTCATATCTTTATCCAAACCTAATACACTCGCCATTGTTGCCATTAATTCTGCGCATTTTGCATTTTGTTGACTTAAAGTTGACTGTGAATTTAACAACTGTCTTAATTCTTTCCAACATTTTCTCACTTTTTTATCATTGATAAAAACTATATCAATTAAGTTTAGATGTTGAACAACTGTATAGTTAATTAAATTATCTCTGTTTGCATATAAAAATTTAAAAGTGTCATATTTAGTTTGCCATTTCGCTTTTGATTCTTCAATCATTGGAAGAATAGATAGCGTGAATAAAGGAGAAAATATTAAAGCAATAAGTTCTAACTTAATATTAAAAAATTTATATAAATAAACTGCAATGAAAATCAATGTTATTAATATCCATAAATTAAGATTTCTTTTGATTTGCAATAAAGTATATTTAAACCAATCTAGCATTTTCAAACCTCCATTATTTTAAAATCTTGTTAATATTATTATATTTAAAATATAAAAATTAGAAAAATAAAAGTAACTATAACCATAGATTGCAAAGAATGTTTTTTGTAAGAAAAAGCAAAAATTATGTATGAGTATTTTGTATTATTAGCAAACTAGAGTACAAAAGAAAAGTTCTAGTGGAGATAAAGAAAATAAGTAATAAATTGAATTAGAAGTTAAAATCAATAATCTTATAAGCGTTTTAAAAGTTCGAATCCTTTAGCCACTTTAATCAAATTTTAAAAAATTAAAAATTAAAATCCAACAAAATCAATAAAAAAGACGACTCTAAAAGTCGTCTTTTAAAACCTGGGGCGGAAGGATTCGAACCTCCGAGATGGCTGGACCAAAACCAGCTGCCTTACCACTTGGCGACGCCCCATCGCGTCACATTTATTATAATAAGATATCAATATTAAATGTCAAGATTTTTTTATAAAATCAAAACGTCTGAGATTGTCTCAGACGTTACACATATATTTTTAGGGGAAATTTGTATTAATCTCTTGTTAATTGCCAGCAAATATCTCCTGCCATAGCTGCTAATGCTGCAATTTTACCCCAACGACCACACTTAACACTGCTATTAGTTGCTAAACTTGTTATTCCAGAAGCTAAAAGTCCTGCTCCATAACCAGCTGCACCTGCTGCCAAAGCTTCTGTTCCTTTTCCTACGTAACCTCCAACTTTTTCTATACGATCTTTACCAGCTTTATTATCAACTGTTGTTCCAAACAAGTAACTTAATGTTTCTTCTGTATATTTATCATGGTATTCTTTCTTTCCTAAGAATTCTTTGTTGAATCCGTGCATAAAGGCTGTTTCACCATATTTTCTGATATCTCCTCTAAGGTCAACTTGAACACCTACTTTTGGAGATATTTGTTGGGTATATAATTCTTCAATGAATTTGTTAATAGCATCTTCAACATTCATTTTACTGCTATTTGATTTGAAATAATCGCTGTATTTTGTAAAAATTAATTGTTTTAATTTATCATATTCTTCACAAATTCCGTCTTGATCGCCTTCTACAATTTTGTCATGTAATGTTCTGACTTTACTTTCGATTCCTGTATCAATCATTGCTTGCTCAAAAATTGCTCTGTCATGAGAATTCATTGCATTTGTTTTATTTTGTAACATTATATCGTGAACAGCACTACTGTGAGATAATTGAGCTTTTTCTATATCTTGATATGCCTGATTCATTTGTCCCATAAATGCTGGATAATACATTCCCATCATCATAGGATTATACATTCCAAGACCATTCATTCCATTCATAGGAGAATAATATGAACCATATGAACTATAGTCACTTAGTCCTGTTAATCCTATCGGATTCATATATGGATTGTAACCTATTCCTGTTATGCCAGATAAGTATGACATAATTGCCTCCTACGAAGTTTGTTAAACTAACCTATTTTTACCTTACATATTTATAAAGTTGTTTTATTTTTAATAATTGATATTTTTTATTTTTTTATTTACAAAACTTTACAATTTATTAACTTTTGCTTTTGTTGTATCATATTTCTAGGAATTTATACGGGGAGCTGTAATGGAGATTAAGGCAAATAATTTAATAAAAATATATGGTGATAGAAGTGTTGTAAATGATATTTCTTTTTACATGAATAAAGGGGAAGTTGTTTGTTTGCTTGGTCCGAATGGTGCGGGTAAAACTACTACTTTTTATATGATTGTAGGTTTGGTAAAGCCTAATAAGGGTTCTGTCTTTATTGATGATAAAGAAATTACTTCTTGGCCGATGAATTTGCGTGCAAAAGCTGGTATAGGGTATTTACCGCAAGAGAATTCTATTTTTAGAAAGTTAACAGTTGAAGAAAATATTAATTTGGTTTTAGAAATGAATGATAAGTTAACTGTTAATGAGAAAAAGATGAAGCTGGAAGAGCTTTTGACAGAATTTGGTGTTATGAAATTAAGAAAATCTCCAGCTGTAGCATTATCTGGGGGAGAAAGACGACGTGTTGAGATTGCAAGAGCTCTTGCAGCTAGCCCTGATTTTATGCTATTGGATGAGCCTTTTGCAGGTATTGACCCAATTGCGATTGGTGAGATTAAGGATAATATAAGAAAAATTTCAGAAGATAAAGGTTTGGGTGTTTTGATTACAGACCACAATCCTAAGGCAACTTTATCTATTACGGATAGAGCGTATGTGATTTTTGACGGTAAGATAAAAATTCAAGGTAAGAGTACTGATGTTGCTAATGATCCTGTTGCTAAGGAATTTTACTTAGGAAAGGATTTTAAACTTTAATATGAAAAAACTTTTTACGGTATATGATAAATATATTTTTATGCAAGTTCTTATAACAACGATTGTAGCGATATTGTTGTTTACAATTGTTTGGATTGCACCTGAAATGCTTCTAAATACTATAAAAAAGGTTTTAGCTCATGAATATACTGCAAAAACAGGTGTTTTGGTGTTAGTTTATGAGCTACCAAAAATCTTAGGAAAAGCTTTTCCTGTAGGCTTGTTGTTAGGTTCTCTTTTTACTTTTGATAAATTGAGTAAGGATTCAGAACTTACTATTTTTAGAGCTGTAGGTATGTCTTTTCATAGAATACTTGCGCCGGTTTTAGTTTTAAGTTTTATCGTTACATATTTATGTTTTGTAACTTATGATAAATTGATACCATATTCTTGTCAGAAATTATTAGAGATAAAGGGTGGTGCTGCTTTAACACAGTATATTTATACAAAGAAAGATGAGAATAATTATCCTGAACAAGCAGTTGTTGTTTCAAGGTTCTTTCAGGGAAATATGACTGATGTTATTGTTATGAATTTTTCAAAGCAAATTTTTAATGATTTACACGGTTTAGAAAATATTTTGGTAGCAAAAAATGGACATAAAGGTTTAACGGTTGATGGTAAGCCAAGTTGGATATTGGAAGATGTTACTTCTTATGATATTGATGAAGAAGGTATTTTTAAAAGAGTTACACAAAAAGACCGAGCAGATATTTTAGTTGGTGATGATGCTAATGACGCTTATACAATTATGATTAATTCTACAAAAAGAGATAGAGATATAGATAATAAAAATTTAAAGCATTATGTCAATTTGTTGAAGAAGGCTAATCTTGATGAAGATTATCGTTTGATGGCAAATAAATATTATCAAAGATTCTTTCATCCTTTTGTTTGTGTTCTCTTAGCAGTTATGGGATGTTTATTGGGCTTTAGTAAGCCAAGAGAACAGAGATTAATCGGGTTTACAATAGCAATAGGTTGTATTTTTGTTTATTATATAACTCTGCCATTCTTCGATTTATTGGCAGAAAAAGGAGTGTTGCATCCTCTTTTAACCGCAGCATTTCCTCCAATAGCTTTTTTAATTGCGATTATTATGTTTTATAGAACAAGGGATTTATAATATGAAAAAATTATTTTTGTTTGCTTTATTATTTGTTACAACTGCTGTCTTTGCAGCTGCTCCAATTAATGTTACTTATGATGATGGTATATATCATATAATTTTGAGTGGTGATAAAATAAAAAAACAAATAAAGTTTGTCTCTTCTTCTAGTTTAACTACTAATAAAGAAGTTCATAATAAATCAGGATCATTATTAACAATAAATGCAGGTTTTTTTGATCCTAAAAATGAAAAAACTATGTCTTATATTGTGAATGATGGACAAATAGTTGAAGATCCGATTTTTAATGAAAATATAATGATAAATCCTATTTTAAGACAAAATATGTCTAAAATTTTGAATAGAACAGAATTTAGAGTTATGGATTGTGATGGTAAATATAAATATGAAATTGCCCAACATAATTCTAGTGTTGATTTTTTATGCTCTATTCAAACTTCTGCACAAGCAGGACCTCAACTTTTACCTAATTTAAGATTGGAAGAGGAGTTTTTTCTTGTAAAAGACAAGGATGGTAATATTATAAGAGAATCTGCTTCTGTTACTCAAAAAACTCCAAGAACATTAATTGGTATTAAAAATTTGCCAGAAGGAAAACAAGAAGTTCATATTTTTGTAGTTACTAATGAACATCCAATGGATATTTATGAAGCTAGAGATTTGTGTTCTAGTTATGGTTTAGATAGTGCTATGGCTTTTGATGGAGGTAGTTCTACTTCTTTAAATTATAAAAAAATAAACGTTGTATCAACTCAAGATAATAATGATACAGGCAGAGGTTTAAAATCATTTATGATAATTCAAAAGAAATGATAATTTATTTTGATATCTTTTCGAATGTTATTTTATAACCAAGTTCTTCGAGAATCATATCTAATTCATTAAAGTTAGCAGTGCCTTTTTTAAGTTTGGTTGATAAGTTTTGTATAGAGTAAGCTTTTCCTTTTTTTTCAGCAATACATTTTGCTAAATAAGTAAGGGTTACTCCGTTTTCAAATGCTAATTTTCGTATTTCATTTCCAATATTCATACATATATTTTACAATAAAATTTGTATTATATAAAAAGACCGAATTGAATACTCAATTCGGTCTTTTTTATTAAAGATGTCAAACTACTTGATTTCAACAGTAGCACCAGCAGCTTCAAGTTGTTTTTTGATAGCTTCAGCTTCGTCTTTTTTAACGCCTTCTTTAACAGCTTTAGGAGCGCCATCAACTAAATCTTTAGCTTCTTTTAAGCCAAGACCAGTGATACCTCTAACTTCTTTAAGAACAGCGATTTTCTTATCAGCTGGAACAGAAGCTAAGATTACGTTTACTTCAGCATCTGCATCTTCAGCAGGAGCAGCAGCTGCAGCAGGAGCAGCTGCAACAGCTACAGGAGCTGCAGCAGATACGCCGAATTTTTCTTCCATAGCTTTTACTAATTCAGCAGCTTCTAATAAAGTTAATTTTTCAATTGATTCTAAAATTGATTCGATACTCATTGTTTTTTCTCCTTTTATGTTTTTTGTTAATTGTAATACGTTTTTAGCATAAATCTATGCTGCTTTTTGATCTCTAACTGCTGCAATAGCTCTAACAAGAGATGACATAACAGCATTGACAGAGTTTGCGATACCAGAGGCAGGTGAATTGATACAACCAAGCATTTTTGCGTAAATTTCTTCTTTTGAAGGAAGAGTTGCAAGAGCTTTTGCTTCTTCTGCAGACATTAGTCTTCCGTCCATTGCTGCAGCAACGATTTCGCCTTTTTTAGCCTCTTTAATAAATTGAGATAAAGCTTTTGCAGGTGCTACCTGATCTTCATAACCAAATGCTAAAGCGATTGGACCTTTTAAAGTTTCTGCTAACACTTCATATTGAGTGCCTTTAAGAGCTAACTTTGCAAGGGTGTTTTTTGTAACCATGTAGTCTCCACCATCTTTTTGAAGTGATCTTCTTAATTTGGTGATTTCTTCTACGCTTAAGCCTTGATATTCGGTAACAATTACAACTTGTGCTTTTTCAATTTTTTCTTTGATAAGTGCTACCTTATCATTTTTGAAAGCTTTTGTTGACATTTTTTGCTCCTTTTTTCATACATCCCTAAGTTCTTACTTAAGGTGTTTATATTTATTTTCGACCTATTTTCATACTAAAAAGATTTTGCAATCTTCTCTAATCGCAAAACCTACACTACTTAGCTATCTATATTTTATTTATTTAGCTCAGGCTTTTACTTAATTGTCTTCCGCCCGGGTGTAATCTCGGCTAGCCTATTTCTAATTTAAATCCTAACTTGGATACTAACTGTCTGCGATTATACTGAAAGTCTAACAATAACATGCTCTATTGTCAAGCCTATTTCTTTTTTGCTGTTATTACTGTCCAAGAACCGATTTTATCGATTTTATAATTTGTGTATTCATTATTTAATTTTTTTATCAAAGAATTTTTTATTATTGAAAATGTCATAAACATTTCAGGTATTTTAGGATTATTTTTATTTAGTTTTACAAAATTATCATCGAAAAATGAAACGCTGTCTAGGAAAACGATAGAGATTGTTTCATTTTTATTTATGTCTTTTAATATTGCATTTGGGTTTTCAATGTAATCAAAACGATTAATTTTGCTGATATAGTATGTTTCTTTATTATTTAGATTGACGTATCTATAAAATCTATCCGGTTCATAGTATGTAAAAATAACTTTATCCGGGGATCTTCTGTTAAGAATTTCTCCAACTATTCTGTGTCCTTCTGTTCTTCTAATTTTTGTTACGTAATGAGGGGTAAAAAATGCCATCAGATGAAAGCTTATGAATATTATAAACAGGGTTAAGCCTATTTTTTTTAGTCGAGTAAATCCTATTGTGGTTAAGAGTATTAATATTGGTAAAATTTCTATTGAATATTTTGTTATAAAAACTATTTTTCCACTGTAGGCTAGAATTGAGAGAGATATAATTGTTAATAACGCAATAGTTGTAAAACCTTTAAAATTTTTAATTCCATATAAAATACCTGTTATAGCTATTAATGTAGGAATAGTTTGCCATATTATAAAATCTTTATTATAGAAAAACACAGTTGGTGCATTTATATTATTTGTAAGTATTGGTGAAAAGTAGTCACTTAAAAGAAATAAAATATTTGTGTAAGTAAAATGTCCCCACCATTGTGAAGATGGAAGCATTTTTAATATATTTATTCCCAATGGAATAGTTGTTAGTATTATTAATGAAAATGTGATGATAAATTTTTTAGAGAGTTCTTTTTTCTTGTAAATAAGGTAGAGCATATTAAAAAGTACATATATTATTCCTAAATGGTGAGTTAGAACAATAAGAAGATTTGATAATATATATCCTATTTTATTTGCGGTTGAATTGTTTTTTAAAAGTTTAATAGTAAATAGTAATGAAAGTGTTGAAAATAGGAATACTAAAGAATAAAATCTGACTTCTTGTGCATAGTATATTAAAAACGATAAAACTGAAGTTATACTCGCAGCTATTAGTCCTGTTTTTTTAGAAAATTCTTTTCCAACAAGGTACATAACTAAAATGCTTAAAAAAGAGGGCAGAACCGAACTAAGTCTTAATATTAAGTCAGAATTGTTAGCAAAAATTTTTAAATAAAAATAATAAAGAGGCATATGGCATTGTTTTATTATTTCCTGTAAAAACCCTTCTTGGAATGGTGTTTGAGCTACAAACCAGCTTACGTATTCGTCATTCCAAAGACCTTCTGGTTTATTAATAAAACTAAGTCTAAGTAGTAAACCAATAAAAAGAATAATAAAAAACAACTTGCTCCCCTTATCTTATTTATATATAATATTTTACATGACAAAGCTTATTATTCAAATACCTTGTTATAACGAAGAGAAAACGCTTTTAACAACTTTAAATGATCTCCCTAAAAAAATAGACGGTATAGATTGTATTGAAGTTTTGGTAATAGATGACGGCTCTGTTGATAACTCTCTTGAAATTGCTAAAAATTGGGGAGCGAGGGTTTTAGAAATAAAACCTAATAGAGGTTTAGCGAATGCTTTTCGTTCTGGTTTACAAGAGGCTTTGAACTTAGGTGCTGATATTATTGTAAATACAGATGCTGATAATCAATATTGTGCGGATGATATTAGTAAATTAGTTAGCCCTTTGTTGAGAGGTGAAGCTGATATTTCTATTGGGGCAAGAGATATTTTTTCTATAAAAGAATTTTCTCCGGTAAAAAAGATGTTTCAAAAGTTTGGTTCTGCTGTATTAAGGTTATTATCTTCTACAAAAGTAGAGGATGCGCCAAGTGGTTTTAGAGCTTTTACTAAAGACGCAGCTTTAAAATTAAATGTTTTTGACAATTATACTTATACAATGGAAACTTTGTTACAAGCAAATGCTAAAGATTTAAAGATAGTATCTGTTCCAATAAGAGTGAATCCAAAGTTGAGAGATTCTAAATTGGTAAAGAATATTTTTGATTATATTTTTAAGTCTATGAAGACAACTTTGCGAATGTTTATCGTATATAGACCTTTTAGGTTTTTTATATCTTTAGCACTTTTAGTCGGTTTATTAGGTGTAATATTGGTATCAAGATTTGCGTATTTTTATTTTATAGGTGAGGGAAATGGGCATATTCAATCCCTAATTTTTGCAGCAATATTTTTACTTTCTTCGGTACAGCTGTTTATTATTGCAATTTTGGGTGATCTGTTATCTGTTAATAGAAAATTATTGGAGGATATCCAAATAAGAGTTAAAAAATTAGAACTTAAATAAAAGAAAAAACCACTTTGAAAAGTGGCTAAAGAAAAGGGAAAAAGGGATTTAAAAATTTTTAATCTAGCTGAATATGCCAAAAGTTCTTTCAATATTATCATCTCGAACTTTTTCAATAGAATCAATTTCTGTCGTAATTGAGGTTCGTTCGGTTTCTAATTTGCTCAAATCTTGGTCATATTTTGTGTCTTTATCATTAATTTTATCAAGTTGATATTCGTATTCAGCTTGAGCTTTCATTAAATCAGTATCGTCTTGAACTTCTTGAAGCATATTAGTATTTGTACTGGTAGCAACGCTTGTTTGTGACCAGTTTTTACCATCAAAGTACTCTATTATTACTCTACCTGATTCAACCATATTGTTAAACCAAGCATTTCCGTTTTCACCAGATTCACATTGTGGTGGAATCGATGTGCAACCACCATTTGCTTGGATTTCTTCAAATAAGTTAGCATAGAAATTAAATTCGTCGAGTGGAAAATCTTCCGGATATGTTTCATCGTATTCAACCGGCTCTTGGGGTGCTTGTTTGTCTCGTCTCATGTATTCATAGATGTCTTTTCTTATTTCTGCATCATTATATAAAGCTTCTCGGAATGTTTGAAGAGCTTTGGTTTGTTCTTCTTTACTGTCATTATTCATTGCTTCTTTTAATGCATTGTATTCATCACTTACTTTGTCAGAATGATTATTATAGGCATATCTCTCAGCATCTGTCATGAATAAATTATTATCACCATCATCATTTTCATAATCATCCTGTGCAGTTCCTATTCCAATTTCTGTACCCTGTCCGTAAGCATTTGGATCAGATAAACTAGTGTCACTATAGCTAAATGATAATCCCATTCCTAGCATTGCCCAAGCGAATGAGTATTTATCACTTTGGTTAAAAGCATTATACATTCTCTCTGTTTCTTCATCGACTATTACTTTTCCTGTTTTTGAATCAATTAGAGAATATTGTTTAGTTCTGTTTTCGTTGTATTCGCATAAAGTAGAATAGTTAGCATCTAAAAAGATTGTGCTTCCGTCTGAATTAGTATATGCTACTTGGATTTTTGTTGCGTCTAATGCATCACAATATTCTTGGTATAACTCATCTTTTTGAGTTGCCAAAGCTATTTTTTGACTCATTACGTTTTGTGCTTTGTATTCAACGTCATGGAGTCTACTCGTTAGAGTTAATAATCTAGCTTGTGATGCTGCCATTCCCATTTTTGAATATTATCCTTATAAGTTTTCCCTTGTTATTATTTTTTACGGCATTTTTTTGTAAAACTTTAAAATTTTCTAAAATTCTTTACAAAATTTTACATTTTATTTTATGGCATTAAAATGTAAAATTTTGTAAATTTTTTTCTTAAAATTCTAAAGTTAAAGAAAAATTTGCCGTTAATACTTTTGTAAGGTTAAAAATTTAAGGAGTATAGATATGTATGCAATGTGGCCAGGATGTTATAGTTTTCGAGATGAAATAAAAATGTTTGCTTTATGGTTTAAAGAACAGACTGAAGCATTTGTTTTAAAAATATATGAACTCGATCGTTTATTAAATGGTTGATTATAAAATAAAATCTCTCTTTCTCTCTCAAAATATATAAGCTTGTAATCTAATTTTACAAGCTTTATTTTTTTTTTATTATTTGATAAAATTAATGAGAGGATTTGGGGGGCGAGAGCCTTTAAATGAGGAAATTTTTATTTTATATAATAATTTTATTTATGTTTTTTATACAGACTCTAGTTGTAAATGCAGAGCCTAATAAAATTATGTCTTTATCTTATGATGATGCATCTTCACTAGTTTTTATAAATATGGTAGAGAATAATCAGAATTTGTCTAATTCAAATATAAAATTTTCTAAACTTGAAAATCCTAACAGAATTTATTTTGATATAGAGAATTCTGTTTTAATAGGCGATAAACAACAGTTAGTTTTTGATAAATCTGACATAAAAGAAATTAAAATTTCGCAATTTACAACCTCGCCTGATGTTGTCAGATGTGTTATTACTTTTGCAGAGGATTTTAATACTTCTAAGGTAAAGATATTTTCTTTAAATGGAAATATTTATGTAAAAACGGATAATATATCAATAAAAAATGATTATTTCAATATTATTTATGCAGATGAAATTAATAATACACCATATTCAAGTGTAGTAGTGAATTCTCAAGCTATTCAGAAAATACCTATAAATACACAGGTTCCTAATATATCATCAAATGTTATTGCTGATATTGAAAAAGCTTTTCAAAATTCTACTTTAAATAATTCTAATGGTAAAGTTTATGATTCTGTAGTTTCCGTTGATTTATCATCAGATTTAAAATTAAGAACTAAATATTTTATAAACGGATATTATTTAAAAAATCAGGGGCTATTAGTTAGTGGGCTTGGGCAATTATCTACTTTGAAAATGTTTTATTTAACAAATCCTAAGCGTGTTGTTATTGATTTACCAAATACTTTTGTAGATAAAAAATTTCGGAATAAAGAAATTTCATTATGTATAAATGGGAATTGTAAAGATGTTGCTAAAATAGGGCAATTTGAATTTAATAAAGCTAGAGTTGTTGTAACTTCTGAAGAAGCGGAAAAATATATTCCAATATATTCTGCAGATGCTCAATCGTTATTGTTTATTAATTCTGATAAATTAAATCATACTGATTTAGTTGGAGATGTTTCTAATATTAACAAGGTTTTTGTAAGAAAAATAGATACAAAAACGAATGAATTGATACTTTCTTTTACGGCGCCTGTTGTACATTCAATTGTTAGAAATGATAATTCATTGAATTTATTTTTATTTAATGTAAAAAGTTATAATGAGTTAGATATAATAAAAACTTTAAATAATACTTATTATAAACCTTTTACTTTATCTTTGTTGCCTCAAATTGGAGTAAAAACTTCAATGCCGATTGATAAAAATGATAAGGTTACAATAGAACAAAGTGTTGATGGTAAGGCTATTAAGTTTACTATTGTTCAAGGTCAAAAAGAAGTTATTCAAACAAAACCTGTTATAGATAAAAAAGCTACAACTAAAGGAAAAGTTGTATTAGATCCGGGACATGGCGGCAGTGATTATGGTGCAATTAGAGAAGGTATTAATGAAAAGGATATTACACTAGATGTCTCTCAAAGAGTAGCTTCAATATTAAAATCAAAAGGTTATTGTGTAGCTATGACAAGAGCTGATGATACTTATGTATCATTACAAGATCGAGTAGATTTTGCCGAAAACGAAACTCCGGAAATTTTTGTAAGTATTCATGTTAATTCTGCTGTAGCAACAGAACCAATGGGGATTGAAACTCATTATTATCATGATTATAGTAATAATTTAGCAAAAGTGGTTCATACTCATTTAATGAAAGAAATCGATTCAAAAGATAGAGGCTTGTTTAAGTCTAAATTTTATGTTATAAATCATACGACAATGCCTGCAATATTAGTAGAAATGGGTTTCTTGTCTAATGATAAAGAAAGAGCAGAACTTATTACTGATAAACGTAAACAAAAGACTGCGAAAGCAATAGCTGAGGGTATAATTGAGTACATTAAGTCAAAATAATATAAATAGTAGACCAATTGGTTTTTTTGATTCAGGTGTGGGTGGACTTTCTGTTTATTCAAAATTTAGAAAAGCATTACCAAATGAAAACACTTTATATTTTGGAGATTTAGCTCACCTGCCTTATGGTAATAAATCTTTTGATGAACTTGTTGGATATGCGAGGAATATTTTAAATTTTTATAAAAATTTAGAAGTAAAAGCTGTTGTTATAGCTTGTAATACTTCTTCTGCTCAAGCTTATGAAATAGTTAAAAATGAGTATGATTTTAAAATTTATCCGATTATTCAATCTTGTGCGAAGGTTATTTCAGAGATGAAATTAAGTAAAATTGGTGTTTTTGCAACTTTAGCAACAGTAAAATCTTTAGCGTATACAAGAGAGATTCAAAAATTTAATTCAAAAATATCAGTAATGGAAATAGCTTGTCCGGATTGGGTTGAAATTGTTGAAGGAGGGCTTTTAGGCTCTAAAATTTCATTTAAAAGTGTAAAAAAGCATTTAGATGAGATGATGCAGTTTAATCCGGATAAAATTATTTTAGGTTGTACGCATTATCCGTATTTGTTAGGTGATTTAACGAAATTTTATCCTAAAGATAAATTTATTGATCCTTCAGGAATCTTTGTTGATTTTATAAAATCAGATTTAGATTTAAATAAAAATGATATTATAGGCTACGAAAAATTTTTTGTAAGTGCTGATGCTGAAAAATTCGTAAATAATGGAAAGATTTTTTATGAAGTAAAAAATCTTCCTGAAATAATTAATTTGGGGTAAAAAAGAATTCTGAAAGTTTTTGGTTAAATTCTTCTATTTCTCTTTGAGCTTTTTCTTGTTCTTTAAAAGCTCTTTTCTCGAGATCTATTTCTAAATAATCCGTGTGATTAAAATTTTGTTTTAAGTGATTAAGCCACATTTCAGTGTATATTTTTTCTTCTTTAGAATTTTCTGCCCAAAATCCTTTTGAAGAACATCTGATTAAAAATTTTTTGAAATTTTCATTAGTGTTGTTTAATGTTGAAAATATCGATAAAAATATTTTTTTTGTCCTAAAAATGTTTATAAAATCGCTCATATGCTGATATTCGTGGGATAAAATTTCATATATAGAAGAACTATCCGTTTTATTTTTATCTATGAAAATATCACCCAAAGTAGTAGTTACGCCCAAAGCTTTTTTATTTTTATTAAAAGATTTTAGTGTGTTTTCGTCTGCTCTTGTTACTGGATATGGAATGCCTTGAATGTTATGTTTTTTTTCAAATATTTTAGATATATGTTTTATTCTTTCGTTAATGCGTTCTTTAGTTTCAGAACTTATTAAAATGGGTAAAAATTCGATATTATCATTTAATATACCTAAAGTTTTATTATTAATAATATTAGGTTTAAAATCTTCCCAATTCCAATTATATTCGATTCTTTTAGGTTTATTACCTTTTTTATAAAGTCCTATTGAATGAAAATCTACATCTGGGGATAGTACTTCTTTTGACATTACAAAGAAGTCTCCGTCCCCACTATAATTAATATATTTTTTAGTAATATCTTGATTATTATGCTTATAATTAGTTATTGTTGAAAATTTCTCAGTAGTTTTTTCGTATATTTTTTCTATAAAATCTAGATTTCCTTTATCATCTTTAAAACTAAACTCTCTTTTTAAAATATTTCCAGAATTGTCTCTGATTGTAGAAATTTGAAAATCACCTTTTTTAGAAATCCCCATTATCAAATCAATAGTTGACGCATCTTTTGGAAAATTAAACCCTGTTTGTCCCAAACTATTGATTTTAATACCCAAATTCTTATATTTTAAAATGGGCTTTATATTCATATTTAGTTAAAAGGTCTAAAAAATAAATTTGCTACTACACTCTAGAAAAAACTTCTACATTGACATTATCAAATGTATTATCAAAGAAAAATGCTGATGACGCTACCATAGAAGCATTGTCAGTACAGTATTTCATAATAGGTGCATATGCTCTATAGCCTTCTTTTTCTAAATCAAAAATTTTCTTTCTTATTTCAGAATTAGCAGCAACTCCTCCTGCTAAAACTACTTGTTTGTAATTATAAGCTTCTAAAGCTTTTCTAACTTTTCTTACAAGCGTAGAAGATACGCATTCCTGAAAACTAGCACAAATATCATTAACAGGCATATCTTTTCCTTCAAAACTTTTTACCAATCTTAATACCGCAGTTTTTAATCCACTAAAACTAAAATCATATTCTCCAACTTTGGCTTCAGGTAGCTTAAAAGCAAAAGGGTTTCCTTCTTGAGCTAATTTGTCTAATTTAGGACCTCCTGGATAAGGTAATCCAATTAAACGAGCAACTTTATCATAGGCTTCTCCTACTGCATCATCAATAGTTTCACCGATAATTTCCATATCAGAATATGAACTTACTTTAATAATTTGGGTATGACCACCACTAACTAATAAAGAAATAAAAGGAGGTTCTAAATTAGTATCAATAAAATTAGCAGCTATATGTGCATTCAAATGATTTACCCCAATAAACGGTTTATCATAAGCTAATGCAAGAGTTTTTGTAGCGTTAAGTCCTACAAGAAGACATCCTACTAGTCCTGGTCCTACAGTTCCTGCAAAAGCCGAAATATCATTACCATTAACACCTGCTTGTTTAAAAGTTTCATCAATAACAACATTTATAGCTTCTAAATGTTCTCTTGCTGCAATTTCCGGAATTACTCCACCATATTCTTCATGAATTTTTATCTGAGAAGCAACAACGTTTGCTAAAACTTCTCTACCTCCTTTAACAATAGCACAAGCGGTTTCATCACAACTTGATTCTATAGCCATAATTAAAGAATCGTTATTAATTGTTACAGGTTTGTTACTGAATAATGTATTTTTAATTTTGTTCATAGTAGCATTATATTACGGTAAAGTTATCAAAGCAATATAATAGAATACTGGTTTAAAAGGTTTAAAAGATGAAGTTTTTAGATAAAGCAAAAATAAGAATAATATCAGGTCATGGCGGAAATGGAATGGTAGCTTGGCGTAGAGAAAAATACGTTGATAAAGGAGGCCCAGCCGGCGGTGATGGAGGCCGTGGCGGAGATGTTTACTTTGTTGCTGATGAAAATATGTCTACATTATTGGATTTTAAAATTAAATCTGTGTATAAAGCTCAATCAGGAGAAAATGGTGGTATAAAAGGTATGCACGGAGCTTGTGCTAAAGATTTATATATAAAAGTTCCAATGGGAACTATTGTTAGAGATACAAAAACAGGAAAAGTTATTGCTGATTTTGTTGAACATGAACAAAAAGTTTTGATTGCAAAAGGTGGAAGAGGCGGTCGTGGAAACGCACGTTTTGCAACAGCTCAAAAAAGAGCACCGCAGTTTTGTGAGCCAGGAGAACCTGGAATTGAAAGAATTTTGGAATTGGAATTGAAATTGATTGCTGATGTGGGACTTTTAGGTATGCCTAATGCTGGTAAGTCTACTTTTATAAGTGCAGTAAGTTCTGCAAAACCTAAAATAGCTGATTATCCTTTTACAACACTAGTTCCGAATTTAGGTGTTGTTAAGAAATTTGATCAAGGATCTTATGTTATAGCTGATATTCCAGGGTTGATTGAAGGAGCGTCAGAAGGTGTTGGATTAGGGCATGATTTTTTAAGACACGTAGAAAGATGTAGATTTTTGATTCATATTGTTGACTTAACTGCTGAAGATCCTTTAGCTAATTATAAAATTATTAATAATGAATTGAAAAAACATTCTGAAAATTTAGCTAATCTATATCAAATCTTGGTTTTAAATAAAATAGATTCTGTTTCAAAAGAAGATTTGGAAAAATATTTGAAAGAGTTTAAAGCTTTTTCAAATGATATTTTCCCTGTATCTGCAGTAACAAAAGAAGGTTTAACTGATTTATTGCATTTTATAGATAGAAAAGTGGATGAAATTCCAAAACCAGAATCAGAGATTGATATAGAAGAGGATTTAGGAGCATATGATAATGACGATAGTTCATTTGAAATAAAAAAAGTTGCTAAAGATGCTTATATAATTTCCGGAGGGAAAATTAATCGTCTTGCAAAGGTTACTGATGCAAGAAATACGGAACAAGTTGTAAGATTGCAAAATATTTTAAAAAGTATGGGCGTATTTGAAGAATTGCATAAATTTGGGCTTAAAAATGGTGATACTGTAATCTTAGGTCATCTCGAATTAGGTTATTATGATGATGAAATTTGGGGTGAAGGTAGTAAGGTTTAGTTTTTGAGGTGTGATTTTGAAATTTGCAATTGAGCAAGCTTTAAAATGTGAAATTGATGTTCCTATTGGTTGTGTAATAAAAAAAGATGGCAAAATTATTGCTGCAAATCATAATAGAAGAGAATTGGATAATGATGTAACCTCTCATGCAGAAATTCTTGCAATAAGAGATGCTCAAAATTTGTTAAACACGTCGCGTTTACAAGATTGTGAAATCTATGTTACACTAGAGCCTTGTCCTATGTGCAGCTGGGCTATAATACAATCTGGTATAAAAACTGTATATTTTGGCTCTTATAATATGCAATATGGCGCTTTAGGGTCTGTATTAAATTTACCAAAACTTGCAAATTCTAAGTTAAAAGTGTATGGTGGTATTGAGGAAGAAATTTGTAATAAACTGTTAGAAGATTTTTTTAAAAAAATACGATGATTACTAAAGTTGAACTTGATGAATTAGTTAAAAAATATGAAACAAAAGAATTTATAAAAAATGATCCTATTCAATTTCCACATAGGGGAAAGTCAAAAGAAGAAATTGAATTATTAGGTTTTTTAGCCTCTTTGTTTGCTTATGGAAATAGAAAAATTTTTATAAATAAGTTGGAGTATTTATTTAAATTCGCAGAAGGTGATATTGTAGCTTATATAAAAAATGGTGATTTTACAAATTTGAAAGGGTTTGAATATCGCTTTTCAAAAGATTTTGATATTATTCAAATTTATAAATGTTTAAACAAACTTTATAATGATTCGAAAGGCTTGGAAGAGCTTTTTAAATACGGCTATGAAAAAGATAATATGCTTCAGGTAGTTGTAGATTATTTTTATTCAAATGCATCAGATAAAGTTGGGCAAGGTTTTTTTCATATGATTCCAAATCCTAAAAATGGAGGGGCTATGAAGAGAATGAACATGTTTTTAAGATGGATGGTTAGAAAATCTGAGGTCGATTTAGGGGTTTGGAATTTTATAAAACCTTCTGAATTATTGATTCCATTGGATGTACATGTCGCTAGAGTTTCTAGAAATATGGGATTGCTGCGTAGAAAAAGTAATGATTTTAAAGCTGTTTTAGAATTGACGGATTCTTTAAAAAAGTTTTGTTCGGAAGATCCAATAAAATATGATTTTGCAATGTTTGCTTTTGGTGTAGAATTAAATAGAAAACATTAAGGAGATTTTTTTATGAATTATTATGATTTTGCTTCGAAAAAAACGACTTTAATATTGGGTTTAATTTGTTTGATTTTTTTGATAATGATTGCAAAAGCTTTTACTTATATCCCTAAAGAGTCAGTAAATGATAGTAATAAGGTAATACAAGAAAGTATTGATTCTAAACAGATGTTAGATGAATCTAATAAGGATTCTGAAAATACTCAAGAAGAATTTAATAATGATGATTCTAAAGAGAGTATTGAACCTGAACATATGGAAAATCCGGATTTGGGTGAAAGATTAGATGAAAATAGATTGAGAGTTGAAGAACGAAGTGAAGACATTCAAAATGGAGAAAGAAATCCTGAAAATATGGAAAATTCATCAGAAGAGTTAGTTGCAGCTGATCCGATAGAGGATGCTTTTAATGTTGCGAGAGATTATTTTAATGATAATAAATATCAAGAGGCAGTAGAAGAGTATAAAAAGATTTTATCAATGACAAGTGACGTTAAGTATCAGGCTAGAAGTTATGAAGGAATCGCGATAGTATATGCAACTAATAAAAAATATGGTACAGCGTTATCTTATGCTCAGAAGGCTTTTAATATGTATCCATCTACAACAAGAGAAGTTTTATTGGCAAGATTATATTATAAAACAGGTAACATAGACAAAGCTACCCAAAGAATTAATAATGTCTTAAAAAGAGATTTTATAGCTGATAGATAGTAATGAGGATGATATGAACGATAATATATTGGATGTTTCAAGAATAAGAAAACTTTTATTTTTAGGACCAAAAGGCTCTTATAGTGATTTTGCTAAGAATAAATTTATAAATGCTTTTAATTTGAATTGTGTAAGTACAAATTTAAAATCAATTTCGGGTGTCATAAAAGCTTTAAAGGATGAAAATTCTGAGGATATTGTCGCTGTAATCCCAATAGAAAATTCTATTGAGGGGATTGTAAGAGAAACTTTAGATAATTTAGCATCTTTGAAAAAAGAAGGTTATAAAATTATTGCAGAAACAACAATGAATGTTGAACACGCTTTGATAGGTTTTGCTGCAAAAAAAACCGATATTAAAATTATTCGTTCACATCCTCAAGCTCTAGCACAGTGTAAAAAATATTTACAAGATAATTTTGCGGACTCTCTTATTGAAGAGGCTACACTATCTACTTCAGCAGCTATAAGATCTTTAGCTGGAAATGAACCTTCTGTTGCTGCTATAGGTAGTGTTGAGTGCGCAAAAATGTATGGCGTTCCTATTTTAGAAGAAAATATTAATGATGAAGTTAATAATAAGACTAGATTTATTCTGCTTGGAAAGTTTCTTTCTCCAAGTGTTGGAAATGATAAAACAAGTATTACTTTTTCTACGGAAAATAAAGCTGGTGCTTTAAGTAAGATTTTAACTATCTTGGAAAAACACGATATAAATATGTCTTACATTGATTCTAGACCTTCTAAAAAAGAATTGGGAGAATATGTTTTTTATATTGATATTGAAGGCCACGTAAATGATAAAAATGTTTCTGAAGCTTTTAAAGAAATCAAAACATTAGCAAAAATGTTTTATATTATAGGCTCTTATCATTCTGTAGATTAAGTTATATTAAGAATATTGCTTGATTTTTCTCTATTTTTATATTAGATTAAATTTTGTAGAGTGCTTACGCCAATATGTCACTCACAAAGGCCGAAAGTTTTAGGTAGTATCTAGCTTAAAATTAAAGCCAAAGATTATAAAGGAATTTACGATATGTCAATTAATTTATCAAAAGAACAAAAATTAGAATTAGCAGAGAAGTTTGGTGCAAATGCAAAAGATACTGGTTCTGCAGAAGTTCAAATTGCTATGTTAACTAAAAAGATTTCTGAATTAACAGAACATATGAAATCTAATAAAAAAGATTTCGCTACAAAAAGAGGTCTTTTAATGATGGTTGGTAAAAGAAAAAGATTACTTTCATTCTTAAAAGATAGAAATCTTGAAGGTTATAGAAGTCTTATTAAAGATCTTGGTATCAGAGGTTAGACTTAATAGAATTTATTAATAAAGATCGACATTTATGTCGGTCTTTTTTTATGCAAAAAAAATCCGCTAATTTGCTGCGGATAAAAACTTTGTAAGATGTAAGATGGGGTAAATTAAGTTTGGGTAAATTTATGATTTAATTAATTCTTCAATTTTTGTTTGATTTAAAGAATATAATTTTTGATAATTTCTATAATATGGACTATCCATTGGACAATCTTCAAAAGCTTTTTGTAATGCTAATGCAGTTTCTTTTGTTGGATTTTTTTTGAATTCATCAAAAGCATTGTTGAATGAACTTAATTCATTTGCTTGAGTTTTAATTTTTTCAGTTTCTACAGTACTACCAACAAAGTTTAATGCATTTAATTGTTTTGTTATTTCTTGAATTTCTAAAACTTGTTCTGATATTTTTTCTAATTTAGTATCTTCAGTTTTTATGATAGTTTCTAAATTTATTTTAGCTTGTGTTAAGGCTTTTTCTCTTTCTGTTTCTAAAGCTTTAATCTGATCGTTTATTTGATTTCTTTGAATACTATTTGGATCGTTTTCTTCATTTAAATTATTTAATGATGTTTTTAACGTTTCTATTTGTGTAGTATAAGTGTCTGTGCCATTATTAAATTTTTCAACTTCTTCTTGAGCTGTTTTTACTTTTTGATTGCGTTCGTTTGTTGCATCGTTAACGTATACTTCTAGGTTTGAAATATTATCTACTCCTAAACTTTTTAGAGCATTGTTTAATTTTGTATTAAGTTCTTTTCTTTTAATATCATCAGAAGCTTCAGTGTTTTTAATATTTGATTCGTTGTTACTTGTTTTGTTTTCGCTTCCGTTCAAGCTGCGACCAATTAAATTTGTAAGACTTCCTAAAACTTGAGGAGCCATTTGTGATGCAACTCCTGCAATGTAACTGTATTTATTTGTATTGTTTTGAGTATACAAATGTACGTCTTTTGCAGAATTTGAACTATAACTAATATCTTTTAAGTAACCCATTTTTTTATTCTCTTATATATCTTACATATATATAAAGACTATAAAACGAATCTAATTTCAAGCTTTGTAATTTTCTTTACAAAATTTAACATTTTAATGAACTTTTGATATAATTTTGTTTATTTCATTATTTTTTTTGTATGGAATCAGAAAAACTAATGAAAGTGAGCTATTTGTATCAGATTTTGCGTAAATTTTTCCTTCGTGTTCATCTATAATTTTTTTACAGAGAAGTAAGCTGATTTTTTGTCCAATGACTGTGTAATTTTGGTGGTTAAGTTTTTCTGGTTCAAAAATATTATTACAAAATTCATCTGAAAGATATACACCAGTCGTCTTTAGTAAAAATTTAAGGTTATTGTTTTCTCTTGAAATATAAATTAAAATTTTAGAATTTTGGCAGGAATATGCTATTGCAAAGATTATTAGATTTAGAATGACTTTTTTAATACACTCTTTATCTGCATTAATAAACATGTTTGGTTCACTTGTAAAATATGCAAATGAAATATTTTTTTCATTTATGATGTTAGTAATTTTATTTAGACAGTCTACTAATAAATTTGAAATATTAAATGTTTCATAATAAAGTTTATTATTTCCATTTTCAATTTTGTAAGTATTTTGCAGCATAGAAATCATATTTATAATATTTTCACAAGAAGTTTCTATATTTTGAATAAGTTCTTTTTGTTCAAGATTAACATTACCAAGAACTTCATTTTTTAATAGTTCAAGCCCTCTTAGTTGAGCAAGTGTAGGGACTTTTAAGTCGTGGGTAAGTATATCAATAAAGTGTTCTTTTTGTTTAATAAGAGCTTTATTGATGGTTTTGTGGTATTTTTTTCTTATTTTGGTTAATTTTGTATTTACTCTTAAATATTTTATTACATATATTGTTGTAATTATGCTCACAATATACATTGATATTAATGAATCTTCCTTTAATATTAAATTTAATGAGTATAAAAATACTATAAGACAAATTAAATCCTTCATATAATCCTATCTATTTTATTTCGTTTAGTTATATTATGTTAGCTTAGTTTGCTAATAAGATAAATTGCCTAGTTGGGTATAGTATTTTAAATTAAGTTGAGAATATTTTTATGTAACTTTACATTATGAACTCTTAAGTAATCGATTCCTTTTGTTATAAGCGGATATGAAAGAGCTAAAGATAAAGCATCTTTTTCAGTATTATTTTCTAAATTTCCTAAGAAACTTTTTCTTGAAAGTCCTACCATCACAGGATACTGAAGAGACACGAATTCTTCAATTCTATTAAGTATTTCTAAGTTATTTTCTTTAGTTTTGCCAAAACCAATTCCAGGATCAATAATTATTTTTTCTATTCCAAAGTTTTTTGCATAATCTATTTTATTTTTTAGATTTAGGAAGATTTCTTCTACTACATTTTTATATGTAGGGTTATTTTGCATATTTTCAGGCGTTCCTTTAGAATGTTGTAGTACTACAGAGGCATTGTATTTTGCAATAATACTTGGCATTTGATTATCAAAATCAAAACCAGATACGTCGTTGATAATTACAGCACCGTTATTTAGAGCAAAGTCTGCCACTATTGAATCTCGAGTATCAATACTTATAGGAATAGTTAAGTTTTCTTTTTGAATGAATTCTAGAATTGGAGATAGTCTTTCAATTTGAGTATTAGCATCTGTTGGTGTTGAATAAGGTTTTGTACTTTCTGCTCCGATATCAATAATGTCTGCTCCATCTTCTATTAAAGAAATTAAGTGTTTTTTAGCAACATTAATATCAAGATACATTCCACCATCTGAAAAAGAGTCAGGGGTTATGTTTAAAATTCCAACAAGTTTAGTTTTGTGCTTTTCTAATTCTAAAAATTCTATAATTTCTTGAGCTAATTTGTTTAATTTAAAGGGTTGGCTAGAGAGCTTCTGAGTAATTTTTCTAATTTGAGAATAGCTGCCACAAAGAATAGCATCAGTTTTTTCGATATTCCCAGTGATTGTATCTCTTGCTACGGCACAATCTGCTCCAAAAATTAATGCAGTTTGTTTTAGAATATTTGCTTGAGCAATAGTTAGATCAAAAATCTTAATGTTTTTATATTTCATTTTATCTTGAAATTTATTTTGATAAGCTCTATCAAAACCTATTGAGTTAAGCTCTTTTTTATAGTCAGTATTTATGATTTCTCTTAATAAAAATTCTTTCATAGGGAAATTTTAGCATAATTTTATTTAAAATACAGCTCGTTTGATAATTGAAAAACAAAATAATGTATGTAATAATATTATTACTTTATATAGGTGTTTATTTTGTTCCTACATTTTTATAAATAGGGAGAGTAAGCTCTATAATTATTGAAGTATACCCGCCGATAAAAAATCGCCAGCAGGAAACGGATTAATTTAGGCACTCACCCACCTGCGAGACATAGCAGGTAACAAAATCGCATCTATATAAAGTTCTTTTTTAGTTACTATAGTTAAGCTCTATAATTTTTTCAAGAAGTTTTTTTTGATTTTCTAAAGCACAATCTAGAGTTACTTCTTCGTAGATATAGTCGTTTAGAATGCAGGATGCTTTTGTTGTAGAAATTAAGCTACTGACTTTTAATGCTAATTTTTCGATTTCATTAAGTTTATTTTGGTGTGACATAATTCACCTTTTCTTGTTCAAGGATACTTGACCACAAGTCAAGTATAAACTATTGAATAAAGTTTGTCAAATTTCTAATATAATTGTATTATGGATAAAGAAATTGAACAAATAAGAAAGAAAATTGGTATAAAAATTAAGCTTGAAAGAACTAAGCAGAACTTATCTCAAGAAAAACTTAGTGAACTAGCAGATTTGAGTAAAACTTATGTTAATTCAATAGAACATGCTCAAAGCTCTCCTACATTAGATACTCTTATAAAAATAGCAAGAGCATTCAATATGAGTTTGTCTGAATTAGTTGATATTGAAAAGTTTACGATATAGAATTTTATATTTTAAAAACTTGCATTAAATTTTCTAGATTTTCTTTATCATCCGTTTCAAAATATATTCTTAAAAGCGGCTCTGTACCGCTTGGGCGTACAAGAATTTTTGTATTATTTCCAAGCATAAGCTTAATACCATCTTTTGTATCAATTGATGTTACTTTATATTCTCCAACTGCTTTTATGTTTTTAGCTTTTTCTAATATTGGCTGAATTTCGTTTTGGCTTTGGAGTTCCAAGTCAATTCTATCAGTATAAAATTTAGTTCCAGCTATTTCGTATAATTCTTCTTGTAGTTCAACTAGAGTTTTTTTAGATGTAGCTATTGCTTCTAGAATGAGTAAATTCGCAAGTATTCCATCTTTTTCCGGAATATGACCTTTTATACTCAATCCTCCAGATTCTTCTCCTGCAATAATAACATCATTTTTACGCATTGCTTCGCCTAC
>CALUUP010000025.1 GCA_944323985.1 Candidatus Gastranaerophilales bacterium | reverse complement strand
ATATGACCTTTTATACTCAATCCTCCAGATTCTTCTCCTGCAATAATAACATCATTTTTACGCATTGCTTCGCCTACGTGTTTGAATCCAACAGGGGTCTCAATGACACTAATTCCTAATTTTTTTGCAACAACATCAATTAAAATACTGGAACCTACCGTTTTTACAATAGATCCGGTGTAGCCTTTTTTTGTTAGGTGTCTTAAAAGAATGAGAATAATTTCATTTGGTGATACATATTCACCCTTTTCATTAATTACTCCAAATCTATCAGCATCTCCATCATTAGCTAGCCCAATTGAATTAGGTGTAGATTTGACTGTTTCTATTAATTCTTTTAAGTATTTAGGCTTAGGATCAGGCATTCCACCACCAAAATTAACATCATGCGCCATGTGTAATGATTTAAATTTAATATTTTTAGTATTTAATATCTTATCAAAATATCCGATTGATGCTGAATATAGTCCATCAAATATTATATTAGTCTTAAGTTCTTTTATACAGTCAAAATTTATTATTGAATCGAGATGCTGAAAATATTCTTTTGAAAAATCAATAGTTTTTATATTCCCATCTTTTTCTGAATTTTTAATGGGCTTGTCAATATTATTAACTATTTCATTAGTAATTTCACTAGTAGCAGGACCTGCATAATCTGGGATAAATTTCATTCCTAAGTATTCAGGTGGATTATGTGATGCTGTGAACATAATCGCAGCAGCATCTTTTATTTTCGCATTATATGCAAGAATTGGTGTTGGTATAATTTTTTCGGAGTATTCGATTGAAAAGCCAAGCTCTTTAAGTATTTGAGCACAATAAAAAGAATATTCCTCCGCTTTGTTTCTAGGGTCATATCCAATTAGGATCTTTTTTTCGAATCCGAAATTGTCAGCAACATATTTTCCAATAGCAAGTGTTGTTCTTTTTACATTGTCTTTAGTAAAATCTTTGTCAACAATTGCTCTCCATCCGTCAGTTCCAAACTTAATGCTCAAATTATTACTCCTTTTTTGTAATTTTATAATAAAACTTTTAATTTAAATACTACCAAGAACCTCCGCCACCGCCACCGGAGCCGCCACCGGAAAATCCTCCACCTCCTGAACTTGAAGTTTTAATTCCTCCATTTGCAAGTGAAGGAGTTGTTGTTGAATTAAAAGCTCTTGTAAAATTATTGAAAGTATGTCCACAAAAACGTTCTCCTTGATACCAAGCTGGAGATTCTGAAATTATACTTTCAAATTTATTAATCCATTTATCTGAAACATCTAAAACATAGGCAAATGGTAATATGTCATAGAAATAAGATGGGTTTTCTTTTACAAGGGATTCTAACCTATTTTTTTCAGCAACTTCTATGAACTTTTTTAATCCAAGTAATTCACTTTTTATTTTTTCTCCAAAAGCATTTCTTTTAGGTAATTCTTTTAGACAAATTGAACAAACTATAATTGCAAATATGCATATTATGATTTCTGGTATTGTTAATCTAATTGGTAAAACATTTGATATAAATATATAAAGAGGAATTCCTCCAAAACTAATGGACCAAATTAAAGTGAAAAATTCGAATTTTGAAAATATCACAATAAATATACTTATGAAAAAGAATATTAATAACCCGAAGTTTGCGCTTAAATAATTAAAATTAAAATTAACTACTAAACATATTGTGGTTGCAATAACTCCTAGTAAGCAAAATAAAGAAAACGCTTTATTTTTAAAACTTATTGAATTATTTTCAAAAATTTTTGTTTTATCTTTATCTATATCCAACATCAGTTCTTGTGTTTTTTTGTAGAAAGAGGGAGATATTTTTAATTCTTCTTCTGTTACAACATCTTTAGACTTAAAAAGAGTATTCATAAATTTTTTTTCTATAGGATTTGCTCCGTCATAATTTTTTAATTTTTTTATAGTAAAAGAATTTTCACTGTCAATTATGTTTAAGTATCCTTTACTTGCTAGAAACACGATTAACGATGTTATACCTTTTTCAGAAGATTCCTCCTTGTAATACAGCTCTGCTTCTGCGCTATTAATTCCTTTTGGAGCATAAAAAGTTACTTCTGGGATAATGTATTTATCTCTCCCTACGTTATACCATAGAATAAAAGAACCAATTGTTAATAATAAAATTATCACAAAAGCTGCATATTTTATTTTATCAAATGTTTTTATAAAATATCCATTTGGTACTTCTATTCTTATAGTTATACCTTCATATGGGTTAAGCTTCATGTTGGTTTTACCAATTATTGTATTATTTTGAATGTAATATTGAGCATTATTGTTAAAACCTTTTGTACCATATTTTCCTATTGAAATTCCGACTTTTTGAGTATCAAAAATTTCTGGCATTTTAATTTTGAAGTTTACCTGATTTATTTGAACAGGCCATTCTGTACCTATAATGTTATAGTAAAATTCATTTTTGTTATCAAACAACAGGTGTTTGTATTTTATATTATAATTTTTAGCACCAATTACATATTGATCTGGATCTCCAAGTTTTAAGATTATATTATTATCTTGATTTGTTTTATTAAAAAGTTGTTGGGAGTCAATATTGGTAATAATTCCATTGTTTTGCGGAATCGTTCTAAAGATACCATGAGAAGGGGTGTTGAAGAATACATCAATAGATTCAGTAATATTTACAGATTTATCTTTGTTTACATTCATTTCTACATCATAGTTTTGGATATAAAAATTTTCCGCAAAAACAGGATTAATAAATATTAATCCTGCTAAAAATAATAAAATCTTTTTCATTTTAAAAATCAACCTTTACATTTTCTCTTTCATTAGCTTCTATTTCAAACATTTTTTCTTTTGTTATGCTGAAAATAGCAGCAATAATGTTTGAAGGAAATATTTCAATAAATGTATTAAGTTCTCTTACAGATCCATTATAATATTTTCTGGAATTTGCAATATCATTTTCAATTTGATTCAATTGATCCATAAGTTTAGCAAATTGTTCGTTGGCTTTTAAATCAGGGTAGTTTTCAGCAACAGCAAGAAGTTTACTTAAAGCACCTCCTAATTCAGTATTCAAATCAATTTTTTCAGAATCTGAAAGCCCCGAATAATTTTTGGTTCTTAATTCAGTTACTTTGGAAAGCGTTTCTTGTTCGTATTCGGAGTACCCTTTAACTGTTTCTACAAGGTTAGGAACTAAATCCCAACGTTTTTTTAAATATACGTCCATTGTTGAGAAAGCTTCTTTTACATAATTTTTTAAAATTACAATTCTATTGTATGCAAACGCAACGTAAAGCAATATTATTGCTATTATTATTAATCCAATATGTATAGTATTCATAAAAAAATTCCTTATTTGTTAATTTTTACATTCATATAATCAATAGCGTAGTCAGTACCTTCTGCTGTTTGAGTAAAGCTTATAGGGATTCTTGCCGTTGTTGAACAAGCTTTTACTGTCCATATTTCATCCCATATGTTGTTAGCTTTTGCTTTTGAAATTTCAGTATTTGTAATTTTATAATCTTGACAATTTGGACTTGTAACTCTTTGAGTATAATAATAAATTGGCATCATTACTTCAGATTGCAGTTTTGAATCAGCAATGGATTTACCTGGTAATGGTAAGGTTTTATCAAAATTGTATGCATATGATGACATTACAGATATGGACATTAATAAGAATAATATTTTAAATCTAGACATAGAAAACCTCTTTCTTACTTTTACTATTTTACATAACTTATTTAGTGTTATCAAACATTTGTTTAATACCATCTACAGAACTTAAAATTCCTGTAGCTTCATAAGGCATATAAACAATTTTATTATCTTTACCGCTTGTAATTGTTTTCATTGTTTCCAAATATTTCATCGCAATAAGATATTTATCAGGTTGTCCTTTATCAGCTAAAGCATTTATAATTCTTTGAATAGCTTCTTTTTCTCCATCTGCTTCAAGAATTCTTGCTTGAGCAACACCTTCTGCTCTTAAAATATTAGCTTGTTTTTCACCTTCGGCTCTATTAATAGCAGCTTCTTTTTCCCCTTCTGCTTTCAATACGGCAGATTTCTTTAAACCTTCAGCTTCTAAAATGGCAGCACGTCTGTCACGTTCAGCTTTCATTTGTTTTTCCATAGCAGATTGGATGTCAGCAGGAGGAATAATATCTTGAAGTTCTACTCTATTAACTTTTACACCCCATTTATTTGTTGCATCATCTAATATAGCTCTTAGTTCATGATTAATTTTATCTCTTGAAACTAAACTCTCATCTAAATCAAGTTGACCAACCAAGTTTCTTAAATTGGTTTGAGTTAATTTTTCAATTGCATCGGGTAAATTTTGAATTTCATATACTGCAGATTTTGGATCAATTATTTGAAAGTATAAAAGTGCATTTATACTAATTGATACGTTATCTTTAGTAATAACATTTTGTCTTGGAAAATCATATACAGCTTCTCTTAAATCAATTTTTGTTCTTTTTTGAATCATTGAATAAGTGGATCCATCAAATCCTTTTTGTGTAACTTTCCAATCAATAGCTCTAGGAGCTTCAATTACAGGTATTATAAAATTGAAACCTGATTGTAAGACTCTGTCAAATTTACCTAGACGTTCAACAATAACAACTTCTGCCTGTTGAACTATTATAACTCCTTTAGCTACTGCAACTAAAGCTAATACAATTAAAAAAATTGATAAAGAAATCATAAAACTCTCCTAATTATTTAATTTTTCTACAAACATTATTATGCTTTCATTTTTAATAATTTTTACTTCTTCTCCGACTGGAATGTTTGTTTTATTAATGCTTCTGGCTTCCCAACGTTCCCCATAAATAGCAATTACACCTTTAGATTCAGAGATTTCTTCTATAACTTTTGCTGTCTTTCCTATATATTTATCATTTAACCCTGTTTCAGTTTCTTTTTTTGAACGTTTTAAGATTATTGGTCTTAAAAATACAAATGATAAAAAAGATAGTGTAAAGAAAATAAGAGTTAAAAAGATAATTTTAGTTATAAATAAAGATGCAATTGCTGTTAAAAAAGATGCTAATGCAAAATTTAGGAAAAACATGCTTGGAGTGAAAATTTCCAGTATTAAGAAAATAATTCCCGCAATGCATAATATTTGCCAATTTATCATGCTTAATTATCCTTCTATGATAGCATTTATTTCATTAACCATTTCGTCAGGATTAAATCCGTGAACCTTTGCACCAGCTTCTAAATTTTCAAATCTTGCAGCTGCACAACCAATACATCCCATTCCATATTTCTGAAAAACAGCTATTGCTTCTGGATGGTTTTGTACAATATCTAAAATTCCCATATCTTTTGTTACTTTTGCCATAATTAATACTCCTATCTTTGACTTTTAGTAATTTCTTATTAAACCAATAAAAGAATTATAGCACATATATGAAAGGATTAAAATATGCAATTTTTAAAAAACTTTTTTAAACATGATTCTATAATTGGTTTGTGTGGGTTGAAAAAACAAGGTGAATTTGTGCAAATTAATATTCCTCAGTATTACAAAAAAACTTGTATTCAAAATGTTAAGAATAATTATTTATTGTTGTAATTTGCTTTAATTTTAAATAATTTTGTATCTTTACATTTTGTTTTAATAATTGTATTATTAGAATAGAATGGAGGAATTTTGGTAGAGAAATTCAAGATACAAGGTGGAGAATCATTAAAAGGTGAAGTTTCCGTAGGTGGTGCTAAAAATTCAGTATTGAAGCTTTTGGCAGCGGCTGTTTTGGTTAAAGGCTCTACCAAAATTTATAATGTACCTAATTTAACAGATGTAGAAATAATGTTGAATGTTATTTCCGAGTTAGGTGCGAAATGTGTTTATGATAAAAAAGAAAAATCTGTCGTTATTGATTCTACTAATTTGACCTCAATAACTGCAAGATATGAACTTGTTAGTAAGATGAGAGCTTCATTTATAATACTTGGAGCTCTTATGTCTCGTTGTAAAGAAGCTATTGTTGCCTTGCCTGGAGGTTGTGCAATAGGTGAACGGCGCGTAGATTTTCATATAAGAGGTTTAGAAGCTTTAGGTGCTAAAATTAAAATAGAAAATGGATATGTCCATGCCAAAGCTTCCAAGTTAATAGGTACAGATATTTATTTAGATATCCCATCCGTTGGTGCCACAGAAAATTTGATGTTGGCAGCGGTTTTAGCTGAAGGTTCAACCAGAATTCAAAATGCAGCTCAAGAACCTGAAATTGTTGATTTAGCTAATTTCTTAAATACTATTGGTGCTGATGTAACAGGGGCGGGAACTTCTGAAATTATTATTAATGGTGTAACCCAAGAAAGATTACACTCTGCAGAATATACTACTATTCCTGATAGAATTGAAGCTGGAACATTCATGGCTGCGGTTGTTGCTACTAAAGGTAAAGCTATTATTAAGAATGTTTATCCGGCTCATTTAACTTTTTTCAATGATAAATTAATTAAAATGGGGGCGAGTATAAAATTAGTAGAGCCGACTACAATTGAGGTAAGCTGTAAAAACAGACTTTCTTCTATAAATTTTGTAACACAACCCTATCCAGGATTCCCAACTGATTTACAAGCTATTGCGATGACTTTATTAACAACAGCAAATGGTGTGGGAATTATAACAGAAAGTCTTTATGAAAATAGGTTTATGCAGGTCCCAGATTTAAGAAGAATGGGAGCTGATATTCATCAAGATAGAAATCATGCTATTGTTAAAGGGGTTAAAAATTTAACAGGGGCAATTGTTGCTGCTAGTGATTTAAGAGCAGGGGCTGCTCTTGTAATTGCGGGGTTAATGGCTAATGGTGAAACTATTGTTGAAAAGTTACATCATATTGATAGAGGTTATGAAGATTTTGAAGCTAAATTGAGAAGTTTAGGTGGAAAGATTTATCGTTACGATGATAGTAATATGAAGGATAATAATGTAAACGATAATTTTAATTCAATACAGTCTTCTCAGATAATTAAAGGAGGATTTTAATGAGTCCGGCATATAAAAGATGGTATGATCACGATCCTAAACTTCTGGAAGTTATCGAATTATTAAAGAATTATCAAGATGAATTAAAAGCTCATGCTGTAGTTTTTTTAGATAAATTAGAAGAAAAGGTTTCCAAGGAAGCTTTAGATAGATTTTATGATTTGGTAAAACCTGTCAATGGTTGTCGTTGGTATGATAAAGATCCAATTATCTCTAAAACAGTTGAAATTTTACGTGTTGTACCTCCTGAAGTTCAACACTCTTGTGCAGAAAGATTTATTGCGGCTTTGAAAGAAATGGGTATTGAATACGAAAGTCCTAATCATAATTAATGAATATTTTAAAAGCTTCTTTTTACGATAAATTAAGATTTAATATTACTAAGTTTAAAAGTTTTACTTTAACCGGGTTGACGACTTTTAGTAAACTTTTATTGCTATATAATATTTTTGAAATCTCTAATAGAAAGGTTTTATTCATAACAGCGACGGAACAGGCTGCTTTAAAATATGCGTCTGATATTAAGACAATTTTTGATAAAAAAGCAGAAACTATTCCTTATCAGAATGTTTCTTTATATGAAACTGTAAATCCTAATTTTTATGATTATGAAAAACAAGTAAGGGTATTATTTTCAAAACCGGATATAGTTATATCTCCTGTTAAAGTTCTTTTAGAAAAGTTTCCTACTGAAAATTTTTTTGCTGAACAAGCTTTGAATTTAAAAATAGGTGATTCGATTTCTCAAAAAGAGCTTTTAAATAAACTTATAAAATTAGGTTATAAACGCTCAACTATGGTTTCTGATATTGGAGAATTTAGTATAAGAGGAGATATAACAGATATTTTTTCTCTTAATGAAATGCCTGTAAGAATTGAATTTTGGGGAGATGAAATTGTTGACATAAGATTTTTTGATAATGAAACTCAAAAATCTGTAGAAAAAATTAAAAAAATTGATATTTTACCCGTTTATAAATTTGTATTACCTGAGAAAAATATTAGTGAACTTTCTAAGGAATTAAATGAACAAATAGAAAATGAAGGATATTTTGAAGGGATAAATGTTTATCAAGCATTTTTTAATCAAGATTTAGTAAGTGTTTTAGATTATTTTAAAGATTATATAATTATTTTCGATGAATATGAAGAAATAGAAGCTAAATACCAACAAATTGATGATAATTATATAAATTTATATAATGAAGCTTTAAAGACTGAAATGCTTCAACCTTTAAAGGAAATTAATCATTTTACATTTAAAGAAATTATACAAAAAATAGCTTCTATGCAAAAAATTTGTATGAATAATTTTATTTCAGATGAAGTGAATGAAATTATTGATATTGATGCAAGAAATATTCAAATTTTTGATGCAGATATGCAAAGCGTTGCAAATTATATAAAAGATCATGCTAATTATCAAATTACTATTGCAACAGATTATCAAGAACGAGTAAAAAGTGTTTTACAGGAGTTTGAAGTTTTTTCAAATATTAATTTTATAAAAAGTATTACATCTCAAGGTACAGAACTTTCTGATGGTAAAATTATTTTATTAACTGACAGAGAACTTTTTAATAAAAGACAGAAAGATATTTCAACAAATAGAAGAAGACATTACAAAGAAAAAGCAGAATATATTGAAAATATTAATGATATAAAAGAAGGAGAATATGTTGTTCATAATATTCATGGGGTAGGGATTTATATTGGATTAACAAAACAAGAATTTGATGGACAACTAAAAGATTACTTAACTATAGAATATGCTAATAAAGATAGATTACATATTCCGGCAGAGCAAATAAATATGCTCTGTCGTTATCGTGGTTCCGGCCAGATTAAGCCCAAACTATCCAGAATGGGTGGTAGTGATTGGGAAAATACTAAAACAAGAGTTAAAAAAGAAGTTGAAACAATTGCATATGATTTATTAAGATTATATGCAAGACGGAAAATGAAAACAGGAATTGAGTTTGCTCCGGATTCACCTTTGCAATTAGAAATGGAGGATGCTTTTGAATACATAGAAACTCCTGATCAATTAAAATCTATTGAACAAATAAAATCTGATATGGAAAGTCCTAATCCGATGGATAGGTTAGTTTGTGGTGATGTAGGTTTTGGTAAAACTGAGGTTGCAATGAGAGCTATGTTTAAAGCTGTTACATCTTTGAAACAAGTTGCAGTAATTGTTCCAACTACAGTTTTAGCTTTACAACATTATCAAACTGTTTTAGAACGTTTTAAACCTTTTGGTATTGATGTTGAATTATTATGTAGATTTAGAAGTGCAAAGGAAAAGAAAGAGACTTTAAAGAATTTGGCAACAGGAAAATGTGATGTTGTAATCGCTACTCATAGTCTATTACAAGATAATGTTTTATTTAAAGATTTAGGATTATTGGTAATAGATGAAGAACATAGATTTGGAGTTAGACATAAAGAAAAATTAAAAGAATTTAGAGAAAATATAGATATTATTTCAATGTCAGCGACTCCTATTCCTAGAACTTTATATATGTCGCTTTCGGGTATAAAAGATATTTCTGTTATAAATACTCCTCCTCAAAATAGATTGCCTATAAAAACATTTGTAGGAGAATATAATGAGCAATTGGTTAAAAATGCTATTACAAATGAATTGGATAGGGATGGACAAGTTTTTTATTTATATAATAGAGTTGAAACAATTGAAGAATTTAAGTTGGAACTTCAAAAACTGGTCCCTAATGCTAGAATAGCAATTGGTCATGGTCAATTAAGTGAGAAACAATTGGAAGATGTTATTATAGGTTTTGATAATCACGAATATGATATTTTACTCTGTACTACTATCATAGAAAACGGTATTGATATTCCAAATGCTAATACCATGATTATTCACGAAGCTGATAAATTAGGATTAGCTCAATTATATCAATTACGTGGTCGAGTCGGAAGGAGTGAAAAACAAGCTTATTGTTATTGTTTATATAAAAAATCAAAGGAGCTTTCAAAAGAAGCTTCTGAAAGATTAAAAGCAATAAAAGAATTTACAACTCTTGGTAGTGGTTATAGAATTGCAATGCGAGATGTTGAAATTAGAGGAGTTGGTAATATTCTTGGAACAAAGCAACATGGACACATGGTTAATGTTGGATTTGATACTTATTGTCAATTATTAGAAGAAACTGTGAATGAATTAAAAGGTGAAAATATTAAAGAAACTAAACCTGCTATTATTGATATTAATATAACTGCATATATCCCTGATGAATGGGTTGGCTCAAGTGAACAAAAAATGATTGAATATAAACGTCTTTCTGATGTTAAAAATGAAGTTGAATTAAATTATATAGTTTCAGAATGGAAAGATAGATTTTCTCGTATACCGGAAGAAGTAGAAAATTTAATAAAACTTATTAAAATAAGATTATTAGCGACAGATTGTAATATATCAATGGTTAGAGAAGCAGGAGATGAAATCAGAATATATACTCAATTTACTCCATATGAATGGAATATTTTAAAACAAGGTTTGGATAAAAATATTTTGAGAAAATTGAAATTTACGATTGCTCCTAAATCCTGCAACGATGCAAAATCTATTATTCTTTTAAACATAAATAATCTAACTTTTAATGAAATATATGAATTATTACTGGACTTTTATTATTATATAAAAGATACTGTAAATAATTTTAATAATAAATAGCACTTGTAAATATTTGTAAAAAAATCAAAAATAATACTGTAAATTTTATTAGTATGTTCTATAATGTTTGTATACGAGGGTATGTGTTAATATATAGTTAGTTAATAAATTAAAACAAAATTTTGTTTGATTAGGGCTTTATAATTTAATATAGGAAATTTGTACAGAAGTATTTTTATTAAAAGTAAAAATATTTCAAAAGAGTTATAGATAAGTAAAAATTGTTGATTGGGATATGTACTTATATTTGAGCTTGATTCTTCAAGCTCTTTTTATTATATGTAAAGTTTTATTGATTTCGTATCGTTTTTTTGATACTCTAATATAGTATTTATAATAAAGAGGAGTTTAAATTATGGATTTAATGAAAGGGAAAAAAGGGGTAATTTTTGGAGTTTCAAATACTCACGGTATAGCTTATGGTATAGCAAAACAATTATATGATGCTGGTGCTGATATAGCTTTTACTTATGCTGGAGAAGCTATGGAAAAAAGAGTTCGTCCTATTGCAGAAGAAATGAATTCTAAATTAATTATGTCATGTGATGTAACTAAAGAAGCTGAAGTAGAAGCTGTTTTTAAAGAATGTGAAAAAATATATGGTAAATTAGATTTTGTTGTTCATGCTGTAGCATTTGCACCAAAAGAAGATTTGATGGGTAGATTTGTTGATACATCTAAAGAAGGATGGGATATTGCACTAGGAGTTAGTGCTTATTCTTTAGTTTCTGTATGTCGTCATGCTGAACCTATTATGAATGAAGGAAGTTCAATATTTGCTTTAACATATTTAGGTTCTGTTCTATCTGTTCCAAGTTATAATGTAATGGGTGTGGCAAAAGCTGCATTAGAATCAGCAATGAGATTTTTAGCTGTAGATTTAGGACCTAAAGGTATAAGAGTTAATTGCTTATCTTCTGGACCTGTAAAAACTCTTGCTTCTATGGGTATTAGTGGATTCTCAAAAATGTTGAAAGCTGCTGTTATGAGAGCTCCAATGAAGAAAAATGTTTCTTTAGAAGATGTTGGAAGAGCTGGTCTTTATTTAGCTTCTGATTTATCAAGTGGAACTACAGGCGAAGTTATTTATTGTGATTGCGGTTGCCATTCTGCTTATGCTTCTGCTGAAGAAATGGATGTTTTGTCAAAAGCTGAGTAGTTTTATATGTGAGTTAAGCCGGATTTTATAAAGTCCGGCTTTTAATAATTATGAAGTTAAGGATGTATTAATTATGAAAAAAGTGTTTGTATCTTTGTTTTTAGTTTTATTGATTGTATTAAGCAGTAATGTTGTAAAAGCTATGACTTATGAAGAGGCTTTAAATGATTCAAAATTAATGTCTGTTTTAATTTATGCAGATTGGGCAGATAATATGGGACCTGTAAATCAGGTGTTTAATGAAATGTCGCAAAATTATTCTGATAAATACAATTTTGTAAGATTAAATATTGCATCTAGTGATGCAAAGCTTTTCAATAAGCGTTATCATATTTATCCAAATTTACCATATGTTTTATTATTTAAAGAAGGTGGAAAAGTTTCTAGGTATCTCCAAAATAGTTGCGTAACAGATTCAGCTTGTTTTTCTGAAAAATTAAAAATGTTTGCGAATTAGAGATTTTCTTCTTTATTATAATCAATACCACCAACAGCGTTGTATAGAGAAATTGTTGATATAACGCTGTTGATTTTGTATGTTATATTTTTTTGTTCTGTCAATAATAATGCAAGTCGAGATTTCAATTCTTGAAGTTTTGAAATATCTCCGACGTTAAATTGTTTTTCAGTATTTTGATGTTTCTCATTTTCCAAAGCCAATTCTTCATTTGATTTTAGAAGATTTGCTTTTGCAGTTTTTGTTTCAATAAGTGCATCATTTATTTCTTGAATAGATGTAAGAACAGTCTTTTCATATTTTTCAACTGCTTTTTTATATTCATATTTATTTATTCTAAATCTAGCTAATTTAGCTCCACCAGTAAAAATATCCCAACTAGGAGCTATGCCTATATTGGATAGAAAAGTTTCATTTGCAAACATTCTATTCCAACGATAAGCGTTAAATCCAATATTTCCGTATAAAAAGAATTTTGGTAAAAAGTCTCTTTTAGCAACTCTAACATCTAAACCCGCTTTTTGTGCGTATTTTTCTGAACTTATTAAATCGGGGCGATATTTAATTATTGTCATAGATAAACTATCTGGAGTATTTGGATATGAAATAGTATTATAATCAGAATGTTCTATTTCTTTATCAGTTTTTAAAGCAAGTAATGTCACTAGTTCATTATTTATAATCTTTCTATTTTCTTTTACCTTATTTAAATCTTGTTCAAATTTTACTAGGATTTGTTTTTCATTTAATAATTCGTTTATTGGAGCTAGACCAGCATTGTATTTTTTTTCAGCCATTTTTACGATTTCTGTTTCAATAGAAATAATTTCTTTTAAGATTCTTTCAGTTTCATCTAGCTTAATTAGATTGTAGTAATTCGCACAAAAACTTGAGGTTAAATATATATATGTAGCTCTTTCTTGTTCGGCAATCATTTCTTTTTGTTTTTTTGCACTTTTTCTGTTTAGGTAATTTTGTCCCCAAATATCAATTTCATAAGCAGCTCTAAGTGGCATAAAAAGTTCATTTTGTGAATATTCAGGAATTATTACAGACCCAAATTCTGTTTGTGGTCCGCTTAATACTCTTGAAAAGCTACCATCAAATCCAACTTGAGGGAGTTGATTAGATCCAATCAATCTAATATTTTCTTCTGCTTGTTTTGTATTATATGCTGCAATTTTTAAATCATGATTATTATTATAAAGCGTTTGTAAATGGTTAATTAATATTTCATCATTATAATTTTTCCACCAATTTAAATTGATATAATCAAGTTTATTTATAGTAGCTTCTTTTGCTATCACTGAATTCATACCGACTAGTATAATAAGTATTGTTAAAATTTTTTTAAATGTCATCTTTACACTTTTCCTTCTTGTGTTATTATAATAACACAAGAAAAATTATGAAACAAGAAATTTTATTAAAACAAAAAATAGGAATGCGAATCTCACGAGCAGGACTTTTATCTAAAGTTTTTGCGATACAGAGTTTTGCAAAAGATGGTTGCGAACTTCGACCTGAGCAGTTTACGGTTTTAAATGCATTAAAGGAAAATGATGGAATGTATTTAAGACAACTTGCGAATATTACATATAAAGACAGGCCTAATATTACAAGAATTGTTTCTATATTGGAAGAAAAAGGTTATTTGAAATCTTCTTTAGAAGCAGAAGTAAGGCAAGTAAAAAAACTATATATAACTCAAGAAGGTAAAAATGTTTGTGATAAATTGTTACCAACTATTTTAAAAATTTGGGATACTTCTGTTGCGGGGTTAACAGAAGAAGAAGTTGATAATTTTTTAAAAGTGTTAGATAAAATAGAAGAAAATTTAAAAGAAAAGACAATATTACAGATTTAGGTGAGATTATGGCTAAGAGACATGAAGATAAGCATGATGAAGAATTTATAAAAGAAGCGAAGAAAAGATTAAAAAAAAGACGTCCGGAATATAAAAAGAAACGTGTAATAGTTCCTACAATAACAGCAATTATATTAACGTTATTAGGAATATATGCAGCGATTCATTCTACATATTTTCAATCAACAGATGATGCGTTTGTAGAGGGCCGTTTAGTGTCTGTTGCACCACGAGTTTCAGCTCCTGTTATTAATTTATTGGTAGATGATAACCAAGAAGTAAAAGCTGGGCAATTATTGTTAGAATTAGATCCTAAAGATTTTGAAGTTGCATTGGCTCAAGCAGAAGCAAAATTGGCGGAGGCAAAAGCTGGTTTAAATATTTCTGAAAAACAAGTTGATGAAAGTGCTTCTAAGGTTAATAAATCTTTTGAAGATATTTCTTCTGCTTCTTCTTCTTTAGATTTTGCAGAAAAAGATTTTGCAAGATATCAGGAATTGTACAAAGATGGAATTGTTTCAAAACAGGATTTTGAAAAAAGTAAAACTGCTTTAGAGGTTGCTAAAGCTAATTATAATGCTTCTCAAGAAAGTTCTAGGGCATATATGCACGCACTTGATTCAGGAAAAGCAAAAACTCAAGCTGATGAAGCATTAATAAAAAGATTAGAGGCCGAGGTAGAAAGAGCAAAATTAGATTTAGAATATACTAAAATATATGCCCCTCAAGGAGGTAAGATTTCTGCCAGAAGTGTTGAAAAAGGCAATTATGTAAAAGTTGGACAACCGTTGATGAGTATTGTCCCAAATCAAGTGTGGGTTGTTGCTAATTTTAAAGAAATACAAATTACTAATATGAAAGAGGGGCAACCTGTAAGTATAAAAATAGATACTTTTTCAAGTAAACGTTTTAAAGGTCATGTTGAAAGTATCCAAAGAGCAACAGGGGCAAAATCTAGTTTATTCCCTCCAGAAAATGCTGTTGGAAGTTATGTAAAGATTGTTCAAAGAGTGCCTGTAAAAATAGTTTTTGACGAAGATATTTCAAGTTACAATATTGTACCTGGCATGTCTGTTGTTCCAAAGGTTAAAATAAAATAATGTAAAGATTTACACTAGTCTAAAATGTGGTTGGAGATATGTAAATGTCTGATGAAGTTGCTTTGTTAGAAGATAAAGTTGAAAATGTGAAAAAAATAAATCCTTATATAATAGCAATAGCGGTTTTATTGCCTTCTTTTCTAGCATTGGCAGCTTCTTCTGGGACAAATGTAAGTCAGCCTCATATTGCAGGTTTTTATGGCGCTACTCAGTATGAATCAAATACTGTTATTACTTGTTATATTATATCAGGTGGATTAATGTTACCTGTTACAGGTTATTTAGTTAAACTTATAGGGAAAAAGCTTCTATTTTTGTATAGCATTGCGGTTTTTGCACTTGGTTGTTTAATGTGTGTGTTAGCTCCTAATTTGCAAGCTTTAATATTAGCAAGACTGGTTCAAGGTATAGGAAGTGGTTGTATTTTACCTTTGTGTCAAGCTGTTTTATTAGAGGTGTTTCCTCCAGAGCAAAGAGGTGTTGCAATGGGGTTGTTTGGTGTTGCTGCAATGTTCTCTCCTCTTGCAGGACCTTTTATTGGCGGGTATTTGACTGATAATTATTCTTGGCAATGGATTTTTATCGTTAATATTCCTCTTTCTATCTTATCTATGATAATGGTTAAATTTTTAGTCCCTGATGAGAAACCGGTAAAACAGAAATATAATAAAAAATTTGATATTATTGGGTATGTTTCAATAGTTATAGCAATGGCTTGTATGCAAATTGTTTTAGATAAAGGACAGCAACATAATTGGTTTGATGAAACTTGGATTTGTTGGTTAACAGGGATTTGTATATTTTCATTTGTTTTCTTTTATGTATGGGAGCTTGAATATAAATACCCAGTTATAGATATAAGAGTTTTTAAAGATAGAAATTTTTTGTTTGGGACGATTGCGAGTTCTTTTATTAATATTATGATTTATTCGACATTGCTTTTAGTTCCTATGTTTGTACAAAGTCTTTTGGGGTATAGTCCATCTATGTCCGGTTTGGCAATGTTTCCAAGAGCTATTATTTGTTTTATTGGATTACTTGTTGTTGGTGAAGTTTCTAAATATGTAGAAAGTCGTGTTCTTGCGGCAATTGGTTTTTTAATCATGGCAGTATCTGTTTTAATGTTGACACAAATGAATCCAACATCTTCTATGGAAAGTATCGTTTTACCTAATATTCTTTTGTGTATCGGGGTTCCTACAGCTTTTGTGCCAATTACTGCTTTGTCATTTAATACTCTACCTGCAACTAAAAATGCTGATGCTGCGGCTTTACATGCTTTGTTCAAAAATATTATAACAGCTGTTGCAACTTCTATTTCAGCAACTTTTATAGCAAGAGTTTCGCAAGTGAGACAAAACTATTTAGTAGAACATTTATCTCCTCATAATCCGATTTTTCAATACAAATTATCTGTTTTAAATGATAAATTTTTAAGATATTATTCTGTTCCGACTGCTGAAAGGAAGGCTGCTGGAAGTTTATATAATAGTTTACTTCAACAGGCTAGATTGAGTGCTTTTTTTGATGTGTTTACAGTATTGGCGCTTTTAATGATTTTAGTTATACCTTTTATCTTCATATTAAAAAATAAGCAAAATAAGTCTAAATCTTAATATTACTTTTTTTGTGCTAGTATTAATTTATGAATTGTTTTTTTAGAGATCAGTATGAAGCTTTATGTAAAGCAACTAAGCCGTATCAGTATGTAGGAGGCGAGTTTTTATCTTTTAATAAGGATTTTGACTCTGCAAAGGTAAGATTTGCGTTTGTATTTCCTGACAAGTATGAAATAGGAATAAGTAATTTAGGTGTAAGAATTATTTATGATAGGGTTAATTCTTACAAAAGAAAGTTGAATAATACAGAAGATATTTCTCCATTTATGGCAGATAGAGCTTATGCGCCTGAACCGGATTTTAAACCTGAATTTTTATATGGTGTAGAGTCTAAAAGAGCTTTAAAAGATTTTGATGGTGTTGGTTTTTCTCTGCAGTATGAATTATCTTATCCGACTGTTTTAAAGATGCTTGAAATGTCAGGTATTTCTGTTAAAAATCTTGATAGAAGTGACGAAGAACCAATAGTTTTTGCAGGTGGTCCTTGTGCATTTAATCCTCTGCCATTAGCTGATTTTATTGATGTTTTTTGTATTGGTGATGGTGAAGATATGATGGTGGAAGTTTGTGAAGTTTTAGAAAAAACTAAAGGACTTTCAAGGAAAGAACGTATAAAAGAATTATGTAAGATTAAAGGGTGTTGGAATGTAGAATTAGGAGGTAGTGTTGAAAAGAGAATTTCTCAATTAACATTAGAGAATGCTTCAACTTCTTATCCTATACCATTTTCTAGCTCAGTTCATGATAGGGCTATTGTTGAAATAAGACGCGGCTGTGGCAGAATGTGCAGATTTTGTCAGCCTGGGCATGTTACATTGCCTGTTAGAGAGCGTTCTGCTGAAGATATTATTCAAATTACTAAAGAGCTTGTTAAAAATACAGGATATGATGAATATTCTTTACTTTCGTTGTCTTCTAATGATTATTCTAATATTAAAGAAGTTATAAAAGAGTTAGCTGTCGATTTTAATAAGAAAAAGATATCAGTATCTCTTCCGAGTCAGCGTATTGATGGTTTTAGCTTGGAATTAGCTAATCTAGTTCAATCAGTCAGAAAGTCTGCTATGACTCTAGCACCTGAAGCCGGGAGTCAAAGACTTAGAAATGTTATAAAAAAGAATATTTCAGAGGAACAAATTATAAATGCAGCATTGACTCTTTATGAAAATGGTTGGTCTAGAATAAAGTTTTATTTTATATCAGGTCTTCCTACTGAAACTTTAGAAGATATGGATGAAATGGCAGAACTTTTAAGTAAGATTAAATATCGTGCGAAACTTCTAAAAAGAGAAAAAGATTTAAAACATGGTTTTGAAATAACTTGTACACTCTCAATTTTTGTACCAAAGCCTTTTACGCCATTTCAGTGGTGTCCTCAAATGGATTTGGATAAAGTAAGTGAGCACATTAAATATTTAAAAGAAAAAACAAAACATATAAAAGGGCTTAAAATTAATTACCATGAAAAATTTGTTTCTCAAATTGAAGCAGCATTAACGAGAGGCGATAGAAATCTCTGTAAGTATATTGAAGCTCTTTATAAAAAAGGTTGTTATTTAGATGCTTGGGGAGAGTTTTTTGATAAAAATGTATGGGCAGAAACTGCTAAAGAATGTGGGCTTGATTTAGCTCAGTTAGCAATGAAAGAATATTCTTTAGATGATAACTTACCTTGGGATTTCATAAATGTCGGAATTAATAAAGATTGGCTCAAAGATGAGTATAAGCAAGCTTTTTCTCAAGGTTGCGAATTTAATCACCAGCCAACGTGTGAAAATAAGTGCGTAAGTTGTGGAGTTTGTCCTAATTTAAAAACTAAAAAAGTTATGGCAAAACCTTATATAGCATCTGATGAAGCTCAGGAAATTATAAAAATTGAACCAGCGGATCCTACAACTGCACATAGAGATCCAAATATTCCAGTGTATAGATATCGTTTAAAAGTTACTAAAAAAGGACTTTTAAGATATTTTTCTCATTTGGATTGGCAAAATACTTTTCATAAAGTTTTAGCTCGTAGTGGACTGAATATGGTTTATACATTAGGGTTTAATCCTACAATGAAAGTTTCTATGGGGATAGCATTGCCTTTATTTGTTCAAAGTGAAGGGGAATTAGTCGATATAGAAATTTATGATAATTTAAAAGAAGATGAAGTGAAAGAAATTTTGAATAAAAATTTACCACAAGGAGCTGAAATAGTTGATGTTAAACAAATTGAACGATATTCTACAGCTGTAGATATTGCTGCTCATTGGGCAGAATATAAAATTTCTTTATATAAGAAATCTAATGAGAATAATCTTTACAATTTTGAAAAATTCAAGTATGATGTAGAAAGAGTTTTGTCTTCGAGTGAGATTTTGATAACGAAGAAAAACAAAAAAGGTTTTGAAAAAACAATAGATTTTAAAAATTCAATAAGATCTTATAGGTTCGAAGAAGAAAATCTATTCATATGTCTAAAAACCGGTCAAGGGTCTGATATACCTCCATTGAGAGCGGATGACTTGGTTAAACTTTTTAATCAGGATCAGATTTTTGAGATAACCAGAATTAAATTTTTTGATGAAAATCTGGTAGAGATGTAGTTTTAGTAAAAAAGGATTTAGAGAAGATGAAAGAAGCAGTAGCTAATAAAATTATTATAGCTGAGCGTGATAATATTGCTGCAGTTATGGAAAAGGGAAAAGTAGCAGAGTTTTTTGTGCATAGAGGTGAAATAATTTTAGGTGACGTTTATTTAGCACAAGTAGAAAATATTTTACCTTCTATAGAAGCAGCTTTTGTTAATGTTGGTTCTGATAAAATGGGTTTTTTGCACGCGCAAGATGTTATTGGAAAAGGTGCTTTGCAAGATAAATTAAAACCAAAACAAAAATTAGTAGTTCAGGTTGTTAAAGAGCCAACAGGGCATAAAGGTCCTCGTGTTACTACGGAAATTTCTCTTCCTGGACGTTTCTTGGTATTGATGCCTTATGAAGCAGGGATTAATGTTAGTAAAAAGATTACTTCTGCAAAAGAAAGAGCTAGATTAAAATCTATAGTAAATCTTTTAAAACCGGTTGGAATTGGAGTTATAGTTAGAACAGAAGCAGAAGGACAATCTGAAAGTGATATTCAAGAAGATTTGGAAATTCTTTTAGAGAAATGGAATAATATTATAACTTCAGCAGAAAGCTTAACTCCACCAAGTTTACTTTATAGAGATCAAGATTTGTTGTATAGAGTTATAAGAGAGGCTTGTAACGAAAACACTCAAGAAATCATTGTAGATACTGCATTTGCACTGAATAGAGTTCAAAATATTTTACAAAATTGGCATATAAATAAAAATATTAATGTTTCATTGTATAAAGGTTCAGAACCTCTTTTAGTAGCAATGGATATTCATAAAGAAATCAAAGCAGCTTTACAAATGAAAGTTAATTTACCTTCTGGTGGATATTTATTTATTCAAACCACAGAAGCTCTAACTGTTATAGACGTTAACAGTGGTAAGTTTACAAATTCTGCAACTCAAGATGAAACAATTTTGAAAACAAATATAGAAGCTGTTCATGAAATCGCTCGTCAATTAAGGTTAAGAAATATCGGCGGTATGATTATTATTGATTTTATAGATATGACATCTCGTGTTGATAAATTAACTATGATGGAAGAATTAGAACTTGCAATGGAAGCTGATAAAGCAAAACCTCAAGTCGGTCAATTGTCTGATTTAGGTCTTGTTGAAATGACAAGACATAGACAAGGGCAGGCTATTAGTGAAATATTTGCAAAACGTTGTCCTCATTGTCAAGGTAATGGATATATTATGGAAGATATTAAGTTTGCATCTGCGACTTCTGAAGGTGAATATAGAGCAAAAGCCGCTAAAATTAAACTTCCTATCGGAAATAACAAGAAGAAATTTAATAACAATAATAAGTTCAATAACAAAAATGAACAAAATAAAGTAGATGAAATTAAAGAAATTCAACCGGTTCAAGAAGAAAAACTTGAAATTATTGAAGAGAGTCCTTCTGTTATTGCTCAAGAAGCTGTAATTGAAATTCAAGAAGAAAAAACTGAAAAAGTTGAGAAAAAGAAAACTCGCTCAAGAGGTCGTAAAAAAGTTAAAGAGGCTGATGTTGTATCAGAAGATTTAGCTAAAACTGTTATTAATGAAAATTCAGAAATTTCACCAATGATAGCAGATGATGCAGATAAAACTTCTAAAGAAGCCGAAACTAAACAAGATGGGGTAAAAGAAGGGGTAGAAAATCAAGAGATTAAAGAAGAGCAAGAAAAGAAAGAAGATAAAACTGCAAAAAGAAGTCGAAGACCTAATAGAAATTCTCAAAAAGGTCAAAAAAGAACAAGAAAGACTACTAAAAAAGATGTTGAAGAATAAATTTATTTTATTATGTATGATGATATTATTGATATCTCCTGTTTATGCTGAACAGGAGGTATCAAATGATATTGAGCCTAAACTTGTTACAGAACAGTCTGAGGTTGTTGATAATATCACTTATAAACAACCTGTCAGTAAAAGAAAAATTGCTAAGAAGTTTTTAGCTGCTATGGGTGGAGTGTTAATATCTTCTTTAGCTTTATACTTTATATTATCTCTTTATAATAAAGTAAGAGAATCTTTTTTAGATAAGGAAGAGTTTACAAAAGATGTAGAAACTTCTTTAGAAACTCCAGATAATCTAGATGATGCAGTAAGAATATTTTTAGAAAAAACAAAATGGAATTAATAAAAGGAAAATGAATATGAAGAAAAAAATATTATTATTTTTAATTTTATCCTTATTTTTATCTTTATCTTTATCTTTATCTTGTTATGTGTTAGCAGAAAATAGAGAACAACATTCTAGTGCGGACATAGAAGAAGCATGTGATTCTATAATAAAAGTTGGAGCAGCTGATAGTGCAAGAGTTTTATTGCCTGTTTATCAAAAGTTATTAACTTGCACTTCTGCAAATACTCAAGATTTTGTAATTTATGGTAAAGAATTAAATAAATGTCATTTTAAGTATGTTAATTATGATTGTATGATGCCAATGGATGTCACAAGAAAATATGCTCAAGCATCTATAAAAGTTTCAAGAGACGCTATTGGCGGTAATTTTGATATGTCTAGTGAAGATGTGCTATTTGTAAATTCACTATTAGAGAATCAATCTTATTGTAAGCAATCAGATGAACCACAGTGGCATGTAATTAATCAAGAATATTAGATAGAAAATTTGTTATGATATTTAAAACTTTATTAGATTTTGTAATGATGTGATTATGTCTCAGAGAAAATTTGATTTTTATATTGTACCGACTCCAATTGGAAATATACAAGATATAACTTTAAGAGCTGTCGAAATTTTAAAAGAAGTTGATTTAATAGCTTGTGAAGATACAAGAGTTACTCAAAAACTTTTAAATCATTATCAAATTTCAACAAAAACAGTTTCTTATCATAAATATAACGAAAAAGACCGCATCGAGTTTTTTATTAACGAACTTAAAAATGGGAAAAAAATAGCTCTTGTTTCTGATGCGGGAACTCCAATGATATGTGATCCTGGATCTGTCTTACTTGAAGAATTGTTAAAGCAAGGTTTTTCAGTCACTTCTCTACCGGGAGCTTGTGCTGTGACAACTTTTTTATCGCAAGTTCCGAGAGATGATGAGAAGTTTGTATTTATAGGTTTTATTCCAAGAGTAGAATCTCAAATAAAAGAGCTCGTTTTGAATTATTCAAATGTTAATATGGTATTTTATGATTCTCCAGAGAGAATTTTAAAAACTTTGAATGTGATAAAAAAAGTAAGAGCTGATGCAAAAATTGCTTTAGGTAGAGAATTATCAAAGCTTTTTGAAGAGATTTTTATTGATAACATTGATGATGTAATAAATCATTTTAAAGATGGTATAAAAGGCGAAATAGTTTGTATGATATATTCTGAAGCTTCTGAACTTGAGGATATTGAATTAAAAGAAAAAATATTAAGTTTAAAAGATTTAGGATATAAGGATAAGGATATTTCAATAATTTTGTCAACTTTGTATAAAATTAATAAAAATAAAGTTTATAAGATGTTAATTACTAAATAATAATTTTGCTAAAGGAAATTTTGCATTTATGAAAGGTGATTGGATTTATTCACACGACGAAAATTTAAAAGTGCGATATACATTAGGACAAAAAGGTAAAAAACTTCTTATATGTCTGGGGCTTAATCCAAGTGTTGCGGTTCCTAACCAATTAGATAGAACATTAAATAAAGTTAAAGCGATTGCTGAATATAATAATTATGATGGTTGGGTTATGATAAATGTTTACCCTTTAATAGAAACTAAATCTGATAATTTAGTTTATGAAAAAGATTCTCAAATTGTTGAAAATAATCTGAATGAGATTGGTAATATATTGAAAGAATATCCCAATTCTGATATATGGTGTGCTTGGGGGTGTATTGTAGAGAAAAGAACATATTTAAAAGAATGTTTAGAAGAAGTTTTAAGTAAAATTTTAAAAGAGGAATTTTCAAAGAGGAAATTTTGTTGTGTAAGCACAACTAAGAAAGGACATCCTAGACATCCGTTATTTTGTAAAAAAGAATCTAAATTAATAAAATTTGAGATTGAAAAATATGAATACAAAAAAAAATAGGGTTTATTTTAATTGATTAATACAAGTCGGAGAAAAAATTGTAGCAGTTTAAGTTAAGCTTTTATTTATTTTTAGTTTTATTATTTATAAAAAAATTTATATATTTTGATATTGTTCTTTTTGAAAGGTTTATTTCTTTTTCAATATCTGCTAAACTAAGTCCTTCTTCTAGTTTTTTTTGTATTATATTCCAATATTCTTCTTTTTTTCTATTTCTATTTCCAGCATGAGCTCTTGCTCTTGCTGCTTTTACGGTATTAATATTTACCTCTAGTTGTTCAGCAATTTCTTTACTAGGAAGTGCTGTATGGATTAGTTCAAACATTTTTCTTTTTTTGTATTGTCTTGGAGTTTCAGTAAAATGAGATTTTATCCAAGTGTGAATTGCAGATTTACTTATACCTGTTTCTTTAGAGGTTTTCCGCTCTGATATGGTATTATTTATGTAGGTCGGTAAAATATTATCTAATTGTTTTTGTTTTATTTTTCGTTTTCCTTCAAGGTTAAATTTTCTGATAATGTTGTATAAATTAGATACACTCATATCACATATTTGGGCAATTTCGCTCATTGATTTATCTGTTTTTAAAAGTTCTTGAATTTTATTTATTTGTATTTGTTTGCTACAAAAACTTGGTTTATAGTTTTGAGTTTCGTAAAATTGTATTTTAATCATGTTCTTTCCATTGTTTAGTTTTATATGTATAGTAAAACTAAACAAATAAAAAATTGCTTTTTTTATAAAAACGTAAAGATTTATTAAATAATTTTATCGTTTGTATTTTTGTATTGTAGGGGGGGGATTTAAATTTAATAATAAAAAAATGTGTTGTTTTTTAAGATAGAAATATTGAGTCTGATATGTTTTAGATTGAAAATTTGCCTGCGGTGAATAAGCCGTGAAAAAAGATAAAATTAGCATGGGATAGATTTGAATTCTTAAATATGCGTTATGTAGTGTGACGAGACTTCACGGATTGAGTCGAAGTACAAGTCTGTAGGCTGTGATAGAAAACACAACCTACAAGTTTTAAGTTATCTAATATTTGCGAGAGTTAAGACTTCTTAATAAATCTCGTCTATACTCTTGAAATTCTTCTTTTGTAGGGAATCTTCCATTTTGAGCCCAAAAATATATTGTTGATATAGAAATTTTAATTTATATATAGATGATATATGAAAGTAAATTGGACTTTAGAATACAAATACATTGTTTGTAATAACCTGTGAAAAGGCAAAATAAAATAGCAAGGGGGAGATTTGTGTTTTAGCCTGTGCGTATGTAGTGTGAATAGAAAAAATTTTACCCCCGAGACCTCACGGACTGTGCCGAAGCAAAAGTTGACTAAATGTCAAGTTTTGCGAGAGGGGGCTGTGCGCTCCAAGAGAAGCGGACGAAAACTTGAGTTCGATTCGATTGGGATTGAAAATCTGCGTGTGGAGAATAACCTGTGAAAAAACAAAATAAAATAGCAAGGGAGAGATTTTTGTTTTAGCCTGTGCGGTATGTAGTGTGAATAGAAAAATTTTTACCCCCGAGACCTCACGGACTGTGCCGAAGCAAAAGTTGACTAAATGTCAAGTTTTGCGAGAGGGAGCCGTGTGCTCCAAGAGAAGCGGACGAAAACTTGAGTTCGATTCGATTGGGATTGAAAATCTGAGTGCGGCGAATTAGCCGTAAAAAAGCAAAATAAAATAGCAAGGGAGAGATTCGAACTCTCGACCTCACGGGTATGAGCCGTGCGCTCTCACCAACTGAGCTACCTTGCCATAAATCTTTTTTTATTAAATTGTCATTGGCTCAGTTGCTTCGAGCGCTGCTCTCACAAAATCTTTAATCTCGCTTCGTTTCACTCACTCGGGGAGCTACCTTGCCATAAATCTTTTTTTATTAAA
>CALUUP010000024.1 GCA_944323985.1 Candidatus Gastranaerophilales bacterium | reverse complement strand
AATATTTGTTATTCCGAATTTATTTCGGAATTTTACACGCTTTTAGTTTTACTTTCTAATTTATAAGACCCTGAAATAAATTCAGGGTGACGTAGTATGAGTGGATAAGTTTAGAAGTTGAGGAGTTTAGAAGAAGTTAACAATAAAATTCTAATCACTAATCACTAGTTAAAAAAGTTAATAATATTTGTTATTCCGAATTTATTTCGGAATTTTACACGCTTTTAGTTTTACTTTCTAATTTATAAGACCCTGAAATGAATTCAGGGTGACGTAGTATGAGTGGATAAGTTTAGAAGTTGAGGAGTTTAGCAGAAGTTAACAATAAATTTCTATTCACTATTCACTCATCACTAGTCACTAATTATAAAATTTTGGTGCAAAAAATTGCACCCTACTAACTACTCACTATTCACTAATAATTAAAAACTTTAAAAAAAAACGTGATTTAAGTAAAATAATCTTATGTCGAGAGAACTATTTGAATTTGATAATCAATTTAATAAACAGATTATAGGTACCGATGAAGCAGGCAGAGGTCCTGCAGCAGGAGGAGTTTTTGCTGCGGCTGTTTGTTTTGATAAAGTCAGTGATGGTTTGATTAAAGATTTAGAAATTTTAAATGATTCTAAAAAATTAACTGCTAAAAAACGAGAATCAATTTATGATGTAATTAAAAACAGTACAAAAAATAAAATTGTATGTGTAGAAGTAGAAGAAATTGAGCGTATAAATATATTAAATTCTTCATTAAAAGCTATGAAATTAGCTTGCGAAAGTATAATTGGAAACATTGATTCTTTAACATTGGTAGATGGGAATAAATTGATTAAAAATTTTAACTATCCGCAACAGTTTTTAATAAAAGGCGATTCAAAATCAGCCTCTATTGCTGCAGCAAGTATTTTGGCAAAAGTAAGTCGAGATAGATATATGCAGAAACTTCATGAAGAATTTCCAATGTATAATTGGGCAAAAAATGCGGGATATTTAACTAAAGAACATATCGAAGCTATTGATAAATATGGACTTTGTAAATATCATAGACCTTCGTTTTTGAGGAAGCATTTTGAAAAACAGTTAACTTTGTTGTAGATTTTAATGGTTTATATAGAAAAAGTATAATGTTTCTCCAACTAAAGTATAAAATTTGTAAAAAAAATTAAAGTTTTAGAAAAATTTGCCGTTAACATGAATATAACAAGAAATGAAATCATGTAGAAAGGTATATTATGGCAGAGAAAGAAGAATTAGGTGCATCACTTTTCAGTCGTTCAATCGATTTGATGGAAGATGATTCATTAGAAGAAATTTTTGCACTTAACATCGGTGACTTTGTTTCTGAATATTTAATATCTGAAGATTTAGCTAATAAAATTGGTAAAGATGTTAAAGATAAAACAACAAGATTAAAGTCTCAATTAAAAGAGCTTATTTCCATATATTCTTTGAATAATACACTTTGTGTTTTAGGATTTAATTCTCAAGATGAATATGTAGTATATAATTCAATAGCAAAGACTTTAACACAAATTCTTGATGTGGATGCTTGCCATATATATTTAACTAAAGAATTTACTAAGGGTTTAGATATTGATAATAAATTATTGGGTTTAGTAGGTTCATCAGTAGATTTTGATGAAGATATTTATGCTAAAAAACTTGGCTATTCAGCAGATGAAAAATCTATAGTAGTAAAGGCATTTAATACATTAGAGAAAATTCAGATAAAAGATATTTCTCAGATAGATAATTTCGTGCCGAAATATGAATTAAAAGAATATGATGTAAAATCATTAACAATAGTTCCAATGCACAATAATGCTAATATAGTTGGTGTAATAGTGATTGAGAATTATAAAGAAAAGCTGATTAAAAAAGCTTATATGAATTTATTAGAAACAATAGGCAAGCTTTTTGGTACATCATTGCATTTACAACAAACAATAGATGAAACTGAAAAATTGATAAATGATGAGTTAGTATTTGCTGAAGAATTACAACATATAAGGGCTGAATTAACTGCATTGATAGCTGATTTGGGAATACAACAACAAGCGTTTGTAGAAAAATTGGCAAAAGCAGTTGATGAGAAAGGTCAATACAAAGTTGCTCATTCACAAAATACAGCTGAATTATCAAAGAAATTATGTAAACAACTTGGATTGAATGAAAAAACAACAGATTTGGTTTACTATGCAGGTTTATTACAAAATATAGGAAAAATAACATTACCTGAATCATTGTTTACAAATAAAGGAAAGTTATCAAAAGAAGAGTGGGAAAAATTACAAAACCATCCGAATGTTGGTGTAAATTTGTTGATGAATATTAATTTCTTATCAGAAGTAATACCATATATTCATTATCACAAAGAGCGTTGGGATGGTGGCGGAGAACCGGAAGGATTAAAAGGAAATTCAATCCCGTTTGGTTCAAGAATAATCGCCGTTGCAGATGCTTATACAGCAATGACATCAGACAGATCTTATCGTGATGCGATGAATAAAGAAGAAGCATTGAATATAATAAAAGAAGAAGCTGGCGTAAAATGGGATCCTGCAGTTGTAAATGCGTTGTTTGAAGTTTTAAATAACTAGTATTATTGTAAACAAATTTAAACGAAAACGCTTGACAGTAGTGAATTTGTCATGGTACAACTAGAATATAAATAGTGTATAGATAGGTAAATCGTGTCCAAACGGGCGAAGACTAAATAATACGATAGTTATGTTGATTAGTTTTGGCTCTACGATTCCTCAAAAAGAAAGGAAAAACAATGTACGCAATAGTCGAAACAGGTGGTAAACAATACCAAGTAGAAGAAGGACGTTATGTAGACGTTGAATTACTAGGCGAAGAAAAAGACGCAAAGGTTGTATTTGATAAAGTTGTTATGATTGTTAACGGCAAAAAATCAAAAGTTGGTCAACCATACGTTGCAAATGCAAAAGTTGAAGGTACTGTATTAAAAACAGACAGAGCAAAGAAAATCATTGTATACAAACAAAGACCTAAAAAAGGATACAGAAAAAAACAAGGTCACAGACAAGGTTTTGCTCGTGTAATGATTAACAAAATCAGAACAACAGCTTCAAAAGCAAAATCAGAAGCAGTAGAAACAACAGAAGCATAGTATTAGCTTAGATTTTATATCTGATAGAGGTTTGATTTAAACCATATCAGCTTACAAAAGAAATAAAACAAAGGAGAAATAAAAATGGCACATAAGAAAGGTATGGGTTCCACCCGTAACGGTCGTGATTCCGAAGCGAAGCGATTAGGCGTTAAAAAGTTCGGTGGAGAAATTGTAAAAGCCGGTAATATTATTGTTCGCCAAAGAGGAACTAAATTCCATCCTGGTAACAATGTTGGTATCGGTTCAGATGATACTTTGTTCGCTTTAATAGATGGACAAGTTAAATTCGAAGCACACAGACGTGACAGAAAACAAGTTAGTGTTTACGCTGTATAGTTAGAATAAATTAAATATAAAAAGAGCTTTCTATTTTATTGGAAAGCTCTTTTTAGTCTCAATAGCAAAATTTATTTTTATAAGTTTTAAAAGATTAGAAAGTAGGTGAAGTATGAATATTAATCCAGTGTCAAACATTTCTTGTAAAGCAAATCCATTAGCTAATGCAAAAACTATTAAAGCACCATTAAAAGATGGTTCAGAAGCTGTATTGAAATTTACTGATAATGCTTATGAATGTTTAATCGTAAAGAATAACAAAATTTTAGGCGGTAAAGGTGCTATTAGCCCTAATGGAGTAAAAGACGATTTTAAATCTGTAGTTGAAAAATTAAAAGATAATTTCAAAGAAGGTTTTGATTTTTTAGGCGAATTTATAAATGCAGTTTTTACTAAATAATTGCTCTATCCTAAAAAATATAGTATAATCGTCTGGAGTGTTTTAAGTAAAAAGGACGATTAGATGAGCGAGATTTGTAAAAATTGGACCCAATGGTTAAAACAAAACCGTTTTGCAGGTATGACACCGGAAATGCAAGAGCAGACGATGAAATGGCTTGAAGCAGTTCGTGATGTAATTTTGGTTTATGCAGAAATAAAACCATATGATACAATCATTGATATTGGAACAGGTACAGGGCTTCTTGCATTTAAAGCTCTTGAAATGCAAAATTGTCAGGGAAAAGTTATTTTTTCAGATATGTTTCAAGACTGTCTTGATGATTGTAAAAGAATTCTCGATGAGATGGGAATTACAACCGGTTATGAGATGTTAAAATGTCCTGTTGAACACATTGCTCTTCCCGAAAGTTCTGTACATAAAGCATTGATGCGTTCGGTTTTGGTACATGTTGTTAATAAACAATTAGCTATAAATGAGGTTTATAGAATTTTAAAACCAGGTGGAAAATTTTGTGCTTTTGAGCCTGTTATTAAATCTAATACTCGTTATTGGGAAATTTTGGATCCGATTTATGTAGAAAAATATGAAGATTTTAAACGAGTTGAAAATGAAATTATGGAAAATCCAATTGATTCGCTTTGCAATTTTGACGATAAAACACTTCAAACAAATCTGGAAATTGCAGGATTTTCTATTCCTGATGTAAAATTACAAGAAGTTCGTTCTAAATATGTTGTACAACCAAATATGGTTAAGGAATGGTTTATAAATCCACCGTCACCTAATCAGCCTTCTACAAAGGAACGTTATTTAAAATATTTCGACGAAGCTACTGTTGAAAAATATATGCAAGATGTACAAAATTATTTAACAGGACGTGAAATTAGTTTGAAAACAAATACAGTATTTATAAATGCAACAAAGTAGGGGAAAATGGATAAAGAAATAGCAATAATTATACCTGCAAGATACGGCTCTTCTCGCTTAGAAGGAAAACCTTTGTTAAAGGCAGATAATAGGCCGATAATTCAGTGGGTTTGGGAAAAAGCAAAAAGTTGTGAAAAAGTCGATAGAGTAATTATTGCAACAGATGATGATAGAATTTTTGATGTTTGTAAAGAATTTGGTGCGGAAGTCGAGATGACGTCTACTGAACATAAAAGCGGAAGTGATAGAATTGCCGAAGTTGCAAAAAGACATCCTGAAATTGGTTATGTAATAAATCTTCAGGGAGATGAACCTTTAATAGAAAAATCTAATATAGAATTGGTTATTAATGGTATTTTAGACGATGAAAATGCTGATATTTCAACTCTTGTAAGAGAAATTCAAGAAGAAAACGAGATTAACAATCCAAATCTTGTGAAATGCGTATTTGATTGTAATAATTATGCAATGTATTTTTCTCGCTCTAAAATCCCTTATGAAAGAAATGTTGGTAAAGCTAAATTTTATGGACATTTAGGAATTTATGGATATAAAAAAGAAGCCTTGTTTAAAATGACATCTTTAGCTCAAACATCTTATGAACAAGCAGAAAGTTTAGAACAACTGAGAGCTTTACAAAATGGTATGAAAATAAAGGTGGCTATTGTAAATAATGTTCCTGTTGGAATTGATACAATGGAAGATTTTGAAAAATTTAAATCTATGGTTGAAAAGTAGATTGAAAAATATATTAAAAAATGTATTGATTAAAGTTCAATAAAAATAAAAAAGTGATTAGTGAATAGTGAGTAGTGAATAGAATTATGAACTACGAAAGGAATAAATAATGTTATCATCAATAGGACAAAATAATTCAGTACAACAATTTAGGATATAAAACGCATTTAAAATAGCTCAAAACCCTGTTTTAGGGTACGGGCTTGGGTGTTAGCATCACCCTTGCCTTGTGTTCCCATTATAACTTATTTTTATTTTTTTACAAGTGTAGATAAGGTTAGAAAATTGGATTTAAAAACAAAAATAACAAAGTTACATTATAATAAAAATGCCAGTGGAATATTATTTAATATTTTAAGATTTTGTTCTATTTTTTATGGAATAGGAAGTGGTTTTAAAAATTTTTTATATGATAAAAATATTTTAAAATCTAAAAAAGTAGACGCTTATGTGATTTCTGTCGGGAATTTTACAACAGGTGGAGTTGGGAAAACTCCTATTGTTGCTGAAATTGCAAGATATTTTGTAGATAAAGGTGAAAAAGTTGCGATTATTTCTCGAGGTTATGGCGGAAAATTAAATAATAAAAATGTTAATGTGATTTCTGATGGGATAAATTTGTATTATAAAGCTGATATGGCAGGTGATGAACCTTATTGGCTAGCGGTTAATCTTAATATGTGTGCTGTAATTACTTGTTCTAATAGAGTAAAAGCCGCTCAATATGCGATAAAAGAGCTAGGTGTTACAAAAATTATTCTGGATGATGCTTTTCAACATAGAAAAATTTATAGAGATTTGAATATTGTTCTAGTAGATTCAGAAAAAATGTTTGGTAATGAAAATTTACTTCCAGCTGGGCCTTTAAGAGAAGGAATGGAAGGATTTAGGCGAGTTGATAAATTGGTTGTTGTAAGTAAAAATATTAATCATATAAGAGCTGAAAAGTTAGCTAAAATTATGAGTAAAAAACAAGGTATTGCGACATATGTAGCTAAAGTTGAACCTGATTATGTTTATAATATTATGAATGGCGAGCATTTGGAAAAATGGACTGAAATTACTGCTCTTAGTGCGATTGGACAGCCTGAACAATTTTATCAGTTTTTAGAAAATGATTATAAAATTATAGAAAAACGAACTTTTGATGATCATCATCAATATTGTTTAAATGATATTGATGATATAAAAGGAAATATTGTTACAACAGAAAAAGATGCGGTGAAATTGGCTTTGTTAAATAAAGATAATATTTTTGCTTTGAAATTAAAAACAACTTTAAATATCCAAGAAATAATATCTTGATTTTGATTTGGGGTATGAATTTGTAAAGTGTTATTTAATAATTGTTACAATTAGTAGAAATAATTTTTTTTATTGATTAGAATATCTATTGGGAATAGAAAGAGGGGAATTTATTAAGATGAACGCTAATCCGAATAAAGTACTTTTACCTAATGATGTTAGAAAACTTTTAAATATAGATAATAAAGAAATAGTTGAATTATGTAAAAAAACTTCAGTTGTCCCTAAAAAAGACAGTAGAGGGCAAATTTATTTTTCTGTAGATGAAGTAAAAAAATTAAAAAATGCTCAAACATCAGTAGTATCTGAAATGAGCGAAAAGAGAGAAGATAAGAATAGCGAAAGAAAGGCAACATTACCCGTTATGACAAAACCAAATTCACAAGTTGTAGTAAATGGTTTGTTAGAAACCCTCAACAAAATGGAAAATAATATTACAACATCTATGACTAAATTAATTGATGAAAAATTAGAAGGTATGGATGATGTAGTTTTGGAATTAGTAAGATGTAAAACTGAAAATGAAAATTTGAAAAATAAAGTAAATGAATTAAATAAAGAAAATTTTAAATTAAAAAATCTATTAAGTAGTTTTAAGCCTTTAATGTGTGGTTTCTATATTAAAAAGGAAGAAGATAATATAATTATTTAGGAAATTAGGGTAAAAGTATGGCAAAAGAAGAATTAGCGGTTAATATAAGCGAAGAAAGAAATAAGGCTTTAAAATTAGCTATAGAAAAGATAGAAAAAGATTTTGGAAAAGGATCTATAATGAAGCTGGGTGATAAACCTGCAGTTAGTGTAGAAACAATTCCAACCGGAGCTTTGGCGTTAGATGTTGCATTAGGTGTTGGTGGAATCCCACGTGGTCGTATTATTGAAATATATGGTCCTGAATCTTCAGGAAAAACTACTTTAGCTCAGCATATAGTAGCAGAGTGTCAGAAAAAAGGCGGTATCGCAGCGTTCGTTGACGCAGAACACGCGCTTGATCCTGAGTATGCAAGAAATCTTGGGGTTAATATTGATGAGCTTTTAATATCACAACCTGATACCGGTGAACAAGCTCTTGATATTACAGAAGAACTTGTTCGTTCTGGAGCGGTTGATGTTATAGTAGTTGACTCAGTAGCTGCTCTTGTTCCTAAAGCTGAAATAGAAGGCTCAATGGAAGATCAACAAATGGGGCTTCAAGCAAGATTAATGTCTAAAGCGTTAAGAAAATTAACAGGTATTATTGGAAAAACTAATACTACTGTTATTTTTATTAACCAATTAAGACAAAAAATCGGTGTGATGTATGGTAATCCTGAAACTACAACCGGTGGTAATGCTTTAAAATATTATGCTTCTGTACGTTTGGAAATAAAACGTGTAGAAGGTCTAAAAGGCGATGGCGAAGAAATCGGAAACCACGTTCGAGTAAGAATATTGAAAAATAAAGTTGCTCCACCTTTTAGAACCGCAGAGTTTGATATTATATTCGGTAAGGGTATTTGTAAAATAGGTAATATTCTCGATGTTGCTGTAGATTTAGATATTGTTAAAAAAGCAGGTTCTTGGTTTAGCTTTAATGATGATAAGTTAGGTCAAGGTAGAGATAAAGCAAAAGAATTTTTAGCTGCTAATCCTGAAATTCTTAATCAAGTTGAAACACTTGTTAGAGAAAAATTAGCAGAAAATTAATACCCTTCTAAATCCCTTTATTTATAAGGTTTGTGGGTTTGCTTGACAAACTTATATAGGTGTGGTATAAAGTTAGTGGGGTAAATGTATATTTTTGAGTCTTGCACATTCTGCAAGACTTTCCTTTTTGTAATAATAATTTAATCTTTTATTTACTTGTAATTTTATTTGTATTAAAATAACCTTGCTAAGAGATATTAAGGGGTGTATTAAATGAAATTTGTTGCAAATAAAGATGATTTATTAAATGGGATTAAGATAGTAGAAAGAGCAACTGTTGTCAAAGGTTTGCAGCCTGTATTAGCTAATGTATTGATAGAAACAGTTGGGGATAATCAAATAAAGCTTACTGCAACGGATTTTGATTTGTCGATTATTACTTTGATTAATTCAAATATACAGGAAGAAGGTAAAATAACTTTACCTGCCAAAAAATTAAGTGAAATTCTATCAAGATTAAATGATGAATTAGTAAATTTTGAGATTAATTCATCAACAGCAACAATAACTTGTAAGAATTCTAAGTTTGATATAATTGGGATTTCAGCTAATGAGTTTCCTCAAGTAGAAGAAAATATTGCAGAAACCGATTGTATGGAAATTGAAACAAAGCCATTTATTAAAGCAATAAGAGAAGTAGTATCAGCTGCTGCTGGATATGAAACAAATAATTTATTATCAGGAGTTGTTTGTGAAGTTAATAAGAATATTTTAGAAATGGCTGCAACTGACGGAAACAGATTAGCAAGAGTAAGAGAAGTTGTTAAAAATACTTCATCAGATGCAGAAAAACCTTTTGAAATGCTAATTTCTTCTAAAGTTTTATCAGAGCTATCTAAAATTTCATTACTTGTTGATGCTGATAATATAAGAATTTGTAAAGAGATGAAAAAAATTGTTATTACAATTGATAAAACAAAAATTGTCACACGTTTGATGTTAGGTCAATTCCCTAAATATAACCAATTAATTCCACAAACTTTTCCAAAAGAAGCAAAAGTTAATAAAAATAATTTAATTTCAGCATTGGAAAGAGTTGCGGTAATGGTTAATGAAAAGAATAGTATCGTAAAATTTGAGTTTATTGATAATACTTTAAAATTATCAGGCGATACTCCTGATGCAGGTAATTCTCAAGATGAAATTGATATTAATTATATGGGAGAACCTTTAGCTATTGCATTTAACTACAAGTTTATTTTAGAATTCTTAAAAATAGCTGAATCAGAAGAAATTAGTGTTAAATTAAATTCACCATTATCAGCAACAGTGTTTGCTCCAATATCAGAAGAGGATTATATTTATCTTGTAATGCCTGTTCAATTAAGAAGTTAATTAAATTTTTTATACTATACTTATTTATTTTCTTTACATTTATTAATAAAAAGCGCAATTTTATAATGGAAATAAACTTTATATTAATAGTGTAGTGTAAATTGGAGTGTGTATATGACAAATCCTTATGCAATAGGTGGAGCTTATCCAAATCAACAAGTATATCCTCAAGATTATTCTCAGATGTACCAACAAAGAAGAAGTGGAATACCAGCGTTAGGGATTGCAACAGTTGGTGGTTTAGGTGCAGGTGTTGTTGGATATATGAAAAATAGACTTCCTGTTTCTAAGGATGGAGTTGTATCTGATAGTTTTGCAAGAGCTGCGTTTGATAAACATATTGATAAAAATTTATCTAATGAAGGTAAAGAATTTTTCAAACAAGTAAAAAATATTATGGATAAAATTGATAGTATCAAAACTCCTGAGCAATTAAAGAAATTATTAAAGGATAATAAAGCAATAAGTGAGTCGAAGCTTAATGGATTTTCTTTAGATACTTTATTAGAAACCGTAAATGCGGATAATATTAAAAATAAAAAAGAAGCATTGAAAAAAAGTATTCAAGCAATTAATGATTATAATATTGAAAATATGAAAGAAGCAATAAAAGCTTGTTGGGATAGTGATAGTAAAAAATTTGTTAAACCAGATAGTATGAAAGAGAATTTGTTTAATATAATTAAGAAAACAAATAAAACAGATGCTTGGAAAAAGGCTTTAAAATATGGTGGTGTAACTGCTGCAATCACAGGTGGTCTTGCGATACTGTATAATATTTTTACAAATAAAAAATAATTTATAGTATAATTTAGTTTATGAAATATCCAAACTTAGAAAAACTTGTCGATATAATTGCAGTCTTGAGAAGTGAAAATGGTTGTGAATGGGACAGGGAACAGACTCACAAGTCTTTGCGTCCAAATATGTTGGAAGAAGCTTATGAAGCAGTTGATGCTATAGATGATGGTGATGTCGCAAATTTACGAGAAGAATTAGGTGATGTGCTTTTGCAAGTAGTTTTACACGCTCAAATTGCAAAAGATAATAAAGAGTTTGATATAGAAGATGTAGCAAAAGAATTGAGTGAAAAATTAATTCATAGACATCCGCACGTATTTGGAGATGCTAAAGTTAATTCTACTCAAGATATTATAAATGCTTGGGACAGGTTAAAAAAAGAAGAAAAAAAAGACAGAAAATCAATTTTAGATGGAATTTCTAAATCTCAATCAGCTTTGATGGCTGCTCAGAAAATTAGTAAAAAAGTTATCAAGGTTGGTTTTGAATGGGATTGTGTTGAGAGTTTAAAAGATTGTATAAAATCTGAATATAGAGAATTTGAGGAAGCTGTAGAAGAAGGAAATATTGAAAAAATGGAAGATGAAATGGGTGATATTTTCTTTGCTACAGTAAATTTGGCTCGTTGGTATAAAATTGATTCTGAACAGGCACTTTTAAGAGCTAATAAAAAATTTATGAAACGTTTTCGCAAAATGGAAGAAATTAAAGAAAAGCCTTTTGAAGAATATACATATGAGGAATTTAATAATTTGTGGCAAAAGGCTAAATTATTAGTGTAAATAAGGAGTAAAAAATGAAAAAATTTTTAGGAATACTATTTTTAATAGCATCATTTGTTGCACCAACTTTTGCAGAAGGATTTAGTACCGTTTGTGCAAGTCATATTTTAGTTCCAACAGAGATGGAAGCTATTAAATTAAAAAGTCAAATCAAGAATTTTGATGATTTTAAATATTATGCAAGATTATATTCAGAATGTCCATCAGGTAAAAATGGCGGAGATTTAGGCTGTTTTAGCAGAGGTCAAATGGTTAAACCTTTTGAAGAAGCTGCATTTAATGGTAATATTGGAGAAGTTTCTGATCCGGTTAAAACACAATTTGGATATCATTTAATTTGGGTTACCGAAAAAAAATAGGGAGTAATATTTAATGAAAAAGATTTTAGTATTATTAATAGTTACAATATTATTTACATCAATAGTAAACGCAGCTCCAACAGAAGGGCAGCCAGGTAAAATTTCAGGTCGTTCAGTTGGTGCCGCTGCTGTTTCGTTATTAATATGGCCAGGGTTAGGACAACTTATTAATGATAATCCATTAGATAAAAACGTTACTCATGCTGTTTTAGGATTAACAGGAATATTTAGATTTTGGTCTTGTTATGATGCTTTTGTTGATAGAAGAGGCGGTGTTTGGCATAATAGAATTTAGTAGGAACTATGAAAAATAAAATTTTAGGAAATATAGCACTATTTTTAACTGCAATGATATGGGGACTTTCATTTGTCGCTCAAAGGGCCGGCATGGAATATATTGGTCCGTTTACTTTTAATATGGTAAGAAGTTATCTTGGGGCTATAAGCTTACTTCCTTTAATTTTTTGGATTAAATATTCAAAACCTGATACAAGAACTAAAAGAAGAAAAAGATTTCAACATATAAATCTTGCAAGAGCAGGAATTGGTTGCGGTATAGCTTTATTTATTGCTATGACCATTCAACAATATTGTATGCTCTATGCTACAGCCGGAAAAGCCGGTTTTATAACGGCTCTTTATATTATTTTTGTGCCTATTATTTCGATTCTGCAAGGTGAAAAATTACAAAGAAATATTGTAATAAGCGTTATTTTGGCAACGGTTGGACTTTATTTATTGTGTTATAAAACTGAGAGTGGTTTTAGTGTTTATGATTTATTTTTACTTGTTGGTGCTTTCTTCTATGGGGTTCATATTTTAGTTGTAAATTATTATTCTGAAAGAGTAAATCCTGTTAAAGCTTGTGCATTACAGTTTTTTGTAGTCGGTGTGTTATCAACATTTTTGACATTTATTTTTGAAACTCCTTCAATTAGTAATATTGTAGCTTGTAAAGTTCCTATATTTTATGCCGGTGTTTTAACTTGTGGCGTTGCATATACTTTACAAATATTCGGTCAAAAATATACAAGACCTATTATTGCGACATTAATTCTTTGCTTAGAATCAGTGTTTGCTGTATTAGGTGGAGTATTAATTTTAGGTGAAACAATGATTCCTAAAGAAATTATTGGTTGTATATTTATGATTACAGCAGTTATTTTAGCTAATTTGAAAAATGATGATTAGTTTATGTCTGCTTCACAAAATAATTTTAATATGATATTATGATTTCGATAAAATAAAATAAGGAGAGAAATATGTTAAAAAAAGGCTTTACTTTAGCTGAGGTACTTATATCATTGGGAATAATTGGAATTGTAGCAGCATTAACAACTCCAGCATTGATGCAAAGTGTTTCTTCATCTAAAGTTGGACCTTCACTTGCTAAAGCGGTAGAAAATTTTGAAAAAGCTAATCAAATGATGTTAATGCAAGAGGATGCAAATTCTATAACCAGTCTTTTAGGTGTTGATTATACGAAAGAAGGTGAAGGTGGTTATGGAGATAAGTTGACTGATTATATAAAAATTTCTATAGAAGATGATTTAACAAAAGTTCCTACGTATAAACAGTATATGAATAATGAAGAGTATGTTCCGGATACAACAAGGGAACCTGCAGGGTGGGCAAATAATGCTTATACTACAGAAGATAGAATGGTATATTATATTTTTCCTGAGGAAAAAATATTACCTAATGGATATGCAAATATACCTTCCAATCAAAAAATTGGGCAGGTTTATGTTGATATAAACGGATATTCAAGACCTAATAAACAAGCTAAAGATATTTTTAGATTTTATTTATATAATGATGGTACTTTAAGACCATATGGTGGAAAGTTATTTGATAGAACTCAACCGGAAGATGATTATATTAATAATGCAGAATTATATTGGGCTGCCGGTGGTTGTGATAAAGAAAATGGTGCAGTTCATCCTGATACTTGTGCAGGTTCTGTTTTTGATAATAATAGAAAAGTTATTTTTGAAAAATAATTTCTATTAAAAGAAAAAAGGACATTTGAATGTCCTTAAAAATGGTAAGTATATTAAAATTGTAGAATTTTTTATTTAATACTAACACTCTTCATCCGTGAGGAGTGTTAGTTTTTATTTTATAAATAATTAAGTAAACTCATGCCCATAGAGGCTGATGATACTTGTAAACTAGCTTGGTAAGCATATTGAGCTTGAAACCAATCTGTAATCGCAGTAGTTAAATCAACATCTCGAATTTCTGATAAATAAGATGTTAAATTCATATTGTTAGTGTCCAAAGTAGATGTAGTCATTTCTAAACGGTTATAAACTCCACCAAATTTAGTTTGCTCTTCTGTAATTGTTTTTAGAGAAGTATCAAACATGTCTAAAGTAGCGTTCATTTGTTCATAACCGGCTTCTGTATCCCCGTCAAGGACCATTTGAATAGAATTGCTTAGCATTTTTAATGCTCCCATAACTCCGGATGATTCTTCAGGAGCTCCATCTGTTAAATCTCCAACATCACCGGTGTATGCCATGCCATTTTCATAAGTATAAACTGGTTGCCCTAATTCATCAGTCGTTTCGATTACCCTTTTTCCGTTTGCGTCTGTATAAACCCCGTTTCCAGGTTCAACTGCTGCTTTATAATACCCGAAAACTTTATCACCTGTTGTATTTATTACTTCAAAAACACCATCGGATACTTCTGTTTGTCTTATATAATCCTTATTATCATATGGAGTTCCATTATAAACTACATCTCCATTTTCTGTGATTGTATATGGAACAGTCTTTGTATTAGTTCCTCCAAAAATATAATTATCATTGTATTCGGTATTAGCTAAATCAACCATTGTTTTTAATGTTTCATCAATTTCAACTTTTAAAGCTTGAAGAGAATCATTTCCATAAGTTTGGTTATTAGCTTGTACGGCTTTATCCCAAGCACTTTGTAAGTATCCTGTAGCAAGGGTTAACAAATCGTCTAAAGAACTTAATTCACTCTTTGCCATTTCTACGTTTGTAGAAAAAGTTTCTATTTGTCCTAATTGTCTGTTTGTATTTAAAATATTTACAGAAGCGATAGGATCATCTGTAATATTTAAAATTTTATGACCGGAACTTAATTGAGCATTAATTCGGTTATAGTTGATAAGATTTTGTTGCATATCAGCTACTAACTGTGCATATCTTCCTGATGTTGAAACTCTATCTACCATCTATCTAACCTCCTAATGTCATTAATACGTCAAGACAATTGTTACAAGTATTAAATACTTGTGCTGCAGCAGAATATGCAGTTTGGTATTTTACTAAATCAACTAATTCTTCATTCAAGTCAACTCCGCTTGCATTTTTAATTTTTGTCAAAACAGAATCAACAACACTTGTTTGCGTATCATAAAGTGTTTGAATACTACTTCCAGCAGAAGCTACTTTACCAACTAAAGAAGTATAGAAGCTTTCTAAAGACATTCCATTTAATGCATCTTGTTTGGAATCTCTTGTCCCAAGCATTGCAACTACGTTTTGAGAGTTACCGACTGCATTTAAATCAACATTTGCAGGATCATCAAAATACGCACAAGAAATATTCCAAATTCCATCTTCTGTTAATAATGCATCATTTAATTTAATATTTCCTGCTGTAATTCCTGTACCGGTTCCATCTGCTCCAACAAATAATAAATTATCATCAGCACTATCGATAAGTTTTCCGGTATCATTTGGCTCTATGCAATAAGCACCTTCTCTTGTATTTAAATCATTAAATATATCAGCTATAGTTTGTGCTAAAGTATCAAGACTTTCTCTAACAGTTCCGGCGTTTGTTTCTCCATTTTCTCCAACAGTGGCTGAATGTAAAAGACCGCCTAATGTTCCTTCTGTTATTATTGAATTTGCATTTGATACTACTACTTTATTCTCTTCTTGAGGATTTATTATACTTATAACTGCATTTTCTCCATCCCAATCGTCAGGGTAAGCTATTGGAGGATTTTGTGATTCACAATATGATTTTGCTGTTTGAATATCAAGTTGTCCTACAACTTTGGAACCTTTTATAACTTCTGTTGTTCCTATTGATACGTTTACTGTACCATTATCTTTTTCGTCAACTGAAATATCCACAAATTGTGCTATTTCATTTAATATTGTGTCTCTTTTATCAAGCAAATTATTTGCTTCTAATGTTCCTGTTTGAGTAACTTGGATAGCTCTGTTTATATCTGCTAATTCTGTTAATTTATCATTCAATGCTGAATATTGAACATATATTTTTGAACTTTCTAAAGATTCTTGATTTTCACCATCACCAAGTGCTTTTGTCGTTAATTCATCCAATTCTATACTTTTTGAGTTCAATACGGATGTTAAGGTTTTAGCTGTTTCTATAAAATTTGTTCTGGCTGTAGAACTTGCCGGATATTCATTTAGGTTGTTTAAAGCTTCATAGAAATCACTTAAAGCTGAATCCAGACCTTCACTTTCTAAATCATCCAAAATAGTTGCTAAATCTTTTAAAGTATCTAATTGTTGATCTAATTTATTCTGAGTAGATAACTGATCTCTATAATAATTATTCAAATAAGAATCAGTATATCTCATAACATTAGCAATCATTACCCCACCGTTTGCACGGATTTGAGCTGTTACGTTATTACCAATTGCTCCACCAATATTTCTGGTTGCTAAATTAACTTTTTGTTTTGAATAGCCTTCCGTATTCATATTAGAAACGTTGTGTGATACTACACTAATGGCTTGTTCGTTTACTGAAAGTGTATTAGCAGTCATATTAAGTGATGATAATAAGCTAACCATTTTTACCTCATTTCTGATTTAAGCTTGTTCTTTAGAGTCTACAGGCCTACATTTACCTCTAGACTTCCTCATTTATGGTCCACATGTCTATATCATGTGTATCTGTTTTTCCTGCTCCATTATAATTACATCCTTGAGGAGCAAAAGCATTAATAATTGTTTCCAACATCTTGTTAGATATTATTATGCCGTGTTTCAATAGTTCCACATTTTGGTTATTTAATAACGTTAATTCCGGAATAATGTTACAAATCTTTACTTTTCTTTCTTCTAATGCTGGTACAAATTCCGGTGCATTTTCTTGTGCATACTCAATAAATCTCGACATATTAACGCTTTCACCAATAATATCTATAGAAATTTTTTCTCTTGATTTATTGAGTTTTGTAATTTCATTGTTCAATGCAATAATTTTATTATCTACATTGCCCAATTCATCTGCCTTTGATTGTTTCAAGATTTCTTTTTTTTCTTCAAACAAATTTTTTAATCTTGAATATGCATCAATTTCTTTATCTAAGATTTCTATTAAGTTGTAAAATATTTTTTTATCCATTTATATCCTTGTATTAACTTATTTTTAATTTGTTTAAATAACTTAGAATAAGTATTTGATAAATCTGTTGAAAATACCTTCGTTTTGGTTTCTGGAAATTGTACCTCTACCAGATAGTGCAAATTGTAGATTAGAAACATTATAAGAATAAATTTCGCCATCCACATTAAGCCATCTTGGATCTATAACACCTGTTACAATGAAGTCCATTCTTTCATTACCGTTTACAAGAGTCTTCTTGCCTTGTACTGCTAAATTCCCGTTAGGAAGTTGTTGGACAACTTGTACTGCAATTTGGTCACCAAATGTCATTGTACGTCCGCCTGCAGCAGAATTTGACACTTCGTTTGTTCCGCCAAATCCGTCAGTATCTTTTAATGATAAGCCAAACCATTTATTAAAAAATGATGTAAAAGTATCTACAGTATTAGAAGATTTTTCTGATGAATATGTTAAATTGTCGCTTACAGTAATATTTTCAGCCATAATGATAGAGATTAAATCCCCGACTTGTCTTGCTTGAACTCCGCCAAATAATGAACGAGGTACGCCTGAATAATTTTGACTTGCTCCAAGCGTAAACAATGATTCAGCATTTACTGTCATTATTGACATCATTAATATTGCTATACTTATGACTAATTTTTTCATCTTACTATCCTCTTTATCCCCAAAAATTTAGCAAAGATATTCTGCTATAACACTTCTACCGTATAATAAACCGTATTTTATGTCATCATCTGAAATATTGAATTCTCCAACATATTTTGCACATTCTCTTAATTCGTTCACATCAATTTTATCTAACAAACTTACATTTGAAGTTGTATTAAGCCCTTGAGAGTGTTGAACAACATCCATTTCCTCTTGTTTTGGTGGGTTTTGAGCTGTTTTAAATGCATTTAATGCGCTAAACTGTTGTACTGAATTATTTTGTCCTATTGATGATAACATTATTTATTCCTTTCGTAGTTTATAATTCTATTCACTACTCACTATTCACTAATCACTTTTTTGTTTTTGTTGAGCTTTTTACTTATTCTTCTTTAATTTCCAACGTATTTTTCCATCTGTCTGTAGATTTGATCTGCAAATCCAAAAGACGTTCTTGGATTGTTTGCAATATCATGTCCCATTTGTTGGTATACAATTGATTTAAATGTGTCAACATAATGAGTTTCTTTACCAAATAGTCCATTTTCTCTATCAACGGTTTTATCCATTTGAGAAAGCATTTTTGTTATAAAAATACTTTCAAATTCTGTTGCAGCTTTTCTTAATTGTTCTTTAGAATCACTTGAACCTTTAATTTGATTATACAAAACTTGATCAGAATTAACTGTCTGTGCATTTTGTAAACCGCTTTTTATTAAATCTATTGTAGGAGTTGAAAAATCCATATTATCCTTTCATCATTGAATAGTTTAGAAGATAAATTTCGATTCACTATTCACTACTCACCATTCACTAATTAAATTATTACCAAATCAGCTTGTAAGCTTCCTGATTTTTTTAGTGCTTGTAAGATAGAAATTAAATCTACAGGAGCAACCCCAATTGAATTTAATGCTCTTACTAAGTCATTAAGATTACTGTTAGCAGGCATAGTAACAAGACTTCCCGGAGCTTTGTTAATTTCTATGTCAGAATTTTCAAACCCAACAGTTGCACCATTTGCAAACGCATTAGGCTGAGAAACATCATTAGTAGTTGAAACTGTAACTGTAATGTTACCGTGAGCTACTGCTGCAGGAAGTAATTTTACATCTGCTCCGATTACAACAGTACCTGTTCTTTCATTAACAACGACCTTTGCTCTATCCATTGTTGGTGAAACTTCCAAATTTTCTAAAATAGAGATAAAAGTTACTCTATCATTTAAAAATTTAGCAGGAATTTCAACTCTTACTGAACTTCCGTCAATAGCTTGAGCCGGTGCTATTTGAGATACTGATTTTGCTATTCTTGATACAAGAGTATAATCAGAACGGTCAATTGATAATGTTATAGAATTTTCATCCCCGATTTCTGTATAAATATCTCTTTCAATTATTGCTCCACCAGGGATTCTGCCTGTTGTAGTAATTGCAGTTCTTGCAGAAGAGCCGCCTGCGATTTTATTAATACCACCAACTGATAAAGGTCCTTGAGCTACTGCTACTGCTTCTCCGTTTGGTGCTTTTAAAATAGTTTGAACTAAAACTCCGCCTTCTAAGCTCTTACAGTCAGCCATTGCTGATACTGTTACGTCGATTTTATCACCGTTTTTAGAAAACGGTGGAACTGTTGCTGTTACGATTACTGCAGCAGAAGCACCTTTTTGGATGTAGTTTTCTTGATCAATTACAGTACCTAAGTTTCTTAATAACATTTTATTAGTAATTTGAGTTGAACGAGAGTTATCACCTGTTCCAGGAAGACCAACTACTACACCATAGCCGACTAATTGGTTTTCTCTAACTCCCTTAATATGAGTTAAATCCATGATTCTTACTTTTGCATCTATTGCATAGCAAGGAATTAGTCCACTTAGCATCATAAATACTATTAATATACTTGATAAAACTTTTTTCATATACTTACCTTTTTTATATTCCTTCCCTTGTCACCTTGATGATGGTTATTAATTAAAGTTGAGTAGTTTAGAAGTTTATAAGAAGTTTTAAAATTATTTCTATTCACTACTCACTATTCACTTGTCACTTTTTATATATTTACAAGAACCTTATTTTCCCCGATTACTTTTCCGTTATATACCTTTTTGTAATTTTTGTTTTCTACATTGACGTAATCTCCGGTCATTCCGTCCATCATTGCAGTTCCGTCAATTGATATCATTACCGCTCCATTTGATACAAAGAAAATTCTTACATCAGAATTTCTTGCTACATCAGGACGCATTTTTACAAATCTTTTATCTATAATTTCACCTTTTTGGAATGCTTTTTTAGTAGTTATTTCTTTTTCTAACATTTTTTCTGTAAGAATGTAGTTCATTCTCATTGAAACATCTACTTTTTTTACTTCTGTACAATCCTTAGTTAAAGTCTGTTCTCTTGCGATAAAATCACTTGCTACAAGAACTTCTTCATAGACAATAGTTTGTACAGGTAAGTTTAGTGATTTTACAAAAGCATTATTTACATAAATATCAACTCTTTTTATATCACGAGGAAGAATTTTATCTCCGCCTGATACAATTTTATAAGAGATTTTTCCATCAGGTAATTGTAATTGAGCAAAAGGTGTTGCAGAAACTTTTACTTCTACATCACCTGATGTCATTTTTTTGTAGTTATTTTCTAAAATTTGTGCAACAGAAGCTTTTACATTAGCAGAAGAAAGCATTTGAGCATTTGCTCCTAAACTTCCTATGAACATTATTAAAGCTGTTACTACAAATTTTTTCATTCACTTACCTTATTTGTTATGTTGTGCTTATCAGTCCAACTTATTTTAAAATTCTAGTCACTAATCACTCTTCACTAGTCACTCTATTACGACATATTATTAGTTAATTGAAGAATATTGCTTGAAGAGTTAATTATTTTTGAATTAGATTCAAAAGCTCTTTCTGCTTTAATTAGTCCTACCAATTCATCAACAATTTGAACGTTAGAACCTTCAAGCATACCTTGTTGAATTAAACCTAAACCGTTTTGTCCAGGTGTATCTTGAACAGGGTTTCCTGAAGCTTGAGTTTCTTTGTACAAATTATGTCCGATTGATAACAGACCTGATGGGTTTTGGAATTTTACTAACTGAAGCGAACCAACAATAGATTGTTGAGTCTGTCCAGGAAGTGTTACTGATATATTACCGTCTTGAGTAATAGTAATTTCAGTAGCATCTCTTGGAATAGAAACAGAAGGCTGAATTAAAAGCCCGTCATTTGTACATAATTGACCTAAAGAGTCTACTTGCAAACATCCATCACGAGTATAAGCAAGTGAGCCGTCTTCTTTCATTACTTGTAAGAAACCTTCCCCTTCGATTTCGATATCAAGTTGGCGACCTGTTGAAATTGCAACACCTTGAGTGAATACACGAGTAGTTGCAGCAGTTTTTACACCAAGTCCGATTTCTATACCAACAGGTTGATAAGTACCTTGGTTCATCAATGCACCAGGAGTTCTTACTGCTTGAGATAGCAAATCTTGAAATTCTATTCTTGATTGTTTGAATGCAGTAGTATTGACGTTTGCTACGTTGTTTGCAATTACATCAAGATAGTTTTGTTGTGCTATCATACCTGTTGCTGCTGTTGTTAATGCTCTTAACATTTTTTCCTCTTTTCCTCTTTATCTGGTAACCTTACCCCTGTTGACGATTTTTATCCTAGTATTTTATTTTTAACTTGTTCTTATTCGTCCTACAGATACTGCTGTTGTTAACATGTCACTATTTGTACTTACTATTTTGGTTAAACTTTCGTAATTTCTTGTTGTATTAATTGTATTAATCATTTCTTTTATTACGTTTGAATTTGAAAGTTCTAACATCCCTTGTTGTACAGTAAATTTTTCTGAACGTAATTCAGGATTATTGATAATATCACGTGGTACAAATTTTGCATCACCTATTTCAAACAAATCATCTTTATCCGCAAAATCGTAAACCCCAATTGTTTGAAGCGGTATTTTTTGATTGTATGAATTGATTTCAATATTTCCGTTTTCTGCAATTACGATATCTTTTCTATCTCTGAAAATAGTTTCATCATCCATATCCTCAGGAAGCATTCTAATTCTTCTGTTATTGATATCTAAAACAAACTCACCTTGTTTTGTTTTAAGCCAATATCCTCTATCAACGACGAATGAACCATTACGAGTATATGAAACATTACCTTCTGCGTCTTGTATTTTAAAGAAACCATCACCTTCGATTGCTACATCATAAGGATTTGAAGTCTTTGTTAATGCTCCTTGTGAAAAATCGTGAGTATATTGCATACTCTGACTTCCGCAACTTAAACTTCCTATATACTCATTAGAATGATTACGAATTACAGAACCTTCTTTGTTATAAACCGCTGATTCCATAATATCTTTAAATCTTAATGAACCTTTTTTATAACCTACTGTATTAACGTTAGCTAAATTATTAGCAGTATTATCGTTCATATCCATAAGAGCGAGCATGCCATTAGCAGCTGATTCAAAACTTCTTACTATCATTACTTCGCTCCTTTCTTTTTTATTAGGCGGGTTAAATTCAATCTATTGTACATTTACCCCCGCTTCTTTCTTTTTTGCTTGGCGGGTTAAGTTCAATCTAGTAAACATTTACCCCCCTTTCATTTTTTCATAGTTGCTTAAAACACTTTTTACGTAGTTCTGTGTTTCCATATATGGTGGAATTCCACCGTATTTTTTCACTGCATTAGGTCCTGCATTATATGCCGCTAGAGCTAATGACTTGTTATTATCAAATCTATCCATCAAACCTTTTAAATACTTAGTTCCGCCTTGAATATTTTGTTCCGCATCATAAGCGTTGGTAACTCCAAGTCCTTCTGCAGTTGAAGGCATTAACTGCATTAAACCCATTGCACCGCATTTTGATGTTGCATTTGGGTTAAATCCTGATTCTTGTTTTACTACAGCTTTTACAAAATCAGAATCTAAGCCATTTTTTTCTGCATATTTTTCTATTAATTCGTTGATTTCAGTTCTTGAAGTTTCAGTAGAATTTTTCTTATTAGAAATTGATGAATCTAAGATTTTTTGAAAATCTTCGTCAGGCTTAGCACCATAAGACATTAGTGATTGAAATCGATTTTCAATCATGTTTATTCTCTGTAAAGTTATATCTAAGCTCGTAAGATTCATCTTACGTCACCTTCCTCTTATTTTTCTACTTACCCAAGTCTATTTTCTACAATTTTTAGGATATTTCTTCCCAATAAAAGTGTAATATATTTTTATTGAAGCAACATCAATCCTTGGATTAATTTTTTTTATTCATCTAGACCATCTGGTCTAGATAAAAAAATAATAAAAAAATTACAAAATTAGTTTTTCCCTATTTCACGTGATATAATTTGAATATGTCAGATAAAATTACGATTAAGGGTGCGAGAGAACATAATTTAAAAAACGTTTCTTTAGAAATTCCAAGAAATGAATTAGTTGTATTTACTGGAGTTTCTGGCTCCGGTAAAAGTTCACTTGCTTTTGATACAATTTTTGCAGAAGGTCAAAGACGCTATATTGAGAGTCTTTCTACATATGCCCGTCAATTTTTGGGGCAGATGGATAAGCCTGATGTAGATTATATTGATGGGCTTACTCCTGCAATTTCAATCGATCAAAAATCTACGAGTAATAATCCTCGCTCTACTGTTGGGACTGTTACTGAAATTTATGATTATTTAAGACTTTTATATGCAAGAGTCGGCACGCCGTATTGTCCAAAATGTGGAAAACCAATTAAGCCACAGACTATTGATGAAATTGTAAATAGTATTTTAAAATTAGAGACGGGAACAAAAATCCAAATTCTTGCTCCGCTTGCGAAGGGTAAAAAAGGAGAGTTTCAATCTTTATTTGAAGAATTAAAACAAGAGGGTTTTGTTAGAGTAAAAGTTGATGGTGAAATTTATAATCTTGATGAGGATGAAATAAAGCTCGCTAAAACCAAAGCTCATACGATTTCTGTAGTAGTAGACCGTGTTGTTGTAAAGCCTGAAGCTAAATCTAGAATAGCTGATAGTGTACAAATTGCTTTAAAAAAGGCTGATGGAGTTACAAATATTGATGTTATTGGAGGGGAGGAATTAATTTATAGCGAAAAACTTGCTTGTCCTGACTGTAATTTAAGCTTTGAAGAATTAACTCCTCGTATATTTTCATTTAACGCTCCTTATGGTGCTTGTGAGAAATGTGGTGGGATTGGAGTTGATTTTAAGATTGATCCTGATTTAGTAGTACCTGATAGGGATAAGAGCATAAAAGATGGAGCAATCTACCCTTGGAGTAAGTCTTCTACTGGGTATTATGAAGATGTTTTAAATGCTGTAAGAGCTGAATATAAAATGGATTTTGACATTCCGTTCAAAGATATGCCACAAGAACATCAGCAAATTATTTTATATGGTTCAGATGAGAGAATTCCAATGCGTATTCGTGAATTTGGCTCAAAAAGATATCGCACAACATTGCAAAAATTTATTGGGGTAATTCCGTTTTTAATGAAACACTACAATGTAGATAGTGAGTATTGGAAAGCGGAAATCGAAAAATACATGGTAACAACGCCTTGTGAAAAATGTGGTGGTGCTAGACTTAAACCTTTCCCTTTAGCTGTTAGGATTAATGGAAAAAACATTCATGAATTTTGTTTAATGCCAATTGATAAAGAATTGGAATTTATAACTGATTTATATTTAACTCTTTCTGATTTTCAAATGAAAATCGGAAAACAAATTCTAGATGAAATTAGAGCAAGATTAAAGTTCTTATGTGATGTAGGGCTTAATTATTTAACGCTTGCAAGAACTTCTGGTACATTATCAGGTGGTGAAGCTCAAAGAATAAGGCTTGCAACACAAATTGGAAGCGGACTTTCAGGAGTCTTATACGTTTTAGATGAGCCGTCAATTGGTTTGCATCAAAGAGATAATGAACGATTAATCAAAACTTTGCTTAAACTCCGAAATATGGGAAATTCTTTAATTGTAGTAGAACATGATGAAGATACAATTAGAAATGCTGATTATATAGTGGATATCGGTCCTAAAGCAGGTGTGAACGGTGGAAATATTATTGCTCAAGGAACTGTAGAGGATATTATTAAAGCTGAAGATTCCATCACTGGTAAATATTTAAGTGGAGAATATCATATTCCTCTACCTAAAAAAATAAGAGAAGGAAATGGTGAGTTTTTACAAATAAGAAATGCTCATTTAAATAATTTGAAGAATATAGATTTAGATATTCCATTAGGTAAAATTGTTGTATTAACAGGAGTTTCAGGCTCAGGTAAATCAACATTAATGCAAGATTTGATTTATGAGTATGCACTGCATAAATTAAGAAAGAACAAGCCAAAACCTCAAGGTGTGGATGAGATTTTGGGGTTTGAACATTTAGATAAGATTATTGATATTGACCAATCTCCGATTGGAAGAACTCCACGTTCGAATCCTGCGACGTATACTGATGTATTTACTCCGATAAGAGAACTTTTTGCAAAAACTAATGAAGCAAAAATGCGAGGATACAAGCCAGGTAGATTTAGTTTTAATGTAAAAGGCGGACGCTGTGAGGCTTGTGCAGGTGATGGTGTTTTAAAAATTGAAATGAACTTCTTGTCAGACGTTTATGTAAAATGCGATGTCTGCAAAGGAAAAAGATATAATAACGAAACTTTAGAAGTTAAATACAAAGGAAAAACAATTTCTGATGTTTTAGAAATGAGTGTTAAAGAAGCGTATGAGTTTTTTGAAAATATTCCTCAAAT
>CALUUP010000023.1 GCA_944323985.1 Candidatus Gastranaerophilales bacterium | reverse complement strand
TTGCTTTTTCCATTTTTTCTTCTCCGAATAAATACATTTCTTCAAGAGCTTCTGACATAATTTTCTCCTTTTATATTTAAATATACTAACTTACATAAGTTCCGACAGCTTCGCCATCTATTATTTTTACAAGACTTCCTTTAGCTTTAAAATCAAATACAATTATAGGAATCTTATTTTGTTTACATAATGCACAAGCTGATGTATCCATTACTTTTAATTCGTGTTTAATAATATCATCATAGGTCATATTATCGATTTTCTTGGCATCAGGGTTAATGTTTGGATCATCGTTATAAATTCCATCAACTCCATTTTTTGCCATTAGCATAACTTCTGCATCAATTTCAGACGCACGCAATGCGGATGCAGTATCTGTTGTAAAGAATGGATTACCTGTTCCTGCTGCAAAAATAACAACACGTCCTTTTTCCAAATGTCTTATTGCACGATGTCTTACATAAGGCTCGGCTATCTGATTCATAGCAATTGCAGTTTGCACTCTACAATCCAAATTTATCTTTTTTAAAGCACATTGTAAAGCTACAGCATTCATTACAGTCGCAAGCATTCCTACATAGTCGCCTGATGCTTGATCCATACCAAGCTTTGCACTATTCTTCATTCCTCGGAAAATGTTTCCGCCACCGACTACAACAGCGACTTCCACACCTCGGTCAACAATTGATTTTATTTCATTAGCAATCATTTCTACCGGTTCATAATCAATTCCAAATTGTTGATTGCCAAGTAGTGCTTCTCCACTAATCTTTAATAACACACGTTTATACTTATTAGACATTAGGTACCTCTCATTAAACTATATTTAATATTATTAAAAAAGCCTTTTTTTGTAAAGTACGGATTTCAATATAGACTTCCTTCTTAAAGTTGTTATAATTATATTACTATGGATGGATTTAGTATTGGAAAAATTTTAGCAGGACTTAGAAATCCTGAGATTTATTTAAAAAAATTAAAACAAAAAGAGGATTTGAATATTGGAAGTAATTCTTTTAATAATAATCTTACAATGCAAAAACCTGCTAATATTCAAAATATTCAATCAACAATAAATATTATGCAGCAAATTCAAATGAATCAAATTGCAAATATGGATAGAGCGATTTATATAAGAAATTTGTTAGGGTTACCCCAAACATTGGCACAAATTTTATTAAATATACAAGATAAAAATCGACCTCTTAATACAAATACGTTGATGTTAAATGATTTAAATCAAGAACTTTTAAAGAATCAAAAAATGATTGCTCAACTTTTTGACGATACATCTGAAATACCATTAAATGTTAATCAAAACGTTCAAGCTCAAGTTGTAAATGCTCAAAAAGATGTAGTTATGTTGATTTTTAACGGAATGATACATCTTCCGGCTTTTTCTGAATTAGTTTTGAAAAACAGTAAGCAAGCAGTTGCTAATTTGATTATAGCAATGGCTTCGGCATCTAAAAGTGGAATGACCAATGAACAGATTACTGAAACTTTAAGTATTATAAATTCTTGTATTGCACTGGCGGAGTCTAATAATCCAAATCAAACTCTAAAAAGCCTGATGCTTTTATATTTGCCTTGGTTACCTTTAAACGAGAATGTAAATTTTGATTTAGAAATTGAACCTCAAGAAGAGGAAAATGAATCAAATAATTCGAAATTAACTGTTTTAATTCAGACTAAAAATTTTGGAAATGTAAAAGGAGTTTTTACTCTTACTACCTCAAATTCTATAGATATTTATATAATTTGTTCTGACGATTTTCCTAAAAATACTTTATTAAAAAGCTTAAAAGAAGAAAGTTCTTCTCACGCTATGAACACAAATATTGATATTGAAGCCATTGAACCTAAGAAAAAAGAAGTTTTAGAAACTCAAGAAACAAAAGTTAATCTTTCTGCAACAAATGAGATGAATCCGTATTTATTGTTAATGGTCCACGCATTTATTAGAAACACAATTTTTATTGATTCTAACGCCATAGTAGAAGACGAAATTTCTAACTCTTAAAAGGAATTCTTTTTGCTAGTTGTGTTGAAAGTATTAGAGCTTTTTCAGCAAAAATTAGAGGTAATTTGTCTATATTTCCTTGTATTGAAACAAGAGCTCTATTATAAATAAGTCTTTCACTTGCTCCAGCAATTATAAGTCCGTCAACAGTTTTTTCAAATCTATTATAGACATCATCAATGTTTAAACTCTTTACAAGGGCTTCGGTTTTTGTTGGAACAATTGCCCAATTTATACGCCCGCCTGCGATTAAAAATTCATTTATTTTCTCTGCAATTATATTTAGGTTATTAGGGTTATTATAGGCATCAAAAGATATAATGTCTGCTTTAGCTTCAATTGGAATTTGCCAATCGCATTTTTCAAAACTTTGTATGGCTACTAATCCTTGATATTCTTTAATTTTATTTACGACTTTTGAGAAAAGGTTCAGTACGGATTCTCTTGTGATATCAATATTGTTTCGCTTTAAATCTCCGTAAAAATGAAAATAAGGTTCTTCTAGAACGATTATCGGGCAGGTGTCAGGTGAAGCTTCTTTTATTTTTCGAATTAACCAAATTGCTTTTACACAAACCGCTTGAATAGCTAATTTTCTATAACATTTATCGGTGAGAAAATGTGGGGAGTCTTTTTGTGATAAAGCGTGGGTGATAGAAAATGGTCCTAAAATGTTTACTACGGTTTCTTTAGGTTTAAGACGTTGTAATATTTGTAGGTATTTAGGAAGAAAAAATGAGTCAATTTTATATTTCTCTAAATTTTCTTCTGTAGGGTTATTGAATGCAACATCTAAAGCTATTAACTCTTGTTTGAAAGTTGGAGTTTTGTCTTTGAAAAATATCTTTTTATCTTTTAATTTTACTCCGGGAATATTTTCGAGACTTCTATAGTAAATGTTTTCTTTTTCGGATGCGTTTGGAAGCATCGCTAAATAAGGAGCTTCTTCAAATAATTTTACCATCATTTTGGTGGCTGCTTCATTCGTTTCGTATGGTAAATCTCCGCTTGGTAAACATTTAAAAGATATTTTTGCCATAAATCTCTCTTTCTTTATTCAAAAAAAAACGTGCTGTACATTTTTTTAGTCAGCACGTTTTTTATTTTTTTTAAAACTATGCTTCTGTTTCTTCAATTTCTTCTACTGATTCTTTTACAACTTCTGAAGCTTTTACTATAACTTTTAATTCAGTTTTAACTTTAGAAGTTAATTTTATTAACATTGTAAATTCACCAATTTTATTAATAGGCGCATTTAAAGAAACAGTTTTTCTATCAACCTCAATATTAGCTTTTTCTTTTAATTCTTCACATAATTTCTTAGTAGTGATAGTTCCAAATAGTTTACCACTTTCACCAGCTTTAGCTGATAATTCGATAGAACCTAATTTTTCGATTAATTCAGCTTTAGCTAAAGCTTCTTGATGTAATTTTTCTTGTTTAGCTTTGATTCTAGCAATATTTTGTTCTCTGTTTTTCAAAGCACCTTCAGTTGCAATTTCTGCATAATTCTTAGGGATTAAGAAGTTTCTTGCATAACCGTCTTTTACATTTACTAAATCACCGGCTTCACCAATATTTTGAACTTCTTTTTTAAGTATTACTTGCATATCTTTTTCTCCTTTAACTATTATTGGGCTAGCATAGTTTTTATAATATACGAAAAAATATTAATTGTCGAGTACCATGCTTTTTTAGCTTAAAATAAGTTAACTTTTTAGTTTTAAATTTTTAAAAAAATATAGTATAAAATCAAGATTATGTTTTGTTAATTTCCCTTAGAATAAAAGTGATGTTTCAAAATTAAATTGTCGTATTAATCTTGTATTGAGTTGATTTTAGTGTTAAACTGTAAAAAAGGTGAAAGAATTTTTTAGGAGAGCATTATGAGAAAGTATTTTTTATTTTTTGTTGTATTACTTTTTACAACTCTAAATGTTAAGGCTAATGAGAGTTACAATACATACATAAAAAATCTATCAACTTGTTCAGCTTATAAATATTCAGCAAATTCATCAGATTCTGAAATTTTAGGTTGGAAAAACGGTGCTTGTTATTTAAGACTTGTTACTTATAAATACGACATTCAAAAGGGAGTTGATTATTTTTCACTTACCGAAGAACAATTAAAATCATATCTAGTTCCTTCAGAGGCTTTTGTTTTTCGTTTAACCAAAAATCAATTAACAAGTTATCAAAAATCCTTGCTCAAAGGTATCCAGGATGCTAAAAATAATACATCAGTAACTGTATCTACTCAAAATAACCAAAATTGTATTAAGGCTATCAAAAGTTATGAATATAAGAATGGGAAATGGATTGGTGCGTATAAGGATTCTTATATAATGTATTGATGCCTTAAATCTGTGTTGTAAAAATGGAATAGATAGTTAATTAATATTGGAATTCGTAGGTATTTTAATACTTACGAATTTTTTTACATGATGCTATGTCGAATTTTATTTGTTTAATTATTTTCTTAAATGGTTAGAATTGTTTTATATAATTTATTTTTATTATATTAGTTTGTTGGTTTTGTGATTATGTTTTGTTTTATTCATACGAATGGATGATATTTTATGTTGATATTAAAGAATTTTTTAAATAATTCCGTAGATAGAGTATATGGAAAACCAAAAGGTTTTTCATACCTCCTCCCCAAGTCTGGTAGCCGTTCCTCTAAGAAACGGCTTTTTTTTATACCATTTTTTGTTTTAATTTTCTTGATAAGTCAGTTTTTGTAATTTTACCATCATTATTTATATCCAAACCTTTATTTTGCTTATAATATTTATCATTTGTTGTAGATAATACTTCTTGTTTTGCGTAAGCTGGTAAAAATGTCAGTGCATATAAAGTTCCAGAATTTAATTTGTCTAAACGAGTATAACCACTTGTTTTTTTCATTTTTAACAAATACTTTTCAACATAATCGAGTTGTTCTACAGGACTCATATTTTTCAATGTTTCAGTTGTTGTTCCTAAATCTCTTGCTGTTGAAGGCAAAAACTGTATAAGTCCTACTGCACCGATAGAATTTGTTATTTTTGAATCAAGACCACTTTCTGAATTCATTAAAGCAAGTAAATCGTCCGGAGAACAATTAATATTTTTTGATATTTTTATTACTTTTTCATAAAAATCTTCTTTTAAGTCAGGGTTAATTTTTTTCCATTTTTGATAAAGTTCTTTTGCACTACTAACAGAAATTTCATTTCTACTATTATTAGCAAGTTCCTCTACAGTATTTGTAGATTGTTTTTCTGTAGAAACAGAAGTTTTTTCTTTCTTTTCTTCAAGTTTCTCCTCAGATATTGACGATTGCTGAGTTATATTTGTTCGTTCAAAACTATCTAGCCAAGGATGATTATTAGTTTGAGATTTTGGTGTATTCCAAATATCCGTTGGAAAAATAGACGTAGTATCAATTCTTGGCATGCTAAGCGTTGGAAATGGATTCACTGGCATAGTCGGAAACATTGGGGGATAATTCATACTGCTAGGATACTGAAAAATATTAAAAGCAAATGGGTTAGACCAACAAGAAAATGAAAAAGAATTATAACCAAACCCGCACATAAACGGATTGGAATTAAACATTCCGTTTAGAAAACCATATGAAAAATTATTCCAAAAATTATGTAGTCCCATAAATATCCCTGAGTATCCTTATATATATAAAGAATTATCTTTCTTAATAATTGCTTTTTTTGTTAATAAAATTTACATTTGTGTTATAATAAGAAAAAATGGAGAGGAGAGGTTTGGATCTCCAAGAGTCTGTGTAAATAAAGGAGAATTATGAATAAAAATCAATCAATTGGGATGTACGTAATTTTAGGCATTATGGTTTTAGCATTTATTTCTATGTTATTTACCGGTCCTACATCAAGTACACAAGAACTTTCTTATACTGCTTTTTTACAAAAAGTTGAAAATAAAGAAATTAAAAGTGTTGATATGGGAAAAGACATGTTAATTGCGCTTCCTGTAAATCAACCGAAAGCGGAAAAGAAAAGTAGTACCAGTAATTTAATATATGGAGAAGTAAGACCTCCGAAATTGCAGTATAAAGTAGTTCTCCCTGAAAATTCAGACGTGTTGCAAAAATTAGAGGCTAATGATATTGAAATTAATGCTAAAAAAGCTAATGAATCAAGTTCTGCATTTGGATTAGGTTCTTCTTTAATTACAATATTATTAGTTTTAGGCTTTATAATGTTGATAATAAAATCAATACAGGCTGGTGGAGCTCAAGCTATGTCTTTTGGTAAAAGCAGAGCTAAAATGCTTATGGATAATAAAGTTAAAACAACTTTTGCAGATGTAGCAGGTATTGATGAAGAAAGAAAAGAATTAGAAGAAATCGTAGATTTCTTAAAGCATTCTGATAAATATGTTAAACTAGGCGCAAAAATTCCTAAAGGAGTTCTTTTGGTAGGTTCTCCTGGTACAGGTAAAACACTTATGGCAAAAGCTGTGGCTGGAGAAGCAGGAGTTCCGTTTTTCTCAATAAGCGGTTCGGATTTTGTAGAAATGTTTGTTGGTGTTGGGGCTTCAAGAGTTAGAGATTTATTTGAGCAAGCAAAAAAACATCAGCCTTGTATTGTATTCATTGATGAAATTGATGCTGTTGGTCGTCAAAGAGGTGCCGGTTTAGGCGGCGGGCATGATGAAAGAGAACAAACTCTTAACCAATTATTAGTTGAAATGGATGGTTTTGATGAAAATACTAATATTATAATTTTGGCTGCAACTAATAGACCTGATATTTTGGATAATGCTTTGTTACGTCCTGGAAGATTTGACAGACAAATTGTTATTAATAAGCCTGATGTTTTGGGTCGTGAACAAATATTAAATGTACATGCAAAGAATAAACCATTAAGTAAAGAAGTTGATTTGAAAACTCTTGCTAAACGTACTCCTGGTTTTACGGGTGCTGATTTACAAAATTTACTTAATGAAGCAGCTTTACTTGCTGCAAGACATGATAAGTCTGAAATTGAAATGCCTGACTTAGAAGAAGCTATTGATAAAGTTATGGCGGGACCAGAAAAGAAAAGTAGAATTATATCTGATGAGGAAAAAGAAAATACTGCTTATCATGAAGTAGGTCACGCATTACTAGCTAAATTGTTAAAAGATTGTGATCCTTTGCATAAGGTTTCTATTATACCAAGAGGTATGGCTTTAGGGATTACTTTAACACTACCTGAAAAAGATCATTTAACTATGCGTAAAAATCAGCTTTTAGATAGAATTACAATGATTTTAGGCGGAAGAGTTGCTGAAGAATTAATTTACGGAAAAGATAATGTAACAACAGGTGCTTCCAATGATTTAGAAAAAGTATCAGCTCTTGCTCGTAGCATGGTTACAACTTATGGTATGAGTGAAAAAATGGGGAATCTTGCTTATGGTAAAAACCAAGAACATGTATTTATGGGAAGAAATTTTGGTAATACAAGAGATTTCTCTGAAGAAATTGCTGCTGATATTGATAAAGAAGTTAAGAAAATTGTTGATGCTCAGTATGATTATGCTAAAAAATTATTGAGTGATAACAGAGATATGTTAGAGTATATTTCTAAAAACCTTCTTGAAAAAGAAACTCTTGATGAAAAAGAGTTTGATGAATTAATGAAAGATGTAAAAATTCAACGTGGTGAAATTCCAGCTGAAACTTCTGATAATAATGAAGAAAATAATAACGGAGAAGAAAATAATGGATAGAGATGAGTTGATTTTTAGAGAATATAAAACCTATTGCGAACAAAAAGAAAACTTTATTGACAGAAACTTTAAAACAAATAAATTTTATATGGCAGCAATTGTTGTTTTAGTTTTTGCAATGATTTATACGGGTAATATTATTTTCTTAAATAAAATAACTGCTACCTTAGTATTCGCATTTTTTGGGGTTTCTATTAGTGCTATGTGGTGGATGAATGTTGATTCTTATAACACTTTAATAAAAATAAAATATGCAAATGTAATTGAAAAAATAGAAGAAAAACTTCCAGTAAAACCTTTTACGGATGAGTATGAAGGAATAGAAGAATTTCGCAGTAATAAAGTGTTTATGTTTTCTGATATTCAAAAAATAATTGCTGCGATTACAGCATTATTCTTTTTTGCAGTTTGTGTAAGTGAAATTACTCCAATTGCAATATCTATATTTGATAAAATGATGGATCTGGTTATAAAAGTGAAAAATATCTTTTAGGGGTTTTAATGAAGTCAAAAGGGTTTAATTCAAGAGAAAGCTGGAATTGGATAATTGTATCTTTAGTAGTTTTTGTTGTACTAATGATTTTAGTAATGTATTTGCCAAATATGTATGAAATAGATGGTAATATTTTGCATTCTATAAGGTTAGCATTGTCACCTTATCCAAGTTATATTCCTGTTGTAATTTCAGAATTTGGGAGATATCAACACATGTTATGGCCGCAAATTGCTGCCGGTAGCGTTTTAATTTCTCACCAGAAATATGTTAAAACCTTTTTGCTAATATTTTTTACTCAAGCAACTTTTATAGCTACTGATTTTATAAAAGATTTTGTTTGCAGAACAAGACCTTGTGGTGATAATTATCCGGGTTTTAGTTTTCCATCCGGACATTCGTCAACTACAATGTGTTTTTATGGAATATTGATTTATTTGGTTCTTCATTATGTTAGATCCGAAGTCTGGAGATATTTTTTAGTTGGTTTGTTTGGTTTATTTATTTTGCTGGTTGGTATTTCAAGACTTTGGCTTGGAGTACATTACTTAAGCGATGTTATTGCAGGAATGTTCTTAGGCTTTATTATGGTTAATTTGTTTATATTAACTTCTAATGCTTTAAGTAAATAATTTTATCTTGAAATTTCTTTTAAAATATACCTGACACAATCTTTAGAATTATGTGATTGTTTAGCTATTTTATAACATTCCTCTGTGACTTTATTATATGCTTCTTTATCTTCAAGATATGCTTCAATTTTAAAAATTAGATCCGAAAAATCTTCATAAAAAGGCATATGACCATCAAATAAAGCAAGCTCTTCTCTATAATCACTTATTAAAAGCCTCTTACAAGCTACAGTTTGAAATGTTCTATAATTAAGAGATGAAATTCCTTGAGAATTCATATTAAATACTATTTTAGAATTGTTAATAGCTTTTGCCATGTCTTCTTCATTATCAATAAAACCTTGATAACAAAGCGAAATTAATTCAGGATATTTAGATCTTTTTTTTGCATCTTGATAATGTCTATCAATAGCATACCACGCAATTTTAAGCTCCGGAAGTTTTGTAATTAATTCTTCAAAAAAACTAAGTCTATAATCAGTATCAAGTCTTCCTGCAAACATTAAGTCAAATTTAGGATTTGTTTTTAAATCTTTGTAAATTTCAAAATCTACAAAATGTGGTAAGTAGTGAATATTTTTGAACGTTTCGTAACTGGTAAGAGATTTGTCCCAATAAAAGGTAAAATTATCATCACTTTCTAAGAATGGAAGATATTTTTCCCATTCTTCGCCAGATGTACGGGAACGAATATCATCTGAGAAATAATTAATTGAAGGCATTTTTAAATTATTATCTATTTTAATTTTAAGTCCGGAAAAGTCGTAACCCAAAATGTAATCATAATCTTTAGATATAATTTCATTTAAATTTTTATCAAATAATTCATCAAAAATAGTAACTAAACAATTATTTTGTTTAAAACCATTAATAATACTGTTAGTTGTAAGTCTTCCACCGATACTAATAGGAAGAATAGCTAAAATCTTTTTCTTAAATTCTCTCATCTTAATATAATTTTAGCATTTTTAATTTAGCTTTACAAGAAGAGAGAGTTTTTGTATACTGAAAGGGTGAAAATTTAATAAAGAAATCTATTTGGGTAGCGAAGTAAGAAAATTTTTCTACAGAGATGGATAAAGGACAAGAATCTAGTAGTAGAAAAGTAGGATAAAAGCAGGAAAAGTCTTTTTATTTACTTTTTCTATCGAAATGGATAAAGACCAAAAGTCTAGTGGTAGAAAAGTAGGATAAAAGCAGGAAAAGTCTTTTTATTTACTTTTTCTACAGAAACGGATAAAGGACAAGAATCTAGTAGTAGAAAAGTAGGATAAAAGTATGAAAAGTCTTTTTGCTTACTTTTTCTACAGAAAAAGTAAGCGCTTGTAGCTCAGAGCCTCGCGGCGAGCACTGGGCAAGCCGAGTGAGCGAAAGCGAACGAGGTGGAGTCGAGGAAACGGTGTCGGGTTGCGGGAGCAAACCGAGCAGGTTTCCGAGCGGAGCCGTTTTAAATAAAATTAAATATATTTGCGCTTGTAGCTCAGTAGGATAGAGCGGAGGTTTCCTAAACCTTGTCTGCCGTGGGTTCGACTCCCTCCAGGCGCATTTTTTCATTTAGAATATATAATTATCTTGGAGTCGAACCGCATTTTTGCTATGCAAAAACGGGGTTCTTACCTCTCACAAAACTTGACATTTAGTCAACTTTTGCTCGGCAGAGTCTCCAGGCGCATTTTTTATTTATATCAAAAAGAGGTTATTTATTAAGTTTTTGATTTTGACGAATATTGCTTAATATATTTTTTAAGGCTTTTTCAAGTATATTAATTTTTGCTTCAAATTGAAATTCTTCCCCATTATCACATTCTAATTTTTCACTAATTAGATCAACATGATTGTCTTGGATTTTGTTAAGATATTTGTAGCCTTCTTTGTATGCTATTTGTTCCTCTTTCAGACGGTATCTGCTATTTTGAAGAAAATCAACTTGTTCTTTTAATGTTAAATTTTTTAAATAATTTGGAAGTATTTGATTTTCTATTTTTTCTAAATTAGGACCATTTTTGTTATATAAAACTTTTCGATAAAAAGTTTCTGTTTTTTTTAATGATTTGTTTTCATATATTTTTATAAGTCTTTGTAAATGTTTTGGGTTAGTTATTCCACAGAAAAAATGGAATATTTCGTGCATGAAAATATCTGCGTCATATAGTGAAATTTTTTTATCAAATAGATTTTTAGGAATAAATATACTGAATCTATCTGCTAATTTTTTATTGGTTGGGTTAAGTATTAAAAATGTACACCCTCTAAATTTTTGATTAGTTGCGTCTTCGATTTTAAATTTGATTTTTTGATTGGTAATCTCTTTTAAGTGTTTTTTAAAGATATCAGACGAGATGTCTTTTTCTTTAAATTCTTTATCGATATTATCAAAAAATTTCTGATTTAAATTTTGGGCATACTTAAATCTTTTTTCGTATGATCCATTGTTCATTAATAAAGGAAGTTTTGCACTTTGAGCTAGTTTAATCATATTCTATTAAAAACCGTGAAAATAAAATTTGCTATAAAAATTTGAAAATATAAAAAAATAAGAATAATTAGGTTAATTAGCAGTATTTCCCCCTTGAAAAATTTGTAAATTTTTTGTAACATATACTTATAAATATATTTATTATAAGAAGAGGAATTATTAAATGTTCGAACGTTTTACTGAAAAAGCGATTAAGGTTATAATGCTTGCACAAGAGGAAGCAAGAAGACTTGGACATAATTTTGTAGGTACCGAGCAAGTTCTTTTAGGTTTGATAGGAGAGGGTACAGGTATTGCAGCCAAGACTTTGAAATCAATGGGAGTAAATTTGAAAGATGCTCGTGTTGAAGTTGAAAAGATTATTGGACGTGGTTCAGGTTTTGTGGCAGTAGAAATACCTTTTACTCCAAGAGCTAAAAGAGTTTTGGAATTGTCTTGGGATGAAGCAAGGCAGTTAGGGCATAATTATATAGGTACAGAACACTTATTATTAGGTTTAATAAGAGAAGGAGAAGGCGTAGCCGCAAGAGTTTTAGAGAATTTAGGCGTTGATCTTAATAAGGTTAGAAGTAATGTTGTTAAGATGTTGGGAGATTCAAAACCTCAAACTGCTTCTGCAGGTGTTGGAGGTTCATCTTCTTCAAGTTCTCAAGCAAGTAAAGTGAAAACCCCAAGTTTAGACGAATTTGGAACTGATTTAACATTGGCAGCAGCTGAATTAAGACTAGATCCGGTTGTTGGTAGAGAAAAAGAAATTGAGAGAGTTATTCAAATTCTTGCAAGAAGAACAAAAAATAATCCTGTGTTGTTGGGAGAACCTGGTGTTGGTAAAACCGCAGTAGCAGAAGGGTTGGCTTTAAGGATTGTTAATAATGAGGTTCCTGATATTTTAGAAAATAAAAAGATTATACAATTAGATATGGGTTTATTGATTGCAGGAACTAAATATCGTGGTGAATTTGAAGAACGTCTTAAAAAAATAATGGATGAAATTCGTCAAGCAGGTAATGTTATTCTTGTAATTGATGAAATGCATACTTTAATAGGTGCTGGTGCAGCGGAAGGTGCAATTGACGCGGCAAATATTTTAAAACCTGCTTTATCAAGAGGTGAGATTCAAGTTATAGGTGCTACTACTTCTGATGAATACAGAAAGTATATCGAAAAGGACTCTGCTTTAGAAAGAAGATTTCAACCTGTAATTATTGATGAGCCTTCAATTGATGAAACTATTGAAATTATTAGAGGTTTGAAATCTAAATACGAAGAACACCATAATTTGATAATTTCAGATGAAGCAATAGTTGCAGCAACAAAGTTATCAAGTAAATATATTAATGATAGATTTTTACCTGATAAAGCTATTGATGTTATTGATGAAGCAAGTTCGAAAGTTAGATTAAAAGTTTGTACATTATCTCCGGAAGGAAAAGAACTTGATAAGGAATTAAGAGAAATTATCAAAGAAAAAGAAGAAGCAATCAGAAACCAAGAATTCGAAAGAGCTTCCGCTTTAAGAGATGACGAAGCAAACATGAAGGATAAAATCAGAGAAGTTTCAGAAGAATGGCGTCGTCAAAATGATGCCAACAAACCTACTGTAACTGAGGAAGATGTTGCTCAGGTTGTGGCAACAATGACAGGCGTTCCTGTAACAAAACTAACAGAAGGTGAATCTGAAAGATTGTTGAAACTGGAAGAAACTCTTCACGCTCGTGTAATTGGTCAAAGTGATGCAGTTACAGCAATAGCTAAGGCTATTAGAAGAGCAAGAGTTGGTTTAAAATCACCGAATAGACCAATTGGAAGTTTTATTTTCTCAGGTCCTACTGGGGTTGGTAAAACTGAATTAGCAAAAGCTTTAGCAGAAGCTATATTTGGCAGCGAAGATAATATGATAAGAGTTGATATGTCTGAATTTATGGAAAAACATTCAACTGCAAAACTTATTGGTTCTCCTCCAGGATATGTTGGTTATGATGATGGGGGTCATTTATCTGAACTTGTTAGGAAAAAACCTTATTCAGTTATCCTTTTTGATGAAATTGAAAAGGCTCACCCTGATGTATTTAATATTATGTTACAGATATTAGATGACGGAAGATTAACTGATGCTAAAGGTAAGCATATCAATTTTAAAAATACAGTAATTATCATGACTTCAAATGTTGGGGCTAGTATGATTACTACTCAAGGTAAATTAGGTTTTTCTACTGCTGAAAATGAAAAGAAAGATAAATATGAAAAATTAAAAGATACAGTTAATGAAGAATTGAAAAAGGCCTTTAGACCTGAATTCTTAAACCGTATTGATGATATTATAGTATTCTCTCATTTGAGCAAGGAAGAAATTAGAGAAATTGTAGATCTAATGATGAAAGATTTATTTAAGCGTCTTTCTGAAAGAGACTTGTCAATTGAAGTTACTGATGAAGTTAAGGATTTCTTGGCTAAAGATGGTTATAATGAAGCATATGGCGCAAGACCATTAAGAAGATTGATTCAAAAGAAAATAGAAGATCAGTTAGCAGAAGAAATTTTAACAAATGCTTATCAGCCAGGAGATACAATACTTTTAAAACTAGAAGACGAAAAAATAGTTTTTGAAAGAAAAACTCCAGAGAATTCTGAACAAGTAGAAAATGTATAGAATAAAAAAGCTCCGATTATTCGGAGCTTTTTTTATTGAAAAGTTATTAAGCGATGTAGTTAATACTATTCTCTGGAACAATATTTTTTATAGCATTTTCTCCTGCTAGTAATAAAGAGTCCCCACTAGGAGTATCTTTGAAAAGTTCTATATGGCTTTGTAATTCTTTTGCTAACTTTTCATTTTCAGAACCTCTTAAATTTGAACTTGCTTTAATAAAAGGCTCTAATTTAGCATAATTAATTTTCGAAATCATAATTTCTCCTTCTTATAAATATTACACACACTTTACTTATATATTAAAGCTCAAAAAAGAATATAAAGCATCATAAATTTTACATTTATTTACACATTCTTTTGTTTTTTTTAATTATAATTAAAATTGGGGATAGAGTATTTGGAGGGGTAAAATGGGATTAGAAAATATTAGAAAAATTGATGGTGAAGTTGCTCAATATATAGAAGAAGAATTGAAAAGACAACAAACTACAATAGAGTTAATTGCAAGTGAAAATTTTACCTCTAAAGCTGTTATGGAAGCTTGTGGAAGTGTTCTTACTAATAAATATGCAGAAGGGAAACCTCATAAAAGATACTATAATGGTTGTGAAGTTATTGATAAGATAGAAGAGTTGGCTCAAAAAAGAGCTTGTAAGTTGTTTGGTATGGATCATGCAAATGTTCAACCACATTCCGGAGCTCAGGCTAATATGGCAGTTTTTGTTGCTGTACTTAAGCCGGGAGATAAAGTTTTAGGGATGGATTTATCAAATGGCGGGCATTTGAGTCATGGTTCTCCTGTTAATTTTTCTGGTCTATTTTATGATGTTAAAAGTTATGGAGTAGATGAAAACGGTAATATTGATTATGAAGATGTACGAAAACAAGCTTTAGAACATAGACCAAAACTTATAATTTGTGGTGCAAGTAATTATTCTAAAATAATTGATTTTAAAAAGTTTAGAGAAATAGCAGATGAAGTAGGTGCGTATTTATTAGCTGATATTGCTCATATTGCAGGTTTAGTAGCTGGAGGAGTTCATCCATCTCCTGCCGGTTATGCTCATTTTGTAACAACGACAACTCACAAAACTTTAAGAGGTCCACGTGGTGGAATTATAATGTGTGACGAAGAATTTGCTACCATTATTGATAAAGCAGTTTTCCCTGGAATACAGGGTGGACCGTTAGAACATATTGTTGCAGGAAAAGCTGTCGCTTTGAAAGAAGCTTTAGAACCTGAATTTAAGGATTATGCAAAGCAAATAGTTAAAAATGCAGCAGCTTTGGCGCAAGGACTTCTTGATAACGGAATGGATATAGTTGGCGGAATGACTGAAAATCATTTGATGACACTTGATTTAAGAAAAATCGGGAAGACTGGTAAAGATATGGCAAATGTTTTGGAAAGAGTAGGAATTACTGCAAATAAGAATACTGTACCAAATGACCCACAAAGTCCATTTGTAACAAGTGGTATTAGACTTGGTGCTGCTGCAATGACGACTCGTGGTTTTAAAGAAGATGATATGAGAGAAGTCGCTCGTATTATATCTGAAGCTATAAAAAATTCTGATAATGAACAGGTTTTAAAAGAATTAAGAAGTGATTCTCTAAAACTTTGTGAAAAATATCCATTGTATTAAAAGTGAGGGTAGGAAAATTATTATTAAATTGACACAAGCACATATAATTGGTGCATTTATATCTTATATAATAGGGGTTTTTATAGTTCCTTTTGTGATTGAATTTTCACAAAAAGAAGGACTTGTAGATTTACCTAATGAGAGAAAAATACATAAAGCTCCAATCTCAAGACTTGGAGGAGTTGCGATTTGGTCAAGTGCTATGTTTACATTTCTCGTACTTGTTTTATTAAGTTATTATCCATATGGTAGCTTACTTTCAGGTATTCTTCTTGGCGGATCTTTAATGTTTTTATTAGGTCTTGTTGATGATATTTATAATTTGGATGCCAAATTCAAATTATTGATTCAATTGTCCATAGCTACAATAGTATATCTGTTGGGGGTTCAAATAGATACTATTTTTAACCCTTTTGGTGGGATTATTCATTTAGGTATATTTTCTTATCCAATAACTCTTTTATGGATTGTAGGAATTTCTAATGCTGTTAATTTTATAGATGGGGTAGATGGCTTAGCCGGGTCAGTTATTACAGTTAGCTCAATTTCTCTTGCACTTATAGCCGTTGCAATGACTCCAGCTCAACCTATAACAGCTCTTATTGCATTTATTTTAGCAGGCTCAATGCTTGCATTTTTAACTTTCAATTTCAATCCTGCTAAAATATTTATGGGCGACTCCGGAGCTTTATTTTCAGGATTTTTGTTGGCAACTTTATCTATAGCAGGGGTTATGAAGGGTGCTGCTTTAGCGGTTTTATTGCCATTTTTAGTTTTAGCGGTTCCAATTATGGATATTACTTTCTCAAGTTTAAGACGTATTATGAAGGGAAAATCTCCTTTTGTTGCTGATGCCGAACATATTCATCATAAGCTTTTGAAAGCTGGACTTTCTCAGAAAAAAACGGTCGCTGTTCTTACTTTTATTGCTATCGTTGGTGGGGCTTTGGCTACTTATTTTACAGGTGCTTTAAAAAATTATTTTATCTATATTGCGGTTTTAATTTTAATAATGATAATTCTTAGCATTATTAGTGTTATGAATAAACCTCATCCTATAGAAGTTAAGGATAATGATAAGTAATTTAATAAGAAAACGGGGCGAGTTTATAAACTCGCCCCGTTTTCTTATTATTTTAACTCTCTTCATCATCTAAATATCTATAATCTAGTAAACTTCCTTCATATTCGTTAGAATCATCTCCATAATACAATGACATATTATTAACTATACGATTTGTATCTTCAATTTTTTGTTTCTCAATGGCAGAAGTTACTCCATATGAATTTATTTCTTGATTCGTTACTTTTCCATCTTTATTCGTATCAATTTCATTGAAGTGTGATAAAACTGTTTCTTGTAATGATGTACTTAATCCTGATGAAGCTCCAAGTGACATTATTTGTTCTCTTGTTAATCCTTGTGTTGCCATATTTGTCATAAGTTTTTGAATTTCATCTGCTGAAATTGTTCCATCAGTATTTGAATCTACTGAATTAAAGTTATTTAATAAGTATGATGAAAATGTTGAGCCGTAACCAGTGTTTGTTATTGCAGTATTGCTAAGAGCATTTGTTAAGTTTTCTACAGTAAGCCCATCTGTGTACTGGCTTGATAGTAGAGAAAAGGAATTGGTAAGTCCTGCATTTATTCCTGAAAATAATGAAGAACCATCTAGGCGTTTACTCATAATATATCTCCTTGTGTTAGTTATATTCTTATATGTTTAGTTTAATGTTTTTTTTTTATAAGTCAATCCTTCATAAATATGGTATTTAGATTAATATGTGTTATAATAACATTGTTGTGAGGATTTGAGATAATGTTTAAACGTAAATGTAAAATAACTTTTATAACACATGGTGCTACGGTTCATACGATGGAAGGAATAATTTGTGATACTGATAAATATCCTAAATTGAATGAATTTGGTGAAGAAGAAATTGAAAAAGTTTGTGGTTATTTAGAAAATAGAGCTGTTGCTTATGATACTATTTATACAAGTGCTTCTGCTCGTTGTACACAGTCTGCTCAAATAATTGCTAAGCTTTTTAAAAAGAAAATCACAATTATAGATTTGCCTGCTAGAAATCACGGTGAATGGCATGGAAGGTCTTATTCAGATTTGTTTGATGAATTTGGACCTCAGGTTATTTTAAAAACTCCTGAGGGTGGTGAATCTATTCAAGATTTTAATGAAAGAGTTATGAGTGTTATTAATAAACTTGTTGAAGAAAACAAAGGAAATCGTATTATTGTAGTTACGACTCCTGATGTTGTTCAAGCTGTTATTGCTTCGGCTTTAGAATTAACGCCTCTAAACCAGTTTAAAAATTTAATTAAAACTGGTACTTTAACACAGATTAGTTATTTTGAAGATGATTGGGCCAGTGTTATTTATTCTGATTATATGCCAATATAAAGCGGTATATTATAGTGGTTAGGAAGGAAGTTATTCTCTTAACTTTGATTTAATCCCTTTTGTTGCTGTTATATAGGTTTTAGGTGATAGTTTGTAGTTTTGATTAGGTTAGGTTTTTTAGATGAATAATTATTATGAATTAAGAATTTCGATTAATCCGGAGATAGAAGAAATAGTTTCTGATATTTGTTTTTCAAATTTTGATTGTGAAGGGGTGGTTTTGGCAGAAGAAGCTTATAAAGATTTGGAAATGACTTCTACTACCAGAGGAACTTTAAGAGTATTTTTGTCTGACTTAAATGGTAATCCAATAGAAATTTTAAAAACAGAAAGAGAACTTTTAAAAGAACGAGGTTTTTCAGATGAAGAATTAGGAAGTTGGGAGATTTCTTTGGATGAAAAAGAAAATCAGGATTGGTCAAAAAAATGGAAAGAAAAATGGACTGTAACCCATGTTACTGATAGGATTGCAGTTGTTCCAAGCTGGATTAATTATGAACCAAAAGAAAATGAAATAACTATAACATTGGATCCTGGTTGTGCTTTTGGGACAGGAACACACCAAACAACTCAATTGTGTATGAAAGCTATAGAAAAACATTTAAAACCTGGAGATACAATGGCTGATATTGGAACTGGTTCTGGAATTTTGGCTGTTTGTGCAATGAAATTTGGAGCAAAATCGGCTTACGGGTGTGATAATGATGAGACGGTTATTGATGTCTGTCTTGAGAATGCAAAAATAAATAATGTTAAATGTAAATTCGAACTCAAGACTGCTGATAAATTAACTGAAAAATATGATTTTGTATGTGCTAATATTCTTCATAATGTTTTAGCAGAAATCATGGGTGATTTAAAAAATATTATGAAGAATAATGCAAAACTTGTTTTGAGTGGTATTTTAGATGAGAAAAAACAAGTTGTTATTGATGCTATTGAAAAATTTGGTTTAACGGTTATTGAAACAAATTATCAGGATCAATGGGTATCTTTTGTAGTAATAAAATAATTAATTATTATCATATGATTATATGATTTTATTTTTTTGGGTTAAATTTTTTGAATTTTTGTTCGTTTAGCAATGCTAATATGGAAAAATATTTAAAAAAAGAATTTTTTGGTGTTTATCTTTTATTACTAGTTCCTTTTATTTTTTATTTAGGGGTTAAATTATTAGTAAATTATAATTCGTATTCAATTTGTATTTTTAAGATTATAACAGGTAATAATTGTTGGGGATGTGGTATTACAAGAGCTTTTAATGAATTGTTTTGCCTGAATTTTCAAAAAGCATATGATTATAATCCCAGAATTGTTATTGTTGCTCCATTATTGTTTTATATTTGGATTGTAACTTTAATAAGAGAAATGAAGTTTAGATTTAGGACTATAAAGTCAAATAGTGTAGTATTAGAAAAAAGAAAGGAAAGAGGGTTATTATGAATCAACAAAAAAGTTACACAGTGACATTATTATTATCATTCTTTTTAGGCGGTTTTGGTATCCATAGATTTTATACCGGATATGTTGGCTTGGGTATTTTACAATTAATTACTCTAGGTGGTTGTGGAATTTGGTCGTTAATTGATTTTATTAGTATTTGTTTTAATAATTATAAGTCTGCAGATGGTCAACAATTAGCAGAATATAATAAGACTTTAGGTTTAACTTTATTTTATGTATGGATATTGCTTATTATATTAGGTGTATTTATAAATGGTGCTACTGTTTCACAAATATTGAAAGGTTAGAAAATGAATATGAAAAAATGCCCAAACTGTGGTGCTGAAATAAATTCAGAAGCTACACGTTGTTATGTCTGTCAAGCTTGGATTCAAGAAAATGATACAAATAATGTTGTTGATAGACCTCCTGAATTCCTTGCAACACTTTTGTTCGCTTGGTTCTTAGGTTGTTTTGGTATTCATAGATTTTATTCAGGTAATATTCCTATAGGAATAGCACAGTTTTTGACGTTTGGTGGCTGTGGTATTTGGGCTTATATTGATTTTATTATGATTTGTTTTAATAAATTCAAGGATGGTAAAGGAAGATATTTAAGAGATTATAATGCAAATGTTGGTATTACAATTTTTGCAATTAGTCTTATTCCTATTGGATTATTATTGTTATTAATCTTAGCAATAGTATTTACTATAGTTATGTAGAGGTAGATAAAGTGAAAATGTTATGTCCGTATTGCAAACAAGAAATTGATGAAACGAATGAAATTTGTCCTTTTTGTACAACTAATCTTGTAAAATCAGATTATAAGAAATTTCTTCTTCCGTTAGGAATTGGAATTAGTATGCTTTGGACAGTGTTTAATTTTTTGATATTGATTGTATTAAGACATTTTTTAAAGTTTTTAACTTTAAGAGATAAAGATGGTATTTTAGTATTTTCACTTGTCGAATTCATAACATTTTGTATCCAGCCGGTAATATTTGCTTTTATACCTTATATTATGGGTATAATTAATAAATATAAAATAAAAGCTTGTATTATTGGAATGATAACTTGTGTAATATTTGCAATAATATTTGTTTCTTATTTTATTTATTTGGAACACTTAGCAGGTGTATAAAAAAAAGAGATTGGTTTAATTAGACCAATCTCTTTTTTTTTATAAAATTTATTTTCCTAGCATTACCATTAATACTGAAATATCAGCAGGTTTTACACCACCTATTCTAGATGCTTGAGCAAGATTAGTAGGGCGAATTTTTTCTAATTTTTCTCTTGTCTCAGTTGAAATATGTTTGATTTTTGAGTAATCAAGATTTGCTGGTATTCTATATTTTTCTAATTTTTCAGCTGTTTCAACTTGTTGTTCTTGTCTTTTTATATAACCATCATATTTAATTAAAACTTCTGCTTCATCTGCGACATCTTCATTTATTTTCTTAGAATCTTCATCTAATTCTTTAAACACATCATAAGTGATATTAGGTCTTTTGAGTAATTCTGCCATCCTTATTCCACGGTCTATGTGTTCACCGTATTTTGCTAAAACTTCATTTACCTCATCTGTTGCAGAAAGTTTTGTTTCTTTTAGTCTTTCAATTTCTTTTTGAATATTTTCCTGCTTAGATAAAAATCTTTGATATTGATTATCATCAATAAGTCCAATTTCATGTCCGATTTTTGTTAAACGCTCATCTGCGTTATCTTGTCTTAATAATAATCGATATTCTGAACGTGATGTAAGCATTCTATAAGGCTCTTGAATGTCTTTTGTAACTAAATCATCAATTAGTGTTCCAATATAAGATGAAGCTCTGGAAAGCTCAAGAGGTTCAGAATTGTTCAAATACTTAATTGCATTTACCCCCGCAATTAAACCTTGTGCAGCAGCTTCTTCATACCCACTTGTTCCGTTAATTTGTCCTGCAAAGAATAAGCCTTGAATGTCTTTAGACATAAGTGAATGTAATGTTTGTATAGCAGGTACATAATCATATTCAACAGCATAAGCCGGTTTTATAATATGAGCCTTTTCTAAACCAGGAAGCGAACGTAACATTTCTACCTGAACACAAGCAGGAAGGCTTGTTGAAAATCCTTGAATATAGACTTCATAAGTATTCAATCCTTCAGGTTCAATAAAAATATGATGAGAAGGATTTGATGCAAACCTTACAATTTTATCTTCAATAGATGGACAATAACGAGGCCCAACACCTTGAATTAAGCCTTGATACATTGGCGATTTATCTAAATTCGTTCTGATTATTTTATGAGTATCTTCATTTGTTCTTGTTAAATAACAAGGAACTTGAGGACGTATAGGACGATTAGGCTTAAAAGAATAAAAGCTTAATTTATCATCCCCTGGCTGAATTTCCATTTTGGAATAATCAATAGTACGTTTATCAACTCTTGCAGGAGTTCCTGTTTTTAATTTTTTTGTAATAATACCGTGTTTTCTTAAAGACTCTGAAAGCCCAATTGCAGCTCTTTCTCCGAGCCTTCCCCCTGAATATGCTTGTAAGCCCACATACATTTTACCTTCTAATGAGGTACCAGTTGTGAGAATAATTGCTCTACAAGAATATTCTATTCCATATTCATCGACAGCTCCGACTATTTTACCATTTTCTACTTTTATTTCAGTAATACAAGCTTGCTTAATCCAGATATTATCAGTACTTTCAAGAATATTTCTCATATATTGAGTGTATTCTTTTTTATCAGATTGAGCTCTTAATGCTCTTACAGCAGGTCCTTTAGAAGAATTAAGAGTTTTCATCTGAATATAAGTAGCATCTGCTACTTCACCCATAATTCCGCCTAATGCATCGATTTCTCTAACCAAAGTAGATTTAGCAGGTCCTCCAATAGCTGGGTTACAAGGTTGTAGGGCTATATTATTAACATCTAATGTAGCAAGTAAAACATTACAACCCAATTTTGCCGCAGCTAAAGCCGCTTCGCAACCTGCATGCCCTGCACCTACGACGATTACATCAAATTTGTTATTCAAATAATCCAAGCTAGTCATAGTTAGATTATATAACAAAAATTTTCTTTTAATTTATTTTTTTATTATAAAGCCAAATCTTTTTTCTTTAAAAAGTGAACTGCTAGATTTTATCTCTCCTAAATATTCATATTTAAAATTCAATTTATCTAATAATTCTTTTTGTATATTCATTTCAGATTCAGTTTGATTAATTATTAACATTTGCTTATTTAAAAGCCTATAAGCATGTTTTAAAAGTTTTTCAGGCATAAAATATTTTTTAGGCAGTCCCCATTTTTGAAGAGGATAAATTGTTATAAATGGTAAAAGCCATATTATGTAATCATATTTTTTGTTTATATTTAAAAGATTATCCGGATAATAATTTATCTCATTATTTACTCCTTGAAGATTCTTTATATAAAATTGAGCAATTTCATATCTTGAGTAAAAATTTGAATTTAAGCGGTACGCATCAATTTCTACTCCATCTAAAATTAATTGAGTTGAATAGTTTTTAAAAAAATCATATTCTCCTTTTACATAAGCCCAGTTTTTAGAGCCTATATCAAGTACACTAATACTTTCTTGAAAATCAATTGGAAAATAATTAGTTAAAATTTCAAATAAATATTCTGATTCAGGATTATTTATATTCCCAGAATAATTTTTTTTGGAAAATTTAGTTTTTGTTCTTATATAAAAATCAAATTTATTTTTAAAATCATTAAACATAATCAATAACAAAGGGCGGAGCCTTTTGAAAGGCTCCGCCCTTAAAATTAGAATCCTATATTTCTTTGAATACTAAAGTAGCATTATGTCCGCCAAATCCGAATGAATTTGATAATGCAGCTTTAACATCAGCTTTTACCGCTTTATGAGGAACATAGTTCAAATTAGCAACACGTTCATCTTGATTATCAAGATTGATTGTTGGAGGAACTATATCTTCATTAATTGTTTTAATACAAGCAATAGCCTCCACAGCACCAGTAGCACCTAACATATGACCGTGCATAGATTTAGTAGAAGATACATATAGACCTTTATTAGTATCTAAATCACCGAATACTCTAGCAACAGCTTGAGATTCAGCAATATCACCTAACCCTGTACTTGTACCGTGAGTATTTACATATTGAATATCCGTAGGTTTTAAACCTGCGTCAGCTAAAGCTAATTCCATAGATTTAGTAGCACCTTTACCTTCCGGACAAGGAGCAACCATATCATATGCATCTGCTGATTGACCATAACCTACGATTTCAGCATAAATGTGAGCACCACGTTTTTTAGCCATTTCATATTCTTCAAGAACTAAAACGCCAGCACCTTCTGACATAATAAAGCCATCTCTGTCTTTATCATAAGGTCTAGAAGCTTTTTCAGGCTCATCATTTCTCTTAGAAAGAGTTCTTGCTGCAGAGAACGCTCCAATACCAACATCGCAAATTGTAGCTTCGCAACCGCCAGCAATCATAATATCAGCGTCACCGTATTGAATAGTACGGAATGCATCGCCGATTGAATGAGAACCCGTTGCACAAGCTGAAACAACAGCTTTGTTAACACCTTTATAGCCATATTTCATAGAAATTCTACCTGATGGCATATCAACAATCATCATAGGGATTGTAAATGGAGAACATTTTGTAGGTCCTCTATCAATAATAGCCTTGTGGCTTTTTTCAAAAGTTTTGAAACCACCAGCAGCTGAGCTTACCATAACACCTATTCTATAAGGATCAACATCTACTCCTTCTAATTTTGCATCTTTAATAGCTTCATCAGCTGCTACGATTGCAAATTGAGTAAATCTGTCCATTTTCTTAGCTTCTTTTGGATCGATATATTGTTCAGGATCAAAAGTTTTGCATTCTCCTGAAATTTTAACAGTATGTTTTTCAGTATCCATAGCTTCAGTAAGAGAAATTCCGCTTTTTCCTGAAATTAAAGAATTCCAAAGCACATCAACCCCAACACCGAAAGGTGATACTGCTCCCATCCCTGTAATTACAACTCTACGTTTTGTCATCTTTTTCCTTTTCCTTAAATAATAAATAAGAGGGCGAAAATATATAGTATCCTCACCCTCTTAATATAAATTTTTAACTAACTATGAGTGAGCTTCGATGTAGTTAACTGCATCTTGAACAGTTTGAATTTTTTCAGCTTCTTCATCAGGAATTTCGCAACCGAATTCTTCTTCGAAAGCCATAACTAATTCAACTGTATCTAAAGAATCAGCTCCTAAATCAGCAGTAAAGCTAGCTTCTGGAGTAACTAAAGCTTCATCACAGCTTAATTGATCAACTACAACTTTTTTTACTTTTTCTAATGTACTCATGTTTTTATCCTCTTATTTATTGTGTAATACACTATTCTACTAAATTATACTATTTCAAGATAATTTTGCAATAAACTTAAAAATTTGTTACAGTTCTTTAGATAATAAGCCCGCCGTCTACTTCGATTACTTGACCTGTAATATAATCAGCATCTGCAGCTAAAAATTTAACCGTTTTTGCGATATCTTCTACTTCACCTAATCTCTTAAGTGGAATAAAGTCTAAGAATTTAGAAGTATCTAAATCTTTAGTCATGTCAGTGTTAATAAAACCAGGAGCTACTGCATTAACTCTAATACCTCTAGAACCTAATTCTTTTGCAAGAGTCTTAGTAAGTCCGATAAGTCCTGCTTTAGCAGCTGAGTAGTTAGCTTGACCAGCATTACCTGAAACACCAACTACAGATGCCATATTAACAATTGCTCCAGATCTTTGTTTCATCATAACTTTTACAACCGGTTGTGAAACATAGAAAGCACTTGATAAGTTTGTATTAATTACTGCATTCCAATTTTCTTCACTCATTCTCATGAATAAACCGTCACGAGTTATACCAGCGTTATTTACTAAAACATCAATTCTGCCAAATTTTTCAACAATTTCTGCAATACCTGCATTTACTTGTTCTGCATTTGATACATCAAATTTATAAGCTGCAGCTTCAACCCCTAATGCTTTAATTTCTTCAACAGTTTTATTAGCAGCTTCTTCATTTCCTGCATAGTTGATTACTACATCATAACCTGCACGAGCAAGTTCTAAAGCACAAGCTTTTCCAATTCCACGAGAACCGCCTGTTACTAATGCTAA
>CALUUP010000022.1 GCA_944323985.1 Candidatus Gastranaerophilales bacterium | reverse complement strand
ACTCTTGCATAATCTGCACCAATAAAGCCTTGTAACTCTGTAAATTCAAATACTAAATTTGTAGCTAAATCAGCTTTGCATAATTCTGCAGCTCTTTTTATTGAAGGCTTATTTACTCCAAGAGCTGATGCAATTTTTTCTGAAAGCTTTATAATTCTTTGAGTCTTATCATAGACAGATCCCATCCCCTTTTGGAAAGTCATACCTTTTAAGTTTTCAACATAAGCTTCCAAAGGCTTTTTAGTATCTTCATTAAAGAAAAATACTGCATCATCAAGACGAGCTTTGATTACACGTAAGTTTCCAGCTTTTATATTTTCAAATTCATTACCGATATAATTTGTAATTGTTACAAATTTATTAGTTAATTTGCCATCTTTAGAATATAGTGCAAAATATCTTTGATGAGTTTCCATAACAGTTACTGCAACTTCTTGTGGAATTGTAAGATAAGCTTCATCAAAATTACAAGTAACCGCCACAGGATATTCACAAATAAAAGTTACTTCTTCCAATAAATCATCAGAAATTTTGGTAACAGCATTCAATTTATCAGCTTCAATTTTAGTAAGCTCAATAATTCTTTGTTTTCTTTCCTCAGGATCTACAATAACATGTGCATCTCTAAGTTTTCCGATATATTCATCAGGATTATTAATTACTATATTTTGAGTAGAAAATCTGTGACCATTCGTCAGATTAGAAGATTCTTTATCAATAATAGTAAGTTTAACTTCTTCACTATCAAGAATAGATAAAACCCAACGAATAGGACGAGAGAATTTCACATCATTATTTCCCCATCTCATAAAATGAGGACCTTGTAGTTTTGCAAAAATTTGTGGAACATTAATTTGTAATAATTCTCTTGTATCTTTCCCTTTTACAACAATTTTTGCGAAAACATAATTATCTTCAACATAAAGGTCATTTACTCCAACACCATTTTTATTGGCAAACCCTTCACCGGCCTTAGTTAAATTATTATTCTCGTCAAACGCAACTTTTGCAATAGGCCCTTTAACAATTTTTTCAACATCTGGCTGAACCGCATCAAGCCCATCAACAATAACAGCCAATCTTCTTGGTGTTGCCATTACTTTTATATCTTTATAATTAACGTTATTATCTTTAAAAAAGTTTTCAAACCCTGTTTTAAGTTGAGAAATCGCCATAGGAATAAATTTATATGGTAATTCTTCAACACCTACTTCCAATAAATACTTACTCATTTATATTTCTCCAAATTAATTCTTTTTCTTGATTATACAACAAAAAAGTCCAAAATAATTCTTTGATGTATAATTTTAATATGGGGATTAGGAAAGCTTTATTTATAATTTTCATATTATTAAATTTTATACCGCCTTGTTTTGCAATAAAAATAGGGTTACAAACTCAAGTAAATAAAACATTCATAGGAGCATCAACACAAGCTCAAATAATAAATAGTGATACAAATAAACTTATATTCATTATGGAAAAAATGAAAGGCTATGAATTTAAATCCTATCGAGGAGTAATCGCAATAAAGGTTGATGGTGAATGGAAAAAAATAAATGCCAACAAAATTGTAATAAAACCAGAAGAAAATGGCTTTGTAAGTGTAAAAAGAAAATGGTATCGAGGACATTTCAAAGTTATTAATGACGGAATTGGACTAACTGTCATAAATGATATTCCTATAGAAAAATATCTTAGAGGCGTTGTTCCATCAGAGATGCCATCAAGCTGGGAACATGAAGCTCATAAAGCTCAAGCAATTGCAGCAAGAAGCTATGCAATAGCAAATAGAGGGAAAAGGGCAAAGTATGGTTATGACTTAAAAGACACACCAGAAGACCAAGCATACGGAGGAGCGAGCGCTGAAAAACAAAACACAAACGACGCCGTATCAGAAACAGAAGGTATTGTCTTAGTATGTCAAGGTAAAATTGTACCAGCATATTATTCAGCTTCTGCAGGAGGTAAAACAAGAACAGGAGGACAAGTGTGGTCTTCTGATTTACCTTTCTTAAAATCCGTCCCCTCTTTTGATGATGGTATAAAAAAGAACGGACACGGAGTAGGGATGAGTCAATATGGAGCTAACAACCTCGCAAAAAGAGGATATAACGCTTATCAGATTTTAAAATATTTTTATGCAAATACAAAATTTGCCAGAGTAAGAAACGAATATTAGAGGTCTATAAAATGAAAACCGCACAAGTGGAAAACGATAAAATTGTAATAAAAGAAATTGATGATATAAAACTTGATGATAAAAAAGGTGCAATAGTAAAAGTTTTAGGATGTGGACTTTGTGGTTCAGATATCGTTAAGTTTAAACACAAAATAGTTAAAAATGGTGCAGTTTTAGGGCATGAAATTGTCGCAGAAATCATTGAAATAAACTCTAATACTAATTTTAAAATCGGAGACAAAATTGTAACCTCTCATCATATTCCTTGTGGAGAATGTAACTATTGCAGACACGGAAATGTTTCTATGTGCGAACATTTTAAAAAAACTAACATATTCCCAGGAGGTTTTAGTGAATTGGTTTATGTTTCAGAAGAACATTTGGAAAACGTTGCATATATTATACCTAACAATATTTCAGAAGAAGAAATTTCTTTTTACGAGCCACTAGGTTGTTGTATTAGAGCAATCAAAAGATGTAATCTTTTAAAAAATGATAACATACTAGTCGTTGGACTCGGCTCAATCGGACTTTTAATGAGTGAAGGCTTGAAAGCATTAGGATATAACGTTTACGGATGTGATTTAATACCTGAAAGAATTTCTCTTGCAAATAAAATGGGAATACAAGCTTTTAATTCAAAAAACTTGGAAGAATTTTCTACAATTATAAAAGACAAAACCAATGACTATGGAGTTGATGCTGTTTTCATGACTTCAGGAGCCGATAAAGCAATTGATGTCGCTTTAGCAACAATAAGACAAGGCGGTAAAATTTTAGTATTTTCAAGTACCCCGCTAAGTAACGGTTATCCTAATAACGAAATTTATTACAAAGAATTAACTGTTTTAGGAAGCTATTCTCCTTCTCCAGCTGATTTAAAAGATTCTTATGAATTAATAACTTCAAAAAAAGTTAATTTAAAAAATCTAACAACCATTTACCCACTTGATAAAATTCAAGAAGCTTTTGATGACACAATTACTAATAAAATTTTTAAAGCATACATAAAAATTACAAATCAAACTTAAATAATACAAAAAAATAATTACACATGAAAAGGAGGCTAAAATGAAAAAAACACACATTATACTAGTATCTTTAACAGTATTTTTTACTTCAATAATAGCCCTTGCAGAAACATTCAATGTAAACCTTGACAAAGATTATATTCCGGAAAGAGATCCTGCAAAAGCAAATGCAATGTGTAACCTATACCCAAATGGTGCATACAAATGTTTTTGCAAAAATGGACATTTTGAAGGCAGCAAAAGAGATTATGTATGGAGTTCAACAAATCCGGAACCTGATGACAACATGCTTAATACAATCCCATTATATGTTAGAACTCCAAAATGTTTATATTTTGACAGGGATTAACTAATAAAACTTCGCTTATTTAAGTTTCAAATCCACTTTGCGGGCAAAAAAATAGACAAAACTTTAAAGTTTTGTCTATTTTTTATGGGCCCGGAGGGATTCGAACCCACGACCAAAGGATTATGAGTCCTCTGCGCTACCGCTGCGCCACAGGCCCGTATATTGTGGCGATTTGTATTTGATTGTCATGTCTTCAATCCTAACGGCTTCGCTCGAAAACCTGCTTGTCTTGTTCTCACAAACCGACTTCGTTTCCTCGACTCCACCTCGTTCGATTCTCTCACTCGGCTTGCCTTACCGCTCGGCGCGAGCCCGCTACCTACCTCTCAAAAAATCCAACATTTATTTTCTAGACATTGAGTGGGACTTATTGAGTTAAAATATCACTCATTTACCCCTCGGCAGAGTGCCACAGGCCCGTATCTTTCTTTGACAAAATTAATTCTAGCAACTAAATAACAAAAAATCAAGTTTGTATTTTATTAATGAGTATGTTTTGGTCTTAATAATAACATCTTTGTATCTTCAATCGCCTTTAAACCGTGTGGAATTTTTGCAGGCATGACTATCATTTCGTTTTGTTCCAATACGAATTTTTCTCTTCCAATAATAATTTCTGCTTTACCTTCGATAATTTGCGCAACTTCATCCTGCTCGTCTATATGTAAACTTCTTTCTTTTCCAGCTTTAAAAGAAATTAATGTTAATGAACTATTCAGATTATCAAATACTAATTTTTTGTTATAACTTTCATTATATTCAATATCGTACAAATTTATTTTTTCAATCATAAAACCTCTAAAAACTAATTACTCAAAATTTTCTTTTATGGTACAATTATAATACTAAAAGATTTTAATTTATTTGAGGGGGATGAATGGCACAAGGGTATGACGCTAGTAATATTAGAGTTTTAGAAGGTTTAGAAGCTGTAAGAATGAGACCGGGCATGTATATTGGGTCTACTTCTCAAAGAGGGCTTCACCATTGTATTTATGAGATTGTTGACAACTCAATCGATGAATCTCTTGCAGGTTATTGTACAGAAATTCACGTTACCATTAATAAAGATAATAGTGTTACTGTGGAAGATAATGGGCGTGGTATTCCTGTTGATATAAAACCTGATAGCGGTAAGTCTGCTCTTGAAATTGTTCATACAGTACTTCACGCAGGTGGAAAATTCGGAGATGGCGGTTATAAAGTTTCTGGTGGGTTGCACGGTGTTGGGGCTTCTGTTGTTAACGCTCTTTCTGAAAAAATGGTTGTTGAAGTCTCACGTGACGGATATGTTTGGCGTCAAACTTATTTAAGAGGTGAACCTACTGCTCCTGTTGAAAAAACTGTTACAACTACTAAAACAGGTACTAAATCTACTTTCTGGCTTGATCCGGAAATCTTTACCGAAACAACTGAAATTGATGTTGATATAGTTGCTACAAGATTTAGAGAGATGGCTTTCCTTAACAAAGGATTAAAAATTGTTCTTCATGATAATAAAGATAATAAAGAAGAGACTTTCCATTATGAAGGTGGAATTGCTAGTTACGTAACTTTCTTAAATCAAAACAAAACAGTTATGTTTGATGAACCTATTTATATGGAAAAAATGGTTGAAAAAACTAAAGTTGAAGTTGCTATGCAATATACCGATTCTTATAATGAATCTATTTTATCTTTTGCTAATAACATCAACACTCATCAAGGCGGAACTCATTTAACAGGTTTTAGAAATGCGATTACGCGTGTTTTAAATGATTATGCAAGAACTAATAAAATCTTGAAAGATAATGAACAAAATCTTTCAGGTGATGATGTTAGAGAGGGGCTTACGGCTATTGTTTCTGTAAAAATTGAAAACCCTGAATTTGAAGGTCAAACAAAAGAAAAATTAGGGAATTCAGAAGTTATGCCTGCTGTTCAAGATGTTGTTAAAGAAAAACTTCAAGAATGGTTAGAATTTAATCCTAAACTTGCAAGATTGATTATAGAAAAAACGCTTCAAGCTCAAAGAGCTAGAGAAGCTGCAAGAAAAGCCAGAGAATTAACAAGAAGAAAATCTGTATTAGAAAATTCTACGCTTCCTGGTAAATTAGCAGATTGTTCTAATAGAGAACCTGAAAAATGTGAAATTTATATAGTAGAGGGAGATTCTGCTGGAGGTTCTGCTAAACAAGGTAGAAACAGAATGTTCCAAGCTATTTTACCTTTAAGAGGTAAAATTCTTAACGTCGAAAAAGCTAGATTAGATAAAATTTATGCTAATAACGAAATTCAATCTATGGTTCAAGCTTTCGGAATTACTATTAGTAAAAATGAAGAAGAATTTAACTTAGAAAAATTACGTTATCATAAAATAATTATTATGACTGATGCTGATGTTGACGGTGCTCATATTAGAACTTTATTATTAACGTTCTTCTTTAGATATGCAAAACCGCTTATTGAAAATGGTTACGTATATATTGCACAACCGCCTCTATTTAAGGTGACAATAGGTAAAAATTCTGAATATCTATATGATGAACATGCTTTGGATAAAATGCTTAAAGAGCGTGGTATTAAATCATTAAGCTTGTCTGATAAAACTAAAACTAAGGTTAAAACAGGAGATGAACTACTTACTCTATTAAGTAATATGTCTGCGTTTTATAAATCTTATAACAATCCGATTTTAAATATAATTCCATCAGTTGTTTTACGTGGTATTATCAGATCTGATGTTAAGCCTGAAGATTTTGAAGATCAAGCAAAAATGACCGAAGTTGTTGATTATTTAAATCATTATTTAAAAGATCACGCTGAAAATTATAATATTGCAGAAGCTAAAAACTATGCAGTTTCTTTGAAATATAATCCGGAAAATGCTAAATATGCTATTCAATTGGATTTATTTGAAAATGAACATGAGTTAATCACTTCTAATATTATAAAAAGTAATGAATTTAAACGTTTAAAAAATTCATATCCTTTAATAAGAGATTTCTTAATAGAAGAAGAAAAAATGTTAATTTTAGAAACTGAAAACGGTGAAGTTGAGATTACGTCATTTGAACAGTTACAAAAAGTTGTTGATGATAGAGGTCAAAAAGGTATGACAATTCAAAGATTTAAAGGTCTTGGAGAAATGATGCCTCAACAACTTTGGGAAACTACAATGGATCCTGAAACTAGAACTTTATTAAAAGTTAATATTGAAGATGCAATGATGTGTGATCAATTATTTGATGTATTAATGGGTGATAAAGTTGAACCTAGAAGAGATTTCATTGAAGCAAATGCTGTTTATGCAACTAATATTGATACATAATGTATAATAATAAATAGATTAAATACCTAGGAATATTTAATCCTAGGTATTTATAATATAAATATGGAGGATTGAATAATGATTAATGAAAAATTACAAGCAGAATTTAATGAACAAATTAATAAAGAGTTTTTTTCTGAATATTTGTACTTAGCGATGAAAGTGTATTTTCAAGAACAAAATTTACAAGGTTTTGTAAATTGGTTTGATGTACAAGTTCAGGAAGAACACGCTCATGCTATGGGGATGTTTGATTATTTGAATGAAAGAGGTGGAAGTATTGAATTAAAAGCTATTGATAAACCAATAGTTGAAGGAAATACCCCTTTAGAAATTTTTGAACAAGTATTACGTCATGAAGAATTTGTAACTTCAAGAATTAATCATTTAATGGATGTTGCAGAAGAAGTTAAAGATAGAGCAGCTTTACATTTTCTTGATTGGTATTTAAAAGAACAAGTAGAAGAAGAATCTACTGTTGGAGGTGTTTTAGCAACTCTTAAACTTATTGGAGATGATAAAAAAGCGTTACTATTATTAGATAAAGATTTAGCGACAAGAACTTTTGTTCAACCAGTTATTGGTTAATTATAAAACATCAAAGAACCTTAAAATAAATTTTAAATATTTAATTTAAGGTTCTTTGTATTTTATGATAAAATTTTTCTATGGAAAAAGAAAAAATTTTTATTATTTTTAATACGGCTTTTATTGGTGATATGTTAGTTACCAATACTTTAGTAAAAAACATTAAATACTTTTATCCTGATTCAAAAGTTATTTTTGTTTGCAATAAACCTTTCATTGATGTTGCGAAATTTCAAGAAGGAGTTGATGATGTTGTCACTTTTGATAAGAAAAAAGATAAATCTCTTTTCGGAATTTTAAATTTCGCAAAAAATTTTCCTTACAAAAAACCTTTTGCAACATTTGTTACATATTCCAACGAAAGAAATTTATTAATTTCAAGGTTAATTGGCTCAAAACATATAATTTCACATCATCACGTAAGCTTTTGGAACACAAAAGAAAAATTCCCTATAAAGGAATATACACACATGAACGATAAATGGGGAGGTATGATTGAACCTTTAGTCGGAGAACATAAAAACTTTCCAATAACATTCAATCCTCCTTTTATTGAAACAGCTTTAATAAATAAAATAAAAGAAATAGGTAAAAATAAAAAATTAGTAGTGTTATGCACAACAAGTAAACTAAAAGCAAAAGACATGCCGGAAGAAGATTGTGTAGAATTAATAAATATTTTGAATAATAACGGATATACACCAATATTAACAGGAGCAGGTAAAGTTAGCGAAGATTATTCTTTAGCACTAAGAAAATTAGGATGTTTTAATTTTATAGATTTAATTAATTGTACAAATTTCATAGAACTTACTAATATTTTAAAAATAGCAAAAAGATGTATAAGTGTTGATACCGGAACAATGCACTTTGCAAATGCAATGCAAATACCTGTTGTAGATATTTTCTACCACTGTTGTGCAGAAATGTGGGCTCCAAATCCTGAGTTATATCCTTCTAAAACTCTTCTTGGAAGACCAAAACCTATTGAAATTTTTAATGAACTTATAAAATTAACAGGTGAAGAATAATGAAATTTATTCAAAGATTTGATGGACATTTAGTTATTAATTTTTGTGGAATACTTATTAGAATAAAACAAAATATACCATTTAATTGTCCTGAAGTTAAAGAACTTGGAGTAACAAGAATTAAACGTGAAAAAAAAGTAATTGTTTCTTTAACAAGCTTTCCTGAAAGAATAAATACAGTTATAAAAACTATAAGAACTCTTTTAACTCAAACAATGAAACCTGATGAAGTAATTCTTTGGTTAGCACCGGAACAATTTCCAAATCTTGAAAAAGATTTACCAAAAGAATTATTAGATTTAAGACAATTCGGTTTAACTATTGATTGGTATAAAGATATTAGATCTTATAAAAAAATTATTCCAACGCTAAAAAAACACCCAAATTCTATAATAATTACTACAGATGATGATATATATTATGCAAAAAATACTATAGAAACATTGTATAAATCTTACCAAACACATAATAATGAAATACAAGCACACAGATGTGACTGGCTAAGTTTAGATACTAATAAAAATATTATTTGGGAAAAAACTAGAGAACTTTATTTAGATAAACATAAAAATATCGCAAGTTTTAGAAACAGATTAACAGGTTATGGTGCGGTACTGTATCCGCCAAATTGTTTTTACAAAGATGTTTTAAATGAAGATTTAATAAAAGAACTTATACCGACCCATGATGACATTTGGTTGTGGGCTATGGCAACTCTTAATGGATATAAAACAAGACTTATCAAAGGGTACTCCGAATCTATTAATTATGTAGAAGATTCCCAACAATTTGGACTTTGCAAAATCAATAAAAAAGGAGTTGGGATGTCACTTGATGAAGCATATAAAATCATCACAGAAAAATATCCAAAACTAATAGAAATCTTAAAAAAAGAGGAATAAATGTTTATAAAATCATTATTTTGGCAATTTATTAATTCAATTATAAAAATTTTACTAGAAGTTTTTGTTTTTGACAGAAAAATAAGACGAATTTTAAAAGGTAATTGGGCAAAATTTTATTTAAGAAAATATGTAAATAAAGGAATAAAAAATTCTAATAAAATTCATACAGAACAAAAAAAAGAATGTCAAACTCCAATTATCTGGCAATATTGGGAAAGTCCTAACGGAGAAATTCCTCCACTTGTGCAGGCTTGTTTAAATAGTGTTGAAAGATATAAAGGACTTTATGAAAGAAAAATACTTACTTATAATGATTTAAAAAATTATATTGATTTACCTGAGTATATTTATAAATTAAAAGAAAACGGACAAATGAATTTAGCTCATTTTGTTGATATTGTAAGAACGGCATTACTTATAACCTATGGAGGAGTTTGGATAGATGCTACTGTTTTATTAACAAATCCACTACCTGATTTTGTCGAAGAAAATTTATTTTTCTTCCAGAATGATATTAAAATTGACTTGGACGGATTGTGCGGAACAAATTATTTTATTTCTGCCAAACCTAACAATAAAATATTAAAAGAAACTCTATCCACAATGCTAAATTATTGGAAAGAAAACAAGTTTTTAATCAATTATTTTACACATATGCATATAATAACAATGATTTGTAAAAAAAACTTGGAAATATTTAAGAACATACCTTTTATAAGTTTTTACCCTGTACAACAATTACAAAACGAACTATTAAACCCTTATAATGAAAAACGCTGGAAACAGATTAAAAATACAACATCGATACATAAACTTACTCATAAAAAATCTGTTCTTACTAAGAAAAAAGAACTTAACATTAGAGGAACTTTTTATGAACATATTATTGAGGAGTATAAATAATGAAAATTAATATTGCATATTGTCCAGATGATAAATATATGAATCAAACTATTGTTTCTATCATAAGTGCGTTAGAAAATAATATTAATAATGAAGTTGAAATTATTATTCTATATTCAAAATTAACAGAAGAAAGTATAAATAAACTTAAATCTGTCGAAAATAAATACTCTAATATGAAACTAAGACTTTTAGAAGTAGAAGAAAATGCTTTTAAATCACTTCCGCTTTCTCATTGGGTAACAATACAAGCTTGGTTTAGAATTTTAATACCAGATTTATGTAAAGACTTAGAAAAAGTTTTATATCTGGATTGTGACACATTAATTTTGGGAAATTTATCTGAATTATTTAACACAAATTTAACAAACTGTTATTTTGCAGGAGTAAAAGATGTTTGGGGAGTAAATAAATATGTAAAACGTTTAAACATGAAAAGTCCTGTTTATGTAAATTCCGGAATGCTTTTATTTAATTGTGAATACTGCAGAAAAGAAAAGTTTTTCGATAAAATAATAGATTTTGCAAAAAATAATTCTAAAATAATAGAATTTTGCGATCAAGATTCTATAAATAAAGTAGCTGATGAAAATAAAATAGTATTAAATCCTAAATACAACCTTATGGATACTTGGTGGCGAGGAGGCTATTACGAATTTGAAGGAGAAGAAGAAATAGAATATTTACACGCAAAAGAAGCACCAATTATCGCTCACTTAACAGGCCCAAAACCAGCTTTTAAAGGCTGTGGAAATAAATTTAAAGATGAGTGGTGGAAATATGCACAAAAATCTTTAATCTATGAAGAACTAAAAAAAGACTATGAAGAATCTAAAGAACCTTCTAATAAAGTTGCTTTTTATAAGAAAATATTTTCTATAAAAAATGAATATAAAGGCAAAACAAAAACAAAAGTATTAACACTATTAGGAATAAAAATAAAACTTAAATAAAATTATTCACTAATTTCAACTTCAAATTTCCTATGCCAAGGAAAAGAATATTTAAAGTCAGATTTGTAATCAAAAATTTTACTAAGTTTTTGCTCATATTTTTGCATCAAATTCTTAATATCCATTGGGTTCTCAATTAAAGCTCTAACATTTGCCTGATAAGCCCAATCATCTAAAAACCTAATCATTTGTAACTTTTTAAAAGCTTTATCATTATATTTTATAGCATTAAACTTAACTTTAATAGCAGCCAAAAGAGAACCCAAAGAATTCGCAGATGTATTCCAAGCAGAATACCCATAAAACTTGTTCAAATTAATCTTATCAATAAAATCATTAACGAAATGATTATCTGCACCATTAGCAAACCTAACATCAGCAATTGCATATAATTTATCAGACTCAACAAAATTTTTATTATAAGGTTTAGTATCCCAGCCCATAACTAATTCACCTTGCTTTTCTATAAAATTATTTACAAGCAAAACTAAATCAGCATCTTTTTTATTTAATACTTGCTTAAATCCACCAAGTTCCAATTGCCCTTGAACCGATTTTTCAATTGAAACATCTTCATAATTAGAAATACAATTTTTATAATCAGGTTCTATAAATTCAACAAAAACCTTAATATCTTTTTCTATCGCACGACTTAATAAAGCTAAAGGAATTTCATCAGCACCAGTTTTTGTAATACCTCCAAGTTCTTCTAGTTCTTTTGCCTCATTAACATTAAACCCAAATTCTGCACAATCATCTTTTGAAAAAATTAAAGTATTAAATAAACCCTCTTTTTGCCATTCAAGATACATTTTATTTATCTTAAAATTGCGTTCTCTTGTCTTTATATAATCTTCTAATATTTCATTTGGAATTCCATTGTTAATTATTCCTCCTGAATATGAATACTCAAAAATCTTTTTCCCATAATCTTTCCAATACTCTTTTTCTTCCTCATTATAATTATTATTAGAAATTCTCATAATACTAGAGAAAGCATAAACCTTTTTCCCCACTAAAAAAGGCTTCAACTCTTCCATTCTATTTTTAATCATCTCAAAATTATCACCAGATCTTCTGGAAGGAATTAAACCACCATAAGCTAAAGTATCAAGAGATAAAACCATACAATCATATTCGGGTAAACTTTTTATCCAATTAAAAATACCTTTAATATCCGCAACTTTATTTAAATCTCCCAAAAAATCTCTAGGCGGAATAAAAAGTTTTAAATCCTCATCAATTGCAACTATATCTTTAGCCAAATTATAACAAACAGGTCTATTATCAATAGGTATAAAACAAATTTTCATAAATTTCTCCGAATAGTATTATTTTAATACAAAAAAGGCTTACCCAGAAAAACTCTTTGTAAGCCTAAAACCATCTCTCTTCTTATCTCTCTTCCAAAATTATGCTTTTATATTATTTTTAGATAAACTAGCTTTTAAACCTTTAGCTAAATCATGACGTCCACTTTTTTCATAAATAGCAGTCATAGATTCCAAAAATTTCAAATTATCAATATTAGGATTTGACTGATTTACAGGCGCTGTATTTACAGGAGTCGTATTCTTTTTAATACTAGGTTTAACAGCAGTCTGTATATTTTGTTTTTGAGGCTGTACCATAGAAGCAATATGTTGCTCAGCAGGTTGATTAACATAATTTCTTAATCTTGGATTATGTACTTGAACCGGAGCTGATTCATATGGATTTCTATTACCTTTTTGATAAGCATTTAAACCATAATTAACAGTAGTAAAAGGTTTTTCTACATTAACATAAGAAGTTCCAATAGGTTGAGCCCCTCTATACATTTCAATTTCACGCTCATTTAAGCTTTGAGTAAGTCCAATTTTAATATCAGATTCTTTACGTTTAAATAATCTTGCAACTGCAAAAATTAATAATCCTATTAAACCAAAAGAAAACGCTTTATTTGCAGTATCAGAAACAGTGTCTTCATCAATAGAATCTTTAATTCCTTCAACAGCAGAAGAATTTTTCAATTTATCAAATAAAGGAGAAGTCTTAGGTTGAGCTAAATCTTCATGATAAATAGGAGCATAACTTTCTACAGGATTACTTAGTTTCAAATTTTGCGTTTCGGTCTTCTTAGGCGCAACAATTGGCGCTAATGAATCGAACGAAATACTTGTTCCTGCTGCATTTTCTGCTTGGAAAAATATATTCAAACCATTACCAGAAGGTTCTACCATCACAGTATCAACGTTTGATACATTATTATAAATTGTATTTAAATTTTTAGACGCTCTAATGTCTTTCAAATCTAAACTAATTTGATTTGGAGCCTTTACAGTTTTCTTAACATCAACAGCCTTATCAGCAACCAAAACTATATTATAAGTGTCTTTAACAGGAACAATTTCAATTGTTTGCAAAACATTATCTTCTGCCAAAACACTTAGCATTGATAAAAACATTCCTAAAAATAACAACGTTCTCTTCATAAAATATACTCTCTCTCCCCTTGATATTAGTGTACTAGATAGGCATGCCAATGCCATCAATCAAGAGATTATATTTTAATGCATTTAATATAGACCATATGGTCTATTAATTAGAATAATTAAAAAAAAATTTGCAAAAAACTCATATTATTATTACGATATCTAATATATTAAAAATAAAAAAAATAAAAATGGTCTTAACAAAGGATATTTTATGGATATAAAAAATGAAACAATAAACTCACTGCATAAAATAAATAAATCTATTAACCTATTAGAAGAAAAAGTCGAAATAATAGAATTAATCTCAAAAACAATAATTACATCTTTAGAAAAGGGGAACAAAATAATATTTTGTGGTAACGGTGGATCAGCAGCAATATCACAACACTTATCAGCTGAACTGATGGGAAAATATAAACTTGATAGACCTCCACTTGCATCAATTAGTCTTACAACAGATACATCTGTTTTAACTGCCGTAGCTAATGATTATGGTTTTGAACAAGTTTTTTCAAGACATTTAAAAGGTTTAGGGACTAAAGATGATGTTTTAATCGCAATTTCAGGTTCAGGGAATTCACAAAATCTAATCGAAGCCTTAAAAACCGCAAATGAAATGGGAATTAAAACTATATCTTTTACAGGAGAAAATGGAGGAAAAATGAAAAACTTCTCCCAAATAACCCTAAATGTTCCTTCAAATACCACTAATTACATACAAGAACTACATCTTATTACCGGGCATATCATCTGTGGAATTGTTGAAGAATATTTTTTCAAAAAGTAACAAATTTATTATCATGATAAAATAATAAAAAAGGATTTAAAAATGTTATTATCAGAATTTGATTACCAATTGCCGGAAGAATTAATAGCTCAAAGGCCAAGCGATAAACGTGAAAATTCAAAAATGCTGGTTCTTAATCGTGACGAGCACAAAATTTTGCATAAACATTTTTATGATATTGTGGATTTAATTAATGATAATTGTATTTTGATCTTAAATAATACAAAAGTTATTCCTGCAAGATTGTATGGATATAAAGACACGGGTGCAAAAATTGAAGTATTTTTGTTAAAAGAAAAAGATAATCATAATTGGGAAGTTTTAATAAAGCCATCTAAAAGAGTAAAAGTTGGAACTATTGTAAAAATATCTGAAGAGTTATCTTGCGAAATCTTAGAATCATTACCTGATGATGGAAAATGGCTTGTTAAAATGATTTATGAAGGTGATATTTTTGAAATCTTACATAGAGTTGGAAATATTCCGCTTCCCCCATATATTGAAAGAAAAATGTCTAATGAAGAGTTGAAAAAATTAGATTTTGAAAGATATCAGACAGTTTATGCTAAAGATGAAGGCTCTGTTGCCGCTCCTACTGCGGGATTGCATTTTACTCAGGAAATTTTAGAAAAATTAAAAAACAAAGGTGTGCAAATTGGATATGTAACTTTAAATGTCGGAATTGGAACTTTTAGACCTGTAAAATGTGAAAATGTTTTAGAACATAAAATGGATTCAGAAGCTTTTGAAATTAGTGAAGAAACTGCTAGTTTAATAAATAAAGCAAAATCAGAAGGGAAAAAATTAATAGCAGTAGGAACAACTACTGTAAGAACCCTTGAAACAGCTTTCCAACAATTTGGGGAAATAAAAGCTTGTAAGTCAGCATCAGAACTTTTTATTTACCCTCCATATGAATTTAAAGTTGTAGATAAATTGATTACAAATTTCCATTTACCAAAATCAACTTTATTAATGTTAGTTAGCGCTTTAGCCGGAAAAGATTTTATATTTGAAGCTTATGCAGAAGCAATCAAAGAAAAATATCGCTTCTACAGCTATGGCGATTGTATGTTTATATATTAAGCTTAACTACTCATTTTTCAAAAGTTTATCTAAACTTATACCCAAAACTAAACAAATTTGAATAACTACTACAATAGTTGGATTAGATTTTTGATTTTCTATTAAATTAAGATATTTAGCAGTAATACCAGCTTTTTCTGCTAACTCTTGCTGACTTAACCTTTTTCTATGTCTTTCAATTCTTATTGTTTCTGCAACTCGCTTTATTATTTCATCTTTATTCATAAATAAAATAATAAAATAATTGCTTATTAAAATATATCCATGATATAATACTAAATAAGAAATATATTTCTTATTTAAAGTTATTTTTTTTACTTTTGGAGGTATTTATGGAAAATAAAATAGCAGATTTAAAATTAGAATTAAAAGAAATAAAAAGTTGTATTTACATTTTGCAAAAAGCTATAGAAAATGAAAACAATGAAATTATTTTATCAGATATAAGTAATTATTTAGAAATTGCATTAAATAAACTAGATAAAATGATAGAAAGTTGTCATATATAACTACAAAAACTTTATAGTTTTATAAAAAAAAGACGGAAATTTTTCCGTCTTAAAAGCTCTCATTATACTTTAAAATATATAAATTTATACTTTAATAGTTTCTGCTACTGCTTCATAACAATCAGAACAGATAGTTTCATATCCTGAGTGTTCACCGAGTTTTCTGTATTTCCAGCAGCGTTCACATTTTTCACCTTCAGCTTTTACTACCCAAACAGTAATTCCATTTTCAGTATATTCATTTAATACTTCTGCTGGAGCAGATTCAGTAATGTAAGCTTGAGATGTAATAAATATATCCGCTAAGTCTTTTTCATTTGCTTTTAACATTGTATTATCATCTGATTTTACGTAAACTCCTACTTCCAAAGAGCTGCCAACTTTTTTATCTGCTCTTAAAGGTTCAATTGCTCTAGTTACAACTTCTCTTGTTTTAAGGATTTTTGTAAAATCATCTTCAAGTTGTTGATTATTCCATTTTTCGTTTACTTTAACCCAATCTGCAAGAAGAATACTTTCTAAACCTCCACGTTTATCTTCAGGAGTATTTCTCCAAATATCTTCTGCTTGGTGAGGCATTACAGGAGTTAAAATTCTTACTAAAACTTGTAATGTTTCATATAAAACAGTTTGACAAGCTCTTCTTGATAAAGATTTTTTACCTGCTGTATATAATCTGTCTTTTACGATATCTAAGTAGAAAGAACTTAAATCTACTGCAGCGAAATTTTGTAGACATTGGAAATATTTGTAAAATTCATAATTTTCAAATGCTACTGTTACTTCTTCTACAACTTTATTAAGCTTATGTAATGCGAATCTATCAATAGGTTTTAAGTCTTCGTACTGAACATAATCTTTTTCAGGATTAAAGTCGTGAATATTACCAAGCAAGAATCTTGCAGTATTTCTTGTCTTTTTGAAAATTTCAGCAAGTTGTTTAATAATATTATCGCCGATTTTAGTATCATTTCTATAATCAACAGACGCTGCCCAAAGTCTAAGTATATCAGCACCATAGTTTTTAATAATATCATCAGGTCTAATATAGTTTCCTAAAGATTTAGACATTTTTCTACCATCTTCACCGAATACAAATCCGTGAGTAAGCACTGATTTATAAGGAGCTTTTCCTTCTGTTGCAATAGCTGTTAATAGTGAAGATTGGAACCAGCCTCTATGTTGGTCAGAACCTTCTAAATACATATCAACAGGAATATGTCCTAATTCTTCAAAACGTTTTTCAACAACGGCTCTCCAAGTAACACCTGAATCAAACCAAACATCCATAATATCTGTTTCTTTTTTAAAGCAGTGTTCTTTTCCGCACTTAGGACATTTAAACCCTTGTGGAAGTAATTCATCTACTGAATATTTAACCCAAGCATCAGAGCTTTCTTTTTCAAAGATTTTAGCGATATTTTCGATAGTTTCATCTGTAACAATTGGTTCTCCACATTCTTCACAATAGAATACAGGAATAGGAACACCCCAAGCTCTTTGACGAGAAATACACCAATCAGCACGGCTTTCTACCATGTTTGAAATTCTATTTTCTCCACTTGCAGGTATCCATTTTACGTTTTTAATTGCATCTAATGTTGTACTGCGGAATTTATCAACTTTTACAAACCATTGAGGTGTTGCTCTATAAATTACTGGATTTTTACATCTCCAACAATGAGGATAACTATGATTTATATCAGCTTTTGCAAGTAATGCCCCACAGTTTTCCAATTTTTCAATAACAATTTTATTTCCTTTATAATAAGGAATTCCTTCTAAGTCTTTATCACCAACGATTTCAGTCCAAACACCTTTACTATCAAGTGGTGAAAAGACTTCAATATTGTATCTGCAACCTACTTCGTAGTCTTCAAGACCGTGTCCAGGAGCTGTGTGCACAGAACCGGTACCTGCATCTAATGTTACGTGCTCACCTAAAATAATAGGAGATTTTCTATCATATAGCGGATGTTTTGTATTTAATAGTTCTAAGTCTTCTCCTTTGCAAGATCCTATTACATTAATATCTTTTTCTTCCCAGCCTACACCTTCTAAGAATGAAGCTAAAAGACCTTGAGCTACTACGTAAATATCATCTGTTCCATTTACCCCAAAGAAAGTATACTCAAATCTAGGGTGCATACTGATTGCCATATTTGATGGAATAGTCCAAGGAGTTGTTGTCCAAATGACTGCATATACATTTTTACTTGGAAGATCTACAAGTTTACTTATTTTATTTACCCCATCATCATCAAATTTGAATCTTACATAAATAGAAGTTGAAGTATGATCTGCGTACTCTACTTCTGCCTCAGCTAATGCGGTTTCACAAGAAGCACACCAATAAACAGGTTTAAGTCCTTTTTCAACGAAGCCTTTTTTATACATCTCACCAAAAACTCTAACTTGTTCAGCTTCAAATTCTGGATTAATTGTTAAATAAGGATGTTCCCAATCACCCCAAACACCTAAGCGTTTAAATTCTGATTCTTGTCCTTTTAAATTTTTATGAGCAAATTCTCTGCATTTTTCTCTTAATTCAGCAGGAGTAAGAGCTTCTCTACCGCCTTTGATGTTTTTTACAACAGCATTTTCAATTGGAAGTCCATGTCCATCATAACCAGGAACATATGGAGCATAAAACCCTGACATTGATTTATATTTTATTAAAATATCTTTTAAGATCTTATTTAAAGCTGTACCAACGTGAATTTTTTCTGAACTCAAATACGGAGGACCATCATGCAATACAAAAGAATTTGTTTTATCACGTTGATTAAGATTCTTTTGATATACATTTATTTCTTCCCAAAATTTTTGAGTTTCAGGTTCTTTTTTTGTTGCATTTGCTCTCATCTCTAATGTCGTTGATGGCAAATTTAATGTTTCTTTGTATTCCATTCTGTACCTCTTTATACTTCTATTTTTTCATTTATATTTTTAACAAAATCCCTTTGAAAACTAACATTATGTTGAATTTTTCGAAGTGTATTAGTTTTCAAACTCTTCATTTTAATAAATTCAGCCATTTTATCATAATCAAAAGCGTTTTCCCATCTTGCAACAACAACTGTAGCAACACAGTTTCCGATTAAATTAACGGTAGTTCTTCCCATATCTAAAATTTGGTCAATTCCAAGTAATACTGCTACTCCTAAAATAGGTATCCCAAAACTTGTAAGAGTACCGGCTAAAACAATTAAAGAAGCTCTTGGGACACCTGCAACACCTTTACTGGTTAACATTAATGCAAACATTATTACAAGTTGCTGTTCAAATGTTAAAGGGTGTCCAACAAGCTGAGTTGAAAAAATCACACCCATTGCAAGATATAGAGTCGAACCATCTAAATTAAAAGTATAACCTGTAGGCATAACAAAACTTACTATAGATTTTGGGACTCCAAATTTTTCCATAATTGCCATAGCTTTTGGCAAAGCTGCTTCTGAGCTTGCAGTTGTAAAAGTTAATAATGCAGGTTCTTGTATCGCTTTTATCAGACCTCTAAGCGATATTCTTACAATTTTACAAGCAATAAATAATACCAAAATTACGAAAACTGCAAGAGCTGTATATAATGATAAAATTATTTTTCCATAATTATATAAAATCTCAATTCCATTTGTTCCAACAGTATAAGCAATTGCGCCAAATATCCCAACCGGAGCAAATAACATAACATATTCAGTAAACTTAAACATTATTGAAGCAACAGAATTTAATATATCTACAACGGGTTGAGCTTTTTTACCAACTGCACAAATTGCGATGGAAAAGAATATACAAAATACAACAATTTGTAGTAAATTACCTTCCGCCATTGCTTGAAAAATACTTGTAGGACACAAACTTAAAAGTAAATCTCCAAAAGAATTATGATGTGTTGTAGATGCCATTTCAACAATTCTTGTCAAACCTGTATGATCAGAAGCAATGTTCTCCATTCCAACACCAGGTTTAAAGAAATTCGCGAATCCTAAACCTATAAATAAAGCCAAAGTTGTTACAATCTCAAAATAAACAATAGTTTTTATCCCAAGACGCCCTAAACTTTTTACATCCCCGTGACCTGCAATCCCCACTACAAGGGTTGCAAAAAGCAAAGGAGCAATAATCATCTTTACCATTCGTAAAAATATTTCAGCTAAAACATGCATTTTTACAGCAAAACCAGGAAAAATCCAACCTACAATTATTCCTAAAAATAATGCTATAAAAATTGCTATCGTTAATCTTGATTGCTTCAAAAATCTTTTTCCTTTTTCTTCATAACTCAAGGAATTTATTAATATTTTGAAAATAATTCCCTAATTGTGAATTATACTATAAAAAAACTATTTTTTAAAACTATATCAGTATTTTTATAGCAAATTATTATTTTTTAAACTTTATATTAATATGAAAATTTCTATATTAAGAAAAATTTATCCTTATTTAAATGCTAATCAAAAAAATATAAAATGGCGTTCTCTTACAAATGAAGAATTAGAGCGTTCTCTTAAAGATCCTCAAGTTATTGCTAATTGCTTTGAAGATGCAACCAGATATGCTCTAATTAAATCTAATAAAGGTAGAGAAATATTAAGGAAAAAATTTAAAATCCAAAAAAATGCTCAAATAGATCCTGCCTACAAAATAATACTTCATACCAATAAAAAAGAAAAAGTTTTTAAAGCAACAGCCTATGATTACTACGGAAAATATTTTAATCTATACAGCGAGTATTCAGATAATCCCAAAGGATTATCATCTTTTAATTATGCTAACTCTAAGCTCGGACTTGGCATAAATATAGCTATTTCAAAATTAATTAGCAAACATCCTCTTATGAAACCATTTTTATCCCGACTCTATTTATTTCCAATAATTGTAAATAGAAATTGCGAATACAATAAACCTTCAAATGCTTTCAAATGGTTTACAGGAAAAAAAGCTATCAATATAGGCGAAAATTCTCTTAATATAAATCTGACTAAAGAAAGAAATAAAGTCCTAAAATTACTAAATGAACTAGGACAAAAAAAAGATAATGAATACAGCTTCGTTGCTATAACTGGTTTAAAAAAATTTAAAAATATCTCTCCTTGGCACACAGTACCTATCCTTTCAGTTGATAAAAACACACAAACTATAAATGTTATAAACAAAAGAACTAATCAAATCTCTCAGTTAAACTTTGAAGAATTTATTAATAATTTTAAAGCTATCGTTGGAATAAAATGGTACTAAAAATTTTTACTATAATTTAAATTTTTTTATTTTTGATATAAAATGTTTCATGAAAGAATTCTAGCAAGAACTTTTTAATAAAATTTAATAAAAAATATACATTTATACAAATAATATTTTTTTCTTTCTTAGAATTCTAATAAAAAGGAGTAAAACATGTTAAATTTTAATACGTCAAAATATGCCAGACAAGAATACAATGCTAAAATGAACAATGCAAACCTTGATACAATTTTTAGCATAAAACAACCTAATATAAAACATAGCTTAAATCACATAGATGATTGTATAAATAATCCAACAATAGGACTATTAGCGAGAAAAAAATACGAAACGCATTATGCACCGTTAATAGCATATAAACAAAATCTTAAAGATTTACTCTCTGAATACAGAGTAAAAGAAGCAAGTGATAATTTTAAATATTCTTATAACAAAATGTATCCTAAAACAGGAAATATTAGAAAATTTTTAATTAATAACAATAATGTACAACTTGATAATATAAATCCAATTAATAAATCTTTAAAAAGAAAATTCTTTAATGTCATATCAAAAATCCTATAAAAAAAACTTCTCAAAATGAGAAGCTAGGAAAATTAGTTAGGAAGGGATTTAGGGATTAAAATTTGTTATTTACATCTTACATATATATAAAGTATATAACAAAACCCTAATTTCACCTTCTCTTTATTTTGTTACAAATCTTTACATCAAGAAAGTTTTTTTAAAAGTCTTTTTTCTTCGTTTATAAGTAATTGTTTATCCGGATAATTTTGAATAATATCCCAAGGTAAAATGTCTTTTTGAGAAAAACCATTTATTTCTTTTGAAAAATCCATATTTAAAACTTTTTGTGCTTTTTTAAAAGCAGCTAAATTCCCACCATTTCTATAAACTTCCACTAAAAAAGCAGAAATATTATCATCTGCTCTCGATAAAATAGTTTGCCAATAATCCCATTTAGGGCTAGAAAATTTAGATTGAATCCCCTTTTTAGCCAATTCTTTTTGAAGAAATTTTTGTTTCAATTCTAAAGATTTAGTATCTTCTCTTCGTGCCCACTGTAAAGGTGTTTGAGGTTTAGGTACAAAAGTAGAAAAAGAAAATTCTACATTAAACCCCTTATTTTCATTTTTTAAATTTTCACCAAGCCTGACAAACTCTTGAATATCCTCTTGTTGTTCATTTGGAATACCAATCATAGAATAAATTTTTACGCCTTTTAAACCATATTCTCTTGAAATTTTTACCGCATCAAAAATTTGCTCTTCTTTTAAATTTTTGTTAATGAATTTTCGAAGTCTTTCACTTGCGGCTTCTATCGCAATAGTAGAATGCTTTTGACCTCCCAAAACTAATGTTTTTACTATTTCCGGCGTAATCGCATCAGTTCTTAAAGACGAAATTCCTAATTCAAGATTTAAACCATTTTCTATTTTATTTCTTAAATAATACATAATATCTTCAAATTTAGGATGAGAGGCTATTTGAGCTCCTAATAGAGCAATTTTATTCGTATAATTTAAACCTAAATCAATAGCATCAATTATTTTACTAAACTCGTTATGTCTAAAAGGTAAATTAGTATAAGATGCTGTACAAAACGCACATCTATTCATACACCCTCTTGCCAATTCAATAATAAAAGTATCTTTAAAATAACTTTTATCAGACAAAATTGGAGTATAAATGACATCTCGCAAATCCACAGTAGCTTTCTTAACTTTATTTACCGGGACATAAACTCCTTCTATATTTTTAAGTAACTCTAAAGTCTCATTTTTATTTTTTTTCTGTCTTAAAATATCAAGCACTTGAAGAAAATTTTGTTCACCATCGCCAATAATCATAAAATCAAAAAACTCTTCATATGGTCTAGGATTTGTAGTTAAAACAGGACCTCCCGCAAAAATCAGAGGAAAATCTTCATTTCTTTCTTTTGAATAAAAAGGTATATTTAAACTTTCTAAAATTTTAAAAACGCCAAGAAAATCAAAATCAAAAGACATCGAAAAAGCCATTGAATCAATACCATTCAAAAGTATTTTATCCGAATCAGTATATAATCTAACAGCATTAACTCCATCAGTAGAACTTGCGACTTTATAAAGCCATAAATAACCTAAAGAAGCCATTGCAAAAGATTCTATAGCCGGATATGCCATAATAAAATTATAATTACCAGATTTTTTTTTATATAAGAAAGTTTCCATTAATTTATATTTTTGATGTATAGTTCTTCAATTAGTACACAAACAGTAGCCGCAATCGCAGGAGCAAAAATAACTCCGACAACACCCAAATACTGAGCTGTTATAAATAAAAAGAAGTAAATAATAAGTGGATGTAAATCTAAAAATTTACTAAAAATATAAGGTCTAACTAAATTATTTTCAGCCCACTGAGCAATAATAAAAATAAGGATAATTAACAATATTGCCACAGGTCCCATTTTATAACCAACAAGAAGAGTTATTAATAACCCAATCGCAGGACCAACAACAGGAATTATATCCAAAATTGCATTTAATAAACCTAATAAAATAGCATAATCAACTTTTAAAATTAATAATCCCAATGTCATAATAAGCCCAACACTTGCAATCGTTGCAATTTGAGCAACAACGTATCCCCCAATTTTTTGAGATATTGAATCAATAATTTCCTCTGCACGTTTTTTCATTTGTCTAGGAAAAAGTTTTAAATAAGTTTTTCTGACAATATCCTTATCAGCCAAAAAATAATAAATAATAATACAAGCTGCTAAAAAGTATACTATAGCAGAAGCAAACTCCATACCTGCGTTTATAGAACCATTTACAAACTTAGTTGTAAAATCCGAAGTAGAAGATATTAAATTACCAACATCTAAATCACTTAAATTAGTTTTACTTAGCAAAGGATTTTGTGCAATAAAAATCTTAAAATTATTTATTGAATCAGGAATCATATTTATAAAAGATTTTATTTGTTGCCCACCAATAATAAAAATTGGAGCCAAAATTACGGAAGAAATTCCAAGAATAAGCGTTAAAACAATAGTAGAAGCAAGAGAACGACTCATTCTTTTTTCTAGTTTATCAACCAAAGGATTCAAAGAACAAGCAATAACATATGATGCAAAAAATAAAATCGCAATATCCTTAATCTTTGTAATAAAAATTAAAAAAAGAATTGCAATGATAAAAAAGATAATATTTTTAACAGTAATATACTTTCTTACAAAAACATCAAACATGTTACTCTCCTATATTTTTCCCAATTTTATCATAAAATCATCCATATATGTATTCAATTAGCTTCAAGGAGATGATAAAATAGTTATATGGATAAAATAATAGACATCAAAAACCTAATCGTAAGCTATAAAAATTTAGAAAAAAGACCTCAGAATATACTTCCTGCAGTCAATAAAGTAACTTTTCATATAAATAAAGGCGAAATATACGCCTTGGCGGGAGAATCTGGATGCGGTAAATCTACTATTGCAAAATCCATAATGAAATTAGTAAACCCTAATCAAGGAGAAATTCTATTTAATAATGAAAATATTCATAATATAAAAAAAGGATATGCAACAAAAGTACAAATGGTATTCCAAAATCCATATTCAAGCTTAAATCCAAAAATGAAAATAAAAGAGATATTAGAAGAACCTCTATTAATAAATACAAAAAATAGCAAAGACAAAAATACAACATTAATAAAAGAAATAATAGAAGACGTAGGCTTAGAAGAAAACAGTTTAAAATTATATCCCCACCAATTTTCAGGCGGACAAAGACAGCGAATAGCAATAGCCCGTTCACTAATATTAAAACCTGAATTTCTAATTGCAGATGAACCGGTAAGCGCATTAGATGCAAGTATTCAAGCACAAATAATAAATTTATTAAAAGATTTAAAAAAGAAACATCATCTTACAATTCTATTTATATCGCATGACTTAAATGTAGTAAGATACATTGCAGACAGAATAGGAATTATGTATAAAGGAGAACTCCTTGAAGAAGGAGAAACATATACAATATTTAAAAAACCCCAAACAGATTATACTAGAATACTTTTAAGCTCTTCACCGGAAATAAAAACAAAGAAATAAAAAAAGGGTTGATTTTTGATTTTTAGCATTACATAATTAGATGTAAGCGATAATATCGCGGGATGGAGCAGTCTGGTAGCTCGTCGGGCTCATAACCCGAAGGTCGTTGGTTCAAATCCAGCTCCCGCAACCAATTACAGAGATTAGTCTGAAGATTATGTAACCTATATGTAACTTCAGGCTTTCTCATAAAATCATATATTAATGTAATAAAGTGAGTGTTTTGCGTATGACAGATGGTGCGATTATTTCGGGCAATCGGTATCATTGAACAGACATTGCAGGAATTTGATTTTTTTGAACTAATAGGGGTGTGTTTCAAATATATCTTGATTTTT
>CALUUP010000021.1 GCA_944323985.1 Candidatus Gastranaerophilales bacterium | reverse complement strand
CCTTAAATGGCGGGAATTTAGACACAGTTCAGGAATTTTGGGACAGGACAGTGTTAAAAATTTTTTCAAAATTTTAAGTTTAGGTGGAAATTTATTTCAATTTACTAGGTAAAAAGTGACAAGAAATTTGAGAAAAATTGGTGTGTTAGTTTGCCCAAAAAACAAACCATCTGTAAATTGAAATCAAACCATTTGTCTTTTTACATTAAATTAGACAAACTAAATCAAATTTTTATCTTTTATATCTAAAATATCAGAATAAAGCCCTTGTTGTATCTTTTGTTGTAGTTCTGTTTTTTTTAAGACGACCTCTCCTTTTCCTAAATTTCTAAGTCGTATATAAACTTTTCTCATTTTATCCGCAAACTCTTCAGCATCAAGAGAGAGTACATCTAATTTATACTTTTTACCGGTTTTAAATATTCCAAGTTTTCTGTCTTTAGCTGTACAAAAGAATTTGTCAGTATCCACATTATATTTTAAAGTTCCTTTATAATTTTCAGTTTTGTTTTGAAATAATAATTTAATTTCTTCTATTTCAGCTTCGTTAAATTGTAATTTATGTAATGGATCATTAATTATTAATTTTGCACCAAAGGTATTTTGTTTAGAATTAATTTTTTTTACATTCATATATCACCTTAATCAGTATTAATAAAAATTAAGTTAGAACAATCTTTACTTGCCCTTGTAAATATTATTAAGACTATGAGTTTTACTCTAACAGAATTTATTATATAATAAAAAATACATAATAGAATAGTATTATTTCCAGTAGTAATTGTTTTATAAATAATCAAACAGAGTGCTCATTACAGTTGGGTGAGTAGCTCAACTGGTGTGATTATTTTAGGCAATCGGCATTTGGTATGGGTTTGAGGGGGAGGAAGCAAGCCATTTGATTCAGTAACAGATAAAATTCTCTTTTTGCTGTCAGGACAGATGTATAAAAATAATTTCTGTTAGCTTAAAAACAACTTATTAAACTAATTAATTGTTGGGTTATAAGCCTAAACTACAAATTACAAATAAAATTCAATGATTTATTTTAAAATTTTATGAAAAATTATTTATAACATTAATTTAAGTTTCTGAAATTATCTGTCCCAAAATTCCTGAACTGTCTGTCAAATATTCCTGAACTGGTTGTTCTTTTACAATAATTAATCGCTATAGCTTTATTGAACGGAGCTAGATATAAAGTTTGATTATTTGTTCCTTCTCCTTTGTAATCGCACAAAACTTTTATTTTTTCTTTAAAAAGTGTATTTAAAATATTTTTTCTTAATTCTTTTATATTTATATGTTCAGGGACATTATATTTTAACATTATAGAACTACTTTCTATTTCTTTAAGTTCGTTGTTTAGAGAAGAAATTTTATTAGATATATATTTTTTATCAAAGTTGGTACTTTTTTTTAGAAATTGTGAATATTCATAATTTTTTAAAAGCTTTCCATTTGAGTTTGTATATATATTTTCTCCATTGTTGGCAATTAAGAAATCCGGCGGATCGAGTTTTAACTTTTTTGATAATAATTCATTTTGAAGCGTATAAAATTCTTCTAGTCCTCTACCTGTTGCGTATGTAACTTTTGCATTTTTTGCTTTTGAAATTTCTAGAACTTTATAAATTTGTTCATTTGTCCCATCAGCAAGAGTTCCATCTAAATCATAAATAAATAAGCAAGAATTTTTGTCTTTTTTAATTCCATTAAATGAAACTTGTTTATGTATATTATTAAAATTTAACCGGTTAATATTATAAATTTTCATATTAAGATTTTAAGAATAATGTATCTAGTAAAAAGGTAGCATAAAATTTTTTATATACAAGATAGTTAGTTAATAGAATAGTTGTTTATGTGTATTTCATAGTATTATATTTATTGCGTTTGGGATAATATTAAATTCTATATTACCACTGAATTTTTGTTTTTCTCCATCAATATGTCCTAAAGTCCATTTATTATCAATTTTTAGCTTAGAAGTTTTAAAATACATTGCTCTTTTATTATCAATTCGATGTTGAAAAAGAATATTTAAAAATTCTATAAAAAAAGATATTGGGTTTTTTGTTTTTAAAACGAATATATCCATTAGTTTATCGTCTAGTTTACATTGAGAGCTAACTGAAACGATGTTTTTATACATGTTAGAAGAATTAGCTACGATAATACAAGAGGCTTCAACATTAATTTCATTATTATTATAGGTTATATGATATTTTTGCAATTTTAGTCTTAATGCAAATAAAATTCCAGCTATAAAATAAGATAAATATCCAAATTTATTTTTTAATGATTGTGGAGTTTTTCCTATAATATTTGAATCATATCCTAAGCCAAATCTTAAAATACAGAGTTTATTATTTATAGATATAGCGTCAATTTTTTTGGAATTTTCTTTTGCTAAAATATTTAAAGCTTTTTTTATGTTGGTTGGGATGCCGAGTTTTGCAGCTAATAAATTTGCCGTTCCACAAGGGATTATACCTAAAGTTTTATCTGTATTGATTACAATAGGTAGGATTTTATTTATTGTACCATCTCCACCCATTGCTATAATTGTATCAAATTCGGTTGTATTAATATTATCTAAATCACAAATATCAATTATTTTAAAATGTTCAGCATGTTGATATAAAAATTTTTTTAGTATTTTTTTGTTTAGAACTGCAGTTTTTCTGCCAGCTCTGTAATTACTTACAACTAGAACATTTTTCATTAATTATAGGCCTATATATTTTTCAATAAATTCTCGTACTTTTATATAAATTATTAACAATATACCACCTAATAAATAAGCTGCAATAACGTCAGTTGGATTGTGAACTCCAAGCCAAATTCTACTGAAGCCAATTAAAATACTCCATAAAATTGCGATAGAGATTCCTAAATGTTTAATAAACTTGTTTTGACAATAATTTATTAAATAATAGGTTATTATTCCCCATAAACAAAATGTAATTATAGTATGATTTGAAACGAAGCTAAAACCTTCCTGGTGTGCTAATAAATGCATTTCTATCGGAGGTCTTGGACGTTCAACAATTAGTTTTAAAGAACTGCTAATGCCATAAGTGATTAAAGGAATAGAAATTAAGTAGATAATATCGAAATATTTTTTCTTTATTATAAAGTACATAGATAAAAATATTATCGGTATTATTAACATTAATGAATATAATAATCCATCAAAAGCTATCGGAATAGAGTTTGGAATAATGATTAATAATTTTTGTACGTATAAGATTAATGACCTATCCCACAAAGTAATTGTAGGATAGGTATTAATAAGAATTGAAAATAGGATAAAAGATATTGTTAATATCCAGAACATCTTTTACCTCTTTTAATGGTTCGTACAACCTGCACAATGGCCAGTGCATTTATGTTGAGGTTTTTCTGTTGAGCAGAAAGTGTCTCTATCAATATAATATTCACCTTCTAGAGGGAATATTGTCATCCATAAATTATTTCTCCAATCTTCATCAAGGATTTTTTTAACTTCTTTAGAGTATTTATCAATTTGAGAAGTAATTTCAGGATTTGTTAAATATGCAGCTGCATTTTCATGAGTTTCGTAAGGTTTGAATTCTTCATAGTATTTTCTTAATACATCTGGTCTATCAACTATCATACAAGGACGAAGCATATTTCCGTCTTCATAAGGAATTCCATCTCTAATAGCTCTCATAAATGGAGAAGCTAGAGCTTCTGTTAATGTACAATTTTTTAGGTTATGAGTTGCTAAATGAACAAATGTACAAGGTTCAACATCACCACGAGGATTAACGTGAATATATTGTCTGCCACCTGCAATACATCCCATCATTTCAGGGCCATCTCCCCAAAAATCTACGGTCATCATAGGAAGAGTATTTCTTGCGTTATATACGGCTTTTAAAATTTGTTGTCTTTGTTGTGCATTTGGAACTAAACTTACATCAGGGCTATCACCTACAGGAACATAGTGGAAGAACCAGCTCCATAAAACACCTTTATCAGAGAGCATTTTCATGAATTCATCTGACGTAACTTCATTACAGTTTTTGCTAGTAGCAGTAATACTAGCCCCGAAGAAAATACCTGCTTTTTTCAGCATATCCATTTTCTCCATTACCATATCAAAGCAACCTTCTCCGCGAACGGCATCATTATCTTCTTTTAAGCCCCATAAAGAAAACATTGGTTGAACATTTCCTAATTTCTTTAATTTTTCAACAGTTTTTTCAGTAATCAAGGAACCATTAGTAAAAGTAATGAATGTACAATCATTAAATTCTTCAGCTAATTCTAAAAATTCTTTTCTCGCGAAAGGTTCTCCGCCTACAACAGGGATGATGTGAATTCCCATAACGTCACGTGCTTCTGTGAAAATTTCTCTCCATTTTTCTTTTGTTAAATCTTCTTCTACAGAATATTCATGAGCCCAGCATCCTTTGCAATTAAAATTACATCTTTTAGTGATTGATGATAATAAAACAGTTGGAGGAAAAAATCCGTTTTTTTCATTAAATTCGGATCTTTTTCTTAGGTTATCTCCATAATACCCGTTTACAAAGAAATTTTTAATCCACTTATTTCTGCAATTTGGATGTAATTCTGTTAAAATCTTTTTCCACCAATATAAATGTGGATGTTCTGATTCAAATAACCATTGCATTCTTCTTGCGTGATTTATTCCACCTTTTGAACCAGCTATTTTTTCAAAGATTTTAGCAAGATTAATAAGTTTTTGTTTACTGAAATTATGACCTAAATAATTTATTGTTTGATCAATGACAAAATTATTTAATTTTAATTTAAGTTTATCAAAACAACCCATAGAATTAGATTGCCAAACAGTTGATTGTTTTTCTACTCTTGGTTTCATATTCTCTCCTTTATATTAATACTTCTAAATTGATTTCTTTATTCATTTCATTAAGCATTTGTTTGATTTGTTTGTAAAATTTTGAATTTGTTTTATTAATAGAAGCGAATATGATTACTTCTTCAGAATTCTTAACTTTTTCAACAAATTCAGATGAAATATCAGCTTTTATGAAATCTAAATTTTTAAAATTTTTTAATTGTAAAGCTAAAAACGAACTTAATTCTTCAAACATCACACACGCAATTTTTTTATCTTTTTTAGCAAGTATTTGAACTTTTAAATCTGTAAAATCATTTTCTCCATTGTAAATAATGTTTTCGCCGAGCATTGAATAAGTAAGTTTTTTATCAGTATTTTCTGCAAAAATTACAGCAAATAATGAAGCAATTGCACCAAATACAATACCTAAAATAATATTGGTAAATAATTTAGGTGATACTTGCTCATAGTCTTGCAGGTGTCTTGGCTCTTTTAAAACTACAACATTTGATGATTCAGACATATTATCCACAAGTTTTGCCCATTCTAATTTCTTAGCAAGTTCGGCAACTTTTTCAGCATCTTCCCTAAGACTTATTTCAGATTTTATTCCGCTTACATATTGTCCTTGAATGCTAGACATAGCTTTTCTTGCTGATTGAGAGAATGCACTCATTGCACTAATTCCTCCAGAACCAGCCATTGCTTGAGATGGCATTCCACTTAAAGAGTTCATTTTTTTATCCAAATCAGCTTTAGCCTGTTTGTATTCTGCTTCAAGAACAGTTTTGTCAGACTTGGACTTTTCACTGTTAAGTTCTTGGTGTAGAGCGATATAGTTGTTTATTATGGAATTTACTACACCATAAGCCAGTTCTTTGTCTTTACTTTTGTAGCTTATCGTTACAACATTTGTGCCTTTTTTGTTTTCAAACGAAATTCCTTTTTTCAAGAATTTTTCTGTTGTTAAAGGTTTTCCTGTTTTTACTGTTGGAATAATTCCGAATAATTTTTTGAAACGCAAATCATTTTCTTGAATAACTTTATCAATCACGAGTGGAGATTGCATAATTTCAAGTTCATTCATAAGATTTCCACCACCTGACATCAAGGCAGCCATTCCACCACCAGTTCCGACTTCAGATATAAAGTACGGATTGATTTCAGCCATGTTTGAACTGTTTGATTTGTTGATGTATAAATCAGCATCAACAGTATATTTCTTTGCCAAAATAAATGTCATCAAGACAAAGAATACAAAAACTGCAATAAATATTTTTGCAATAAGGAATTTTCTGTTCCAAATCGCGAAAAAGATTTTTTTGATATTAATGTTTAAATCTTCTTCTAACAAATCTTGATAATAACCATAGTCTTTTTCTCTCATGCTATCTCCTTTTTTATACTAATATTTTTTATAAATTTAAATGTAAATGTTGTGTATAAATATGCAACATATATTGTTGTAACTAAATAAGTCAGAGCAACACTTATCAGACCAAATTTATGAAATACAAAAAGGCTTAAAATTGCAACAATTGTAGCTTTTAATTGCATAGGAATTTTTTGTTTTTGATTTGACGTTGCTGTGATATATGTGCCAAATATTGTAGCTTCTGATAATACAATATTTCCTAGCATTAAAATTAATAAAATAGGATATGCATTTGTATAGTATTCCTTTCCATAAAGTATTAATAAAAGGAATTTCCCAAATATTAACATAAATATAAATAAGGCAAATGTAATAGAAATAATGAAAACTAAATTTCTTTTTAGTATTTTTTTTGTTTCATTCAGCGATGCTTTTATTAATTCTGGGACCATTTTTTGTGATTGTGCGGAAATTATTAATGATATGATGTTTGCTATTGTAAGTGCTGCAAAATACAATGCAGCTTGCTCTTTTGTACAATATAGTGCAACATATAATGATGGTATTTGAGCGTATATATAACAAGCAATTGTTGTACCTATATATGCAAAAATACTTAGGTCAAGCATTTTAATAAATTTTGTTATATATTTAAAGACAAGTAAATAATTAATTTTTGCAAGATAAGAACAGTTAATAAAATTAATTAAACCTAATATAATATTTAAAATTAGAAAATTACATAATGATAATTTAAATATATATGAAATAATTGCAATTAAAGTAATACAGAATGCATAGAAGATATTTATAGTAGCAATTGTATTAAAATTTTTACTTGCTTGAAAATATGGTAAAATAAGTGTAAAGAACGTTGCATCAAAAAACGTTCTAATTATAGTTAGAAAAAATAGAATATGACTTTCTATTTTAAAGGGTAAAGAGAGTATTATCATAAGCAAAGTAATAAAAACCCCATTTAATAAAAATAAAGCAATTTTCAGTTTTACTTCCTTTATATTTGCTTTAGAGGAAATAAGAATGTACTCATGAAATCCTAAATTTGCAAACATTAGACAAAAAGTTGTGATATTTTTATAACTAGAAAATAAACCAAATTCATAAATAGATAAATATCTTGCAATTATAAACAGCACAACTGTACCTGCAACAGTTCGGCAATACAACGAAATTGCATAAATTTGATTATTTAAAATAGTTTTAATTATCTTTAACATTTTTCTTTCTTTAATACATTATATTTTATAAAATTTTGAATAAATTTCGGTAGTTTTTCATATATACATCTGCCTAAAGTTTTATTCAAATATTTTTTTACACATTTGACAAGAGGTTTATTTTCCATACATAAATCGTTTAGAAATGAATCTCTTAGTTTGTGTTTTATTGTGACATTTTTTATATTTGGATTGCGTTTTATAGCTGCATCTAGTGGAATTTTAGTGATATTGCAATTATTATTTGATTTTAAGAAAAATTCTTTGCCCTTTTTATTATTTATAAAAATTATAGAAAGTCCTTTTTTATCATATAAAGAACTATCATACTCATTTACTCCCCAAAAATCGCCAATAGTAATATCCGCAACCCTAGGAAATCCTGTAAATTTACAACTGAAGCAACTTTCATTCATTGTTAAATCCATTAGTTTTGCATAATAATTATCCGGTAAATTATACGTTTTTTTACTTGTTTCAATAGTTGTATAACAGTTTCCCCAAAACCAACCTATTTTTTTTGAACGAAAATTTATATTAAGAATTTTTTCATTTGGCTTATTCTTTAAAAACTCTTCTTTATATTTTTCTAGTAATAAAGGCGATTGTACTCCATGACAAATTAATTCTACAGTTATTAGGTTTGTATAATTATCTTTTAAATAGGACCTTAAGCCTGCTATTTGGCAAGGAACTCCTGAAAATAAAACAATTTTGCCGTTTTTTAAATCTTTTTTTGCTTCTTTAAAGGTTTCTTTTGTATTACTTTGAACATATTTTGAAGAATACATTTTCTCTAAATCATTCAAATTATCAGTTCTTATATGACAGGCAACAATGTTTTTATCCCAAACAACCCCATAAACAATTCCGCCATTGTTAATTATTTCTTGCGCAAAAAACGCAAATGCGCCACCCGAAGCAGATTTATATAGCTGTTGTTTATTTTTATTTTGAAAGGCAAAGCTTATTGGTTCTTTATAGTTTGCAGATATATAATTATTTTGAGGACAAACTCTTTTGCATAATTCGCAATTTATACATTTTTCTGTATCAATAATAGGTTTGTAAAATCCATAATTATCACTTTGCATTGTAATTGCGTTCATCGGACAGGTATTGTAACAAGCTCCGCAACCGGTACAAAACTTTTCATCTAATATTTGCATTGCTACTCCTTAAAAATTGAATAATTCTTTGTATAAAATTAGGCATATTATAAAAAAGAGTAAGCCATATTTGCCATATTTTTTTTAAAAGTTGTACTTTGAGTGTGTTTTGTTTTTCAAGTTCAGCAACTCTTTTTTCAAGATAATTTAATCGGGCATTTATTTTATTTTCATTAATAAATGTTGGAGCGTCTATTGCACGTTTTAAATAATCAATTCCTCTTTGGCGTTCCTTTTCAATTGTTTTATTGACTTCATTATAATCAATTTTAAATATACAATCTTTTTGGTATATTTCACATGCTTTAGAGCTACAATTTTCAATGTTTAACATTTCAAATAACGAATCAAATCTTGTTGTTTTATTTAAAAAATTTGTAAAACAAATAAACGGTTTATTAAATATGATTGCAAAGCATACTCCATGATAGGAGTTGGTAACAAACAACTCACAATTTTTTATGGCTAATAACCACTCTTCTGGATTTTTTTTGTAGTCACCCAGTTCAATATTTGTAGTTTTGTATTTTTTAGTTAAATATTTAATTGCCGAGTCTTGTTCTTTGGTTTTTTTGAATATATAACTTACTATTTTGCCATGAGAATTAATCTTTCCTTCTTCTGCTAATTTTTCCCATTTTTCTTTATCAAGAATAAATACCGGATCAATTATCCACTCCGCATTCAAACCGAATAATTTTGTGCATATTTCAACTCCAGTTTTTTCTCGAACAGATATTGAATCAAATGATTTTAGAGAAATCTCCATGTCTTTAATTGTTTCTAAAGAATTTTGCTTTACAAAAAGTTCTTCATCAACTCCAAAACTAGCTGACATCGCTATTTTTGTATTTTCAGGTAACCCAAAGTTGAGAATGTTATCATTAAAATATTTCGGTAAACAATTTGGATTAAATACCTGATCTGAGCCTGTAATTAATACGGCATTTTTATTTTTATTGTATTTTTTTATTTTACAATGTTTTTCAATAAAATTTTTAACATAATATTTTTTATAAAGTAAATTTTCTCTAAATTGAATATTATCAAGTATATAAACATTTTTCGTAAAATTTGAAATTATCTCATATAGAGCATATGCCGTCAGATTAGCACCATAATTAACTCCATAGAAAAAATTAACAATGTAGTAAATATTTTTCTTCATTAATTTCATCTCCAATCAAATATTTGTACATAATAAGTGGAATAAACCCTAGTATTAACCAAAGTACAGTATTATATCTCTCAAGGTTGTAAAAAGAAAGTGCTGAAATTGCAATTATTGTTTGCATTAATCCTTGTATAAAAACATTTATATTTTGCGGGAAAAATGTTTTTAGTTTCGCGAGCGAAACATAATTTCTGTAAATGAATATAACAAAAATAATAAAACCTATAATTCCTAATTCTGCAAGATATGTATATGTCAAATTTTGCCCTACTGCAAAAAGTTTTGGAGAATTATAGTAATTAAAAATATTTTCTGGAGTATAAGGCACATCATATTTATTAAATCGAAAATGAAGGTATGCTTCAATATTGCAAAAACCTACTCCGGTAATAACATTCTCAGAAAAAGCTTTTATTTGAATTATATAATTTATTATACGAGTTCCAAGTGAAAAATCTGCATATACTATGCTTTGCAAACTATCCATATTTTGAACTGTGTTTACAATTCTCATTAGATATGACTTGGTAATTATATTGTAGAAAGTAAAATACAACTTTATCGTTGTAAAAGTTACTGTTATTAGTGATACAAACAAAAAAGTAAAATATTTTTTTATAAAATTTCTGTAATAATATATATTTAAAATTAAAAATTCAATAGTACAAAATATAAAATAAATAGGGGATTTTGTAAGTATTAAATTTATAAATATTAATGGCATAAACGTTTTTTTGAATAATAAATTTATAGTGTTGTTTTTAAATAACTTGCAAGAAGATTTAATAAAACAAAATATTATAGGCATAGTGATGTATATAAATTTTGCAAATGCCGCCGGTTCACCAAAAAACGCATACACTCTTAAATCATTTTTGGGATTATCTAATAAATAATAGTGTGTATATTCTCTCATGTTTGTAAAAAAGTCTAATATATTAATTACAAAGTCTAAATTTAATAAGTAGCTTATAAATTGTGTAATACCTATTATAAACATTGAATAGACAATTATATAAAATAGTTTAATTAGTGATTTTAATTTAATATTAAAGACAATTGACATCATAGGTAAGAAATATATCAATACTGACAAAATAACATCATTTTTTAATCTTACAATATAATAGCTAAATGAAGCTGTATAATGCCCTTGTATTATATGAAATAACATTAAAAGAATAATATAAGTTATAAAAATTAAATATGTCTTACCGATTTTTGTATTACTGACAATTTTTAATACTTTCATCGTTTTTATTGGTTTATATAAAAAACAAAGTAGTGCTATAAGACTCCAAAAAACAAAACCTGTGTATATATTAGCTCCAGAACTAGGAATAAAGAATATACAAAATTCAGGTAAAAAAACACAAATGAAGCCTATAAAATATAAAATTTTTGATAAATTTAATTTTAATTGCAATTCTGTTTCATATTCCTTTCGTCAATAAGAGTTTGGTATATTTTGATGATTTTTGATAAATATACCTTTTCATTATACTGTTTATTTGCTTTTAAAAATGCATTTTCCCCATGTTTTAATACTAAATCGTTATTTTCCCAATAAGTTAAAATATGTTGTTTAAGTTGCTCAATGTCGCCAACTTTGAATATTAAACCTGTTTTACCATGTTCCACTTGTTCGGGTATTCCTCCTATATTTGATGCTATTACAGGTTTGCCATACGCAAAACTTTCAATATTACATGTAGGGAAATTATCAAAACAATTTGAAGGTAATATCGTCGCGATACAATTCTGATACTCTATTTTTATATGTTCTCTATCTAGGAAACCTAAAAAATGGACATTATGAAGATTATTTTCTTTGGCATATTGTTTTAGATTATTTTCTTCATTCCCCGTTCCGGCAATATGCAAAGATATTTCTCGTGGCAAATTCGACATTGCAGATAGAAGCTCTTTTGTGCCTTTTTCTTTTGACAATCTGCCAGCGTACAAAAAGTAACCTTTGTTTAAATAATTTGGGTTTGTTTCTAACTCTTTTTCTGCAATATAATTATTTATTACTGTAATTTTATTCTCTTCTATTCCAATATTTGCTTTTATTATCAATTCCTTTAACGCATAAGAAGGTGTTATAAATTTATTAATTATATCAAGATTTTTATTTCTTACATATAACATTAGTGCACGTCTAATACTTGGTTCCAACTTATTTTTTGCACACTTGTTTAGTACGCAATGGATGTAGTTATTGTTTTTACATCTTACATCGCAAACCTGTTTATTTTTTAACATAAGTAAACCTGTAGGGCAAAATAAATTGGCTCCATGAACAGTATATACAGTCGGAATTTTTCTACAACAATCTAAAATTGAACCTGTTATAAAATCAAGAGAATGAATGTGAATTATATCTGGCTTTATCAAATTAATAAATTTCTCTAAATCTTTTTTTGCATTTTTGTTGTAAAAATATTGAAAAGGATTTTTTAGAAAATCTTTTGTAGTACCTTTATATTTAGTAAAATATTTTATGAATTCATAATCATTGTCTATATAAGGTTGATAATCTGTTCCCCAAAAATATATTTCATGCCCTGCTTCTTTTAATAATTTATATGTATTATATGCGATAATTTCTGCACCACCAACAGGGGAATAGTAAGAATTAATCAAAATAATTTTCATTATTATTCTCCTTAAGTTGTTTGGTTACTATTTTTATAAATTCTTCAGATGATTTTTCCCAATTATACTTCTGTCTAATTGTATCATACCCGTTTTGAGCTTTCGCATATAGTTCAGATTTATTATTTAAAATATAATTAATACATTCTGATAAACTTTTGGGATTACAAGCCTCATAGACATAGCCGCAATTTGCTTCTTCAACTACTCGTTTTAGTGGTTTTACAGAAGGAACAATAATAGGAAGCGAATGTGCCATATAGTCAAAAATTTTATTAGGTATAGTGTATTTTATATAATCAGAATTATCATGCGGAATGATTCCAATATGCTGTTTTTCCAAAGCCTTTAATAGTTCATTATGGCTTAATTTACCTATTAAATTTATATTTTCTAAATTATTTAACTTAATTTTTTCCTGTATTTTTGCAATATAATTACCATCGCCAATAATATTAAATTCAACATTTTGATTTTTTAACAATTTTGCTGCTTCAACCAATGTCATTATTCCTCTGAATGTGCCGTCAACATTTCCTGTATAAACAATTTTCAATTTAGAAATTTCTTGAAAATTGTCTTTTAAATATAATGTTTTAAGTTCTGGGGTATTGGAAACTACCGATATTTTATTAGAGCATATTTTACTGTGTGTTTGTATCCGTTCTATATTATCTTCTACAACAACAAATATATGATTTGCATTTTGACAAGCTTTATTTTCGATATGCTGATACCAATCTAATGTCTTAAACAAAAATCTTGTAATACAATTATTCATGTATTTATCAAAAACTTTAATAGCACAAGGATACGGTTCTGCCATATCAATTATTGTTTTTATATTTAATAATTTTGCAATAAACTGTACTGATAATGCCAGTGGAATATCTCTTATGATAATAATGTTCGGACGTATCATAAATACTATTTTTAAAATGCTAAAAATCCATAGAGGGTTGATATAAAAAGGGAATGAAAGTATTTTATCCAACTTCGAATTTGAAACAAACCTGCCAACTCTATATATATGCAATCCGTTTATACACTCTTTATTAGGGCTCAACTTAGTGTTTCGAACTAATAGCGAGCATTTATAGCCATTTTGTTGTAATGAATTAATTTCTTTTTCCAGGCGTACATCCCAAGGATAATCCGCTGACCACACAAATAATATTGATTTTTTATTCATTTTATCTCATAAACCTCAACAATCTTCCAAAAGCTTTTAAATTTCTTTTCATCTCATCAAAGTTTCTTAGTGACTGAAATGCCTTATACATCAAGTATCTCGGTCTTAGGTAAAACTTTCTTCTTGCGTAAGTACAAAAATCAACCAAATCTTCACTTGATAAATTTGGATAACTTACTACACATTCGTGATTACCATCTTCTTTAAGCCATTTTGAATAGTCATAAGTTTTAATATAACCATTTTCTTTTGCCCAATCGAATGCTTGAGTTCCAGGATAAGGAATTAATGGGAAAAATTGTGCACTGTCTGGATTTAATTTTATTGCAAAATCAAGTGTTTTTTGCATGGTTTCCTTTATTTCGCCTTTATTTCCCACCATAAAACAACCATGTACTAATAATTTAGCTTTCTTGGCATTTTTCATATATTCAATTGCTTGTTCAATTTTTGTTCCTTTTTTAATATTATTCAAAATTTCTTGGGAACCTGATTCAAAGCCAGGTATTATTAGTCTACATCCAGCTTTTTTCATTAATTTCATGAGCTCTAAGTCGGTATGTACTCTTGTATTTGCCCACCATTTTACTTTTTTATGAATACCTTTTTTAATAAGCATTCTGCAAATTTCTTTTGCTCTTTCCGGATTTGCAGTGAAAGTATCATCTTCAATTCCAATTGATTTAACTTCTGGAAGATTATTTACTATCCACTCGAATTCAGCAACTACATTTTCTGCACTTCTGAGTCGATATTTGTGTCCGTGGAATGTTTGAGGATATACGCAGAAGAAACATCTTGAAGGACATCCTCTTCCTGTCATTATCATGACCATTGGCAAAGTTGCAGCTGAGAAAAAGTAATTATTAATATTTAAATGTTTTTTATAAATTTCTGAAACAAATGGAAATTCATCTAAATTTTCAATGTATGCTCTATCCGGATTATTAATAATATGTCCGTCTTTTCTATAAGAGATTCCATCTACAGTGGATAAATCTCTATTTTTATTAATTGCTTTAGCTAAATCAACAACAGTAGCATCATATTCATGTCTTGCAATGCTATCAATTGAAGTTGACATATTTAAAACTTCTTCAGTAAGAACACTAGGGTGAGTTCCAACTAAGCAAATATGAACATTTGGCATTAATTTTTTTATTTCTTCTGCACAATGCACATCTTCATTTATACTTGGTGTGCTTGTATCTAAAACTATTAATTGTGGATTATAATTTTTTATAATTTTTATTGTATCTTCAAGATTTGTTTGTTCAGCACAACTATCATAAAGTTTTGTCTCAATGTTATTTTTTTCTAAATAAGCACAAGCATAGGCTAACCAAAGTGGATTGTATAATGTACCTGATTTTGTTATTGCAGGTGAGCGTGAAGCTCTTGAAAACTTTCCTAATTCAGTTTTAAATGGCGGATTCAATAAAAATACTTTCATAATTTTTCCTTTATACTCTTTTTCTTAAAAATTTATTATATATCCAACTTCTAAACCATGTTGGAATTATTCTCAACAAAAATTTTAAACTTACATTTCTTAAAAATTCATAGATATTTATGTATCCCATTTTATAAAATGTCCAAAATAATTTAAATTCTTGTATAATTCTACTTAACCCAATTCTTTTAGCTAACATGCCAGAACCTCCTCTGGCATTTACCAAACACTCTTCAAAATTATAAAATTTACAACCATTCATAAGCATTTTGGCAAATAACAAGTAATCTTCTCCAAAGTTAAATGAATTATATCCTCCAACTTCTAAAACTTTATCTTTTTTGTAAATAATAGTCATATTGTTCATTGGAGAACGCCATTTACCAAATTTAAAAATTTCTTCGTGAGTTAATGGTACAACTTTTTTAGATATAATATTTTCTTGTTCTCCTTCGAATTCTGTTATATTAGAGCCTATACAATCAATTTCAGGATGTTTTTCTAGATATCCAATTTGTTTTTTAAATCTTGTTAAGTCTGCTATATCATCACTATCCATTAAAGCAATATAATCATACTTACAAACCTGTAAGCCAGCATTTCTAGCCTTACCTTGTCCTACATTTTTTTCTAATGCAACTATATTGAATAAATTTGAATATTTTGAGATATACTTTTCAATAACAGCATCCAGTTTTTTGGTTAAAGGACCGTCTTTAACAATTACTATTTCATCAGGGAGTAATGTTTGATTTAAAATGCTATCTAATGCCTGCTCGAAAAACAAAGGTTTTTCTTTATAATATACAGGCATTAAAACACTAAATTTTATCTTTTCTTTTTCCAATTTCTACCCCGAAAAATTTCTTTTTTGCATTTCTACAATTTAATCACAAATACAGTTTCTTTTACAGAAAAAATCTTGATTTTGTTACATTTGTTTTCTTACTACCCATGTCTTCCTCCTAGTGCCAAAAACACTGCTTTTATTAGGATTCCGATTTCCCACAATACATTTCTATTTTTAAGGTAATACAAATCATATTGCAATTTTTCTGCTTCTGCATCACTAGAGAACAAATGTCCTTGATTAATTTGTGCCCAACCAGTCCAGCCAGTTTTTACCCAATGACGACAACCATGATATGGGACTTGTTTTGAATAAACTTTTACTACTTCATCCCATTCTGTTCTTGGACCAACAATTGACATTTCACCTTTCAAAATATTTATCATCTGTGGAATCTCATCAAAACGAGCTTTTCTTACAAACTTGCAGAATGGTATAACTCTATCATCAGTATTTTGATTATCAGCTTTATTCAAATTATCGCCAGTAGGCACATAATCATTTAAATACATTGTCCTTAATTTATATGCTTTGAATATTTTTCCACCTTTTCCAACTCGATTTTGGGTATAAATCGCAGGCCCTCCATCAGTCTTTTTAACTCTTATTCCGATATAAACTAATATAGGAGCTGTAACTGTTAAGATAATTAAAGAAGCTATTATATCAAATGCTCGTTTACAAAAATCATAAACCAAACTTCTCTTGTTCATAAAATCATAGTAAAGCCAATTTATTGACATTTTGCTAACATAATATTTTCCGGTTACCATTTCATAGAATTCCGGCATGCGATAGACTTTTACATTATTTGGAACATTATCTATCATATTAGTAAGTAAGGCTTCTTCCATTCTTCGCTTTATCGAAATGATTAGAATATCTATATCATATTTTTGAATAACATCTTTTAATTCTTCTTGATTAAAAACTTTTGTTTGAGAATCTTTTATTAAATTTTCTTCTTCTTTATCATCAATAAAGCCTATTACAGACATTTTAAGGGCTTTTTTATTTATAATTTCATCTGCAATTAATTTTGCTTCTTGATTTGTTCCCATTATTAAAACGTTTTTATTCTTTTTGAATTTGAACAAATATAGATGGAATAGATTTCTATAAATTGCTAATGATAAATATATAGTTAAAATATTTAGTGCAATAAATTCTAAAATTTGCAGATTGCGGTTGAATAATAATAAAAATATTGCTAAAGGAACGTGAGCAAATATAACACCTTCAAATAACAAGTAATAATTTTTAGGAGTAATATTAAATTCTCTGATTTTATAATTATCTTTCAAGAATAGAACTATAAAACCTGTAATTACAATTAGTGCTAAGGCAAAGAAAAATAAGTTTTGCGGTAAATAAAAAAAATCATACCAAAAGCTTGATGATATACTAAAAACTAATATATCAAAAATTGACATTAATAAAATTGAACGTGAAAGCATTCTTAAATCCAACTCCTATATTTTATAGTTTATAATAAACAAAAAAATATATATACGGTAAACTGGCTTATTTTATTTTTGCTTATATTAATTTATTTTTGTAGTAGCATGGAAAATATATTAATAAAATGAGGTTTATATGAAAAAAGTTTTAATCACTGGTGGGGCTGGGTTTATTGGTTCTCATATTGTAGATAAATTAATTATGAATGATTATAAAGTTGTAATTATTGATAATTTATTAACAGGTTCAATAAATAATTTGCCCCAAAGTGATAAAATTGAGTTTTATAAAAATGATATTTATAAAGATGATATAGAATTTATTTTTGATAGAGAAAGACCTGATTTTTGCATACATTTAGCAGCTCAAACAAGTGTCGCATATTCAGAAAAAGAACCTGTTTATGATGCAAATTTAAATATAGTTAGTTCAATAAAAATATTAGAACTTTGTAAAAAATATAATGTTAAAAAGTATTTGACAGCATCATCTGCTGCGGTATATGGTATGCCAAAAACTTTACCGATTACAGAAGAGCATCCAACAAAACCGATTTCTTTTTATGGAATATCTAAATTAACAATGGAAAAATATATAGAATTATTTGAAGTACCGTATGTTATTTTTAGATTCTCGAATGTTTATGGTCCAAGACAATTTTCATCAAAAGAAAGTGGAGTTATTGCAATTTTCCATGATGCAATGCTAAATAATAAAGAGATTAATATTTTTGATGATGGAACTCAAATAAGAGATTTTTTGTTTGTAAAAGATATTGCACAAATTGTTTTATTAACAATAGAATCTGATATTGTTAATAAAACATATAATTTCTCTAGTAATATTGGTATTAATATTAATAAACTTTTTGAAATGATGAAAGATTTATATAAATATAAAAAATCTCCAAATTACTTCCCTCCAAGAATTGGGGATATAAAAGATAGTATATTAGATAATTCTAAAATAAAATCCATCTTCAAAGAATTTAAAAATACTTCTTTAGAAGACGGATTAAAAGAATTGTATCAATCAAATATTTACTGTTAACTAATTTTGATAGCATTTATTTTTTATATTTTGGTTACAATAAATGCTGCTGTCATTACAGAAACAATACTTCTTAAGGTGTCACAAACTGGAGTTATCCAATCGTTTCCTGCAATTTTACGAGGTACAACAATTACATCTCCGGGTTCTACTTGAGCTAATCGTCCTACTTTTTCAGCTCTGCCATTTACTCCGACTTTATAAATTCTAAATTTGTTTGCATTTGGAGTATACCCACCAACTTCTTTTATATATGAACTTACACTACTACCTTTTCTATAAGTGAATGATTGTTCATTATATACTTCACCCATAACGCTAACCTGATTATTTAATCTTGGGATGTAAATGTCATCACCATCTTGAACTTCTATATTATCGATATCACGAATTTTTCTTATGTCATTACTTTTGATATTTAAAGCAATTTGCCCTGTGTAGCGTTTTGCGAGGTCTTTTTCTTCTGTCTTCATCATTGTTATCATATCCATTTTACTTTTTTGGTCAGCTTCGGTTGCTTTCCAAGCTCCGGCTAATCGACCTTCTAATAGTCTAATATCTCTATCATTGTTTTTTCTTGCGATATTAAGTTGAGTACCTTGTAAGTTCGCTCTTTTATAAACGATACCACGCAAATCAGCTTTGTCTGTTAAGCCTCCGGCTAACATTATCATATCAATTAATTTTTTACCTTCTATGCTTGTATATACTCCAGGACGTTCAACAAAACCTGAGACTTTAACATATTTGATTGCTTCATTATCTCTTAATGTACGGAAGAATATTTTGTCGTTTGCGTGTACTGGAATTTCTTTAATTCTATCTGAATTAATCATTATATCGTATAAATAGTATAGTGTAGTATTTCCGTTTTTATCTGTAATTTCGACTGCTACTTTCTCAGCTGGAATTAGTTTATTATCACTAGTTGTTACGGCTGTTAACATAACATCATCATTGGGTTGTTTTTTATAAGAAACTTTTTGAACTTCTGAATTTTCATTGTTAACATTTGTTTCCATAAAACGAATATCAGTCATTACATCATCTAAGGTTAAGCCATCAATGTATGCAAGATGTTTGGGTTGGTTTATACATCCATAAATATCAACAAAATCTGAATTTGTATTTTTGTAGATACTTATAATATCTTTTGGTTGAAGAAGTGGATCGGTAAGGCCATCAAAGAAGTCTTTTAAAAATACCGGTATTGTTTCAACCATGTTGTCTTTGCCAGAAACTCTTCGGATTACCGCTTGGTTTAAAAAGGTTTCTTCTAAAAGTTCATCTTCTGATTTTAAAATGTCTGATAATCTCATACCCTTTGTATATGCATAAGTCGCCGGATGTTTTATATTTCCTTGAATAGTTACAATATTTTCTACTTCATTGTATAATTCTCTAAATTCAAGAGAATCCCCATTACTTAATTCAACATTTTTAGCCTTATTCCAAGCTATATTTTTAGCGGTTTTTTGTTTTGCATCTTTGTCAAAACCGATAAGTGTTACTTCTGTGATTTGAGTTGTAGGAGCAAAACCTCCTGCGTATTTAATTAGTTTTTGGATATCTTCTTTTTCTTTTGTTTCATAAATACCTGGTTCAATAACACCATTTTTGATGGCAACAACATTACCAATTTTATTAACAAAAATTTTGTCATTTGGTCTTAATATAATTCCATCATCCTCGCCTAAAAAAATGGTTTTATATAAGTCGATATCTTTAGGTTTATTATTGTTTGTAGAATATGTGATGTTTCTTAATGAACCTGATTTTTTAACACCTCCTGCCATATTTAAAGCATCAAATATGGTTGAGTTATTTCCTACAAGAACTTTACCTGGTCGATTTACTTGGCCGAAGACAAAAACTGCAAATTCTTGTCCAGTTGTTACATTAAGGTGTATTTTTAAACTTTTATATTTAGCATTTGCTAATTTATTAATAGCTGCTTCTACTTCTCCGATACTTTTACCTTCTGCCTGAACCATTCCTATCCCTTGAATAAATAAATTTCCCTTAGAGTCTACAGTGGTTGTTGTCATTGGATTAAGTAAAGAAGCTCCTGAAATTGCCATGACATCAACAGAATCTCCTTGAAGATAAGCGGTAACTTTTTCTCCAATGTTTAATTTGTAATTATTATCAAATTTGCCTGTTGTAGAATTTGAGGATGCAACATTTCCAAATAAATCATAGCCGACTTGTCTTAAAATACTTCCTGAAATTTCAACATTTTTTCCATTGAACATTTCTTCAATTGGGCTTATTGTTGGATCAGTATAGATTCGTTCTCCTGCGTTATATTTGTTATTGAAAGCGTCTGTTATTTTTTTTGTTTTTAAAACAGGTGTTTCCATTAAATAATTGTCCTGTGGTGAATTATTTATAGTATTTGGTGAAGTTGTTTGCGTATATTGCTGAGGCATTGCATAAAGAACATTTTGTTGTGTATTTGTAGTTTGCAAAATAGAATTTTCTTGTTGTTTTTCTTTCTCTAGTTTTGCTTTTTCAGCTGGTGATACAAAACGTCTTGCATTTGCCGGTATTGAAGTTAATGCAAAAATTAATAGTATTAACGATATAATATATTTTTTCATTATTTACCTCTTTTTTATATTTCTAAATTTTTTTGTTATTTTATGTTATAGCAATTTCCATTAAAGATTTAATAGCAGGCCACTCAAGCTTCCACAAACCTGAAGCGTCGAGGGCGTAATTGCCGACACAAGCTAATTTACAGTCTTTACATTTATTTACTGTTTCTATAAATAACGGATCTTTTATTACATCTTTTAAAGGTCTGTTTTTAACACTAATAAATGGTTTTCTATCATAGCATCTTAGCATATCTCCGTTTGAGTAAATTACTGTTGCTATTCTTGGCCAGTGGCATTCATAATAAGTTTTTTTGTTAATAATATAATCCATAAAATAGTATGAATTTCTAATTGGATAACCTTGTTTTTTTAATTCTTTGATCTTAATAAACATTTCTGCTAATTGATCATTTTCTAATTCTGTTTCAACTACATTTTGTGCTTCTTCCGGTCTTGAAGCTGCTTTATTAACAGTAAAGTAAAGAAGAATATCTGCATCTTTGCAATATTGAGCTACTTCTTTAATTTGTTCAAAACTTGTTTGAGTTGATACAGTACAACAAATATATATTCTCATTTTAGGAGAATGGATTTTATGATATTCAATTCCGCTCATAACTTTGTCGCAAATACCTGGCATATGACGAATGTCATCGTGAGCTTTACCAATCGCATCAAGTGAGATAAATGATAAATCAGTATATTTAGCGAAATCAGGATTAGTTTCTAAAAACCATCCGTTTGTTGCAATTTTGGTATAAAGTCCTGCATCGTGAGAGGCTTTACATATTTCTGCAAAATCTTGTCTTAATAGAGGTTCACCTCCCCAAAGGATACTATCCATATACCCAATTTCTCCGGCTTCTGTAAGAAGTCTAATAATTTCTTCTTTTGGCATATCATCTTGACCTTTTTTAGATTTCCAAAAACAGAAATCACAATCACAGTTACAAGCACTTGTGACCATTAGCGAAAAACACAATGGTTTTGGATTTTTTGATAATCTACTTTGAATACATTCCAATGCTCCACCAAAAAGATGTCTATAATACTTGATTCTTTCTAATGTCATTTTGTTTCTTGATTCTTGTTTTAACATTATAAAATTCCTCTCCTTTATTTTTTATTATTTAAATTTTGTTTCATTTTTTTTCGTTTTACTAAATCTATAAAAGCTTCAATTCTTGTTTGATATCCGGCTTTTCCAGTTTGTTCATCCAAAACCAAACTCATAACGGGAATATCTTCTTCTTTACTTACTTTTGTTAGTATATTTTGAGAAACAATTTCCGGCATGCAGGAAAAAGGCATTATATGAATTACTCCGTCAACTCCATTTTTAGCAGCAAAAACGGTATCTCCTATTGTTTCAATTGTTTCACCGCCGATTGCTCGTTTCATATATTTTTCTGCAAATCTAACACATCGTTCTCTATGGGATTCCTTTTTATAGAGAAAAGATGGTTGTAAAACGTGCTCCAGCCAATCTGAAAAGAATATTTGTCGTTCAACTTCTACTCCTAAATCCCCCAAAGTTTTTTCAATTTCTTTGTTCGTGTAGGGATCTAGTAATACAAAGAATTCGCCTAATAAATAAACTTTAGGAACAATTTTATCTTTATCAATCGGTATTTTTTTAAAATCTTTAATTATTTGTTTTTTTAGTTGTTTACAACCCCATATAGACGTTGTTTCCGCAATTATTTTATACCATTTTTTATAACAACGTTCCGCATCACCTTTATTTAACTCTCTTGGACGAGTATAAAATAATAATCTTTCGGCAGTATCGATTGCAAAAGCTTTATTAAACCCTGTACTAAACCCTTTATAATATCTGTATGGATTTGCACATCTTGTAACATGCCAGAAAGCTTGAAGTGTTTGCTTCATTTTGCTTTGGTACATATCAAATACTACCATATCAAATTTGTAGCCCATTTTCTTTAAGGTTTTTTGAGCCATTTTGGTATAATTACCAAATCTGCAAGAGCCTGGAGCTTGAAACATCATTAACGTATTGGCACCTTTTTCAAGAGCCATTATATAATTTGCTAAATTTAATTTATAAGGTAGACAAATCCCTTCAATACTGTTTTTAACTCCAATTTCTAAAGCTTCGTTTGTATTTGGAGGTGCTTCTACTATCCTTACGCCTAAAGAACTTACAAGTGCATTCATTGATAGGTCAATGTTTCCCATTCTCGGCCAAGCCACAACTCTATCTTTTGTAGCAATTGTGTTATCCTTTTGGAAAAATCTATTTTTTTGTTCTTCTCTTTGTTTTAATTCGTTCAAGTTTAGCTCCTGCTATATTACAACTATTGGATTTGAGTATGCAAATCCTTTGTTGTTTATAAGTATTTCTACCCGATATTTCCCGATTTGTGTTAATAATAGGTTACATTTTTTAGCAACACATTCATAAAGCTCTCGACCATCTAATATAACTTTTATCAAAGCTTTTTTATTAACCTCGACTTTTAAATAAGTAGTTTTATCTAAGTTTAAAATCTCTCCACTATGAGCTGATTTTATACTATTACCAATTTCAATATTTGGAATTTTATTATGTATATGACGATTTATTATCGTATTATTACCACTTCTAATTGCATTTAAGATTTGCTCTTTTGCAATTTCAAAATTCTCTGATAATGGTTCTTTTAAAGTTATTACATTATTTATTGTCTTAAACATAGATTTATAAGGAAAAATCGTAAACGGTAAAAAACATTTTTTTACTTTTAATGCGTGTGCATCAACTCCCCCTATTGCAGGGATGATTGCCTGTTTTTTAGAGTTTAGCTCATCCCACCATTGCAAAGATTTTTGTGGGGCTTTTGATATGAGCCTATGTTTAAATAAATAAGAAAAAGCTAACGTGAAAATATTTTTACTATTTAACTTATCTCCCCAACAAGAAAACCAATTCCATATTTCAACTCCATCAGGGATTAAATCTTTATTCCAATTAATTGGTGGATAATTGTTTTTTCTTCTTGTAAACTCATCTGGATGTGCTGCAAAGCCAATTCCATTTTGTTTTCTTACGTTATCAATATATATTTGAGGATTTTCATTAGGTTCTATCTGTTTATTTATCCCAAGAGCAATATAATGATTTTCGGATTTAGGTGAAATTTCTTCACCTTTTATTACATAAATACCATTATAAATACCTTCTTTTGTATCAAAATGATTATGGTCAGTAATTATAATCCAAGATAATCCAGCTTTTTGGGCAGCTTTAGAAATTGTTTCAATATCTCCACTCCCATCTGATTTTAGAGAATGAATATGAATAACTCCTTGATATTTAAAATTTTTTAATTTACAACTTTCCAATTAATTATCCTGTCTTAAACAAAACTTACGGTTTTATCTTCTTTTTTAGTTATTTGTTCTTTTTTTGAAGAAGGCAATATTTTGATATTATTGTTTTTAAGTTTTTTACGTTTTCTTCTGATTAGCATATCAATAAAGGCTTCAATTCTTGTTACAAACCCAGCTTCTCCAGTATGCTCATCGATTGTTAAATGTATCATAGGAAATCCTTTTTCAGAAGCGTGATATTGGATTTCATCTACCATTAATGAATCAGGACCACATCCAAAAGCTGAAAGCGCAATAATTCCATCTACTTTGTTGTTTAACATATAATAAGCAGCCGCTCCGGTTAAATCAAGCTCATTTGCCCAATATTGAATTTCTCCAAGTTCTTGAATTGAATTTATTGCATTTTGTTTGGAAACATTTAATCCCGTGTATGCTTTTACTCCCATTTTTTCAAGTTTTTTAATTAAGTTCATGGAAATTCTTTCATCAAATAAATTATATCCATGTGCCATGATTACAACAGATAAAGGTTTAACAACTTCAATAGGTTTGGAAACTATTTTATTTTCTATTGCATTTTTAAGAGCTTCTTCAAAAGGAATTTCTGCTAATGCCATTTGTTGAAAATTATTATAAATAGACCATCCGTATTGAATAGCAATTTCTATTTTATTTTCATCAAAGATATCTAATTGATGAGCGGTATCGTAACAAAAATCTTTAAAAGAAATATTATTTGTTTTATCTAAAGTTGGTTCAATCATCTTGAAAGGTTTATTAATAACATTTCTAATAATTTCAGGTAAACCTCTGATTTTGGTACAGTTATTAACTTTATAAGCTGTTGATTGTAAAGATGGTATAAAAATTGTATTACACCCTTTTTCTAATAAATTTATTACATGTCCTACAAAAACTTTAATAGGTAAACAAGTATCAGAAACTACATAATTAGAGCCTTCATTGATTAGTTTTGTTGTAGTTCTATCAGATATAAGGACTTCAAGACCAAGTCCTTTAAAAAATCCAAAATAAAAAGGGTAATTATTATAATATGAAATAGCTCTTGGTATTCCAATTACATTTACTCCGTTATTATTTTGTTTCATTACGACTTTATAACCTCTTGTGATATTTTATGTAATTTGGTGTAAAGTACAATAAATATACTCTGAGGAATATAGTATCATAAACAAGATATAAAAAATCAGTAATTTTAAAAAATAGTACTTTTTGTAACAAAATTACAGAAATTTTAATCTGAAATAATAAATTCTTCATTATCGTTTTCATCTATAATTAAAGCACAGAGTTTAGCATGAGGATATTTCCCGCATCCTAGATCAATACAAATTTTATCGTCTTGAATTAATGGTTCTTCAAATTCTGTATGACCAAAAATAATTTTTTGAGGTAAATTATGTTTTGAATAAATAAATTTCCCTCTAATATAAACTAAATCTGTTTCATCTTGATTTTCTAATGAATAATTAGGATTAATTCCGGCATGCACAAACAAATATTTATCAGTTAGATAATAAAATTTTAAATTTTTGAAGAAATCTCCGTGAATTCTGAATATGTTGTTAAAACTTCCGTAACTTCTAATAGTAGCCGGTCCACCATAATTATCAAATAAATATTTGTAATAATCATCAGATGGCGAATGTAACAGTGCATACTCGTGAGAGCCGATTAAATAAATACATTTATTATAATTTGCCTGTTCAATAATTCTATCAACAACACCTTTAGAATCAGGACCTCTATCAATATAATCTCCCATGAAAATAAAAACATCATCAGGTTTAATGTTAATTTTTGATAAAACGTTTTCTAATTTATTTAGTTCTCCGTGAATATCTGAAATGGCAATATATCTAGACATAAAATAATCCTTCTAATAGAATTATACATTAAATTAATAATTTTATAAAAATACTATAAAAAACAGAAGTCTTGACAATAAAAACTTAGCATGTATTATAAAAATATACCGAGCAGGGGTAAATGGTTCGGTCAGTCTAACCCCAACAAGCTTGGTGAATTATTCGCGGGGGTAATTCAGTGGTAGAATGCCTCCTTGCCAAGGAGGATGTCGCGAGTTCGAGCCTCGTCTCCCGCTCCATTAAAAATAAATATGAGAAAATAAAAACAGACTAAGCGTAAAGCTTAGTTTTTTTATTGGTAAAAAATCACCTCACCCTATCCCTCTCCTCAAGGGGTGGGAGCAATTTTTTGTTTACTTTTATGGGGACACTTCACTTCATCCATTCACTATTCACCAGTCACTATTCACTAGTTAAGAAGTTTATAAGTTTAGGAGTTTAGAAGAAGTTAATAATAAAA
>CALUUP010000020.1 GCA_944323985.1 Candidatus Gastranaerophilales bacterium | reverse complement strand
AGTTCGCCTGATGAAAAAAGGGGTAAATCAAGCTTGGTAGATATAAGTCCAACTAGTCCGCCTGATGAAAAAGGGGGTAAATCAAGCTTGGTAGATATAAGTCCAACTAGTCCGTCTGATGAAAAAGGGGGAGCTAGTGCTGGAGAGAAATTTATTAATTCTCTCACAATTCCTATCCATACGACAAATATTGGAGATACAAGAAGTATTATCACATATCCGTATTTGACAACTCATAGACAATTGAGTGATGAACAAAAAATCGCATGTGGTGTGACTGATGATTTTATGCGTTTTTCAGTTGGGCTAGAGGATATTGATGATATAATTGAGGATTTAGACCAAGCGATTAGGAAGAGTCAATGCATATAGTAGAGACAAAATATTTTAAAATCAACGAGCCTATAAGTCTTGAATCAGGTAGAGAGCTTAAGAATGTTGAAGTAGCTTATGAGACATACGGAGAGCTTAATAAAGATTGCGATAATGCAATTTTACTTCTACACGCTCTAACTGGTGATGCCCATGCTGCCGGATATCACGAAGGTGATAAAAAACCAGGTTGGTGGGATGACATGGTTGGCTCTGGTAAAGCTTTTGATACTGATAAGTATTTTGTTATTTGCTCAAATATGTTAGGTGGATGTAAGGGGACAACAGGCCCTAATTCAATAAATCCTGACACTGGGAAAGAGTATGGATTAACATTCCCTGTAATAACGATTGAGGATGTTGTAAGGGTTCAAAAAAAACTCATTGATTTTTTAGGAGTAAAAAAACTAACAGTAGCTGGAGGTTCAATGGGAGGAATGCAAGCTCTTGAATGGGCTTTGGCATATCCTGATATGGTATCACATGTTATTGTAATAGCTTCTACTCCACGACTTTCTGCACAAAGTATTGCTTTTAATGCCGTTGGAAGAAACGCGATTTTATCTGATCCAAATTTTAATAACGGGGATTATTATCATGGTGAAAAGCCTGAAAAAGGTTTAGCTATCGCAAGAATGGTAGGGCATATTACTTATTTATGCGAAGAGGCTATGCATGAAAAATTTGCAAGGCGTTTTCAGGACAAAGACTCTCCAAATTTTAATTTTGATATAGATTTTGAGGTTGAAAGCTATCTTGCTCATCAAGGTCAAACTTTTGTTGATAGATTTGATGCAAATAGTTATTTGTATATAACAAAAGCTGTTGATTATTTTGATATTGCTAAAAAATATGGTTCTCTTGAAAAAGCTTTTGAGAATACAAAATCAAAGTATCTCGTTATATCTTTTTCTTCTGATTGGCTATTCCCATCCGCTCAATCTATGGAATTAGTTAATGCTCTTATGAAAAACAAAAAAGATGTTTCATACTGTGAAATCCAGTCACCTTGCGGACATGATGCGTTTCTTTTAGAGTATGAAACGCAAACAAAAATTATTAGGAGTTTTTTATGCACGAAATAGAAAACCATTATTTGTTATCAAAAGGACTACATCTTAATTATTCAATAATTACCGATATGATCGATTCTGGTTCAAATGTTTTGGATTTAGGTTGCGGAGATGGTTCTTTAATGAAAATGCTAAAAGATAAAGGTGTTTTTGTATCAGGTATTGATATTAATGAAGATAATATTGTTAAATGTTTAGAAAAAGGGCTTTCTGTTATTCAAGGTAATATTGATAAAGGTTTACACGAATATCCTGATAACTCTTACGACTACGTAATTTTAAATCAAACATTGCAGTCAACTGAAAAGCCGAATTACGTCATAAAAGAAATGCTTAGAGTAGGTAAAAAAATTGTTGTCAGCTTTCCTAATTTCGCATATTGGAGAATTCGTTTTTATTTACTATTAAATGGAAAAATGCCTAAATCTAATATTTTACCTTTTGAATGGTTTAATACACCAAATATACATTTACTTACGATAAAAGATTTTTTCGATTTTGCTAAAAAACATAACTTCAAAATTGAGCAAAAAATATTAATGACAAGAGCAAAAATAAAAAATGATTTCTTACATAAAAAATTTAACAATTTACTAACCGAAGAAGTTATGTTTGTCTGTTCACAAAAATAAAAAACGAGGCTAGGATTAACCTCGTTTTTTATCTATAAATATATTCATTACTAATCTTTCAAAAATGATTCATAATTTCTAGCTAATAAATGGGTCTTAACTTGATTAATCAAATCAAGGGCAACACCGACCATAATTATCAAAGAAGTTGCACCTATTCCCTGAAGAGTAGTTATTCTAGTAATATAGCTTGCAAAAGATGGAACTAAAGCTATAATACCTAACCCTAAAGCTCCAATAAAAGTTGTCTTTGAAAGAATTTTATCTAAAGCTTCAGCAGTTGGTCTACCAGGTTTTATACCAGGAATTGATGAACCATATTTTTTCAAATTATCAGCAATTTCCTTTGGTTGCATATTAGGCATAATTGATGCATAAAAGAATGTCAAAACAACAATCAACGTAAAATAAATTACATAATATACAGCCCCGCTTGGATTAAAGATTTTATTCAACATAAGAATCAAATCTTGAGCCCAGCCAACTTGTATATTTGCCTGTCCTACAACACTTAACACTGTTGATGGAAATAATAAAATTGCTACTGCAAAAATTATTGGCATTACTCCACCCGGATTAAGTTTAAATGGAATAAAAGTATTTACTCCACCATAAACTTTATTTCCAACTTGTCTTTTTGGATTTACAATAATAACTTTTCTTACAGCTTCTTGCATTATTACAATGAAAACCATTGTAGCAAAGAAAATTGCAAGCAAGAGAATTAATCCCCACATCAAAGCCGAATCATTGGAAACCATTTGAGCTGTTCTTGAAGAATAAAGAGGAATACCCGATAAAATACCTACAAAAATTATCAAAGAACCGCCATTTCCAATACCTTTTTCTGTAATTAATTCCGAAATCCACATTACAAGCACAGATCCTGCTGTTAATGTTATCACAGATGAAACATAAAACATTGCATGGTTCAAACCTGGCAATATTCCTGTTTGCATATGAGCTAAAAAGCTCATAAATATACAACCTTGAAACGCAGCTAAAACAACTGTAAACAATCTTGTATATTGTGATAACTTTCTTCTACCAGCCTCACCTTCTTCTTTTTGCAATTTCTCTAAAGCAGGAATAATTACTGCCATTAATTGCATTATAATCGAAGAAGTAATATAAGGCCCTATACCAAGTGCAAATATAGAAACTTTTCCTAAAGCACCTCCGGTAAATAAATCTAAGAAACCTAATAAATTATTTCCGGCAGCTAAATTAGCAAAAGCTTCATTATTTATACCATAAATCGGTAGATGAATACCAAATCTGAAAAGAACAAGCATTAAAAAAGTGAAAATCAATTTCTCCTTTAAGCCTGATGCATTCCACATAGACATTAAATCTGCCGTTGTAGGTATTCTCATTCCGCTATGATTTGCTCCTGCCATTATACTAATTCAACCTTTCCGCCTGCGGCTTCAATTTTTTCTTTTGCTGATGGTGTTACATAGCTAGCTTTTACATTGATAGCTTTCTTAATTTCACCATTTCCTAAAATTCTCAAACCATCACAAGAAGGATGAGCTTTTCTAATTTCTTTTAATGATTCTAAAGATATTTCAGTAATTTCTAATTCAGCAAGTCTACCAACATTGATTTCTGCATAATTACGTTGATTAATCAATTGGAAACCTTTTAATTTTGGTAATCTTCTGTATGCTGGCATTTGTCCACCTTCAAAACCTCTTTTTGAAGTTCTGCCTGAACGTTGTCCTTCACCATTATGACCACGACAAGATGTTTTACCATGTCCTGATGAACGTCCACGTCCTACTCTTTTTGATTTTGAAGTTGATCCTTCTGCAGGTCTCAAATCTTCTAACAAAATTTTATCTGCCATAATTTATTTTCCTCTTTTCTTTTACTATTCTTGTACTTCCAATAAGTGTGAAATTTTATTTACCATTCCCATAATTGTTGCACTGTTATAATGTTCAACAACTTGATTTGTTTTACTTAATCCTAAAGCTTTTGCAACCCTACGTTGTGCTTCAGAACATCCTATTAAACTTTTTACAAGTTTTATTTTTATTTGTTTTGTTTCTGCCATTTTTATATTCCTTTTTACTATTAGTCTTATTATTTCATCTAAATTTTTAACTGAAAATAGCCTACTAGTTTAATAATTCAGCCATTGTAAGACCACGTTTTTTAGCAACTTCTGAGAATGGTCTTAATGATTTTAATGCTTCTAATGTTGCATTAGCAGCATTTAAAGGTGATTTTGAACCTAATGATTTTGAAAGAATATTTTCAATACCAGCAAGTTCTAATACTGAACGAACTGCACCACCAGCAATAATACCAGTACCTTGAGAAGCTGGTCTTAACATAACTGCACCTGCTCCTGAACGACCTGTGATTGGGTGAGGAATTGTTGTTTTAAAGATAGGTACTGTTATTAAATTCTTTCTACCATCTGCAATTGCTTTTTGTATAGCTACGATAACTTCAGATGCTTTTGCACAACCAACACCTACTTGACCTTTTTGGTTTCCTACAATAACGATTGCTCTAAAGCTTAATTTTTTACCACCTTTTACAACCTTTGTTACACGACGGATTTGAACTACTTGTTCTTTCCATTCTGATTCAGGTTTTACTTCTTGAGTTTCTACTCTTTTCTTTCTGCTACGTTGTTTTTTTGCAGGAGCTTCTACTGATGCTTCTTCTACAACAGCTGATTCTTCAACTACTTCTTCTGTAGCTTCTGCAACAACTTCTTCAACTTGTTTAATTTCTTCTGTCATGTTATACCTTTCCTATTTTTCTAACAGTTGTACTATTTTTATTTTTTTATATTACATCCGAATATTCAAACATCAAAAACGCCCGTTTTCGGCATTTAATAAATATTCAAATGTGGGTTATTTTCTGACATGAAAATTCTATTATAAAAACTTTTTTTTCGCAAGTTTATGTTTTTACATTAAAAAATTTTTGTAACTTTTTTTAACATTATTTTTTTTTAACAAATAAATTAGTAAACCGTTTAATTGCTCTTTTTCTCTATAAATGAAAAAATTTTATAGAAAAGGAGGGTATAAAATGAAAACAAAACTTGTTTATTGGGACAATGAATTATACATAAAAATTCCTAAAGATTTTTTAAATCAACTAGAGTGGGAAAAAGGAGATTGCGTTAATGTTGATTTAGATTTTGAAAATATGAAATTAGATATTTTTAAATCGAATGACAATGAAGATGTTTTAGCTAAAGAAGCTGATGAAGACTTTTGAAAGCAGTAAACAAAAAAAAGATTTCTGAATAGTATTTCAGAAATCTTTTTAATTATAAATTAGATTCTCTTAAACTTTTTGACAATTCCAATATAGAAGTTTTAACTTCATCGATAAAATTTTCTTTATTCATATAATCAAGAATTTTTTTTCTACTTCCTGCAACTAACAAACTTGAAGCATCAACGGGTAAATTAGGATGCAGAACAGATATTTTCAATAAAGCTTCACCATCAATCATTTCATCCTTTTCAACTGATAAAGCTACGTACTTTCCAAAAATTTTACTATCTTTATTCTCAAAATTTTCAGCAAAATTTCTAAAATAGCCTGTATCTGGAATCTCTCTTTCAACACGAGCTTTCATAGTTGTTATCATATTTTCAATATTTTTCATTATATCCATTTTTAACCTCGGACGAAAATTTATATTTTTACTATTTCTAATTTTATTTATATCATATTTTATCATACTAAAAACCCCTAAGCTACTTGAACAAAAGACGGAACAAAATTTTTGTTTAATTCTTTTATTCTTTTTTCATTTAAATCATGCAAATTTTTCATATTTTCTTCACTTAATATTTTATTAAAACCCTTTGGCAATTTAGGTTTATGAGTCGGTAAACCTATAGACTTTCTATTATAATAATTATAACATTCACTCAAATATTGAGTATATTTACTATATTCATTATCACTTAATTTAGAAATTTCTCGTTTATAATCATTAAACAATTCCCCCAAAGTATTCTTACCCATTCTTAAATCATACGCAATATGTTCATATTCGGCAAAATCATTAGTATAAAGATCTCTAAATTGGAATTCTCCTCTAACTCCATTTTTATGAATAACATTACCTTGAGCAGTACGATATCCACTTTGCCTGATGGATTTTTGCATTTTTTCTATATATTCTTTAGGATATTTATCATAATCCAACAAATCAGGACGTGAAATTATCTTTAATTTAGCCCCAGAAGCTTTTTCTATTTGTTGCAGCTGAGCATTAGTAAAAACAGGAAGCCCAAATTCACCCCTATAATTATTAACTAAATCAAATTCTAAAGGTTTAATATCTTCTTTTTGTAATCTTTCAATCAAAACATCAGAAAGCATTCCTTTTGCTCGTACATCTTCTATTGATAAACCTTTTTTAATCATTGAATTTTTAACAATTGATAAACTAATTTCATCAACAACCTGTTGAGACTGTTTTTGAATTAAAGGCTCAACAAATTTCTCAAAAATTGGAAAACCTTTTTTCTTCTCTTCTAAACTCATAGGATAATCATAAACATATTTATACAAAATTTTCTTATCCTGCTTAGATAATTCTTCACCATTTAATCTAAATTCATTTAACATTTTCTTTAATTCATTAGATGACAATTCAGGTAAAGATTTCAAAAATATTCTACTTCCAATACCATCTCTAACCAATTCTTTAGCGTCACTAAACGAATTAAAAGGTTTTCCTGCAATAAATTCTCGCTCTAGTTTAGTTTCCATAGATCCGGCACTTTTTGGACGAAAAGAAAAACTTTCAACAGTGTCAAGTTTCTCAAATATATCTTTAACTTCTTTTTTTGCGCCAGGGAACTTTTGCACAAAATCTTTTTCTAACTGCAATGCTGTTGTACCAATTTCTGCCAATTTATCATCTACTAATTTACCATTTAGAATATCAAAATCTTTATTAAAAACTAAACTTACATTAGTATCACCTAAATTAAATCTTGTTTTATTAACCAAAATATACTGTTCTGGTTTTGTACAATATTTCGCAATTACTTTTGCAGAATTTAAAATACTCAAAACTATAAACTCCTATCTAAATTTCCCCTATATAGTTATTAAGTAAATCAAGTACAAAAAATTGCTTTTTTGTTACAAAGATATACAAAAAGGGCGACTGATTAAAACCAGTCGCCCTTTAAGTTTTTAAATTATATTAAAATGATGCAGTTGGCTTCTTTTGTTGAGTAGCACCAGGAATAGCTTGCCAATTAGCAGCCATAATTTTCTTGAATGATTTTAAAGCTGTATCTTCTAATTCACCTAATTCTTCAGCTTCCATAATCAATTCTCTTAATGGTAATAAAGCTCTTTGATCTCTTAGAACACCTAATGCTGCTGCAGCACCAGCTCTAACCAAATCATTTTCTGAACGATTTTTCATAACGTCAATTAATGCAGGAACAGCTTTTTTATCATTTAATTTACCTAAAGAAGTTACAGCATAAATTCTAACGTTAACCCATTCGTCATATAACATATTAATAATTTTATCAACACATTTTTTATTACCAATTTCACCCAAAGCACGAGTTGCATCACAACGTACATTAACTTTTTCGTGATCTAAAGAATTCATTAAAGCATCTGTTGCAACATCACCAATTTCAATTAAAGCATCAGTTGCAGTTATACAAACTTGAGAGTTTTCATCATTTAAAGCTTCAACAAGAGGTTCTACAACGATTTTACCGCCTAAACGACCTAACGCTCTGGCAGCACGAACTCTTACATCAACATTTCTATCTTCTCTTAAAGATTCAATCAAATGCTCAGTAGCCTTTGTATCACCTAATTCACCTAAAGCACGAGCAGCATATAAACGAACAGAACCGTTTTTATCATTTTTCAAAACGTCAATTAACGGTTCAACAGCTTTAGAATCACCCATTTCTCCTAAAATACGAGCGGCATTATATCTAACCTTTTCAGAACTTGATGTCATTAAATCATTAATAAGTTCTTGAAAAGTTTTCTTTACCTGTTTTTTCTTTCCGTTTACTGTAATTGCCATACACTTTACCTCCAATATGTAAACATATTATTTAACTTCTACACAGTAATATAAAGTTTTTGTTTTTTTTAAAATTGCCTTTATCTATTTTTTTGTAAATTTTTTGTTACATTCCCTTTTTAAGGGTAAAATTTACACTTAATCTCGGTAGTATTAATATACCATATTTTTACATTTTTTTTACTACTCCACTAGATTATTTTACAAAACTTAATTCAAATTATAAATACGACTTGGTCAAAAACATTATTAACACTAAGATAGATACGCTTTATAAAACTTCATATTTCCTACTTACTAGGGATAGTAATACAGAATTCGCTCCCTCTATTTACTTCAGATTTTACTTCTATACTTCCTTCGTGTTTTTCTATTATTTTTTTAGAAATAGCAAGCCCTAAGCCAGTTCCTACCCCAACACCTTTTGTTGTATATCCTGCAAAAAATATTTTTTCAGGCTCCTTAATTCCACAACCGTTATCTTTTATTTTCACTACTAAATTTTTATCCTTAAATAAAGTGTCAATAGTAATAATCCCTTTATCTTTTATTGCCTGAACTGCATTTACTAATACATTCATAAAAACTTGATTCAACATATTCGGATAACATTTAACCGGTGGTATTTTCCCATAATTCTTTATGATTTCAACTTTATTTTTTGTTTCATGCCTTATTAAATCCAAAGTCAAATCTATCTCTTTATTAATATCTGCTTCTTGCAATTCTGCTTCATCCAACCTTACAAATTTTCTTAATGAAACAACAAGCCTGTTAATTCTTGCAATAGCTTCTGAATCTATTGTATTTATTTCTTCTAACAATTCAAAAACTTCTTCATCTTTTATTTGAGTAATAATTTTTTTTATTATTTCATTATTAGATTTTATTGAAGCTATCGGAGTATTTATTTCATGAGCGACACCTGCGACTAATTGACCTAAAGAAGCCATTTTTTCTGAATTAATCAACTTTAATTGAGTATCTTTTAATTCTTCTAAAGCTTTTGTCAAATCTACAACCATTTGTTCATTTTTTTTATATAATTCTGCTTGAACAATAGCATTTCCCAATTGATCAGATACACCTTTTAAAACCTCTATGGTATCATCTAGTTTTATCTTTTGCTTTGTCAATAAAACGATTATTCCAAGCATTTTATTATAATGCAAAATCGGTAAAATTATTCTTTGTACAAGTTCCTTAAAAGGCTTCGCATCTTTATACTCTTTAATACATGAAAGATGAGATATATTACCTTCTATTAAATGAGAATTTATAGAACTATCAAAAGAAATTATTTTACTTAAATCCTCATCCTCTAAAGATTCTATAATTTTATATTTTTGATTATCATCTTCTAACCTTGCATAATAAGCTCTAAAAGCCCCAAACATTTGAGAAAGCTCTTTTAAAGCAGAATTTAAAATAACCGAAGAATCCATAGATTCTCTTATAATATTAGAAACATTATTCAATAATAACAATTTCATCGCTTGTGATTGAGCTTTTAATTTTATTTTTGAGAGGTTTTTATTTTCATTTTCCAATAAAGCAAGTTTTTTTTGCGTATTTTGCAATAATAAATTATTACTTTCGAATTTAATTTTCGCAGTTACATCTGTAAAAACAATAATTGTATATTTACCCTTTTTAGTTGAATTCAAATCATAGTAAAAATATTCATTATTAGAAGATTGATACATTACATACGCAGAAAAATCTTGAACAGACTTTAATGCTTGTAAAATTGGAGAATGCACGCTTACATCATTACTTACTAAAGCACAAACACTATAATTTAATTTATGAGAAAATTTCTTTATATTTTCAAAATCAGAAAAAATACGCTTAAAAACATTATTTGCAAAAACAAATTCTTGTTTTTCATTTACGACGAGAACTGCACTATTAAATTTATTAAATAAATCAAACTTCCCCATATGAAATATTATATATTCTAAAAAGAAAAAAATCTAATTCACACTTCTCAAATCCAAGAATGTTTCTATATGTAAAATTTATTTTTCAAATTAGTGACAATATTGATTCATTAATATATTATTAAATCTATAAAGAGGGAAAAGGAGTTTGGGTAAGTGATTAATAAGAAGATAGAAGTGATTAATCCTGTTCAAAGCAGTTTATCAAATAATGACGATGCTTTTACAGCACTATCAACATCAGCTTTATTAGCAAAAAGTGCAGTTCCGTATTCACACAGAAGAGTTGCTGATAATTATGTTATTATAAAAAGAATTTATCGCTTCCAAGCTGTTCAAAGCAGAATTAGTAATTCGGAAATCCAACTGTTAAAAAAATACGATTTTAATACATTAGAATTTTCAACTATAAAACAAATTAATGAAGAATTGTCTTATCTAAAAAAATGGTCGACTTCTAACAATGAACTATTAAGAAAAGATGCAGACAATATTTTACAAATAAGATGTAAAGAATTAAAATATATTGTTGCAAGCAGGTACACAACAGTAACAAATGAAATTTATAATGGATATAAAGCTTTAGAAAAATATTTTGAAGAGATTTCTAAATTTTACTCACCGGTTTGTTAAAATTTCTTAACAATAAGTCAATTTTTATCTTTTAGAGTTTTATAATAACCGAAAGGTTATGTGATGTTAAACTCTGTAAATAATATTTATAATAAAAATATAAACTTTGGTCATGGCGGTTCTTGGAATGATAGCAATTACAACAAAGCTGAAAAACATTTAATTGCAACAACAACCGCATTAGGAGTTGTAGGAAGCTTAGCATATTTATCAAAATCAAAGGGATACTCATTAAACCCCAAAAAAATGTTTAGGAATATAAAAAACAGTTACTTAGTAAAAGCACCTTACAATGATGAAAAAGACATAATAACAATAGGAGCAGGCTCTTGTTTAGGAGGTTTAATTGGTGGATATACAGTCGATAAAAATAAACGAAACAGAAAAGCTAAACTCCAAGAAACTTTATTACAAATAGCAAATATCTCATTGCCGGCATTTTTCACAGTACGCTTTGCAAAAGCCGGAGAAAATTTAGGCAAAAAATTCTTAGAAAAAAATCCATACAAAAAAACATATCGAACAACAATCGCAAAATCCTCTGCAGCAATGGCTGGTTTAATGTTAGGAGTTTATTTCAGTAACATTATTGCGAATAAAGTAAACGAGCTAATTTTCAAACAAGGGAAAGGTCGTCCCGTTAAGTTAAGTGATTTTTCTGCTCACGTAGATGATATGTGCTTAGCAGCAAGGCAATTTGGAGAACATCCTATAATAAATTTAATCTCAATGACGATCCCATTTGCTCTTATGACAGCCGGAAATGAAATTGGAAACAAGCAAGCATAAAAAAAAGTCGTAAATAAATTTACGACTAATCTTAAATCTTTTAAATACTCCCTTTAAACACTAAACCAGACCTAAAGTCTTTCTATACCAAGAAAAAGACTTTAACTCCATACCATTAAAAGTAGTTCTTAATTGTTGTCTTTTTAAATAATCTTCAAAATCTTCATTGAATGAGGACTTAACTGTTTTTACTTCTTTAGAAATCAATTTCATCCTTAAATCTCCTATTTTAGTAACACACATATATGACCAATCTGGTTTTAAAAGTTAATTTCCACATCCTTTATATGTGTTAATTATACCATATTTTTCAAGGTCAAACAATAACAATGTAAAGAAATGTAAGCAAAAACAATAAAAACCATTCTATAGGATTAGTTGATATACGGATTTATATAATTATAAAGAATAAATTTACAAAATTGATTTAAGTCTATTTTTCATGTATTCTAAATAAGTAATAGGGTAGTTAGGAGTTTAAATTATGTACAATGTTGCAATTATCGGAGCAGGGCCTGCCGGAATTTTTAGTGCGTTAGAAATTATGAAGCGTCGCCCTGATTGGAAAGTTGTATTAATAGAAAAAGGACAAAAAATTGAAAACAGAAAATGTCCGATAAGAGAAGGCTCCCCAAAATGTGTAAACTGTAAACGTTGCGGCTTACTTTGCGGCTGGGGTGGAGCAGGAGCTTTTTCTGATGGGAAATTAACCCTTACTCCTGACGTTGGTGGACATTTAGTCGACTATATGTCACGCGAAAAAGTTGAAGAATTAATCAAATATGCTGATAATATGTATCTGGAACACGGTGCTACTGATGAAGTATTTGGAACTGATATGGAAGTATTCAGGGATATCGAAAGACAAGCTGTATTAGCAGAATTAAAACTTGTTCATTCACCGGTAAGACATTTAGGCACAGAAAGAAGTCTTGATGTTCTTAAACATATGCAAGATTATTTAGATGAAAAAATTACTATTCTAAATAATGTTTCTGCAAAGAATTTAATCGTTGAATGCGAACAAGTAAAAGGAATTGTTCTTGATAACGGAGAAATCATTAAAGCAGAATATACAATTATTGCACCTGGAAGAGAAGGAGCAGATTGGTTAACGCATGAATTTGCAAAAAACAAAATCGGAATGGTAAACAATGCAGTTGATATTGGTGTTAGAGTTGAATTACCAGCTCCAGTATTTGCACCATTAACAGATAAATTATATGAATCAAAATTAGTTTATCATTCACCAACATTTGGAGACGAAGTAAGAACTTTTTGCATGAACCCAAACGGCGAAGTAGTACAAGAAAATTATAACGGTATTGCAACCGTAAACGGTCATAGTTATGCAAACATAAAAACAAATAATACAAACTTTGCCCTATTAGTTAGTAAAAAATTTACTGAACCTTTTAAACAGCCAATTGCATATGGTCAACACATTGCAAGTTTAGCAAATATGTTAGCAGGTGGAATTCTAGTACAAAGATTTGGAGACTTACTTGAAGGAAGAAGATCTACTCCGGATAGAATAAAATCAAGTATAATAACTCCAACATTAACTTGTGCAACTCCTGGCGATTTAAGTTTGGTAATCCCATATCGTCAAATGAAGAGTATTATAGAAATGTTATTTGCTCTTGATAAAATAGCACCTGGAACAGCATCTAGATATACACTTCTTTACGGTATCGAAGTTAAATTCTATTCTGCAAGAGTCAAATTAACAAACGAACTTGAAACCGAAGGAGTTAAAAACCTCTTCACAATAGGAGATGGAGCCGGTGTAACAAGAGGGTTAATCCAAGCTTCAGCTTCAGGAGTTTACGTTGCTCAAACTATCTGTGAAAGAGGATAGGGGTAAATGTATTGAGTGGGTAAATGTATTGGGCTGATAAGTATGATTAAACGATTAGTGTAAAAGTAGATAAGTTTATAAGTTTAAAAGAAGTTAATAAATGTCTATTCACTATTCACTATTCACTATTCACTATTCACTATTCACTATTCACTATTCACTATTCACCAGTCACTAGTTTACTTACACATAAAAAATATGATAAAATAAAAATATGGATGGAGTTAATCAAGAGTATTTAGATAATCTAAAAGTCAAGGTTCGAGAAAAAATCGAGAACCTTGACTTATATCAATTTAAAGGTAGTGTATCAAAATTACTCGGTTTAACAGTAGAAGTAAAACTACCTGGACTCAAAATAGGAGATTTATGCTATATTGAAGCTGCAAATGGAGAGAAAAAACCCGCAGAAGTTGTAGCCTTCAAAGGTGATGTAGCACAATTATTACTTTTATATGACGGCGCAGGAATAGGTCAAGGGAGCTTAGTACAAACAACAGGGAAACCAATTATCATTCCAGTTGGAGATTTTCTTTTAGGAAGACTCATAAACCCTATGGGAGAACCGATAGACGGAAAACCTTTAGATTTAGAAGGTGCAACTTGGCGTCCTGTAGAAGGCCCCCCTCCAGGACCATTTGAAAGACCAATTATTACAGAAATGTTTTCAACTGGAGTAAGAGCAATAGATTCTTGTCTAACATTTGGTTGCGGACAGCGTATGGGGTTATTTGCAGGTTCTGGGGTTGGGAAAAGTACTTTACTTGGTATGATTGCAAGAAATTCTGATGCCGACGTAAACGTAGTTGCATTAATCGGAGAACGTGGAAGAGAAGTTAAAGAATTTGTTGAAGATGCTCTTGGTCCAGAGGGTATGAAAAAATCTGTTCTTGTATGTTCTACAGGAGACCAGCCGCCTTTAATTAGACAAAAATGTCTTTTAACAGCAACAGCAGTTTGCGAATACTTCAGAGATCAAGGGAAAAAAGTATTTTTAATGACAGATACCGTAACTCGTTGTGCAATGGCAGGTCGTGAGGTAGGTCTTTCTATTGGAGAACCTCCAACAATGAAAGGATACCCCCCTTCAATATTTTCTTGGCTTCAAAAAGTTCTTGAAAGAGCAGGTAACAGTCCTAAGGGTTCAATAACAGCTTTTTATACAGTACTTATGGAAGGTGATGACATTAATGACCCTATTGTAGATACTGTGCGTGGTATTACCGATGGTCACATATTCTTGTCAAGAAAAGTTGCCGAAGCTAACCACTATCCTGCAATAGATATTTTAGGAAGTATCTCAAGACTTATGTCAGCGATTGCATCTCAACCTCACAAAGAAGCAGCTTCTAAATTAAGAAAAATCATGTCTATGTATAGAGAAAACAAAGATTTGATTGATGTTGGAATGTATCAACCGGGAACTAATCCTAAATTAGATATTGCAATAGAGATGATGCCTAAAATCAATGCTTTTTTACAACAAAGAACTACCGATAGCGTAAATATGCAAAATACAATTGATACACTGATTGATATGATGTCTGGCGTAGATATCTAATTCTATTGTCCTTTACTTTAGATTTTGTTCATTATATAATTCAAGCATACTGTGTATTATATTTATTATTAAATTTTGTAAAATTTTCATTCACATGCCTAGAAATTAAGCAAAAATATTTTTTTTACAATCTTTATATTTATAGAAGGAGTTTCAAAAGGTGTTTGTAAATAAAATTAACGGTGTATCAAATTTAGGGTTTAAAGGATATCAACATATAAAAAACAATGTTGGTGAAACTATTTTGAAATTTAACTATCCATACGATAGTGATAAAGAAACCTGTGAGGTACAGATTTTTAGAGCTGTTCCTACAGAAAAATACAATTATAAAATCGATGAAACTCCACTTACATCATTTTTCTTAAAACCAGAAGGTATTGAAGTCAATTTACAAGACATTACTAATTTAGATAAAGATGCTCCTTTTGCTTATAAAATAGTAAGAAAAAACAAAGAAACAGGCGAGATTGTATATGAAGGTCCTGATACAGGTGTTAAAATGAAATCTCTCGGAAATGAGTATGGATTCAGAATTCATAACGATAAAACCTGGCATCAAGTTAAAGATAAAGACGGTAATGTAACAAAAGCTTATGAAAGATATCAAGATCCTGTTGAAAATTATAAATACACTTTAGTTACAAGAAAAGGTACAACTCCTATGGTACAAGGAGCAGGATATTTAGCAATTCCCGATTCCTTCATGCCGGGAGCTATGTATAGAGGTTTTTCAGAACCTAATACCGGTGAAATTTATTATGATTCTAATTATCAAAAAGAAATGGAAGGAGCTATTAGAACTTTTTCCAATAAATTTAATGGTTCTATTGCAGGATTACAAAAAGGTATTCCATATTTAAAACAAAACGGATATAAAGTTTTATTTACAACTCCAATTGCTAACGGAGACAGCGTTTCATCTCACAGCTATTGGAACAAAAATAATATGCAAATAGCTTCCAGAATGGGAAATACTGAAAACTTTGCATCATTTTTCAGAGATTTATATTCTAACGGAATGAAATATGTATATGATGGAACTTTCACTTCTGAAGGTCTTGAAGGTATCCATTTCCAATATGCTTTAAGATGGGCAGAGAAAAAACCTCAATCTTATTATTGGTTCAGAATGAACAGTATTAAGGATACAAATTTAGGATATGGAACTATTCCTCAAAATAGTGAAAACCTAAGACATAGAATAATTAATGCACCTTATAAATATGAACTACAAGCAGATGGAACTTACAAAAAAATAGCAAATAGTAATTATGATGCAAATAAAGAAACTTTGTATCAAATTTATGATGCATCACAAGCTGGTGATGAGCAAGTAAAAGCTTTAGATAAAGCAATTGATACTTACAAAAATATAAAATCAGGAAATGAATTATCAATTAACAGTCATGATGATACAATTATAAATTACGTATTCCAAATTAACCCTAAAGAATACGATAATAGAATTGAACTAATTAATGACCTAAACAAAAAAGAAGGAAAAAATATTAAATTAGATACAGCTGAAGGAACAATTTTAGCTTCTCAATTTTCTAATTTTAAAATAGATAAAAAAACAGAAGGCGGATTTGTAACTTGGGACGCAAACACTGATATGGTAAAAATGAATTATCATATCTCAGGTTATGATGAAAAACTTTTAAAAGCAATGCCTGATAGAGCTCAAAGATATCACGAACAACAAATGATAGAACGTGGTGCTAGAGAAGTTCAAGATATGGCAATTCAAGCAGGTAAATATTGGACAGCTAAAGTTAATGACATACAAAAAATGTACATCGCTCAAACTGTAAGTGGTGTAAAAACAGTTGATGGTATAAATAAACTTATCGAAGCAGGTAAACTTCCTCAAGAAGCAAAAATTTCTGATAAAGTTTTAAATAACATTTTAAATGCTCAATACTTATTAAAAACAAAAGGTAACTTACAAAAAGATGATGTTACAGTAAAATCTCTTATGAAAATGCCTTTAGATGCATTAGAATTTGGAGAAAACACTGTTGGAGTATTATCAACTTCTTATTTCTCAAATCGTGCAACTACAGATGAAACAATCGGGGTTTCAAGATTTGATTTAATGAAAAATAATAATCCTCATCTTGTAGAACCTTATGCTAAAAATTATAAAAAAGTAAATAGTTTATTTAATAATGAAATTAAAGATTTTGCAGATGCAATAATCAAAGAAGTTAACAAAAATTCTAATGAAAAATTATTAGATGCAAATGGAGATTATACTGAATACGGAGAATATGTAACAGATTTAATCGGACAAGATATTACAAAATACGCATTCTTAAAATCTCTTACAGGCGATAAATTACAAACAAAAATATTATCAAACGGTGAAATAACTTACGATTATGACAAACTAAAAAATGATACAACTTTAAAATCTTTAAAAATAAACGCTCACAATCCTGAAGACGAAGCAGAGATGTTAGCAAATAAAATGCAAAAAGGTTTAAGAAACTTATCAAAAGAAGATATTTCATATGTCGCAAATTCTATTTCAAAAAGAATCAATGGAACAGATACCGCAAGTTTCAGAATAGCAGAAGCTTTAAATGAAAGATCAGCTCTAGGACTTGACTGGAGGTTAGATGCTGCAAAAGACGTAATGGATATGGATGCAATTAGAAACGGTGATAACGATTTTAACGATAACTGGAACGATGTTATAAAATTTTGGACAAAATTCGTTCAAGGAGTTAAATCAGAAAACCCTAATTCATACATAGTTGCAGAAATTACTGATATTCCTGATTTAATGAAAAGTACTTATGGACCAAATTCTTGTCCATATAATGGCGATACAAATGTAAATAATCCTAAATTTAACGGAGAACCTGATGCTTTAGCAAAATTCTTTAACGAAACAGGTATTACATCAGAAGCAGGATACTCTTATTTCTTCACAGATTTATTAACAATTTTTGCTCCATCTTTTGATGAAGGCAGCGGAGAATCTCCTAACCACGATAGATTTAGAAATCGTATGGATTTATTGCTTCAAACAAGAAGCGTAGATTATTTAAGAAATTTATATACCTTTATGGGTAACCATGATAAACCAAGATTAATTCACGGTTTGGCTTTAGATATGAAACTATTCCATGATAATGGAGATAAAGTTCAACATAGATTAGATGCTCTACAAGTTTTATCAGATTCAAAATCAATCGATGAAATGCCAATAGAATTAAAACTAAATGCAGCTAATCAAGAGTACTTTAGAACTTTAAGTACTAAAGCTATCGCAATGAGCAAATTACTTAAAGATGTTCTTAATAACGATCTTAAAAACATCGTATCTGATAATGATAGAAAATTAATCAATTCTGCAATTGTTGATTTAGCAAATGGTAACTACTTAGGAGAAGGGGTTACTAATAATTTCCAAGTTATTAATATTAAAGAATTATCAAGTATTGAAAACGCTTTTAATGAAATAACAAAAATTGCAGAAGAAAAATACGGATTAAAACTTACCGAAACAGAAAAATCTGAATTATTAAAATCAATACAAGAAAATGCTAATAATAATTTTAGAAATTATCTTGTAAAAGGCTATTTCTCAGGAGAAGATTCTCAAAGTATTCATAATAGAAAACTAGCCAATATGCTTCTTAATAAAAAAGATAAAATTGAAGATATATCAGATTCTACTGTAAGTAATTCAGAAATTTATAATAACTATAACTTATATACAGTAAATCTTGCAGCATTAATTAGAGATTCATATGTAGCTTCAGGAAAATCTCAAAGAGCAAAAAATGCAATATTTTCTGCAGTAAAAGATTTTGTAGAAAAATACGATGAAAATACTGTAAAAAGTAATACATCAGAACTTCCAAAAATCGAAGACCCAGTAAATGCAATGAGAAAAAATGGATATGCCGCAAGAGATATAAGAACTGCTATCACAATGGCAATAAAACAAGCTGAATATAAATCAGGTCATGAAATAACTAATAAAGAAGCAATAATTGATAATGTTTATAAAGCAGCAACAGAACCAGCAGAAGCAAAAGCTGAAATGATAATGGAATACTTAAAAGGTTTATTCGGCATTCCAACAATGTTTGCAGGCGACGAATTAGCAATGAGCGGCTATGAAGAAAAAGCTAAAAACATTTATCTTCAAAACAGAAATGCACTTCCTTGGGAACAATTAAACGAAGATAACTTAATCGGTAACTATAGAAAAACAGTTATGAATAGAATGAACGAAACAATAAAAACTCGTTCAGATAATGAAATGGAAGCTCTCAATAATGGAACTCCTTATGCTTTAGATGTTCTAACAAACTCTAAAAATAGAGATACCGTTCAAGGACGTATTTACCAAATTAATGATGAATTAAACGGTAACAAATCCTTAGATTCTAAAACAAGAGAATCTTTAGAAAATGAACGTAGAGAATTATCTAAAGAATTGGCAAAAATTGCATATATGATGCAAAATGCAAACGGAGATATGACAATTACTTTAATGAATGCTGGAGATATAGAATTCGGTAATAGAGTTGATTACTTTGCAAAATATGGTTTAGATACTGAAGAAAAACGCAAAAAATTCTTTGAAGAAAACAACATAGATTCTATTAATCCAGAAAACAAATACGTTCCAATTCAACCAAAATCAGAAGTAGATTCAATTCTTCTTGCAGCAGGAGTTTCAATCCCTGTAGGAACAGTATTTATGAATGCCAACGCAAGAGATAAGGCTAAATATGTTGTCAAAGATTTAGGTAACGGTATGCGTGGTATCGTAAAAGAAAATGGCGGTAAAATCATTATGGATGGTTTAACTTCTAAAAATGGAGTTATGATTTTAAAACATATCAAAAAGATTGTATTTAAAGGAAAACAACATAAAGAATACTTTAATCCTCAGTATAATTTCACTTCAAATCCATACAAACAAAAAGAAATTCCTGTTGAAGGAGAAAAGCTATCAATAATTGCAAGATAAATACAAAAGGCGGTCGATGTTAAATTAACATCGACCGCCTTTTTTTATTTACAACTAAAACCCTATAGCATAATTAAAAATTTTCTTTTTAAATATTTTTTTACTTCTGGAAGAGTTATCCACAATAACTTCAGGAGCTTCAATTACTTGTCCTGCTCTTTGAAGCATATTAGTTTTTTCCATCGTCTTATCTACATTATTAAATGATTTTAAACTATCTAGCTTATTTTGTAATTCTTCATTCTCATTATTTAAAATTACAGTTTGTCTACTTAAATCATTTAATTTCATCTCACAAGAAATAACAAAATAATAACTTACGATAACAATACCAATAAGCATACTCAAAATGACACATAAAGTTTTATTAACTCTTTTTATCGCCATATCTCTTACAAGATTCTCCTTTGGAAAGTACCCTTCTATTATACTATTAACAGCTAATTTTTGAATAGATTTATCAATAAAATCTTTTTTTCCATTCTGTTCACTAGATACGTACTTTTTTTTATTCTCTTTTGAGAATTTTTTAATAAAATAAACTAAACCATTCTCATTATGATTATTCAATTTTAAAGCCGAAACCAACTATGTACTCCTCTACTCCCAAACAGCAGCCGTCAATCTCGAATTTTTCTAACTACCCTTAACTTAGCACTTCGTGATGGCGGATTTTCTTTTATCTCCTCTTCGCTCGCCATAATCGGTTTTTTATTTACTAACTCAATTTTAGGCGGCGGGCATTTGCAAATCATATCATTACATCTGCACTTACTGCTCTCATACTTGAAGATTTGTTTAACTATCCTATCCTCTAAAGAATGAAAACTTATTACAGAAATTATACCACCTTCTGTTAATAAATCCAATATATCATGTAATACAAAATTTACATTTTTTAACTCATTATTAACTTCTATCCTAATAGCCTGAAACACTCTTGTAGCAGGGTGTATATTAGACTTAACACGAGGAGTCGCTTCAATAATAAGATCAGCCAACTCTTTCGTTGTTCTAATTGCTTTAATCCTTCGAGTTTCCACAATCTTTTTTGCAATTCTTTTCGAAAATCTTTCTTCTCCATATTCACTAAAAATCCTGACCAAATCATCTTCTGAATACTTATTAACAACATCATATGCAGAAAATTTAGCATCCATGTCAAATCTCATATCTAATGGAGCATCCTTTGAAAACGAAAAACCTCTTTCACCCTTAGTAAGTTGATGATACGAAGCTCCCAAATCTAAAATCACCCCTCCGGTAATTTTATCTATTCCTAATTTTTTTAATTCCTGTTTTATATTTACATATGAAGACTTCACAATCGTCAAATTTGAGTAATCTCTCAAACGATTTTTAGCATGATTAATAGCCTCATCATCGATATCAAAAGCTATTAACCTACCATTAGGAGAAATTCTTTTCAATATTAATTCACTATGGCCCCCACTACCCAGAGTACAATCAACATAAATCTTTCCATCACAACATTCTAAAGCATCAACAGCTTCATTCAGCATTACGGTATAATGTTTAAAATCATCCATATTATTTCTCCTAAAATAATTGTATCAAAACAAAATTTATAATCGAGATTTGTATAATATATATTTGTAGAAAAAATAATTAAATGTTACAATATCTTTAATTTACAGGAGAGAACATGAAAAATTTGTTTACATTGATTATAACACTATTCTTAATATCTTCAGTTTATGCAGACACAATGCCTTTTTATATGAATTCAATCCCTAAAAAAGCAATTGGTATGTATCAAACAGGAGATAATTTAACAATCTTTTCCGAACCTGAAGCAAATTCTAACATTATAAAAAAATTTGAATTTAAATATACATCAGAAACCATGCCAGACAGTGTTTTTGCAGCGTTATTAAATGAAAAAAAATTAGGTTTTCTATATGTTTCAGATATAGGAGACGAAGGTTGGGTGGAAGTAATATATGATAAAAAAACAGGTGCAAAAGGTTGGGTTTTAACAGAAGATAGATTTCAATTTCTACCTTGGTTAAGTTTTTATAATATGTATGGAAGAAAATATGGTTTAAGAATTTTAAAAGATGCCCCAGAAGAAATAGATGTTTTAAAAGCAAAGAGTGATGATTTATCACAAACCGTAGCAAAATTAAATTACATAAAACAAATAAATTTAACAGCTGTACGAGGCAACTGGGCTTTAGTTTCTGTTTATGACATAGATAAAACACCTAAAACAGGCTATCTTAAATGGAGAGAAAAAGATGGCACTATATATGCTTTTCCAAATATAAAATAAAAACTTAACATTATTTAATAATTAAGCAAAAATAAACTCCCAAAAAACTTTATAAATATAAGGGATAAAATTAAGTTAATTAGGAGTTATTATGACAGCAACAACAGTTGGCGCAGTTGCAGATAATAATACGAGTTTTTTAAAAAAAATACCAAAACTAGCAAAGGCTGGTGGTATAGCAGGCATTGTTACCCTTGGAACATGTATTTTTGATTTTATGGATGTTCCATCGGCTTTCAAACTAAAATATGATGATATCGGACAAAAAGTTGAAGGCACAAATTGGAAAAACGGAGGCAAAGAAACAGGGAAATCACTTGTTCGTTGCTTAAGTTATTTTGTACTACCGGCTTTAATATTAAATCCATTAAGTGCAGGAGGAGCCATTGCTGCGACTATAGCCAGTGTAGGCAAATTTGCATTGCCAATAGGAATTTCTAAAATGTGGCAAAAAATATTACCTTCCGAGCAAAAACAAGTCGCTAATGCTTGTAAACAAAAAGGTATCGCATACAATCCTAAAGCTACAGATAATCCTGATGGGCATGATGTCGATAAAATAATGGATATAATTGATCCTAGCAAAATAACCGCTAAAAAAGTTGAATATAGCGCTTAAATTTTTCCGTCGAAAGGATTTTTTTTATCTTTATCTTCTTCCACCCAAATCAAAGTAATCGAAAGTGGAAGCTTTCCAAACGGATTTGTAGCAACTTTGTCATACTTATTAATTTTTCTATTTAATAATTTAAAAAAACTTGTTACTTTCATAACAATATCATTACATTTTTATTATGCTGTTTAATTAGCTTAAACGATAAAATATTTTTTTACTCAATTAAACTAATTAACTAAGTATTTAAGAGAAAAATTTACAAAAATTTACAAAAATTTCTTATCTAATTTTTATAAAAATTTATATATTTTAAGCTATTTTCTTAAAAAACTTTATATAAAAATAATAAACAATCAAAAAACATTTCTAAAATGAAAAAAATAATCAAAATAACAACTTTACATTTTCTTTACAAAAGAATATTTACTAGCAATTTTTATTTTTAGCGACTTTTAAATGTATATCTTAGTTGATATAATCAACTTATATAAAAAAAGTTATATGTGTATGATAAATAAGATAAATATAGAAAACACTAGTAAATTAAATAGCTATCAAATTGTTCGTAACCAAAAAGATGAAGGAAAGCAAAATCCTAATTTTAAAGGAGCAGGAGCAATGATATTAACAGGCATTCAAATGTGCGAAAGAATGCCAATGGTAAATGTTACCGTAGTTGATATGTTATCAGCAATTTTGCCAAGAACAGTTGTAGAATCCACAACGAACTGGTTTGCAGGATTTGAAGCATTTAGAAGAGAATCGTCCGGTTTAGTAGTAAACTGCTTAATTCCAAGTATTATAACTCTAGGGATTGCTAAATGTTTAAATCCGATTATTATGCCAAAAGGTTCAAATATGTCAGGTTGTTGGGCAGATAGTACTTTGATTGACAAAGCTGAAGAATATTACAAACACGCAAAAGGTGAAGATAAAGTTAAAGATTCTTTAAAAAGAATTTTAGGAAATATTGAGGGTTCAGAAGGTAAAAATCATAAAGTTGTATTTAAAGACGTATTATCAGAAAAGGAATTAGATAAGTATGCACAGAGTTTAGCTGACTTATCTAAATCATCAACAGATACAAAAGCTTCTAAAAAAGCTTTTAAAGAAAAATTTAATAAAATAATAGAAGAAATTGTAGATAAAACAAAAATTTCTGAACATGTAAAAATTGCAGACGGAAAAGAAGTTAAAGCCCTATCAGTGGGTTCAATGCTAAAAGATTCTGTAAAATTCTATAGTGAATTCCAAAAACAAGGTAATAAACTCAGCATAGAAGAATTTGCTAAAAAAAGTAAAACTTTAGTAAAATCAAAAAGTTTAATGGGATTAGCAGTAGTTTTACCGTTAGCAATTTCAATGCAATATATTAACCGTTGGATTACAAGTAAGATATCAGGTGTAAAAGGAGCCCCTATCTATGATGATTTTGGTAAAAACGGTCAACCTAAAGAAATGACTCCTGAAGAAAAAAGAGGATTATTTAAACAAAAATTAATATCAATATCTTCAATGCTAGGAGTATCACTTCTTTCAATGATGAAAATGCCAAGTATGAATATGCTTGAATTCAAAGGAATATTCCCAACAATGGATCAAGCAAGAATTATATCAACCTCAACATTTGCATCAAGAATGGCAGCAGCCGAAGACAAGAATGAACTTGCAGAATCAACAATAAGGGACATTGCAACATTCTCAGGTTTATATTTCTTAGGTGATTATGCAGCAAAAGGTGCCGCATCAATAATTCAAAGAAATACCGGTACTATTTTATTAAATGAAACAAAACAATTAGATAAAAATGCAAATATTTTCCAAAAAGCTTGGCATTGGGTTAAAGATATAAATGTAAAATCTTCAGAAGAAGTTACAAGTAAAACAGAACAAATGCTAAAAGAAAAAGGGTTAACTCCAACAAAAGAACAACTAAATACAATTAAAAAAGAATTAAATAACGCCAAAAATTTACGTTCTGTTTGCCAAATAGCAAACCTTGGGTTATCATTAATTCTATTAGGGATAATAGTTCCGGTATTTACAAGAAAAAATACCAAAAAGAAACATGAATTAGCTTTAAAACAAGCACAAGAAAACAACAACACACAAGTCGAAATAAAAAAATAAATAGCGTAGGTTAACAATGAAAGTACATTCAACTCAACCAAATCAATATCAAAATAAAAATATTAATTTTAAAAATGCAGTTGATACAAGTTTAAGGTTTTTTGCTACAAATCAAGCACTAGGAGCCAATGCAATTGATATTGCCTCTATGGTTGCACCAAGAACAACCAGTGATATGATAAAACGTGGTCCGACAGCAGGTATGGAAACTTTAAGACGTGAAATTATGGGTACGGTTAATGATACGTTAATCGGTTCTTACGGTATACTTGCAGGTTCTTTAATAGCTTACGCTATGAACAAAAAATATGAAGTAAATATTAATAAAATTTTTACTGCACCTGAAACTTTGAATATCTTAGCTGATAATAAAGCAAGACAATTAAAAGATAAAAAAACTCAAACCGAATATTTAAAAGAAACATTAAGCAACATAAAAGCCTTTAACCCAACTTCTAAAAACGCAGATAAAGAAGGCTTTGTAAGATTATCAAATGATACTATCGAAGAAGCTGCAAAATATTTTGATGAAGCTTTAAAGAATGAAAATTTACGTTTTAAAGAATGGACAAAAGATAAAACAGTTAACGCCAGAAACGTTATTATGAATAAAATAACTGAAAATACAGGTGCTCAATCAGAATATATATTGGAATCAGTAGATAAAAAAATAACAAGTAAATCTAATTTAAAAACATTATTAGACGACATTTATTTAGTATCACATTCATTTAACAAGGAAAAAGTAACAAAAGCTTTTGAAGACCAAATTAAATCAGGAAAAGGTATAAAAGAAAATTCTTTCGTAAAAGGCTTACAAAAATTTATGAAAACCAGAGCTGGAATCGGCTTTTTAATGGGTGCTGCAGTTGGTATGGCAACTCAACCAATAAATATGTATTTATCAAAATTAAAAACTGGTTCAGATGGTTTTGTTGGCGTAGAAGGAAGAAGTAAAGATAACAGTAATCAATTTAAAGTAATAAAAGCTGCAAGTAGCGTAGGTTTCTTTAGTATGATTTTAGCTACCCTAAAAGCTGGTCCTTTACAATTTATGGACAAAATGGCATTTAAAGGAGTATGGCCAACAGTTGAACAACTTAAAGGTATTTATGGTGTTACAATTATTTCCAGGATTTTCTCTGCACGTGATAAAGACGAACTTAGGGAAGTTTTAACAAAAGATACACTAGGTTACCTAAGTTGGTTGGTATTAGGTGATATCGTAAATAAACTTACAGCTGATATGTTAGATAAATCAGTTATTAATTATAATAATAAAACTAAAGATAAAAATATTTTTAAGCGTACATTTAATGCTCAATTAAAAACAAGAGATGAAATTCTAATTGAAACACTTGCTAAAAACGGAATTTCTACAACCAAAGAAAATAACGGTAAATTAGTTGCAAAAACTTTCAAAGAAATGCTAAAAGATTTAGATAAAATCAGTGATAATAATGTAAAAAAACTAACTAAAAAACGATTAGGAACATTAAATAAAGCTCAACTTACAGGTTATATATTCTCAGGTTTAGTACTTGGTTTAGGTATTCCAAACTTAAATATATACGTAACCAACATGTTAGATAAAAAACGCAAAGCACAAAAAGCTAAACAAGCTCAAAATGTTGCAACTGCATAATGCCTTTGTTTTGTTCCATTCTCTTTTCTATAAGAATAAAATAAGTCATTATTACAACTTGTACAATACGGGCAGATATCAATTGATTTAACTCCAAATTCTTCAAGTTGTCTAGCGTTAATCTTCTTTAAATCAACATTTCTATTTTGATAAAGCCCTTCGGAATTACTAACTGTAGTTAATAATTGTTCTTTAACATCTTCAGAAACTTCATAACAACACATAGAAATTGCAGGCCCAATTACTGCTATAATATCATCAGGATTTGACTGCATCTTTTGTATAGTCTTAACCCCAATTCTTTGAACAGTCCCGCGCCAACCTGCATGAGATACTGCAATTATTTTTTGTTTCTTATCATAAAAAATCAATGGAGTACAATCAGCAAATTTTAAATAAATTACATCATTACGATTTTTTAAAATCAAACCATCCGTATCTGGATACTCCAACTTATCATTAACAAATTCAATATTTTCACTATGAGTTTGACCAGGCGTCACAACTCTTTTTGACTGAATTTTACTAAAATCAAAACCCTCTCTTGTCGTAAAAAAAGCATTAATATCATTCAAAAGATCACTTCTTAAAACTTTTTTACCCAAATATTCTTCAAAATAAAACATATTAAACTCTCTAAAAAATATACTAATAATATTAAATTATATAAAAATTCATCCTCTAGTCAAATCAACAATATTTTATTTATCCTCTTTTTTATTTTTCCCCTTCATTTTCCCCCTCATTTACACCTTCCCCTTTACTTTACATTTAACCCTGTTTTTGTTACGATTTTAGTGCTAAAAAAGAAATTTATAGGGAGATGAATAACTGATGACCAGAATGAAAACAAATAATTGCGGAGAACTAACTCTAGACAATTTAAACCAAGAAGTAACCTTATCCGGCTGGGTATCAACAGTAAGAGATCTAGGCGGGATATTATTTATAGAATTAAGAGATAGAAGTGGATTTTTTCAATTAGTAGCGAACCCTCAAATAAATCCTGAAGTACATAAAGCTTTCGAAAAAGTGAGAAGTGAATATGTAATAATGGTAAAAGGTAAAGTAACCAAACGTCCTGAAGAAACATATAACGAAAAATATCCAACAGGACAAGTTGAAATGTATCCTGAATCTGTAGAAATTTTATCTGAATCAAAAGTATTACCATTTGTGTTAGGTGATGATAATGTTTCAGAAGATATTCGTTTAAAATACAGATATTTGGATTTAAGAAATGAAAAAATGCTTCATAATCTAACAACAAGACATAATATTTGTCAGGCTGTTAGAAATTATTTAAATAAT